>CAJUTV010000004.1:0-79889 GCA_910589305.1 uncultured Lachnospira sp. | reverse complement strand
TTATTTTTCAAACTTTTGGCTTCTTGCTTTGTATAAAACTATGATATAATAGCCTCTATAAAGCTATACTATAAAAATTTATTTTTCAAACTTTTGGCTTCTTGCTTTGTATAAAACTATGATATAATAGCCTTTATAAAGCTATACTATAAAAATTTATTTTTCAAACTTCTGGCTTCTCACTTTATATATACAACACAACAACTATATCGAAAATATTTTTTTAATTTACAATAAATTTTAATTTACACAAAACGAAAGGATTTTATATATGAACAATCATTCTAAAATCAAAAGGCTTGCTGCTTTGACAGTCGTTATTCTATGGATAAGCCTTTTAATTATAACTTTAATCGTATCCTTTATTGACACTGAAAATATGCGTAAATTATTTACAGGTTTGATAATAATGGATATTGGTCTTCCTATTGTTGCATATGCAATGATGTTAGCTTATAAATATATGTCTGGCAAAAAATAAGAAACTCTCACAATCTATGCTATGGCATAAAGGTGAGAGTTTCTCATTAACATACAGCGACCTGCAACAGCCATCAAACAGACATTTTGATAATTAAAACCACAAAATCCCTCAAATAAAACAACATTTATCAACACAATTCAACAGTATATATTTCTTTTACAGGAAATGTGATTTTTACTAATCCTATTGAAATAAATTCTCCACTAACTTTTTTGAACTCATGTAAAAGTAAATTGCTTGCTTTATAAAACACGCTATCATCATCTTCTTGTGTAAGTGCAAGCGTACAATGTGGTACCCAATTATCTGGACAATACCATTTCCAGCCAGTTGTATCAAACGCATTTAAATACTCATGTAGTTCTTTGTGAAACTGATACATACTTTTATTCATTATGGGTGAAGCAAAAATTGTTTTTGTATCATTAAACATTCCAATAGAACCAACATATGCAGGCAATCTTTTATGATTTTGTGCAAATTTTTTTAATTGCTCTATACATTTTTGCTCATCCACATCATTAAAACAAGCCAATGTAAGATGTGGTCTTGTTTTCCATTCCAAAAATTTGGTGCTTAAATTTTCATCAGCTACCCTTTGTGCTAAATGAAAAAGTTTCTTTTCCGTTTCTGCATCATAATATAATTCTACTGCATATTTTATTTTTTTTCACCTCACTTATTCTCACGTTGCATATCTAAAAATTTTTTTACAATATAACTTTAATTTTATAGTTTTTTACTTGCAATACGTACTTTTTCTATAAATAATTTCATGTCTTCCTGGACCATTAGAAACCATCGTAATTGGTGCTTCTATCTCTTGTTCAATGGCTTCAATATAAGCTTGGCACTCAACTGGTAAATCTTCGTATTTTGTGATTCCTCGTATATCTGATTTCCAGCCCTTAAACGTTTTTAATACTGGTTTTGCTTTCTCAAGTTCTACTGTTGTAGGAAAATCTTTTGTAACTTTTCCATCAATTTCATATCCTACACACATTGGTATCTCATCAAGATAGCCTAATACATCAATAACCGTAAGTGCTACTTGTGTAGTTCCCTGCATTCGGACACCATAGCGGGTTGCCACTGCATCAAACCAGCCCATTCTTCTTGGTCTGCCTGTTGTAGCACCAAATTCTCCGCCATCACCGCCGCGTTTTCTTAACTCATCGGCTTCATCACCAAATATTTCACTGACAAATCCGCCTGCGCCAACCGCAGAAGAATAAGCCTTGACAACCGTAATAACATCTGTAATGGAACTTGCTGGAATACCTGCACCAACTGCACCATATGAGGCAAGTGTTGATGATGATGTAACCATAGGATAAATCCCATGGTCAGGGTCTTTTAATGAACCGAGCTGTCCTTCAAGCAGGATTCTTTTTCCTTCTTTCAACGCCTTATGTAAAAATGCTGATGTATCACATACATAAGGTTCTACCATTGTCTTATATTCCATCAAAGTATTCAATATTTCTTCTTCTTTTAAAAGTGGTTTATGATAAAGGTGTTCTAATAGACAATTTTTAATCGTACAAATATTAGCAACCTTATCCTTTAAATCCTCCTGGCTTCCAAAAAGCTCACTAACCTGAAAACCAATTTTTGCATACTTGTCTGAATAAAAAGGTGCAATACCAGACTTTGTAGAGCCAAACGACTTCCCTGCCAGTCTTGCCTCCTCATATGTATCAAAATCTACATGATATGGCATAAGAATCTGTGCTCTATCAGATACAAGAATTTTAGGCATTGGAACATTTCGTTCTACAAGACTGTTAATCTCTTTAACCAAATATGGTATATTGAGTGCTACACCATTTCCTATAATACTTGTTGTGTGATTATAAAACACACCTGATGGTAAAAGATGAAGTGCAAATTTACCATAATTGTTAATAATTGTATGCCCTGCATTGCTTCCGCCCTGAAATCTTACTATAATATCCGATTCTTCTGCAAGCATATCTGTAATCTTGCCTTTGCCCTCATCGCCCCAGTTGGCACCAACAATCGCTTTTACCATAAATTCCTCCATTCTGCTGTGCTTTATTTCTATAAAAATACACCTTATCTTATATCAATCAAACGCAGCACTTAAAATTAAATAGATTATCGTTTTCTTTTCATACAGTTGCTATTGAATCAAAATAACAACCATTCTATAGTATAATACCATAATATATAATTTGCAATCAAAGAATAATATTGCTATATTAATTTATATTATGTTTTCTCTACCTATGAAAATGAAAGGTTTAAATTTATAAATTATGAAAAATATTGTTCTTAAAAGAATATTATTAATATCTTCTGCTTTAGCTCTTATTATCACTGTATATATATGCGTTGAGGAAATCAAAAAAAGAAATACACCAACTGATTTTGAAGTGTCCGTTATATCACAACAGGAAACATCTTCTGTAGATACATCAAAATATTCCAGCAATATCATTCTTACAACAGCAGCAGAAAATGATATCACCTTTGAACAATCGGTTGAACTTGATGTTCCCTTTGTCAATCAAAATCCTGAACTTCCTACAGGATGTGAAATCACATCACTTACCTCTGTTCTTCTTTATTTAGGATTTAACATTGATAAAGAAACGCTCGCTAGAAATTATCTTCCCATGAGCAATGAAGCAGGCGAGGGCATGTTTATCAACTATTTTTTTGGCTCTCCTTGGCAAACCAGCGGAATGGGGTGTTTTGCACCAGCTATTGTGACTGCCGCCAACAATTTTTTAAAAGACAATCAATCCGACAAACAAGCTTATTCTATCAGTTATTCTTCTGTTAATACGCTTTTTTCTGAATTGTCTGACAACAATCCTGTTATTGTATGGACAAGTTTTAACTATGATAAAAAAGAAGTCACTTATAAAGACATTGCACAGCCTAATGGAAGCCATTTTTCATGGCCTTCCTATGAACATTGTGTTGTGTTAAGCGGATATGACCTTGAAAATAACACTGTAACTCTTACAGACCCAACTTATGGTATTGTACAGCGCAATTTAGATGATTTTACCTATTTTTATCAAAAATATTTTTATCAGGCTGTTGTCATAAAATAAAAATTAAACGTTCCTATAAAGTCAAAAAAGGTTACAAGCAATATCGGGTATTACTTGTAACCTTGAAAACATTATTTTTTATTTACTCTCCAACCACTTGAATCTGACACATTTTCATTGTCTCTAAGGCAGCTTTGTGTGTCTGTGGCGTCACACCTGCGCAACAACTAGCATCCACTGTAATCTCCACTTCTGGAAACATCGCCTTTAAAATAAGTGCATTGCTAACCACACAGATATCTGTGCAAAGCCCAACCAATTCAATGGCTTCAAAATCTTTTATATCATTCCAATGTGTCCACCCAAAAGTTGGCTTATCAATATACGCTGCACCTTCAACCTCTAAACCTTCTGCAATCTCCCAGCCTTTTGTACCGATAATACAATGCTTAACTGGCAATTTTTTCCCTTCAGGTGTATTTAGATAATTTTCATTATGTGTATCCCTTGTAAAAATAATCTGCTCTTTTGCATCATGATATTGTTTAATCTTATTCTTTACTTTTTCAACAATGTTCTGCGCTTCCTTTGTACCTAACGAACCGTCAATAAAATCATTTTGCATATCTACTACAATCAACGTTTTTTTCATAACAGTCCTCCAAAAAATACAAAAAGCTACTAACGGGAGTTGAACCCGTGACCTCAACATTACCAATGTTGCGCTCTACCTCCTGAGCTATAGTAGCAAACAATGGATATCATGCCCTGCAATCTATCCTTATATCAAACAGCAGGGCAGATAAAAATATATTTCTGCCTTTTCTGATAAACTATATTATAAATTTTTGTTTTTGTCAATAGCTGTTTAATATATTTATAACATACATATTGATTACTACTACTCACTTTAACATTAAACTATCTTTATAAAAATATTGTTTCTAGAATTTATAATTAATTTAATTTTAAATTATTAATTACACTTTACAACATAAAAAACGAACAATAATTAAATAAATTACAAATTATTGTTCGCTTCATTTTCCTAATTAAACAAACACATATAATGCACAATATTAATCCCCAATGTCTGCATTACCACATTGACAAGTTGATGTACATGTATCACTATTTTTTGTAACATTAATATCAACAGATTCATGTAAAAGTTCCATATTTACACCTCCTTTATATTTATTATTTAGTCATGAGCAAAACTCACCAAATCAAGTATTTATGCAGTTTCGCCCACTACTTTTATTTTTGTTACCACCCCGAATTTATAGTAACAACCAGTCTTTCATGGTATAATTAAGTTACCAATCCAAACACACCATAAAAGAGGCTGATTACTATCTACCATCAACATATTATCAAAGACTTTTGTCTTTTTGATTCACAACCAATTGCTAAATTGTATTATTCCCTTTTCATCAACCTTGATTTATCTTTTGTTTAGAAATATGCTAAAATAGGTTGTAAAGTCTTTTCTATGATTACTAACCTTATTGATTTCCTCAATAACAATCTTATCATTGCTTACTACGGTGATTTTAATATTTCCTTACCTTTTCTTCTTATTGGACTTTTAATCGTTTTTTGAAAAACTTTGATAATACCCTGCTTTCAAATATCATAAAATCCCAAGTTTTTTCTTATCCATAAAGATATTATAGATACCTCTTTTATTGGGTTGGATTCTACTCCTGTTTTTGCCAACTCTTCTCAAAATAATCCAAAATTATTATTCTCCAATAGGTTCAAACCCAACAATTAACCAAACGCGGATATGAATTGTAAATTTGGTGTTCTTTGTGCTTCTAACCAGAGCAATCTTGGCAAACTGGTCTTGCCATGTAAAAACATGGCAAATTTTCGGATAGAGGACGTACTTGTCAAAAATTCTGTTGTCCTCTAAAACTTTCCAATACTGCTGATTGTTCTTGTCATCATAAAAATTTTTATAATGGCAAAAAACATCATGGTTGCACAAAATGCACTATGATTACAGATGACTTAAGACTTTCTATTGACCAAAAAAGTAAACACTTTAAAAATTACTATTCTCCTTGTATCGAATATGAGCATTATCATTCTCTGTTTAAAAACATGGAACAGAAACGAATGTGGGTAAAAAAACAAAACTCTGTCACGAATTTAAATACTCTTACACATATTAATTTGCTAGCAGTTGCTATTACTATAATCACTACACAGTCCAATTACCCTTATCACAAACTTAAAATCATAAAAAAATTTTATAATTTACCAGTATCCTATACTTCCTAATCTTTTGTAAGTTTTGGACTTACCTTAGTCTTACTATGTCTTTAAATAACTATTTTATAAACAATATAAACCTGTTTGCTAAAACTCATTTTTTTATTTATGTATTTTGCTCATCTCTATTTATTATATATTTAATCATCTGCACTAAATATATCATTTTTTGTTATTTCTTTATTTTTAACTTTTTCTTTATACACAACATAAGTTTCAATATTATTAACTAATCTATTTTTTATTGCTTTACATTCTACTGTCCTTTTTTGTATTACTTGATCTTCTCTACAACCTGTAGCACATGCTGGAAAATATTTACACTTCTTACATTTCTGTGGAATATGATAACATAAAAAGTCATTGTCAATCTTGTTTCTATAAAATCCTTCTATACATGTACCAATAGAATACTCTGGAATCCCAAAACAATGTTCACATCTATACAAACGTAAATCAGGACCAATAGCAGCAGACATCATCTGCATTGATGCACAAGATACTATAGCTCTTTCCTTTAACGAGTGTTGTATACTATCAATATACCCTCTATCTATCAATTCAATTTCTAATTTATGTCTCAATTTTTGAAACTCTAAATTTGTTAACAAGTTATCTCTATTATTTGTCCCATAACCTCTTACATGTGCAAAATATATTTCAATTTTCCCTTTAAGTTTTAATCTTTTTAAAAGATATTCACACAAATCTAAAATTTCTTCTTTATTACTTTTGGTTATATTTATCCGAACATTTACTCCAAAAACATCACATATGTTTACAATATTCTGTGTCACTTCATAAAAAACTTTTTCTTGAATTCCTTTTGCATTAGCATAACTTTTAGCCATTCCATCAAGTGTTATTTGCACATATCTTATATGACATATTTCTTTTAAAAATAATGCATTTTCCCTATTTAAATAAAATCCATTTGTAACCATTGTAGAATTATATTTTATTCCTTTTTGTTCACAATTCATAATCAATTCCTGTGAAATATACTTAATTATATCCATTTCTAAACAAGGTTCACCACCAAACCAAAATATATATATCTTTTTCACATTTATATTTTGTTTTAGTTGCTCTAAAATAAAAGTAACCACAATTTTGGCATCACTTAATGACATTGTATTTTTTTCTAAAATATTATTTTCAAAACAATACTCGCACTTCATATTACATTTCATAGTTGGAGCTATAACATATCGAAGTTCTGAAGGAAATCGATTATATAAATATTGTTGTCTTTGAAATTCTATTAATGAAATTTCATCAATATTACTATTAACTACAAATCCATGTTTAATCAAATCTTGCAATATTTCATCTTTACATATAGAAGTCTTATCTTTAAAACTCTTATATACATCTTCAGTAAACCAACTTAAGGCTGTAGAATTAGTATTATATACTAAGGTTCGTCCATCCACATCTTTTTTTATTTCTATATTAAAAAAAGATTCTTTATATTTTTCCATCGACTCCTCCTACCACATTTTTTTTACTCGGTCATAATTTTCCTTTGTAATCAGCGCATCTTTTAAAATCCCATCAAATTTTACAATATATGTCCATCGACCATATGGTTCAATTCTTGAAATTTTCATCATATTGATAATATACGATTTATGACTTCTAAGATAAGTTGAGGAATCAAGCTTTTCTTCTATCTCTGCCATTGACATTGAAGTCGTATAATCGCCTCCATCATCTGTAAAGATATGCGTTGCATTATTTTCACGCTCAATAAAAACAATCTTTGCAATATCAATAAAACTTATGCTTTCTTTTCCTTTAAGAATCAACCGCTTGCCATCGCTGTCGTCCTTCTTTTTTGCTGCAATTCGCTCTAATGTATGTGTAATCCGTTCTATATCAAACGGTTTTACAAGATAATCAAACGCATAAATTGAAAAGGCATCCGACATATATTCTGAATGAGCTGTCGCAAAGATTATTTTTGTATCTGGCGCCATATCCATAATTACTTTGGCAAGGTCTACCCCGCTGCTGCCCTTTAACTCAATATCAATAAACACAACCTGAGGCTTGTGTGCATTAAACTGCATCAAAGCCTCAGTCATGTTATCGCTCGTGGCAACAACCTCATATTCGCTGTTTTTTTCTATTACTCGCTGCAATATCATAATGATTCGCGGTTCATCATCTACAAGCATTACTTTAATCATGGATTGCCTCTTCTACGATGCCTTTTTCTCATCGATACAGGTTTTGACAATATTTCAGACATCACTATCATCTGTCTAAGCCGATTTCTTCTATCACTTTCTAGTGTTATATCACTTTTTGATGTGTTTGACAAAGCTTTTTCCGACTGTCTGACAATGGTATTATCCTCTTTCTCTTGTAATACGTTTGATGTCTCATTATCCACCGTCTTTGCAACTTTAGAACGAATATGAACATTTTTTTCCATCTGCCCTCTTTTTGCTCTCAGTCGGTCTTTTGTTTCTTGTATACGAACACTGTGCGGAATTTCCAACCTTTTATTGTTCACTATTATCACCCTCTAAAATACTTTTGGCATTGGTTTCTGTGCCAGCAATGTTTTCACGCATTCTTGTATCTGCCTTGACATTTTGTAAATCATAATAATCCATAATTCCCATTTTGCCCTCTCTTAAAGCATAGGCAAGCGCTTTTGGAACTTCGGCTTCCGCCTCAACAACATACGCTCTCATTTCTTGCTCTTTGGCAACAGCCATCGCTCTTCGCTCTTCTGCCTTTGCCTGTGCAATATTTTTATCGGCTTCCGCCTGAAGACTTTGAAGCTGTGCTCCAATATTTCTGCCGATATCAATATCTGCAATATCAATGGAAAGAATTTCAAAAGCTGTACCTGCATCCAATCCTTTTGCTAATATTAATTTTGATATGTCATCTGGATTTTCCAATACACTTTTATGAGAACCTGCTGAACCTACTGTAGTGACAATACCTTCACCAATTCGTGCAATAATGGTTGATTCGCCTGCACCACCGACAAGTCTTTCCAGATTCGTCCGAACGGTAACTCTAGCTTTCACCAAAAGTTCAATACCATCTTTGGCAACGGCTGAAATATTTGGCGTCTCAATAACCTTTGGATTAACACTCATCTTTACTGCTTCTAATACATTTCGACCAGCAAGGTCAATAGCTGCTGCCTTCTCAAAAGTCAAATCAATTCCTGCTCTTGCTGAAGCTATCAATGCATCGACTACCCCATCTACATTGCCGCCTGCAAGATAATGAGCTTCCAACTGATTAACGCTAAGTGAAAGTCCCGCTTTTGTTGCTTTTACCAAAGGAAGTACAATACGTGATGGAACAACTCTTCTAAGTCTCATTCCAACCAGACTGAATATTTTGACTTTCACTCCTGCTGCTAAAGAGGATATCCATAATCCCACTGGTACAAATGTAAAAAATAATACCAAAATTACCGCTACTACTGCTACAACTACAATAGGTGCTACTAAACTGCTGCTTTCCATTATAACCACCATACCTTTCTTTGTTTCTAATTGAGAAGATAATCTTTTCAATTATTTTATTTATATAGAATCCTTCTGTCTTACCACCAACGAAGAATTACTAACATTGTATATTTCGACTTGCGTTCCTTTACTTATAAACCGACCATCGGATATAACATCAAACTCTACATCATCAACCTTGACTTTTCCTGCTGGTCGTAAATCTGTTGTCGTTATTCCAGTCTTTCCTATAAGATATTGTAAATCCGCTCCACTTATGTATCCTTGTTCTTTATCCAACTTATCTGTAAGCACAATAGGCGGCTTAATTTTGCCTGTTGCCAAAAATCGAAGCAGTATAAAAATCATAATAACAAGCAAAACAAGCACAATTGCTGTCACAATAAGCGTTGTCTCAAATCCGTCTGCCGTCAATAAAATTCCTGCTACAATACAGCATATTCCAATAATTCCAGGTGCGCCAAAACCTGGCACAATCGTTTCTATTCCAATAAACACAAACCCTGCAACTAATAATATGATTCCCAAGAATAGAAATATATTCATCGTTTTCTCACCTCTTTTCTAATCGTCCATATCATTCAATACATTTCTCACTGTGATGTGTTTTGTGAAATGTTTTATATAAAGACCTTATAATCAAAACATATGCTGTAATAATAATAATTACCCCCAGTACCCACAAATACATTTTTGGCACCTTCTCAAACACTTCATAATTTTCTTGTGAATAATAAACATCACTGTCACCAGCAACTTTATGTGCTTTTCCGTCAGGCGTTCTAAACTCAAATCCTCCATAAATATCTTTTTCAATAACTGCTTTTGTATAATGATTGACAATATATACATAACGCGAAGCATATTTTACAAAAAACACGGTAAATAAAATCGTTACAATAAGCAACACCATAGGAAGTACTGAATTTTTAACTTTTTCTACAAACTCGGCATTTTCATCATATCTTCCATTGCCTACACCGCTTCCCTCAAAATCACAAGCGTTTCTATTTTCCCTATCCGAAAGAAACAGACTATTTTTATTTCCTGATTTCATAAGTATCCTCTCCTTTCATAAAAATTGCTTATTGAAATGCAACCTACAAGAATCAAAACAACGGATTCTTCCTTTTATAGCTATAAATTAGATGCCTACATTTCATTGAACTTATGGTTCTTAAAAATTATTTTTTATAATCTTATTTTACACAACTTTTTTTTAATAGATATAGATACTTAATGAAATATACTTTTTAGCCTTTTAAATGTCACTTTTATAAAATGAAATAACAGATTTATTTTATCCTTGTATAAAACGTTATCAAGCAAATATTTGCAATCCGTTTTATTACTTGCTTACAACCTCACTTTTAGGAAGCTTTACGCAAAAACTTGTCTTATTTTCTTTTGATTCAACTTCAATACTTCCATTTGCTTCCACAATAATATCTTTTACAATAACTAACCCAAATCCATGACCTTCACCCTTTTTGCTAGTATACCCTCTTTTAAATATTAATGCCTGTTTATCCTTTGAAATCATTGGACCATTATTGTAAACCGTAAGATAAATAGAAGAAACATCTTCCCATAAAATAACATGAATATCTCTGCTGCCTGGATTGCTGCTTACTGCTGTTATTGCATTGTCAATAAGATTTCCTATAATTTTACAAAAATCCCACTGTCTCATTTTTAAATTTTCCAAATTAGAATTAATTTCTACATATAATGAAGCATTGGCTAATTTTGATGCTTCTATCTTCGCAGCAAGTAAGGCATTTACTGCTGGTTTGCTGGTCTTCATTGCCTTGTTAATCGTTGCAATATCTGTATACACTGGCTTAAGATATCGTTTTGCCTCCTCATATTCATCTAATTCCAACAATCCGTAAACTACTTGCATCTCATTAAGATACTCATGTCTTTGTGTACGAAGTCTTACATTTAACTTTTCCAAATTATTTAAGATTTCATTGACCTCATTAAAATAGAATCGGTCTAATAAAACAATGGATAACAATACAATAATTTCACACAAGGTAAGCAATCCCATAAAAATATAAAATGCAGGATTGGATACCCAAAATATCCCTGCTCCTGCACATATCCAAAATAAAATGGTCAAAAAAAACATCACATAACATGCACCTTTTAACCGAACAAATATCTTTTTAATCCATTTACTCATTATTTTCTACTTACAATAATTCCTTTATTTTTTATTCTCTGTATGGCATTATCAACTGATTTTGGCGTTTTTCCTAATTTTTCTGCTATTTCTATATAATCAATTCCCTGCAAATACATGCCAAAAACAATCCGCTCATACCGACTTAATACACTGTCTAACTTTGTTCTAAAATTATCTGCACTTTCATTTTCAATATAAATATCTTCTGGGCTTTTTTCCCGTTGTGTTGTCATAATATCTACATAGTGCATATCACTATATTCATCTTCTGAATACAATGGTGTATTAAATGATACATAGGAATTGAGCGGTGAATTTTTTTTCCGATTTGATATTGTAACAGCCGTCATTATCTGCCTATTAACACACATACTGGCAAACGAACTAAATGTAACGTCCCTTGTCTCATCAAAGTCTTTGACTGCCTTGAAAAGCCCTAACATACCTTCCTGTATAAGGTCGTCATTGTCACCGCCTGCAATATACATTGCTTTTGCTTTTTTGCGCACCAAATATTTATACCGTTCAACAAGCACCTCAAACGCCGCTTCATTGCCGACTCTATACATTTCAATTAATGTTTCATCATCACAATTATCAAATCTCATTGTCAACGCCTCATCATTTAATACTGTTATATGGAGACTGTCACAAAATTCAGCCCCCATCCACAACTAAAAGTTTTTAACTTCTCAATTGATTCTTTGTCTAACAATCTCATAAGCCAACACGCCTGCTGCAACAGACGCATTTAAAGAATCAATATTCCCTCTCATTGGAATCGATGCAACAAAATCACACTTTTCCTTGACAAGTCTGCTTACGCCGCTTCCTTCATTTCCAATAACAAGCGCAATCGGACCTTTTAAATCAAGACTGTACATCTGTGTACCGTCCATATCTGCACATACAAACCATAACCCTTGTTCTTTTAATTCATCTATTGTTTTTGATATATTGGTTACTTTTGCTACAGGCGTATAATTAATGGCTCCTGCTGATGTTTTGGCAACGGTTGATGTAAGTCCCACTGCACGCCTTTTTGGTATAATCACACCATGTGCTCCCGCCAAATTTGCTGTTCTTATAATCGCCCCCAAATTATGCGGGTCTTCAATCTCATCTAATACAAATAAAAATGGCGGCTCATTTTTTTCTTTTGCAGCAACAAGAATATCCTCGACCTGCGCATATTCATAGGCAGCAGTATATGCAATCACTCCTTGATGATGTCCTGTCTTTGACATCTTATCAAGACGTTCTTTATCAACATAATGAATAACAGTATCTGCTTTTTTTGCCTCTTTTATTATTGTTCTTACTGGTGCATCTTGACATCGTTCAAGCACAAATAATTTATCCACTGTCTTCTTTGAACGAAAAGCCTCCAAAACTGCATTTCTGCCCTCTATCGTAAATTCTGTATATCGCATATATGCCTCACTTTCGCGGTAAATATCCACTTCATTGTATTTTTATAAATAAACGTATTATCAAGCGGATATTTATAATCCGCTGCGCTACTTGCTCGGGTGTTTGACACCCTAACCTCATAGCTGTTATCGCAACGCAAGTCCTCCCACCACTTATGCCTCTGCTGTATTGAAGTGAGTGACTTTCTTGATGAGATTAAAAAGCGGGAGACTTCCTTGATAAGGTTAAACTATCAACACCCATTTTAATTATTTCCATCATTCTATCAAACTCACCTTTTAAATACAGCCAGCCTAAAAGTGCCTCAAATCCGGTAGCTTTTCTATACTCTGCCACACTGGCATTTTTGGCACATGTATAAGACTTTGCATTGCGACCTCTTTTATACACTGCTTCCTCTTCTTTTGATAATGTAGGTTCAATTTGTTCCATCATAGCAGACTGGGTTACTGCTTTTAAGAGATGACTGGCATAATGATTTAGTTTATTGACAGGCATATTGCCCTTTGTCTCTAAAAGATATGTTTTTATTACCAAATCATATATACTGTCGCCGATATAAGCCAGCACCAAAGGAGACAGTTGCGTGGGCGAATCGATATGAATTTTAAAAATTTCTTCTAGTGATTTTGTTAAATTCTTTTCCATCTTACGCCTTCTCTAGTATCTTCTAACACAATATTTTTTGATAATAATTCTTCTCTAATCTCATCTGCTCTTGCAAAATTTTTTTCTTTTCTTGCCTGTTGTCTTTGTAAAATTAACGCTTCAATATCACTGTCAAGGATTTCTTCCTTTTGCTCTACAATCAGCCCTAATATATCTGTAAGTACGATTATTCTTTTCAATAAATGTTCAATATATTCTTTTGTATTATCACTGCTGCTGTTTGAATTTGCATACTTTACCAATTCAAATACGGCTGAAATGGCATCGGCTGTATTAAAATCATCGTCCATTGCCTGCTCAAATTTATCACAAAATGTATTAATCTCATCGAATCTTTGTTGTTCTTCTTTTGTTATAGGCGATTCTTTTGCACTTTGAAGCAAATGTTTTAAATTCGATACCGATGTAATAATTCTATCCAGTCCATTTTTTGCCGATTCCATCAATTCACGGCTAAAATTAATCGGATTTCTATAATGCGCCGACAACATAAAAAATCGTAATACTTGTAAATCATATTCTTGACTTATATCACGCACTGTAAAAAAATTGCCTTCCGACTTTGACATTTTTTTATTATTAATATTCAAAAACGCATTGTGCATCCAATATTTTGCAAATGGCACGCCGTTTGCCGCCTCTGATTGGGCAATTTCATTTTCATGGTGCGGAAAAATAAGGTCTTCCCCACCTGCATGAATATCAATCTCATCGGCTAAATATTTTTTAGACATCACTGAACACTCGATATGCCAGCCTGGTCTTCCATCACTCCAAGCAGAATGCCATGAAGGCTCTCCCTCTTTTTTTGGCTTCCACAATACAAAATCGAGTGGGTCTTCCTTCTCATCTTCACCAGAGACTTTTAACTGGTGTGCCTCGTCTCTGTGTCCTGCCTCTAAATCATCAATATTCTTTTTTGAAAGTTTCCCATATCCTTCAAATTTTCTGGTTCTGTAATATACTGTCCCATTTACGTTATATGCGTACCCTTTGTCAATAAGCGTATCAATCATATCAATCATGCCATCAATTTCCTTTGTTGCCAAAGGGTGTGTTGTTGCAGGCTTAATATTCATACCCTGCATATCTTTTTTACATTCTTCTATATATCGAGCTGATATTTCTTCAGCCGATACGCCCTCCTCAATTGCTTTTTTTATAATTTTATCATCAACATCTGTAAAATTCGATACAAAATTCACTTCATACCCTTTATATTCAAGATATCTTCTAACCGTATCAAAGCAAATCATTGGACGTGCATTGCCAATATGAATAAAATTATAGACCGTTGGTCCACACACATACATCTTTACTTTATTATCCTCTAAAGGAATAAAATCTTCTTTTTGTCTTGTAAGTGTATTATAAATTTTCATATCAATCCTCATTTCTGTTATTTTTCTTTATAAACTCTTATATTGCTTTCAATAAAATATCATTTTACTTTAGTTTAAACGTTCTTTATCACAGTTCTTTTTATTGCAGCCACTGCAGCAACTTGACGCAGGCTCCTTATAAATATAATCAAGAACAGAAGAAATAGAACAGATAGCCTGTGATGATATACCTTCTCCACTGCCTGTAAAACCAAGCCCTTCCTCTGTCGTTGCCTTTACATTAATTTGACTTAATTCAATGCCAAGTGTTTTAGATATATTTTCTCTCATCATTTTAATATAAGGTGCCATCTTTGGTTTTTGTGCAATAATCGTAGCATCAATATTTTCAATAAAATAATTATTTTCTTCCAATAATTTTGCAACTTCACTTAAAAGTTTAACACTTGAAATTCCCTTGTAAGCCTCATTGGTATCTGGGAAATGCTGCCCTATATCGCCTAGTGCAGCCGCACCAAGCAATGCATCCATAATAGCATGTATCAACACATCTGCATCGGAGTGTCCCAATAATCCTTTTTCATAAGGAATCTCAACGCCTCCAAGTATCAGTTTTCTATTTTCAACTAACCGATGAACATCATATCCAAGTCCAACTCTCATATAAGCCCTCCATTTTTATATTTAACTATGCAAAAAAGGAATCTGTCACCAGATTCCTTTTTTATAGTAGCGAGAGAGGGACTTGAACCCACGACAACACGGGTATGAACCGTGTGCTCTAGCCAGCTGAGCTATCTCGCCATATTATAACGAATGTCATGCTTTAAGCCATTCTTAATATAAAATAAATGTATGTATGGGACCAATAGGGCTCGAACCTATGACCCTCTGCTTGTAAGGCAGATGCTCTCCCAGCTGAGCTATGATCCCATATTCCATTTACCTCAGGATAAATCCTTTGTTTCTTGCAATATCAATATACTTGCTACTGCAAACCACTTTGCTATTATAAAACCGGATTCCATACTTTGTCAAGTCTTTTTTAAATTTTTTTCCAACTTTTACGCAAGAAGTTTAAATTTCTCTGTTTCCTGCGTCTGTTTTTTACTTAATTCAACGAGTTTTACTGTATCTTTCTGGCATGATTCAATCGATTCAGAAAGAATTTGTAAACTTGCACTTGTCTCCTGCATAGAGGCAGCATTTTGTTCTATCACACTGGCAAGACCTGTTGTAGAATCAGATACAACGGTTCTAATGCCATCAAGAACTCTTGTCTGGTCATCAATCTTTTTAGCCATATTGTCTACACTTTGAATCTCCCCATAAAGCAAATCAAATGATTGTTTTGTGATATCCAATCGTTGTTTTTGCTGTACTACTTCTTCATTAACTTCTTTCATCTTCAAAATAGAATTTTTAACATTATAGAGCAGCTCTTTTACAACGGTCTCAATCTCTTCTGCATTTTTAGCAGACTCCTCTGCCAGACCACGAATTTGCTCAGCAACAACTGCAAACCCACGTCCCGCTTCACCAGCTCTTGCCGACTCAATACTTGCATTTAATGATAAAAGATTTGTCTGTGTAGCAATTCCTTTAATAATCTCAACGGCTTTGCTGATACTTGAAGCAGAATCACTATTTTTTTCTGTCTGTTCAGATACAATAGAAATGGCATTAATTGTTGTCTCTGTAATCCGATACAATTCTTCAATACTTTCCATTGCTTTATCCGAATGTCCCATCATAACATCAACAGATGTTGTCAAATTCTCAACACCATCTTTTTCAACATCAATAATATCACCAAGTTCAATAACCTTATTATTTACAGTTTCTGTCTCATTTGCTTGATTTGTTGCACCTTCTGCAAGCTCTTCTACCGCAATATTGATATTTTTGATACTCTCCGTAATTTCAGCAAAATTTTCGCCAAATCTAGTACTGTCTTCTTTTAACTCAACGCTTCCATTTTGGACTGTTCCAATAATGCCAGAAAGCTCCTCTTTAACCATTTCAAGAGACCTTCCAATATGTCCAATCTCATCTGCTCTTGCAATAATTTTCTCATCTCCGGAAAATCCCAAATCGCCTTTTGCAACATTTCGGATATCCGAATCAATCTTTTTAATACTTTTTGATATGACAAGACCAAAATATAATGCTGCAAGCATACCTACTATAACAACAACTATGGCAACAACTACATACATAAATACCATACCCTGAAAAGAATCTTCAATGCCATCTCTTTTTGCCTGAAGCTGTTCATTCATATCGTCAACATAATTTCCTGTGGCAACTGCCCAGCCCCATTCCTTAAATAATTCAGAATAAGCAATTTTAGGTGCAACTGTTACACCATCTGCCTTTGTAAAATGAAACTCATTATATCCGCCGCCTTCTTGTGCTGCTTTTACAACGTCCTGTGTAACCATAACGCCATTTTTATCTTTTAAGTCACGTCTGTTTGTGCCTTCTTGTTCTGTAAGTACTGGATGCATAACAAGCGTATAATCAATGCCATCAATCCAAATATAACCTGAATCATCGTCTCGATATCTCATATTTCTTACGGCTTCAAGTGCATCTTGTTTTGCCTGTGCTTCAGTTTTAGCACCACTCTTATATTGTTCATATTGTTTTTTAATAACGGAAATAGCAGACTGAACTTGAGCTTTTATCTCAGACTTATATCCAGTATTACTTGTTTCTATATAATTATCAATGGATTCTGTAAACGACTGTTGCAATGAAATAACCCCTACAACAGAAAGACAAAGTGCTTCTATCACTAATAATGAGACCGCAAATAAAACCAACTTGCTAGAAAAACTCTTTAATCCCTTTCTTTTTTTCTTGTTATGTACTTTTTCATTCATAAAAATCCTCATTTCTGCGCTGCTCTTTGCATGACTTTATGTCAAGCAACACATAGACATAAAGTATTAATTAAATTCATTTTAACCTGTGGAATAATTTATTTTTCGTATAAATCCTCCTTATAACTTTATTTTTTAACGTTTCACACCCTCTTAAAAAAATTGTACCACTTTATAAAATTTTCGTAAACATAATTTATTAAATTTTTATTATTTTTCTATAAAATCATTCCAATATAAAAAAATGTTCCATATTGTAATCTCTTATTCTTACTATCATAATCAAGATTACAATACGGAACATTCTTTTACTTATTTTTTTATATTTATATTATAATTTGTATTATATATTATACATTAATTTCTGCTTTTATTCCAAGTATATCTGCATTTGCATCAAGAATTGGCTGGATTACTTCTGATAAATATTCCTCAACCTGCTCTTTTGAACGCCCTACATATTTTGAAGGCTCCAGTTTTGCTTTCAGTTCATCCAACGTAACACCAAACATAGGCTCTTTTGCAATCAGTTCAAGCAAATTGTTGTCAAGACCTTCCTGTTTTACTCTCTTTCCTGCAATCATTGACAATTCGCGAATCTTCTCATGCAGCTCTTGTCTGTCTCCTCCCGCTTTCACGGCATCCATCATAATATTTTCAGTTGCCATAAATGGAAGCTCAGACATCAAGCGTTTCTCAATAACCTTTTCATAGACAACAAGACCATCAACAACATTTAAGTACAAATCAAGTATGCCATCAACTGCCAAAAAGCCCTCTGGAACAGAAAGCCTCTTGTTTGCTGAATCATCTAATGTTCTTTCAAACCATTGTGTTGATGAGATAATGGCTGGGTTGAGTGCATCACAAATTACATAATCCGCAAGAGACGCCATTCGTTCACTCCTCATAGGATTTCTCTTGTAAGCCATAGCCGATGAGCCAATTTGTGATTTTTCAAATGGTTCCTCCACTTCTTTTAAATGCTGCAACAGACGAATATCATTAGAAAACTTATGCGCACTTGCCGCAATACCTGCAAGAACATTCAACACTCTTGTGTCTATCTTTCTTGAATACGTCTGACCAGACACCGCAACACTTGCTGCAAATCCCATTTTTTCAGCAATTTTTTTATCAATCTGTCGTATTTTTTCATGGTCTCCATTAAATAATTCAAGAAACGAAGCTTGTGTGCCTGTTGTTCCCTTACACCCTAACAACTTCATGGTAGAGAGTACATAGTCTAAATCTTCAAGGTCTATAACCAATTCATTAAGCCACAGCGCTGCACGTTTTCCAACCGTTGTTGGCTGTGCAGGCTGAAAATGAGTAAAGGCAAGTGTTGGCTGTGTCTTGTACTTATCCGCAAACGTTGCAAGTTCATCAATCACATTGACAAGTTTTTTGCGAATAAGTTTTAGTCCTTCTGTCATTATAATAATATCTGTATTATCGCCAACATAACATGAAGTTGCACCCAGATGAATAATTCCTTTTGCCTTAGGACATTGAAGTCCATATGCGTGCACATGCGACATTACATCGTGGCGCACTTCCTTCTCACGCTCTTTTGCGTCTTCATAATTAATATTATCTGCATTTGCCTTTAACTCTGCAATCTGCTCGTCTGTAATATCAAGCCCTAATTCCTTTTCTGTCTCTGCCAGTGCAATCCACAACTTTCTCCATGTCTTAAATTTCATATCTGGAGAAAAAATATACTGCATTTCTTTGCTGGCATATCGCTCACCAAGCGGTGTCTGATATCTGTCATTCATCTGTCAATCCGTTACCGAAAATTCATAAATACAATATTTTCCGTAACTATCTCCTTTCTTATTTTTTTATATTTTTAGCTTCTATATTAACAATCACTCATTTAACAATTTTTATTTTATAGTTCTGAGGCTTGCTTACAGCCTTTTATCCCATCTCACCGCGTATATCAATTGTAGGCGGTTCAACAGGGTAATTCCCTGTAAAACAGGCATCACAAAATCCTGTGCGCCCGCATATCATCTCGCTTAATCGGTCTACTTCCAGATAGCCCAATGAATCTGCACCTATAATTTTGCAAACCTGTTCAACCGTATTGCCTGAAGCAATCAATTGTTCTTCTGATGGTATATCTGTACCAAAATAACAAGGGTGTAAAAATGGAGGAGAGCTAATTCTTACATGAACTTCTTTTGCGCCTGCATTTTTAAGTAGACTTACAATTCTTGCACAAGTTGTCCCTCGCACAATTGAATCATCAATCATAACAACTCGCTTGCCCTCTATTGCTTCCTTTAATACATTCAACTTTACCATCACACTGGATTCTCTTTGTTCTTGTTTTGGCTTTATAAAGGTTCGACCAACATAATTATTTTTTATAAACGCATTGCCGTAAGGAATGCCCGATTCCATTGCATACCCCAACGCTGCTGGATTGCCAGACTCAGGAACGCCTACTACAACATCCGCCTCAACAGGATGTGTTTTTGCAAGAATACGCCCCGCATTAATTCTTGACTCATATACACCCATTCCATCAAATTTGCTGTCTGGTCTTGCAAAATAAATATATTCAAAGATACACTTTGCTGTTTCATCTCTCATCATAGAAGTATCGGATGCAATACCATCTTGTGTAATCGTAACAATCTCTCCAGGAAGCACATCTCTTATAAATGTAGCACCTACCGTGTCAAGCGCACAAGTCTCTGATGAGAGAAAATAGGTGTTATCCCTTTTTCCAATACAAAGCGGCTTAAATCCAAAAGGGTCTCTTGCACCAATTAATTTGCGTGGACTCATCACAATTAATGAATATGCTCCCTTAATTTTAAGCATAGCATTTTTTACTGCCTCTTCAACTGTTCCCACTTTTAAACGCTCTCTTGCAATAAGATAAGCGATAACTTCTGAGTCAATCGTTGTCTGAAATATAGCGCCTGTATAGGAAAGCTCGTCCCTTAATTCAACGGCATTTAACAAATTGCCATTGTGCGCCATGCCAAGCGTTCCCTTTACATAATTTAAAACTAATGGCTGTGCATTTTCTCTTACACTGCTGCCAGCAGTTGAATAGCGCACATGCCCAATTCCTATATTTCCCTTTAATTGTTCTAAAATTTCCGAGTTAAAAACGTCATTTACTAACCCCATATCCTTGTGGGAAATCACCTTTCCCTTTGGACCTTTTGTATCACTAACTGCAATTCCACAGCTTTCCTGACCTCTGTGTTGCAATGCAAATAATCCATAATATATGGTTGAAGACACATCTTTTCCATCAAAATCATAGACGCCAAACACGCCACATTCTTCATGCACACGGTCTTCATCATAAAAACTATCATTTACAGGATATTTGTTCATGTCATCTCCTCTTATTTATATCTTTTAACTTCTTGAAAATGGCTTACCTGTAAGCAATTCATATGCTTCTTTATATTTTGCAATAGTCTTATCAACAACTTCATCTGGCAAAAGAAGGTCATTATCTGGATTTGCCTTAAGCCAATCCCTTACAAACTGCTTATCAAAAGAAGGCTGTCCCTGTCCTGCCTTGTATCCTTCCAATGGCCAAAATCTTGAGCTGTCTGGTGTAAGCACTTCATCTGCCAATAAAATCTCACCATTTTCGTCCAATCCAAACTCAAATTTTGTATCAGCTATTATAATGCCTTTGCTCAAAGCATAATCAGCACATTTCTTGTAGAGCGCAATTGTTGCATCTTTTAACTTAACAGCATATTCCTGACCTTTTCCTGGATATTTTTTCTCAAGCACTTCAATGCTTTTTTCAAATGAAATATTCTCATCATGGTCACCTATCTCTGCCTTTGTGCTTGGCGTATAGATTGGTTCTGGAAGCTTATCGGATTCTATCAATCCTTCTGGAAGCTTAATTCCACATACTTCCCCGCATTTTTTATAGCTTTCCCAGCCACTGCCTGTTATATATCCTCTTACGATACATTCAATAGGAAGCATCTGTAACTTTTTACATTTCATGCTATTGCCAATATATTCCTCTTTATGAAAAAATGCAGGCATATCATTAACATCAACCGATATCATATGATTTGGTATAATATCCTTTGTCAGGTCAAACCAAAACTTAGACATCTGTGTTAATACCGCACCTTTGTCTGTTATTTTATTCTTTAAAATGTTGTCAAATGCTGATATTCGGTCTGTAGCAACCATAATCAAACTGTCATCATTATCATACACTTCTCTTACTTTTCCCTTATAAAGCAACTTTAACTCTTCCATGAAATTGTACCTTTCTTTCTCTTAAATGTGATTGCAGCAATTTATAAATCATTAATACAACCTTTTGTAGTATATAACACTAAAACGCTAAAATCAATACAATCTCTTTTATATTTTTCACTAAAAATAATTTTATAGTAAAAATATTATTTTCATCATATACTTGCATATTTACCAATGTGAGTGTATGATAAATTATACATTAGATATAAAATGTATAATTCTTTAATAAACGTTAAATAAAAAGGGAGGATGTTATGTTAGAAAAACGCAGATTTAAACGTATACCAGCACATTTGACACTCACCATTTCATCTATATTTAAACAAAATAATATCAAAGTTGACAATATCGAGGCACCTATTACCGTTATTAATGTATCAAGAAGCGGAATCGGTTTTATTTCTAAAGGTGTATTTCCAGAAGGATTTTATTTTAATGCCGCCTTACAGCTTGGCAACTCTGAAGATGATATTCTTTACTGTGTTGTAAAAATTCTCCGAAGTCAAGTGACAGATGAACCTGATGTATATTCATATGGGTGTGAATTTGTTGGTATGCCTTCTGTATTTAACTACATATTTGATGAATTTGAAGCTGCTGCCGAAGCCGCTGAACAAAACAAATGAGTACATTTATCAAACAATTTCTATATGATATAACCATGATTATTGCTAAAGTCCATGATTATATAATGCGTTTAAACGATAATCTTGCAAACCCATTTACCGATAAAGAACTTCATTTTATTGTGATGGGTACTTTAGGAATGTTTATGGTTTTAATAACATATCCTCTCTTTAAATATTTAAGCAAAAAAAATATCATGTCCATTACATTTCTATACGTTGTCACATTTATGTTAATGTTGATATTTTCTATAGAGATTGGACAAGAAGTTACAAATACTGGATTGTTGGATTTTGAAGATATTGTATTTGGTATTTCTGGTTTTATTATATTTTTTTTAATATTTATCGGTGTTAAAACAATTTATTTAATCATAAGAAAAAAGATAAAAAAATAAAATTTTTCTTTCTCAACTATAAAAAGAAAACGTACTATTGCCATATATTTCCGAATGTATTATAATAAAAAAAACATTTATAAACACAAATAGAACCCATATACAGATGATAAATTATTTATTTTTACTGTATATGATAATGATTTAAGTTTCATAACGATTTAAAACGATTATAACAGAAAGGAGAATGTCTTATGAGTTCTATTTCAGGAATTTCAAATGCCGTAGGAAGAGGCTATGAAAGTCTTTCAAGCGGAAAGCGAATCAACAAAAGTGCAGATGATGCAGCAGGGCTTGCTATTGCAGAAAAGCAAGAGGCGCAAATTAAGGGCTACGAAAAAGGAACCAATAACATGGCTTCTGCAAAAGACGCACTAAATATAGCAGACCAAGCACTAGGCAGCATCAATGATTATCTTCAAAGAATACGAGAATTGTCCGTTTCTGCAGCAAATACAGCGACAGTATCCGACAGTGACAGGCAAGCTATGCAATATGAAGTTGAACAGTTAATTGACGGAATTAAAGATGTAGCAAAAAATACCAATTACAATACCATTCCGCTTCTTGATGGCAGCAAATCCAAATTTCATTTAGCAACTGATGGCAATGGCAACAGCACTTCTATTGATATGGCAGATGCCACACTCGATGCACTTGGAATAAAAGGCTATGACCTTACAAAAGATTTTTCGATTGATACGATTGACAATGCAATATCTAAGGTAAACAGTGCGCGAAGCAGTATGGGAGCTCAGTCAAATGGGCTTGACTATGCTATGAATTATAACAAAAGTGCTGCTTTTTACTCAACACAGTCTAAGAGCAGAATTGAAGATTTAGATTTTCCTCAAGCAATATCTGAACAAAAGAAAAATCAAGTTCTTCTTCAGTACTCTCTTTTAATGCAAAAGAAAAAAGTAGAAAATGAAGAAAAACGATTAGCAAAGCTTTTTCAATAAGGTTCATAAATTATTACAAATAGAGGGATTGTCAAAGAAACGTTCTATAAAAATGTTGATGTTTGCAAAATAATCTGCCACACATCTTATAAAACGTATTCATTTTGACAATCCCTTATTATTTTAATCTTATAAAATTTTTTTGCAGCAGCCCTCTTAATACTTTGCTTTTTAACACTTCTTAAATTTCTTATCTTTATTTTATAAATAAATAGTGAAATGGATTGCAACTATCCGCTCCACTCAATTCACCATTACATTGTATCTGCTTTCAACCGCAATAATTGTTGTTCTAACTGTAATTCACTCTCAAATATATGAAGATATTTACATACTTCTACTGCAAAATCAACAAAAGCAAAGCCTTGTGCTGTTATTACATTTCTATCAACTACCGTTCTTTGATTCAAATAATTTTCCCAACAAAATGGGTCATTTACACCAAGCTGAACTATTTTTTCAGCCGAACATGAAGTTGTAAATTTATACTGAGTTAATATCCCTGCTCTTCCCAAGAAT
This sequence comes from uncultured Lachnospira sp., assembly GCA_910589305.1. Lineage (GTDB taxonomy): Bacteria > Bacillota > Clostridia > Lachnospirales > Lachnospiraceae > Lachnospira. The sequence goes on along the minus strand of CAJUTV010000004.1, from coordinate 55,279 downwards.
TGAGGTGCAAAACAAATAGCTGCGACTAACTTATTTTGCTTTATCAGCTCTTGAACTAAACTGCATATTCCATTTTGTTGATTATTAATAGGTCCTCCAGGAATAATCAATGCTTCTACATCCGATATATCCTTTATATCATTAATTGTCTTATCTGCCATATAAGTCAGTCCAGATTGTGCCTTTATTAAATTGAAGCTATCCGAAATATATACACAAGTCTTTTTTCCTGTATTTCTTAATCGATGCAGCAATAATGTAATTTCAAAATCTGCCATGTTTTCATAGATATAACATAAAATCATACTTTTTATTTCCTCACATCATATATTATCAAGTAAATCAGAACTAGCTGTTTTATTACTTGCCTATAACTTTATTGCCATACTTCTAATAAAGTTCATTTTAGGTAACTGTAAAGCACATCATACCAAATAAATACTTGCAATCTGTCGCTTCACAATTACCTAACAATTTTAGCTTAATATTATTATTTCGTCAAGAAATCCCAAAATTTTTTAAAATCCCAATATCCCTTTAAATTACCAGCATCATATTGCATCTGCATCATATTTTTTAAAGGAACAAACCAATCCTTTTTATCAAATAATTTATTGTACCCCTCAAAATGAGGTATTCCCAAAAATGCACTCTGTGCATCCTTACACTCACCGCTGTCCGTCAAATGACTAGAATAAGCAAACATATCAATTGTATCACAAGATTTAGGGTCAACTTTTGAGATATCCACCATACGCTCTGTTACATTTCCCTCTTCGTCCCATACCTTTACTCTATACACAGGATTAGCTGGGTCAAAATCATTTGGCTTATAAACGGTAACAGAACAATTTTCATCTGCCATTGAACCAATAGACTTGCCATCTGGGTCATTTTCTTTTGAAATATGAAGTGTAATCATTTTGCTTGGTTGGTTTACAATTGCTTGATGATGCACTGGACTAGAAGAATTATTATTCACTCTTCTATTTGCATATCCTGTTATGTAACTTGTTGTAGTAATTCCATTAATACTCAATTTATCAATTCTCCTTTCACAATCTGCAAATTTTTTTGCCAAAATCAATCATTATTAGCAAAAACTACATTTTTAGGGTTCTTCCGTCGTTTGGAACCCTTATGCTCTCCTTACGGTCCAAGCATGTTATTTTACTTAAAATTCTAAATCCTACCTGCCATTACCACCCCCTTATCCCAAAAATTAAATATAAATAAAACCTTCATTTTCTGCATATATCATATACTTTTTTACAAAATCTTTATGTTTTTTCTTTGCAAGAATCAATTTATCTCCATTGGACACTTTAACCATATCTGCACTATAAGCAGATATATTTTCCATATTGACTAAATAACAGCGATGACAACGATAAAATTCATCACCTAATAAACTTTCTAATTCATCCATTCTGCCATAACTTGCTATAATCCCATCTTTTGTATGTATTATAACTTTTTTATTATTACTTTCTATATAGTAAATATCTTTAACAAAAATTTTATGCTGTATGCCAAAACTTTTAACCATAATATATTTACTAGTTCTTTCACTAGTTCTTGTGATATCTTTCCATGCCCGTTTTAACACTTCTGAAAATTTTTCATTATCAATGGGTTTTAGTAAATAATGGTAAGCATTTACATCAAAAGCCGATTCCATATAGTCGCTATATTTTGTAATAAAAATAATAATGCTTTTTATTTTTCCTTGTCTTTCTTGCTTCGCTCTAATTTTCTTTGCAGTGTCAATACCTGTCATTTTTTCCATTTCAATATCAATAAAGGAAATATCAAAATCTTCACCACAATCTATTAGTTCTTCCCCTGATACAAAAGTAAAAATATCCACATCAGGAATCTGTTTTTTTATCAGGTAAACAATATCGTCTCTGACCATTTTGTCCTCATCACAGACTGCTATTTTCATAAGTTTAATTGAGTTGCAAAAACCACTGCCTTTAAATAATAAATCATGGAAAGCGCAACTGTTCTCCTTTCTATCTCGACAGATTATCTACCATAAATAGAAGGTTCAAAACCTCTTCTGTATTATTATATCGTCATACATGGATATATTTTAGATTGTAAATCGTGAAATACTTTATTTTAGGTGCAAAATTTATTTATTAATGTAAATAATAAAAATGAATGCTAAAAATTTATTTAGTCTAATTATAGTCAAAGCAGATATTTATACTTTGTTGCTCCACTTGCTCAAACCATCGGACTACTCTGGCAACAAAAATCCCCCACCTATGCCTCTAAGGCATTAAGGTGGGGGAACTTCCTTAATAATGTTAAATGAACAATTAATCCAAATATTTTTCTAAAATTTGCATTAGTCGGTTTATATCTATCGGCTTTGCTATATGCTCATTCATGCCGCTGTCTAAACTGCGCTGAATATCCTCTGAAAAAGCATCGGCTGTCATAGCAATAATTGGTAAATTAGCATCGACACGTTGCAATGCTCGAATACCCTTAGTCGCATCGTATCCATTCATAACAGGCATACGAATATCCATTAAAACAGCATCATAAAATCCAATTTCGGACTGCTCAAACTTTTCTATACAAATCTGTCCATTCTCTGCTCGTTCTAGCTCAAGACCTGCTTCTGTCAAAATTTCTTCAGCAATTTCCCAGTTTAAGTCATTATCTTCTGCCAAGAGAATATGTCTGCCTACAAAACGTTTCTGGTGTTCCTTCTCTTGTTTTTCACTTTCTTCACTATCTAGCATATACGAACTAAGCCCCAAGAACAGATTAGACTTAAACAGCGGCTTAGAAATAAATCCTTGAATCCCTGCTTCTTTAGCTTCTGTCTCTATATCGCTCCAATCATATGCAGAAATAATAAGAATAGGAACATTCTCTCCTAAATGTTTACGCAGCTCTCTCGTTGTCTCTAAGCCATCCATATCCGGCATCTTCCAATCCAACAATATAATCTGATAGTCATCGGACTTCGCATGATGCTGTCTTGCCATCTGAACTGCCATCTTTCCGCCGGATGCCCAATCAGCAGTGATGCCAATTTCCTTTAATGACAAAATGGCACTCTTACAAAGTTCTTCGTCATCATCAACAACAAGCATCTTCCAAGGAGGAAGCACCATATCAATTTCTTTTACAGTAGCTTTCTCAAAATCTAATGTAATATGAAATTCACTGCCCATGCCAGGTTCACTTTGCAGCTCAATTGTACCTTTCATGGCATCAACAATCGCTTTTGTAATTGCCATTCCAAGTCCGCTGCCTTCTGTCTTATGTACCTGCTGATTTTGCTCTCTGGTAAAACGCTCAAAAATTGTTTTTTGAAATTCTGGTGTCATTCCAATACCACTGTCTTTTACTCGAAAATGACAGCGCACATAATCTTCTCCAAGCGGAGAATTTTCTTGTTCTAAATAAACATTAACCATTCCATTCTCAGGCGTAAATTTTATTGCATTAGACATTAAATTAAGCAAAACTTGATTTAGTCGTACACTGTCACAATAAACATTTTCAGTCTGAATATTTTGAATAAATATATCAAATTTTTGATGTTTTGCCTTTATTTGCGGCTGTGAAATATTGACAATACTGTCCATCGTATCTCGAAGTGAAACCATATTATTGTTTAATGATAGCTTTCCACTCTCAATTTTAGACATATCCAATACATCATTAATCAATCCAAGCAAATGTTTACTTGACAAAGCAATTTTAGCCAGACAGTGTGTCACTCTATCAGGGTCATTAATATTAGCCTGAGCGATGGCAGTCATACCAACAATACCATTCATTGGTGTACGAATATCATGGCTCATACTTGATAAAAATTCACTCTTTGCTTGATTTGCTTTAGCAGCTTCTTGCTGTGCTTCATATAAATCAATCAATTGTTTTTGAGTCATTCTATAATAAAAAATAAAGACAATAACAAAACCTAATAAAATAATACCGCCTGAAAGAAGCATCATATACTGACGCACAGATTCCAGAGAAGTAATAGCAGTATCTAAAGCTCCATGTGGCATAACAGACAACAAAAACCAATTTGTATTATCTATGCTAGAACAATAAATATTTCTATGCTGTCCCTCAATCATTACACATGCCGTATATGTTCTATTGGCAGCAATCGCCTCTTTTAGCTCTTGCTCATACTGCTGTGGTGTCTTTCCATTATGTGATTCAAAAATAGCATGAATACGCTCAAAATAATTTTCTCGATACGCATCCCCGCTTCGCACCATAAAATCACCATCATTATCAATAATATGAGAAATCAATGTGGCGTTCTCTTCGTCTAATTTCAATGTTTCTCCTAAGAAGTCCATAGATATTCCTGCAACCAAAACATCACTTGGTGTTCCATCAGCCATTGGATATTTTGCCTCCACTGCCAGCAAAAAAAGCTTATCACCATTTGGAGCAATACCACTGCTTACCTTTATATCTGTTTGTTTTAACATGTTTAAAAACTCATTTTGGTCAACAGCTTGTATATTATCTCCATAAAGGATATTTCCTGTTCCATCTTTTTTATAAAGTGCTAAATAAGAAAAATCACGGACTTTGGCACACAATGCCAATTCATCCCATAATTCTTCCTGATTATCAATATTTTCTTCCTCAACCCTCTTTATAGTTCCATCTATCTGTTTAAATTGCTGTGAAATCAGTGCTTCAAATTTTTTCAATAACTGTTCATTTATTCCTGACATATATGTTTCGCTGACATTGTTTAATGTTGCTTCACTTTTTTCACTCATCACCTCAGCCAATACTAAAAAGACCATTGTGCTTAAAAGTACTAAGCAAATTGCACTTATCCATAAAAAACCCCTTGTCTTTCTTTCCATAATTGATGTTCCCTTTCTTCTGTTATGTCAGCATTTTTATTGTATGCCTTCATTTGGACAACACAATCGCATAACTTCCCATGATTACTAAAATACTCCACAAGTATACCGAACCATTTCCAAAAAGTCAATTACTCTAAATTAAATATCTCCTTTTTTACAAACAACTAAAATCTCCCATTGCCTATTTTTTATTTCCCATATATAATCTATTGAAAAAAGTAGCTAAGCACTCAAGAAAAACACAAGAAAATCTAACAAAACTTACTATCTGATAATATAATTTTCCATTAAGACAAAAAGAGGTGAACGATATTGATACAGATTGCTATATGTGATGATGAACCCTATATGATAAACTTATTAAGTGAAAAAATATCCGCATTTTTCAATAAGGAAAATATAGAAATTAATGTTTCTTGTTTTTCAAGTGGATTAGACCTACTATCTAGTCATCAAACATTTCATATTATTTTTCTTGACATTCAAATGAATAAACCCAACGGATTTGAAACGGCAAAAAGGCTGCGAGCCAATGGGTTTGATGGTTTTCTTATCTTTGTCACCATTATGCGGGAATTTGTATTTAATGCCTTTGAGGTACAAGCGTTTGACTATCTTGTAAAACCTTTGCAAGAAGAGCATTTTAACCAAACTATGCAAAGACTGTTAACTTCCATTCGAGACCAAAATAAAAAATGTTTACTGATACAAAAAAGAAAGGAATGGGATATTATCTTATTCGACCATATTCTATATTGTGAAATTATCGATAGAAAAATTTATATTCACTTAAAAAACAAATCTATTATTGATTATTATGACAAAATTGAAAACTTAGAAAAAAAGTTAGACAATCGTTTTTTCAAGTGTCATCGAAGCTACCTCATTAATTTACAATATGTAAAAAACTACAAGTCTGCCATTGTTTATTTGACAAATGGCGATACAATTCCTGTTTCCCGTCTGCGCAAAGATGACTTTTGCGCAGCTATGCTACACTATATGAAACAACAGCGATTGGGAGGCTAAAAATGTTTACTGTTTTTTTCTCTTATATAACAGGATTTATTGAAATATCCATTCAATTTTTATTTTTTAACAAATGGATGCATGTATCTGGAAAAAAATATCAAACCATTATTTTTATCCTTTTAAGCAGCATTATCAGTCAATTACAACTTCCTACTTTTATAAAACTGCTGCTATTTGGCGTCCTATTACTTATATACAGCACATGGGTATTAAAAATAAATATAAAATCATCCATTTTATATATTTTACTTATAATAGAGATTATGCAGCTTTGCTATGGTATATTTAACTCCATATCTATAATTGCAGCTTTTTTTATGTATCATCTTAATCCTTCATTATTTAGTCCTATTTTTATGGTAACTGGAACCTTACTCTCCCTTACTTTAGCTGTTTTATGTTATCAAATTATCAGTAAATATATGATACATAAAGAAAATGCACAAAATCAATATATATTAATGACAACAATTCCTTTACTAATGATTTTTATTGTAAGCGGATATATTCATTTTACTTTTTATGAAAATATAACCTCTATTAAATCATCCCTCATCCTTTTAAATAAAACGCATATCCCAATGCTTATAATCCAAATATTGGGAATTATTAGCATTTTTAGTATCCTTTATTCTTATCAAAAATTAATGGATAGTTTTTTTCTGCATACTAAACTGTCTATGCTTACACAACAGACACATTTTCAAAGACAGTATGTAAAAGAAGCTTGGGCGCACTATGCCAATACAAAAGCACTACGGCATGATATGAAAAATCATATCATGATTATAAAAGGATTATTAGAAAAACAAGACTTTTTAAAAGCAAAAACATACATTGATGAACTCCATATTGCCACAGCAAACACTTCCTTTCCTTTTCCGACAAACAATCCTATTTTAGATATTTTATTAGAAAATAAAATTGCTTTGGCAAACAATAAAGAGATTCATATTAATAGCTCATTTAATATTCCATCGCCTTGTACTGTAACGGATATGGATTTTTGTATTATTCTATCCAATGCTTTGGACAATGCAATCAATGCCTGCGAAAAAATACGCACAAATCAAAAAAAATATATCCATATATCAAGCCATAAACAACAAGACTTTTTATTGATTGAAATCGAAAATAGTTTTGATGGAAATGCGCATTTTAAAGAAGGAATAGGTCTATCCAATATTCGGTGGACTGCACAAAAATACGATGGTACAATCGAGATTACAACAACCAATACAACATTTTGTTTAAGTGTCTTACTTGTCATTTCACCACACTGACTAATCACTTCACATCAAGTTTATTGAAATTTCCAACTGTGTGATTAAAATAAAATTAACTAAAAAATTTAAATTGCACAAGAATGGAGGAATTATATATGCAGCCAATTCAAAATAATACAACTTATCCAACAGTACAGGAAATCAATGAAGCTCAAAAACAAAAATCTGCTGCCAACACAGATGATAATACAATGCAAAAACAACAAAATAAACCTATACAAGATGAATATATCCCTTCTGACAAAGAGGCAAAACAAGCAATAGGTCTTTATCAATTAAAATATAGCGAAGATGGTTCTCCTAAAATTTCATTTGATAATCCTAGAAAAAAAATAGCAGATAATAAAGAGGCAAAACAAGAAGAAAAATGTACTGGCAACACAGATAAAGTTGAACAAGAAATTAGAAAATTAAAAGAAGAAAAAAAACAATTAGAACAGAAACTTCACACAGCATCCGACTCTAAAAAAGTAAAAGAATTAGAACAACAGCTTGCTAAGGTTGAACAGGAATTACAACAAAAAGATAATGATACATACAGACGTCAACATACAGTCTTTTCTAAATAAATCTAAATAAATTTTTATGGATTAAAGTACATTCTTATTGAGTTAAGCGGATATTCACAATCTGCTGCGCTACTTGCTCGGGTGTTTGACACCCTAACCTCATAGCTACTATCGTAGCTTTTCAATGGGAGCTTATACTCCCACTGAAACAAGGAAGTCCCCCCCACTTATGCCTTTGCAGCATTGAAGTGGGGGACTTCCTTGATGAGGTTAAAAAATATATCCACTATAAAAAATCATTATAATTTATAGATTAATCTTTATAGTAATTTAACATTTTTTCACAAAGAAACCGCACTTGTTCTTCATCTCCATATGCTAATGGGTCATCTGCATAAGAGAGCGTCCAAAACGGTTCTTTATTTTGTACAAAACTTGGAATACTTGTCCATATAGAATACATTTTATTTGCAAATATATTAATGTCTGAACAATTATTATAATATTCCTTTAACTTGCTCATTAAAATTTTTCCAAACAACTCATAATCTAAATTTTGGCAATCAAGATTTGTTCTAAAATAAAATCGTATTCTTTCAATATCTGTTTCCCATTCTAAATTTAAAAGAATTTCATTATTAGGATTTTGTATAAAAAGCGAATCTAATTTTTTCTGATATAAATCATATGTTATTATTTTTTCATACAACAAAATTAAATATACAAATAATTCTTCCATAAAAAATCACCCTATAACTTTTAATTTTTGGTCTTTTTCGGACAACTATATAATGAACTGCTTTTCTTCTACTGTTTCTGCCCATATAGAACTGCTTAATGAACGTACATTTATAAAAACATCGGTTGCCCCATTAGACATACAAATCCAATCATCAACAAGTATATTTTTATCAAAACATATTATATTTGCCATTGTGATATTTCTTTCTATATAAAAATTTACATACTATTATCACCATACCAAAATAGATATCTTTTTATGGCAATCTTATTATTTATCATAACATTAACACAATTTGTAATCAATATTCATATATGTCCTTATCAAAAAGAGTTCCAAATGTAAGTAGATTTAATCTTGTTATTATATTGCATATCTTTTATTTGCTATTTTTATGCCATCGCCCTGTACTTGTTTTGCAATTACCTATTATTGATATATTAATTTTTCAAAATTTTTTGTCACCTTTTATATATCTAATACATCTATATATCAGAACGATAAAACAGCGATGTAATATAATCGCAGTATAGGGGCTAATTATGGTATTTAGTAGTTTACAATTTATTTTTTTATTTTTGCCTATATTTTTTGGATGTTACTATCTTGCACCAAAGCATCTAAAAAATGTTGTGTTGCTTATTGGAAGCCTATGTTTTTATTTTATTGGAGTACTTGACAATCTGGAATATTTCATACTATTTCTAGTAAGTATTATGGTTGATTTTGTAATTGGTTTATTAATTGAACAACACGTCCATTATAAAAAAATTTTTTTGATAATAGGTATTGTTTTCCACATACTTTGTCTTGCTGCTTTTAAATATTCCAATTTTGTTATAAATGAACTAAATACATATGTTCCTTCATTAAATATCACCTTCCATCTGCTGCTGCCAATTGGTGTTTCCTTTTATACATTTCAAGGAATGTCCTACATAATTGACGTTTATAAAGGTACGATTGCTTCAGAAAAAAGTTTACTAAAATTTGCAGTCTATATATCCATGTTTGCTCAATTAATTGCAGGCCCCATTGTAACATACAGTCAAATTAAAAGAGGACTTTATTGCCGAACGATTAAAAGACCTGCTATCATACATGGCATTGGCATATTCCTTTTTGGATTGGGATTAAAGACGCTGCTTGCCAACCCTGTTGGAAAACTATGGTCGCAAGTTGAGGCAATTGGCTTTGAAAGTATATCCACACCGCTTGCATGGATAGCAATATTTGCATTTTCTATTCAAATTTATTTTGATTTTTTTGGTTATTCTTTGATGGCAATAGGACTTGGGAAAATGCTTGGCTTTACATTGCCAAAAAATTTTGATTTTCCATATTTAAGCTGTTCGATGACTGAATTTTGGCGACGATGGCATATCACACTTGGAACATGGTTTCGTAACTATGTATATATTCCACTTGGTGGAAATCGCAGCAATACATTTGTCACAATTAAAAATTTACTGATTGTTTGGATATTAACTGGGGTATGGCATGGCGCAGGCTATAATTTTATACTATGGGGTACTATTTTATTTTTAATCATACTGCTAGAAAAATTTTTTATAGGCAATTTTTTAAACAATCATTCAAGTATTGGACATATTTATATGATATTGCTTATTCCGCTTACTTGGGCAGTATTTGCTATTGAAGATATAGAACAGCTAAAAATTTTTTTTACACGACTTTTTCCTTTTTTTGGTCAAAGTGCATGGTCGATATTTGAATATGACTATCTTAAATATTTAAAACTATACTACCCATTTTTTATTGCTGGAATATTGTTTTCATTGCGATTCCCATATCGTATTTTAAAGCAAATAAAAAATCCTTTTATTGTAGGACTAATGCTTGCAGGAATATTTGCTGCCAGTGTTTATTGTATGTATCGCGGTTTTGATGACCCATTTTTATATTTTCGATTTTAAACAAATAAATTACTTAAACCCATTGGGAGGATTATTATGAAACATTCCAATTTTTTCACCTTTCTATCTTTTATTATGTTAATTGTTATTATTATACTTTTTATGTCTTTTAACAAACAATTTTCACCAAATTCCGTAGTAGATGCTGCCAATAATCGAACACAAAATAATACAATGGCAACAACATCTGCTTCAAATCTTGATAAAACCGAATACCATACGACAAAAAGCGATTCCATTGGTGAAAAACCAAAAGAGACAACAGACCTTTTACTTACAGAAACAATAGCAGAGACAATAACAATTTCAATGAAGGATTCCTTGTTTATTGGCGATTCAAGAACGGTTGGACTTTCTGAATACGCTTGTATTGACGATGCAGACTTTTTTTCAGATGTAGGAATGAGTGTATATAATATTTATCAAAAAACAATTTCGGTTCCTGCTGTTGGCAAAGTTACACTCCATGAACTACTGACCCATAAAACATATCATAAAATATATATTATGCTTGGCATCAATGAAATGGGATATGATTTTGATAATATTGTTGTTCATTATAAAAAATTAGTCGAATTTATTAAGGAAAAACAACCCGAGGCAACTCTTTTTATTCAGGCTAATTTACATGTTACAAAGGTTCGTTCAAACAGTGATAAAGTGATTAACAATCACAACATTAATCAATTAAATACGGCTTTGTCTAAAATTGCTGATAATACTAAAATATTTTATCTTGATGTCAATTTTATGTTTGATGATGAAAATGGTCATTTATCATCTGACAAATCCAATGATAACACACATCTTTATGCAAAATACTATGCCGAGTGGGGCAAATGGATTATAAACCAAACGGCAGCACGGATTGGGGAGGGATAATTTTGATAAACAAAAATGAATTTTGTGAACATATACGGCTTTGCGAAAAAGCAATGTACGCTTTAGCTTTTTCTATTGTGAAAAATAATACCGATGCTGAAGAAGTTATCAGTGAATCCATATACCGCGCCTACAAAAATTTAGAAACGTTAAAACACAAAAAATTTTTCAAGACGTGGCTTCTTCATATTGTTCATAATACAGCAGTTGAGATGATTCGTAAAAATTCAAAAATACTCCTTACTGATGAACCAATCGATATAGCTGACAATGGCAATGAAAATGAAATTACAACCAAATTAACTCTTTATAATACTATCAACCATTTAAAACAGCCATATTGCACTGTTATCGTATTATTTTACTATGAAGACCTCTCCATATCCAGCATAGCACAAATTACAGGTGCCAATGCTGTTACTGTCAAAAAACAATTATCTCGTGCAAGAATGATGTTGAAAGAATTGTTAAAGGAGGATTTTAAAGAATGAATCATTTTGATAAGGATATAAAAAAGAAAATTGCAAACGAACAAATTGAAATCCCTATATCGGTCAAAAATCGTATTGAACAAACACTTGCTATTTTGCCTGAAAAACCAACGCGTATAAAACCAATCCATATATTTCCTTGTATTGCAACTGCTGTCGCCTGCTTTGTATTTGTTGTATTTTTCCTGCTTCCCAACATCAGCGCTGCATATGCAAATACCCTAGAACAAATCCCTATCATAGGTGATATTGTCCGAGTTATCACTATTCGCAACTACTTCTACTCTGATAATAACTATGAAATGAATATTGATGTACCTAAACTTGAAGGAGAAAACAAAGATGTGATTGACTTTATCAACAAAGATGTCAACGAACTTACAACAACACTTGTCAATCAGTTTTACAAAGACCTTGAAATTTCAGGCAATAACGGTCATGGTTCTATCCATGTTGATTATGAAGTTATTACAAATACCGAACGTTGGTTTACGCTAAAATTGTCTGTTCTTGAAACCGCAGCAAGTAGCAATAATTATTTTAAATTCTATCATATAGACAAAAAAAATGGTAAAATTGTAAAGTTAAATGACCTTTTTAATACAGAAACTTTTTCAGATATTCTCACCGCTGAAATAAAAAAACAGATGCAGCAACAAATGGATGCCGATAAGAACATAAAATATTGGATTGACAATAGCCAAATTGGTGAAGAATTTACAACTATTAATCAAGACCACAACTTTTACTGGAACAAACACAATCAACTTGTACTTATTTTTAACAAATATAAAGTCGCGCCTGGATTTATGGGAACACCCGAATTTGTGATTGATAAAGAGGTAATAAAAAATATTTTAAAAGTAGAATTTATAGATATGGTGTGATACGATAATAAGAGAGATATAGGTTAAATTTTCATGCTCTAAATAACAATTATATACTGTTAAAGGATTGAGCTTTATAAACTATAAGGCTCAATCCTTTTTAATTTCTGGTTCTGAAGCTACAATTTTAAAAGGAATTTTCCATTCACGAACTACTGCTTTTGCAAATCCCCATAAAAGTTACCTTTATATGCCTTCACTCCAATATATATTTTTACTAATTATATAACAAATAACCTATTCTTTTTCACCTATCGATGACACTTTAAATTCAATTTTTCCAACACTTGCACATGCTCTAATGGACAATTATACAGCCAAACTTCTTTTAAATTAGGCATTTTTAGAAAAATACGACAATCACAAAAATTCGTTTGTGACAAATTCAAAACACGTATATTTTTACATTCTTCCAAAAAAGAAAAATCTTCAATATAAATACGCTCTATACCAAGCATTAAAAGATTCGACATTTTTCCAATGATAGACCAATCATGTACATTCCAGTAAAAATTTTCTGGTAAATTTACTGGCGTTTTTATATAGGCAATATTGTCTTCTATCATCTCAACATAGTTCATATTTAGTCCCAATTCCAATCTCTTAACGCGTGAAATTGCTCGAAGCCAATCATATTCAACCAACAAGTTGTTGCGGTAATATTTCTCTAATGCCAACGCAACTAAAAAATGAATGGCAAATCCTTTTTCTTTTGGCGGCTGGTCAAATCCACACCGTTTTTGAGACGGCGACATTTCTATATGATATGGAGCTTTACTATATTTAGATGAAATACCTTGCTCTTCCTTTTTAAAGGGTATTTGTTCCTCTTTATTATCAACAACCTTTTTTTTATTTTTATAGGTAATCAACAATTGTTCACTTTGACTCTTTAGATTTGCACTATAAAAATACAAAATTTCATTTTCAATATCTAAACAATTTCCTGAATAATATCCAGAATATTCATTTTGTAAACGTGTCAAATCAATTTCATTTTTCAAACAAAACGTTCTAATTTCTTTTTTTTCCTTATAAAATTGATAGCTGTCTCTTCCAAAATACCCATATGCCTGCCATAACATTTCTGTAAGAAATTCTTGAGTATCGGATGTAAATTTTTTAAACGTAATAAAATCATCGTTAGTACTAATATAGACTGGTGGATTTTCAACACCATTTTGCAGGTCTGACAAAAGATAGCCAGCATACCAAACACCTTGATTTTCATACCATATCAACACATAATTTTTTGTAATTGTATCCCACTTTTCCATTGGAAGCTGCCAAAGTTTAAAGTATTCATCATCTTCATACTCTTCCTTATTTCCACTCTGTATTGCTTCTTCATATTCCTCTTCCCACTCTTCATTGCCTTCTAAAATGGCTTGATAGGAAGTAAAAATTTCCTCTGGTGGCTGAATACAATTAAAAAATGTATTAATATCATCTGCCCCATATGATAATAAAAATTCCCGATAAACGTCTGGCAAGGAAACGCCTATCTTTTTTTCTGCTTCACAAATAGATTGCTCCGTGAAACCTTTATGTGTATGTTTACAAAAAAAGTCCATTAATTCATAGATTGATAAATTATATTTTAAACTCAATGTGATTTACTGCTTGAAATATGGACAAAATACTCCACAAAAAAAACGCTTGTTTATCATTATTGAAGATATTTTGTTTAGCAGTTTTCTCCTTTCCTTATATAAAACGCTTTTTATAGCCTTCGTATTTCCTCGATAGACTGCGTTGTATTTTTAATTATATGTTTTATATAATCTATATATTATTCAAATATTTTAACTGTAATTGCTTTTGTTTTATTTATTGATATCCAAATCCTTATCTTTATTCTTCACTGCCCTAAAACGAATCCTTACATAATCTACAATCCATTCTTTATTTATATAAAGTACATTCTTAAGTCTATTTACAGCATCACAAATGATTTCATTTTGTATATTTTCGTCAATACCCTCAAATGGTTTTTGCACAAACATTTTAATCCAATCTGCAAGTCCATTTACTCCCTGCTGTACTGTTGGTCTATCAAACAATGCAGCATATTCTATCCGAAATCCTGCCTGTTCCAACATTGGTGAATATTGTCCAATGGTTGGAAAATAAAAAACGCGTTTATATTCAAATCCATGTTCCAAAAAACATTGTTCCAATGTGCGATGAACATGCTCTGCACAGCCTGCTCCGCCAAACTCGCATACCAATTCGCCACCCTCATTAAGTTGATTGTAAATATTATATAACATTTCTTGTTGTTTTGCTTTATCAATCCAATGAAAAACTGCATTAGAAAAAATGGCATCTGCTTTGCGCTCAAGTGAAAAATTAAGGGCATTTCCCGCCGCAAATTCTATATTAGGATAATCGGCTTTTGCCTGTGTTATCATTTGCGGTGAATCATCAATGCCTATAACATGATAGCCTCTGTCAAAAATTTTTTTTGTAAGTGTTCCATTCCCACAACCTAAATCTACTATATAACTTTCTTTTGGCTTTGTGAGCAAATCAAGTACAGCCTCCCCATATGCAGGCACAAAAGAAAAATTTTCTTTATAATTGGCTGCACTCCAATTAATATTAGGCATACTATTTTTCCTCCTTATTTTGTTCTAACTTTTGTTTTATTTTACAAGAAATAAAAAAGTTTCATTTATTTTCTTTATATCCATTATAACAGCAAGTTGATACAAAACCAAATTATATAATATAGTATAACATAAAATATATAAAAAGCAGAGAACCTTCATCTCTGCTTTTCTTTTTCATGGTGTATTTTACTTTTTTAATAATCCATTTCTATATTTCCATAAAAATTGGCTTAATTGTTCCTGTGCTTCTTCCAATGAAAAACAAAAAATTTTTTCTAATAATTCAAAAAATGCAGAACCATCTTTCCTATTAAAATATATATGAATATGTAATACAATCCCTGTTAAACTTTTACAGATATATTCTTGTAATTCTGCAAAAATCTCATAATCTGCACACTCCAAGCAAAAAACTGCAATATCGCGTTCCCATTCAAACAATTCAGATAATATACAAGTATTATCATGGCAGTCAACAAGATATCCAAAAGAATTTTTGATTTTCAAAAATATATCTTCTTGACGCCATATTTGTGAAAATAAATCCATATCATTTTTAACGAAAGAATTTAAAACAATCATCCACCCTGCTGGGATTTTAATTGGAATATAATCCAATGGTTTTGGTGGACATGGTGTGCCATGATATTGTATCATACTTTTTACATGCCAGGCATTTCTTTTGGCTTCCCAAATTGGATATATCCGTTGTATTTGCTTAACACCCCAATACTGTGGATTTTGATATTGATATGCAAAACATTTCACTTTTTCAATCATATCCTCTATACTAGAACTTAAAGCATATTCCAAAAGATATATTTTCTCATCACAAGGCTGTATATACACTGTAACTTTATATCTATCATTATGTATATACTCTTGCAGCTCTTCAACTGTAATAAATAAAATATATTCTTGAAAAGAAAATTTCTTTTTACGCACATGATAGGTGTATTTTAATTCCAGAAGGGGATTTGAAAATTTATTATTTTTTACAATAAACCAGCCACTGCCAATTGCAAGTGATTGAAGCATATTATAGTCATTCATTTATATGTATCCCCTTACAATTTTTTTATTTTATTCAAACCTTATTCGAGAAAAATTAGTCTTATCTGTTTAAAAAACACCATAAAATAATAATACAATTATGAATAATATGATTATAAACAATAAAATTCATGCAGCATTAAATATTTCCAAAATTATTTACAGGCAATCCTATTTATAAAGAAATCGAAATCGTTGTATTCTGCTCTACCTGACTTATATCCCCTGTTTTTGTATATGTCACAGGCTGTGTTGCAGGATTTGTCTTTGTTTCAGTAATATCTGCGTTATCCAAAGCTGTATTATCTTTCAATAACACTTTTCCTTCTTCACTAACCTCCACAATATCCGTATCTTTATTTTCTTCTATTCTTTCCTCAAGTTTTTCACGTTCTTCTTTATGTTTTTGAATAGCTTTTTCTCTCTCTAACTGAGCCTGCTCTCTTGCCTCTTTTGCTTCTTCTTTCATTCCTTCATAAGCTTTTGTCTTATAATCCTGTGCTTTGTCTGCAAATTCATGGACATAGCCCATTGCTTTCTCCATTGCTCCCATATTGCCTTGTCGTTGTGCCTGATGATATACTCTCATCGGTGTATTTACTAAATCTATATTTCTCCTTGCACCGACAAGCCCTTCCATTGTTTTTGTATTCATAGCATTCCTCCTGTCTTTACTGTTATATTGAAGTTAAATGTTATCTAATATATCGACAGCTATTTATCCTTATAAAACCTTATAAAACAACATTCCAATACCATAAATAAACATTTGAAAACAATTAGTCCATTTGTCTTGCCCAGTCAATTCCCGGATAAAGCTCCCCTGTTCTAATAAAATATTCTACCGCTTTTATTCCTGCATCTATATCTTTTATTGCAAGATATTTTTCAACGGGCGATTGTCCGCCGCTTTCTAACGGCGATAATTCCTCTGTTCCTTCAAAATCCTTGTTATAAGAATAATAACAATCATTATCAACCACATAGGCAAGTGCTAACCACTCCCCATCACATAACACTTCTAACCAATCTTCTTCTCCAAAAGGATTTAATGACAAATAAACTTCAATACCTTCTGGAATTTCACAAAGCACTTTAGCAATAATTTCTTCTGTAATTTCATCTTCTTCATATTCCATATCATCATAACACATATAATATAAAATATGTTTTAATTTCATATCTTTTGAATGAAAATCAGGAATATGCTCTTGCTTAGGAATGATTTGAAACTGCATAATTGCCTCCACATAATATCAATTTGTTACTTACAATTTAAAAATTTGTAACGCACACCTTAACGCTGCAACTTTACTGCAATTATTTTATCACAAAATAATCCATTTTACTATTTCTGTTTATATTAATTTTAGTTATTATAAATAATACCTTCAATTCCATTATTGACAGCTAATGATAATTTTGAACATATGCTTTGATATTAAAAATTTTACACTGTCCAAGAATAAAGCGGATATAAAGAAAACCACTTTGCTATTTCAAATCCAAGCAATTTTAAAATCATAGGAACGGTCAAAATCAATAAGGCAAAAAATATCGTTTGTGCCTGACTTTTTCTCCATATGGACAATGCTAATGTAATGATAACTATTAAAACAGATGTTACCATTTGCGAAAATACAAAAAGTACGATAAATCCACCAATAGGAAGTGAACATAAAAAATCAGAGTAATATAAAATATTTTGTATCGATGAACCTATGCTAGACATTGGATATACACGAGCAATAGAAATTGCTCTGCAAACAATAGGCACTAATGTAAGTATTATTGCCATACTGGTACAAATTATAAATTTATAAGCAAAAATTTTTCTTTTTCCTGTTTTTGTTGCGCCAATTAAATATAGTGAATCTGCTTGATATTCCATTGATAAGACACCGCTGGCTATCAAGATAATTCCAATTGTTAAAATCAAAAAATGAATCGAAAAAATATTTTCCCACACACCAAATAAATATAGATAGCCTGTATCATAAACAAACGCTCCACCCTGTTCTTTAATATGTTGATATTGTGCTTCCACCCGCTGAAAAGCCGGATAAAAAGAAATGGTTATATTGGCTTGATATTTCAAACTGTCTGCTGCATTCTTACTTAATTGTTGCGTCTCCACCATCTTATCAATTTCATCAATCTTTTGAAATGCATCCTGATATCGCTTTTGTTCAGATAAAACCAACTGTTCTTTTTCTTGTGTCAATCCTCCCTCTAGTTTTTGCATAATATCTTGATAATAATGCTCTCTTTCTGACACCTTGTATGTTTGCTCAAAACTTTTCACGCCAAACAATAAAACAAATATGAAGAAAAGAATCAAAGCGTGATTTGTAATTAAAATTTTATAAGCCTCATGCCATACAATATAAACATGTGGCTTAAAAGACAATAAAAAAGGTAGCTGAATCTTTTTTATCTCACCATCTTGCATACGCCAAAACAATACCAAATCACTTGCTATACCAACAGCACATAATATTATAAGAACTATAAAAGAAAGCGTCTGTCTCGATACAGGATAATGAAATAAATTAAAATTTAAATACCCTCCATATAAATTTTGTGTCTTTATCATTCCTACGGGATTTAGATATTTCAAAATAGACCATGACGAGCCTGCTGGAATCCATATATATAGTATTGTGCTAACTCCTGCAATCACAGAGCCAATTAGAAAAGGAACCACCATAATATTTAATACAATACTAAACGAAATCAATATTGTACCAATACCAAACAACAAAACAGCTTTTGTTATAATAGAAAGAACAATATATTGTGCAATACTGATATTGAGACAACTTTCCATATAAATGGATACTGACTGTAAATTTGCACTTAAATGAAATGCTCCTGTACTATAATAAGAAAATATAAGACTTACTATATAAAATATGCTTGTAATAAAAAAGCAATGAACCAATAAAGCTATCAATTTTGCGCTCATACTATGCAAAATTCCATATTTTGTACTTCGGGTAATTAAAAATAACTTTTTTTCTTTTTCCTCTGTAATCAAACTTCCCACAAATGCCATTACTAAAAGAAATAAAAGAATGTCTATCCAAACACTGTCCATAGCACGAGTAATACTTTTTGATGGGGTAAATTGAATATTTTTATCCGTCAACTGCTCATAATCGGCTGCACTTTTTTGAAGGTTTCTTGCACTATATGTATCTTGTTTTTGTTCACCAAAATTTTGCCCGCCAAAAATAGAAATACTGCTAAGCACTTCTTTATTTTCCTGAATGGAACTTAAATAATCACTGTATCCTGAAACCTTTTTCCATTCTGTATAAATCTCATCAATCAATATTTTTTCTTGTTGTAGTGAATCCGTAAATTTTAAATAATCACCCGATTGATATAAATCATAATAGGTTTCAAAAATATGCGCATTATTTTGCATTTCTTGTTTTACCAAAGCATCACCCATCTCATTTTGAAAATTCTGCATAACCAGAATATCTTGCACAAAATAAACACCATCTATTGTTTCCTTTAATTGGGTAATATAGTCTGCTTTTTGTTCTTCACTCATATGAATAAGCTGTTTTTGTATCTTTTTATAAGAAGAACAGGATGGTGTTTCCTCGTTAGGTAAAGATGTATACCATAAAAGAAAAATATGAATGAAAAACAAAATGCCAATTGACAAAGCAAACTGATGTTTTTTCCATACTTTTGCCAATTCAAAGAAAATCAAACGAAACATTTTTTTCCTCCTCTTCAAAAACACGCATATATACTTCTTCTAAATCGTTACAGCCGTGATACTTTAAACAAAGATTTTCTACAGTATCTCTATCAAGAAGCTCTCCGGCACGTATCAAAAGAATCTCTTTTGCAATGGACTCAATATCGGAAACGACATGCGTTGAGACAATCATGATTTTATTTCCAGAAAGTGCTTGAATTAACGCTCTTACCCGCACTCGTTCTCTGGGGTCAAGTCCTGCTGTAGGCTCATCTAACACAATCAATTCAGGATTTCCTAACATTGCCTGTGCAATTAAAATCCGCTGTCTCATTCCTCCCGAATATGTCCCAATAGCTCTGCTTGCTGCCTCCTGCATATTTACATCAATAAGCACTCGTTCTATTTCCTCTTTTACTTCTTTTTTAGAAATTCCTTTTAATGCTGCCATATAAGCCAAAAATCGCCGTCCTGAAAAAGCATTATATAAACCTTGCTGTTGAGGCGCATATCCTATGATACTCCGAAAACGCTCCCCTAAAGCTTGTGTATTTACATTGTTCCAAAAAACGGTTCCTGCACTTGGTTTGATATTTTGTGTTATAATATTCATAAGTGTTGATTTTCCTGCTCCATTAGGACCAAGCAATCCATAGATACCTGAATCAAATTTTAATGAAATATTTTGCAGGGCAATCTTATCTTTATATTTTTTTGTAACTTCACGCAATTCAAGCATAACTAAAATCTCCTTTACTGATTCGTCTAAATCATTTTTCACTTATTATCCCTGTTCAATCATATCAATTTTGCGATAATTTTGCTTTCCCATAAATAAATCTTCTTTAGAGATTAAAGCATATTTATATTGGTGAATCTCGTATGAATCATCACTGTTTTTTGTTGCATCATAATCATATACAACAAGCATATCTGAAGAAGTTTCTGCACGAAATTCCAAATCCCACCCATTATATTGATTGACAAGCATACTGTGCATAATTTCGCCTGTTTTCATATTGACAAAATAATACGTATGGTCACTGGAAAGATTCCAATCACGGCAACACAACATATCATCAATGACATTCATAATCAAATTTTGTTCAAGTGTACAAATCGTTTTTCTTTCTCTGCTCTCAATATTAATTCCTTCAATTATTGGATTTTCTGAAAATGATATATACATGGTATCTCCAACCACATAAACATCATGTTGATTTTTATTTGATTCCCTGTAAAATTCATTTAATTCACCGCTTTTCAAATCCAAAATAGCATAGATATCAAAAGAATCTTCATACAATGAATGATATGTATCATCATCCAATTTTTCCTCCATTGAAAGCTCTCGTCCATAATCAATCCCACTCAAAATCAGACAATCTTGATAACAACCTATCACATCCCATGAAATATGATTATCAAAACTTATAGGACAAACTTCCTGTGCATGAAACGATTGTAAATCTAAAAATACTACTTTATGCTCAGAACCTGTTGTATACGTCATATTATCTACTTTATCTATAGAAAGTTTTTTTGTAATTACATAAATACCATTTTCATCTTTTAATATAAATTCTTCAAGTGTCAATCCTTCATCAAAAGTATAGACTTTTTTTCGCTCTGTTCCGTCAAGATTGGCACGATAAAGCACAGCTGGCTTTCTTTGTGACATTATATATTCATCATCGCCGCCCATTATATTTTGTGATATTCCTTCACTGCTTGACACACTTTCATCGCTCGACTCACGGCTTAAAATATATAAATAATTGTCATATACAAAAAGCTTTGTAGTAAATATTGGAAAATCATCATATGAAAATACAGCAGGGCAATCTAACGAATTATGTTTACAGCCCGCTGTACTGCAAAGATAAATTTCACGACAAGTAGCAAAGTCCATATACATCAAATGATTTCCATAATTGCCATCTTGAAGCTTTGTTAAATCTCGTGTCAAATAATAATAGCCATTTTCTGTATTACATGCACTATCACGTTCAGAATTACAAATAAATTCAAGAGTTCCAATTTTTTGACGACCCTCTTTTATACTATTTTCTTGTGAATTTGATTTTAATTTTTGCTCATCATTTGTATTTTTACTATCTGTTTTTATATCGTTGCCACAAGCATAAAATGCAAACATAAAAAATACAGTTAAAAATAAAATAAAAACTTTTCTCATAAAAATCCTCCATTCTGAAATGTCGTGTAGAAATTGCGCAATAGAAAAAAACTTTATTTCTACACTGCTTTTTTTGAAAAAATTGAAAAGTGAAGTGGATACTCGCAATCCACTTTGTTACTTGTTTAATTTTTTTGTATTAAATAAAACATAAACATACAACTACAAATCAATCAATTTTTTCTACTAAAGGAATTTTATATAAGAAAAGTCAAAAAATCGTCAAACTATAAGATTTATTTTTACACAGGCTCCAGCTGTTGTATTGGACAACTCCAAACTGCCGCCATGTTTTTTACATAAAAGCCTGCTAACCGCTAACCCAATACCCATATGTTCATTTTTTCCAGATGTCCATATAAGTTTTTTCTTTTGTTTTAATACTTCTAAAGGAAATCCCTCTCCATCATCTATAATAGTAATTGAAAGAACCGATTTAGAAAGCACAAAATGAATATTAATTTGTTTTTCTACAAAGCGAAGTGCATTATTTATAATATTTTCAAGAATACGATACAGTACAGAAACATCAATCTGCATTTTTTCATCTGATAAATCTTGTGTTACTTGCAAAATAATATTATTTTGTTCTGCTAAAATCATAAAGTCTTGTGTTACATTGTTTATCAATTCTTTTGCTAAAACTGTTTCTTGATGTAACGGCGTTTGTTCGGATTGATTTAAAAGTCGAACCGATTCTGTATACTGCTCTAACCTCTTTGCCGCCATATTTAGATTGTTTACAATATGTCCAATTTTTTCATAACTTATTGTACCATTCTTAAGACCTGAATCTAAATATTCGGTATATCCTTCAATAATAGCAATAGGATTGCGCAAATCATGTGCTACTGAAGCTTGTATAAGCTGTCGTTCTTCAAGCATTTCCCACATCACTTTATTATTTTCATAAAGAGCATTCCGCATTTTTTCAAAAGAATCACACAGCGCCCCCATTTCATCATTGCAGTTATAAATAAGTTCAAAATCAAGATTTTGTTTGGCAATTTGGATTGTAGCACAAGATAGTAATTCTAGTGGTTGTTTCAGCTTTTTTCGATAAAAATACAATCCGCATAAAATAATTCCCATAAAAGCCAATATTGCTGGCGCTATTATCATCAGCACCCCACAAATTTGATAGGCAAATTTTCTTTTTGGAGAAAGTTTATCAAAGGTATTTTCAATTTTTTGAACGTTGTATCTTACCTTTGAAATATCTTCATAGTTCAAAACACCATCTCCTTTATAAAAAAGAGTAGGTAACTGTTCTAAATCTTTTCCATATTTTAAAAGATGGGTTTGTGTTGAAATAACGCCATCTGGTGATGTTTTTTCTATTGTCAGATATACTGCATTAGAGTCTGGCAAAAGCCAATGGCGAAACGATATGCAAAAACTAATGATAAGTGCTGATAACAAAACCACTATACCCGTAGAAAAAAATACTGTTAAAATAAAAAAACGCCGCAACGGTAAACTGCTCCATTTACTTTTTAACGATTCCATTTATATCCCACACCCCAAACTGTTTCTATATAATTTTTTCCTGTTGCTTCATAAAATTTTGCACGGATTTTTCGGATATGTTCTTTGATAACATCAGCACTGCCCTCCGCATCATATCCCCAAATTCGTTCATAAATACGCTCCTTGTCAAACACTTGTCCTGCATTTGTCAAAAGAAATTCAATAATTTCAAACTCTTTTTTTGACATATCAATTTCTTTATCCTTATAAAAAATGCTGCGCTGTGAAAGATTGACAAGTAATTCTCCTGAAGTAAGAACAGCTGCTTTCCTATGGCTTCGCTCATCTCTTCGCAGATGTGCAGCAATTCTTGCAGAAAGTTCCTTTAAACTAAACGGTTTTGTAATATAGTCATCTCCCCCATATTGCAAGCCATTTATTTTATCTTGCTCTGTAATCCTTGCCGTTACAAAAAGAATCGGACAAAAAATATGAGCGCGTATATTTTTGCACAACTCCAACCCATCTATACCTGGCATATTAATATCCAATATGATAATATCTGGATTTTTGGGTAACAGCTTTAACGCTTGAGCAGCGTCGTTTGCTATATAAGTTTCATACCCTTCATCACTCAAATAATCAGAAAGCAATTCTGTCATCATTTCTTCATCATCTACAATTAAAATTTTATATTTCATGCAAACACTCTCCTCTCACAAAAAGTATACTGCTAAAAAATCAAAATTTTGTCAACATATTGTTTTCTTTCCATATCATTCTTAAAATTTTCTTCCCAAATCTTTTATTTTACCGCCATTTTTTCTTATTAATTGCCGCCAGCCTATCTGTGCGCATAATTGATACATAAATCGTGGCATCCCAACCGATACATATTGATTTTTTTGTATTTCCTGTTTTATTATTTTTTCTGCAAAATGTTTTAACATTTTATCAATAGGCGCTTTTGGACCTCGTCCATGACGCGTCTTAGGCAGCATAGAAAGACTGCCACCTCCTCCGACGCCAACACCTCCGCACCAATTGAGCTGCGCTTTACAACACCAATTTTCCAAAATCTGCAATGCTGGCTCTGTCTGTTCGCCCTCATAAAAGCCGCAATTAACAATACTATAAACATTTTTTGTATATTTTTTACATATATCGTTTATTCTATTCTCTATCTGAATAAAACAAGACAATAAATGACTTGGAATACCATCAACGTAAAGAGGCAATGCAAATATCCATATATCCGCACGTTTTAATTGTTTTACGATTTCTTCGGACACAACCAACGTATGTAATCCCATTTCTATAAGTTCTACTTTGTCTTGAGCAAAAAAATATTTTAAATCTTCCAAAAGAACACTACTGGCACTATTATTAATTTTAGGGCTCCCATCAATCAATGCAATTTTCATAATGTAACCTCCTCCAATTCTTTTATAGACGGATAAAAACAAACATTTTTTACAAATCCGTCATAATTATCTGCATTGGCTTGTATTATACTTTTTGCAGTATTTTTTTCCATATCTGTAATCTTTTCTCCATAAAAAAATGCAGAGAGTGCAATCACATTTTCATATCTACGTTTATGATGCATTTCACCTTTTCGCATTACAAAATCAGGATGAATATAAGAAATAGCTCTATCCTGAACCATTTTTATAAATGGACTCACACTGCCATAAAAACACTGGCTAACTAAAATAAGTTCACTACATCGACTCATTTTTATACCTGTTTTTTCAAAACCATCCCTAATTACACATTGTCCTGGTGTTTTAACCCAACAGCCAAAACAGCCAATGCAATGATTAATCTTTTCTTGCGGTTTTATAATTTTATATTTTCCATTTATAGTAATATTAAAATCTTCAATATCTGTAATAATTAATTTCATAATATTCCTCATTTCTGCTGACTTTTATATAAGAATATAACCTCATCAAAGAAGTCTCCCACTTCAATGCTGCAAAGGCATAAGTGGGGGGGACTTGCGTTACGATAGTAGCTATGAGGTTAGGGTGTCAAACACCCGAGCAAGTAGCGTAGCGGATTGCGAATATCCGCTTAACTAACTACATATGAAGTAACACATAGACATAAAGTATTCGTTATGTTTCAGTACATTTTTAGAAATCACAGGAAAACGTTTGAATTAAATCAGATAACTTATCTTCCCATTTTTTACTATAATGAACATTTTTCATTGTTGCTAAAGCAGTTAATCCATGTACATATGCAAAAAGAGCAATCACAAAATCTTCTTTTTTCTCTGAGGTCATATCTGAATATTGAAGCAATTGAAGCACCTGTTCTTTGTAAATAACAAACGGTTTATAATTATCTTGTTCTTTGCTGTCTATATCTAAACAAATCTGCATATTTCCCTGCTGCAATAAAAATTCAAAATATTGCGGATTATTGATAAAAAATGAAATATATGCTTTTCCAAACTCTGCCAAAAACATTGGGCTTCCTTGATATTTTGAAATTGTCTGCTGTAATATTGCCGTAAATTGTTCAGTGATATGAAGCTGCATTGCTCTAAACAGTTCTTCTTTGTTTGAAAAATGACTATATGGTGCCGCATGACTTACATTGCAAGCCTGTGCCACTTTGCGCAAAGATAATTGTTCTAATCCAAACTTATTTACTAGCTCTATTCCTTTTTCTATTAATTCATTTTTTAAATTCTTATGATGATAAGGTTTCTTTTCCATCAGTCAACCTCCTATTTTAATCTTAACACTGTAAACATTATAACTTGATATCTTTACAGTGTCAATATTAAGATTCTGCTGTTTTATCATAATGAACCCAATAATATTTACTTGTGTTAAGAAAATCATAGTGTCTTTTAAGATTTGAGCACTTGTTGAAGTTCATACAATACTTCCTCCTTATTTTCAAGACTGATAAATTTTGAAAATAACATTTCATTCATCAGTCCAACATAATATTTTTGATTTGGCTATTTTTTAACCATCTCAAATTTTATAATTTCTTTCTGAATAAATATGTTATTATTCAAAAATAAAGAAAGTATACAAAAAAGCAGCTACTAGGAAACACATTCCTAATAACTGCTTTTAAACATTAATATAAATTAAATAATTGATAACACAATAAAAGAAAAAACTTATCTTCTTTTTATATTTATTCTTTCATTCATTTATAATTGTCCATTTTCTATCATATCCTGTTGTATTTTTAAAATACGTTCTGCATCCATCTTTGCATACTGAGCAATAACATTGATAGGCACATCTTGTAATAACATTTCTTGTATCATTTCTGTTTTGCCTTCTTGTCTGCCCTCTTGTTTGCCCTCTTCTACTCCAAGAAGGTGTATTCGTTCAGCAACTCCATACATTTCTCTTTTACCTCCTTCTGAATGTTTGATGTATTGCATTCGATTCGTAAAAGCTGGAAACTCTGGTTCATTGACCTCACTTTGCTTAAAAAGTTGCATAAGCTTTGCTATACGACTTCCATCATTTACCTTACAGTTTACACAAACCGTCTGTAACCCATCCTCTATTTTTTTACCAGTTTCTCGTACAATTTTATCAATATGATATGTTGTTTTATTCTGCTTTAATATATCAAACTCTGATATATAAACTATAATTACATTGGGTACATTTTCAAATCGACTTCCTGGTTCTGTTTCACTAGCTGTGATACATGACGCATTATATCGTATCCTTTTAAAATTATTATCATTATTTGACCTCTGCACTTCCACATTACAAAGTGTTCCATCACCTAATATACACAAGGCATCTAATCGTACAGAACGTCCTACCAGATTTTTCTCTTCTTTTTGAACCTCTACCTCTTCTACAATAAGGGCTTCATCCTCTAATATCACTCGTAGTATCTCTTGACAAAAATCCTTATCACTTGCCAAAACTTCAAACAATACGTCATCGATTGGTCTTTGTTCCTGTAGTATGGTTACTATTTCTTCCCTTGTATGTTTCATAACACCACTTTCAGCCTTTTATAACTTTTCTTTATTTTTACATATTTTTTTATTTTTTTCAACTACTTTTTGTTACAACAACTATTGAATTTTTTAGCATTTCATACAATACCTTCTCTTCGCCAGATTCTAATATAATTATAAAATTTGTAGCAATCGCTATGGTATCTGAAACACTGATTTGTACACCTGCACTATCATAGGCTTTAAAGATATAGACATTCTTTATAATACATTTTTTCATATTATACTGTTTGTCTATATAAATAAGGACAAAAAGCGAAAATAATAACCTTGCCTTGTATTTAGTCGTCTAGGTAAAGTTACTACTTACTTAAATAAGTTTTTATTTACATACAATAAATATCAAAAGAGATTTAATAAGATACGAGATAACTTAAAATTGAATCCCAAACATCGAGCGTATGATGGAAAAATGCACTTTGTAACTATGGCTAAAAAATATGGAATTGATGAATATGCTATCAAAGACATAGTGAAACATAGCATTACAGATATTACCCAAAAAGTTTATATTCAAAGAAAAATGCTTAAAAAAGAAATAGAAAAAATAAAATAGAAAATTTATTTAGTGTAGGAATATAAGTATAGGAGTGGTATAGGAACAATATATGAATTGCATACATTTTCCTAATTTTTACCACTCCTTGACACTTTTAAAACCTTGATTTTAAATTATTCTTAAAACTTCCCAGCCTTAGCTGCCTCCTCAACACTTACAGCAACAGCAACTGTAGCACCTACCATTGGGTTGTTACCCATACCGATAAGTCCCATCATCTCTACATGTGCTGGAACCGATGAAGAACCTGCAAACTGTGCATCAGAGTGCATACGTCCCATTGTATCGGTCATACCATAAGAAGCAGGACCAGCAGCCATATTATCTGGGTGAAGTGTACGTCCTGTACCGCCGCCTGAAGCAACTGAAAAATACTTCTTGCCAGCTTCAAGTCTTTCTTTCTTGTATGTACCTGCAACTGGATGCTGGAATCTTGTAGGATTTGTAGAATTTCCTGTAATTGAAATATCAACATTTTCCTTCCACATAATTGCTACGCCTTCTGTAACATCATTAGCACCATAGCAGTTAACTTTTGAACGCAAACCATCTGAGTATGCAATTCTTTCAACTTCATTTACTTTACCTGTTGCGTAATCCATCTGTGTCTCTACAAATGTAAAACCATTAATTCTTGAAATAACCTTCGCTGCATCTTTGCCAAGACCATTTAAGATAACACGAAGCGGTTTTTGACGAACCTTGTTTGCCTTCTCTGCAATACCAATAGCACCCTCTGCTGCTGCAAATGATTCATGTCCTGCAAGAAATGCGAAACATTCTGTATCTTCCTCAAGAAGCATCTTGCCCAAATTTCCATGTCCAAGTCCAACCTTTCTTTGGTCAGCAACAGAACCTGGAATACAGAAAGCCTGTAAGCCTTCTCCAATAGCGGCAGCAGCTTCAGAGGCTTTTCTAGCTCCTTTTTTAATAGCAATTGCAGCACCTACTGTATAAGCCCAACATGCGTTTTCAAAACATATTGGCTGAATGCCCTTTACCATATTGTAAACATCTAATCCTGCATCTTTGGTAATCTTTTCTGCTTCTTCAAGTGAAGAGATACCATAGCTGTCAAGAACAGCGTTAATCTGATTAATTCTTCTTTCATATGATTCAAATAATGCCATCTTCGTTCTCCTCCTTACTTAACTTCTTCATCTGTTCTAGGGTCAATAATCTTAACAGCATCATCAACTCGACCATATTGACCAGCCGCCTTCTCATATGCTGTTGTTGGGTCATCGCCCTTCTTGATGAAATCGGTCATTTTTCCAAGGTTCACGAACTTATAGCCAATAATCTGGTTATCTTTATCTAATGCTATACCTGTTACATAGCCTTCTGCCATTTCAAGATAACGAGGTCCCTTTTCAAGTGTACCATACATTGTACCAACCTGCGAACGAAGCCCTTTACCTAAATCTTCAAGACCTGCACCAACTGCAAGACCACCCTCAGAAAATGCACTCTGAGTTCTACCATAAACGATTTGTAAGAAAAGCTCTCTCATAGCTGTATTAATTGCATCACATACCAAGTCTGTGTTTAATGCCTCCATAACAGTAAGTCCTGGCAAAATCTCTGCTGCCATTGCTGCTGAATGAGTCATACCCGAACATCCAATTGTCTCAACCAAAGCTTCTTGAATAATTCCTTCTTTTACATTCAGTGTAAGCTTACATGCACCCTGCTGTGGCGCACACCAACCAATACCATGTGTAAAACCAGAAATATCCTTCACTTCCTTATTCTGCACCCATTTTCCTTCTGTAGGAACTGGAGCTGCGCCATGACAAACGCCCTGTGCCACTGGACACATGTTTTCTACTTCTCGTGTATAAATCATTTTTTTACTCCTTTCGTATTGTAGAGAATTATGTATAAATCAAGTATTATGCCTTTACTTTTTAGAAATCATAATACTTGATTGTACTTTGCTAATTTTCTCACAAAGATTGCCATTAGTCAAGTTTTTTGACAATCTCTCCCTGCTTTTTATAAATGCTTCTTGCTTGAACAAATCCTCTTACACTTGACAATGGGTATATATTTGATTGTTTTCCTATAATTGTTCCAGGATTTAGCACACTGCCGCATCCAATTTCTACCTCATCGCCCAAAAATGCACCTATTTTTTTAAGTCCTGTCTCTATGGGTGCATCTGCTCCTTTAATCACAATCGGCTTTTTATCCGATTTAACATTGGATGTAATTGAGCCTGCTCCCATATGTGCTTTATAGCCAAGTATAGAATCACCGACATAATTATAATGAGGAACTTGAACTTTATTAAATAAAATAACATTTTTAAGCTCCGTCGAATTTCCTACAACAGCCCCTTCGCCTACAATCGCATTGCCTCGTATAAATGCACAATGCCGCACTTGCGCTTCTTTTCCTATAATACAAGGTCCATTGATATATGCAGACTTAAACACTTGTGCACTTTTAGCAATCCAAATACAATCCCCTTTTTTTTCATACTCCTCTTCAGAAAGTGTATTTCCTAATGCAACAATAAAATCACCTATTTTCGGAAGCACTTCCCATGGAAATGTACATCCTTCAAAGATTGCTGCTGCAATTGTTTCATTTAGATTATACAACGATTGAATGGTTATATCCTCATTCATATTGAACCGTTACTGAAAACTTATAAAAAGCTGTAAACTTTTATGTTTCAT
This sequence comes from uncultured Lachnospira sp., assembly GCA_910589305.1. GTDB lineage: Bacteria > Bacillota > Clostridia > Lachnospirales > Lachnospiraceae > Lachnospira. The sequence goes on along the minus strand of CAJUTV010000004.1, from coordinate 24,310 downwards.
TTCTACTTCAACATATATAGTTTCAATTTGTATTTCTACAATATTTACTAACAACGTTCAAAAAAAGTTCTTGTTCTCTTTTTATAATGTTACTTGTTTTGCAGTAACTTGCTCCTTTCTTATTTTTCTCATATTTTCTTGATATGGAACGCTATAACCTGCGTTTTTTGTAGTTTGTTTAATTTTGACGTTTTATTGATACTCTGATATTTTATTTTATCTGAATATGTTGCCAAATTTAGGAACATCGAATAACTCAAATTTGTTATTCCTGCCTATAAACAACTTTATTTTTATTTTACAATTATTCCACTGTAACCGATTTTGCCAAATTTCTTGGCTTATCAACATCGTTTCCTTTAAGCACTGCCGCATAGTAAGCAATAAGCTGCAAAGGAACGGCTGCCACCATTGGCATAAGCAGCTTATCAGCTTTTGGCAGTCGAATAACATAATCGGCAACTTCATCTTCTACTTGCACGTCTTTGCCGCACACTAAAATAACCATTGCCCCTCTGGATTTCACTTCCTTAATGTTACTGATTGTCTTTTCTTCCAAATCATCTTGTGTGACAACAGCAATCACAGGCATTCCCTCTGTAATTAACGAAATCGTACCATGTTTTAGCTCGCCTGCCGCATAGGATTCTGAATGAATATAGGATATCTCTTTTAACTTTAAAGACCCCTCCATACTCAGGGCATAATCCAGCCCTCTTCCTATATATAACAGACTTTCTGCATTCAGTAACTTGGAAGCGACAAATTGACATTTATTTTCTAAAGCAATCGATTGTTCTATAATATCTGGAATTTCCTCCAATTGTTTCGTATATGCAGCGCACTGTTCTTTTGTTATGGTATCATTTCCTAAAGCAAGCTCAAATGCAATTAAATACATAACTGAAATTTGCACCATATAAGCCTTTGTTGAAGCAACCGATATCTCTGGACCTGCATGTGTATATATCACCATATCGGCATCCCTTGCAATCGATGAGCCCTTTACATTGACAATTGCCATTGTGTCTGCATTATTGTTCTTAGCTAACTCCAAAGCCGCTTTTGTATCTGCTGTTTCTCCAGACTGTGAAATGACAATCATAAGGTCACCTTCACCAATAAGCGGCTCTCTATATCGAAACTCCGATGCAATATCAACAATGACTGGCACTCTAGCCAATTTTTCAATCACATACTTTCCAACTAAACCAGCGTGCATTGCTGTTCCGCAGGCGACAATAAATATTTTTTTATACGAACTTAGTCGTTTGTTATCAAAACCTTCTGCCGAAAAATCAGGCATCGAATTTTGGATTCTAGGCATAATTGTAGTCTTTATAGCAGTAGGCTGCTCGTGAATTTCTTTGAGCATAAAATGCTCATAGCCACCTTTTTCAGCTGCATCCACATCCCAATCGGCAACATGGATTTCTTTAGAAATTTTTTCTTTATGGGTATTATAAAATGTTACACTCTCTTTTTTGATAACTGCAATTTCATTCTGCTCAAGTAAATAATAATTTCTTGTATATTTCATAATAGCAGGAACATCGGAAGCAATAAAATTTTCATGCTCTCCTTTTCCCACTATCAAAGGACTATCCTTTCGCACCGCATAAATGGTATTTGGAAAATCCCTAAAAATCACTCCTAGCGCATAAGAACCTTTTATCTCTGACAATACTTTAATAATCGTGTCAACTGGATTTCCTGAATAGTGATAATCCAACAATTTAGCAACGGTCTCTGTGTCGGTTTCACTGACAAAACTGTATCCTTCATTTATAAGAAATTCTTTTATCTGCCTATAATTTTCAATAATTCCATTGTGTACAACAGTCACTCTCCTGTTTCCATGCGGATGTGAATTAATATCTGAAGGTTCCCCATGTGTAGCCCATCTCGTATGTCCTATTCCCATATTGCCAGAAGGTCGCCCCTCATTTTCCATCTTTTCTACTAAATTTGCAAGTCTCCCCTTACATTTAGCAACATTGATAGCACCATTTCCCATAACAGCAATACCTGCTGAATCGTATCCTCTATACTCTAGTTTTTCTAATGCGTCAATCAATACATTTGTACAATCCCTATCGCCAATATATCCAACTATTCCACACATAAAAATAACCATGCCTTTCCGTAGCCTGCGAATTTAATGAACAGCTTGCCGTTCTATGCACAGGCACAAATTTGTAATCCGCCTATTATTTATAATTTTTAGAAGATTCATCAAACAGACCAATAAGTTCTGTTTGATTATTTAAATTCATCACTTGAATTGTTCTTCGTTCAACAAAACCTTCCAGCTTATCAAGATATTCTTTTGATGTAATTGTTCCTTGTGCCACATAGGTCAACCCCTTCTCCCAACTTGCTGTCAATTCTGGATTAAGCAAATGATAAATGGATTTTGCAACAACATCATATACAATTTCTCCAAGTTTGGTTGGTGTTATTATCTGTGTTTTTTTATTTGTAGACATATATTCTATTCGATTGAGCTTTTTTAAAATATCTGCCCTTGTAGCACTTGTTCCTATGCCGCTTCCCTTTATCTGAGCGCGCAACTCCTCATCTTCTATAAGCTGTCCTGCATTTTCCATAGCCAGTATAATGGAACCTGAATTATATCTTTTTGGAGGTGATGTTTCTCCTTCTTTAATATAAAAATCCATCAGATGAACCACATCATTTTTTTTGCATTTTTTTAACTGCTCCATCAAAGAAACATTCACTACTGTATTTATTTTATTATCTTCTTGCTGTTTTGCAAATGAATTTTGTGCAACTTTCAGATATCCTTCATCGACAAGCATCTTAAAAGAAGCAGCAAAAAGTTCATTTTTACAAGCAATCGTAACAGCAACTTTATTATATATGGCTGCTGGATAAAATATGCTAAGAAATCGCCTTACAATAATCTCATACACCTTTGCTGAAGTTGAAGAAACACTATTTAAAGCATTTAATCCTTGACCTGTCGGAATAATCGCATAATGGTCGGTTATCTTCTTGTCATCACAATATCTGGTCTTTTCAAGCGATGTATACTTTTTTTGTTCTAAAATCTCTGCAACAAAGATATTTGTTGGCGCATAATTCTTTAAACCGCTGATATTTTTATAAATTTCTTTACACACAGCACTTGACACAACTCTTGCATCGGTTCTTGGATATGTCACTAACTTTTTTTCATACAATTCTTGGACAATTGTCAATGTCTCATCAGGGCTTATTTTAAACAACTTAGAACAATCGTTTTGCAGCTCTGCAAGATTGTATAATAATGGAGGATTTTTTGTTTCTTTTTTTCGTTCTATTGCCTCAATAATTCCTTGTTCAGGCAGCGTCTCAGACATTAAATCAACCAATTCCTGTGCTTTTTGCTTGTCTTTAAATCCATTATCTTTATACAAAAATGGTGTCTTATAATATCTGCTTTTAGGAGAAACCTTCCATTCTGCTTCAAATTGAGAGGATTCTTTTTCTTCTTCACCTTCTTCTAAAGTCAAACGAACATTTGTTATTACTTTAAAAAATGGTGTCTTTACAAACGCCCTTATTTCCCGCTCTCTTTTGACAACCATTCCCAGTACACATGTCATCACTCTTCCCACTGAAATAACCGTTCTATCCGTTTTTAAATAATTGGATATATTTCTTCCATACTTTAAGGTTAATGCTCTGGAAAAATTAATGCCCATCAGATAGTCTTCTTTTGCCCTTAAATATGCCGCTTCACTTAAATTATCATACTCGGACAACAATTTTGCATTTTCAATGCCCTTTACAATTTCTTCCTCTGTCTGTGAATCAATCCAAACACGTTTTTCAATTTTTCCCTCAATACCTGCCATCTGTTTTACAAGTCTGTATATATACTCTCCTTCACGACCAGAGTCTGTACATACATATATCGTTTCAACCGCTTTGTCTGTCAAGATTTTTTTGACAATATCAAACTGCTTTTTTACAGATGGTATCACTTCGTATAAAAAATCCTGTGGCAAAAAAGGAAGCATGTCAAAACTCCATCTTTTATATTTTTCATCATATTTTTCTGGATAGCTCATTGTGACAAGATGTCCCACACACCATGTTACAATGGTGTTCTCCGCTTCAAGATAGCCATCTTTTTTTGTAAAATGAATATGCAGTGCTTTGGCAAATTCTTGCGCAACACTTGGTTTTTCAGCTATAAATACGGACTTTTTCATAATCTTACGGCAGCTCCTTTTCCACAAAGTCAAAAAATACCCTTATAACATGCAGATATGTATTTATTTTACTAAAATATGTCTTAAAATAAATGTTCTATAAAAAGCATATAAAGTCAAAGTAAATATTCGCAATCCTCTGCACTGCTTACTCAAACCATCTGGCTACATCAATTAATATCATTCGCCAGATTCATCCAATGTCAATTTATATGCTGGTAAAAATTCACTCATAAAATAATTTACCTCAGGCAAATTCATCTCTTTTAATGCTTTTTCAATCGTGTTTTTTGCATCCAAAAAATCTTTATTTCCCATCTGTTCCTCTTCAATACATTTTATCAATGCTGACATTTTATCTGCTGCTTTGACATATTTCCATAAATACGCTTCGTCTTTTGTCTCTAAAAGAACATTGTCATAATACTTTTGCATCACCTGAGGCAGCCCTGTAAGAAGTTCATCTTTTGCAACACATTCCACTTCTGCATAAGCATTTCTGATAACAGAACTATAATATTTGACAGGTGTGGGCATATCACCTGTTATAATCTCTGTCACATCATGGTACATGCCAAGAATTGCCAACCGCTCTGGACATATGTTTCCACCATATATTTCATTGTTGATAATGCCAAAAGCATGTGCAATAAAGGCGACTTCAAGGCTATGCTCACTAATATTTTCCTCTCTTGTATTGCGCATAAGCCCCCATCGATTAATATACTTCATACGAGACAACATAGCATAAAAGTGGTTGTTTTTCACATTATCCTCATTTCTGCGCTGTTTTTACATAAAAACTGTTAATTTAAAATCTATTTTGATACTATTTTCTTAATTATTGCATTTTATACAAAGAATATTTGACTCAAAATTCTTTATATATAAAGGTTCTTTTCTTCTCTTAAAGTCTTTTACACAAAACTTTCATTCAAAAAATATACTTTTATAACTTTGTATCAAACAACGCACAAACACAAAGTATTTATTAAAACTTTCAACAATCAGTTCATTTTATAATAAATATATAGTAAATGCAAGCCTGATTCCAAGATTAAGAAATCGGACTTGCATTTATTTTTACTGTAAAATTATTTTTTGTTGATTATATACTGTTTTCTCCTCTTCCTCCAATTAACATATATGCCTCACAAATTCGGTTTTATCAATGTCTGTATAATTGAAATTATATCACTCAAACATACCATTTTGTATCATTTTATATATTCTTCTCTTCAAAATAGCATGAAAAGAAAAGAGAACGAAAGCAATAAATGCTTTCGTTCTCACATCGTAGATATTTTCTTATATCTATTCCTATCGCTTTATATCATCGCAGGAAAAACCTAAAAAATCATTATCACAATACAAAAAGAATTTTACTTTTTGGTAATAAATCCCTTTGCCTTAAGAAGCTCTGCACATAAAAGCGCGCCCCCTGCTGCACCTCTGAGCGTATTGTGTGAAAGACCAATAAACTTATAATCAAAAACGGAATCTTTCCTTACACGTCCAATTGAAACACCCATGCCATTCTCATAATTTACATCCAATGTAACTTGAGGACGATTATCTTCCTCACAATATTGTATAAATTGTTTTGGTGCGCTAGGCAAATTTAATTCTTGTGGTTCTCCTCTAAAGTTCTTTAACTTCTCAATAATTTGTTCTTCTGTTGGCTTCTTGCCAAAATTAACAAAAACGGCTGCTGTATGTCCGTCAAGAACAGGAACACGGATACATTGACATGTAATAATTGGCTCTGTAGCTGGAACAATCTGTCCATTCTCAACTTTACCCCAAATTCTAAGAGGCTCTTTTTCGCTTTTTTCTTCTTCTCCGCCAATGTATGGAATAATATTTCCAACCATCTCTGGCCATTGTTCAAAGGTCTTGCCAGCACCTGAAATAGCTTGATATGTCGTTGCCACAACTAACTTTGGCTCAAATTCCCTTAACGCTGTAAGAGCTGGAGCATAACTTTGAATAGAACAGTTTGGTTTTACACATATAAAACCTCTCGTTGTGCCAAGTCTTTTCTTCTGATACTCAATTACGTCCAAATGCTCGGCATTAACTTCTGGCAAAATCATTGGAACATCTGGTGTCCAACGATGTGCGCTATTGTTAGAAACAACCGGAAGCTCTGCTTTTGCATAGCGTTCTTCCAATGCCTTAATTTCATCTTTAGGCATATTGACCGCGCAAAATACAAAATCCACCTCAGCTACTATCTTATCAAAATCCTTATCTATATCATAAACCGTCATCTTCTTAACAAATTCTGGCATTGGCGTTGCCATCTTCCAACGCCCTTTTACTGCTTCCTCATAAAGCTTGCCTGCCGAACTAGAACTTGCCGCAACTAAAACAACCTCAAACCAAGGATGATTTTCAAGCAGCGTAATAAAACGCTGTCCTACCATACCTGTACCACCAAGTATACCAACTCTTAACTTCTCACTCATATCTTTTCTCCTCTAACAAATATCTGTCTTTTTATCAATGTCTTTCCACGACGGACATTTGTCTTTTTTGTTTTTAGTGATAGTATCACACTATGTTCTATATTGCAACTGTTTTTTGAAAAATTTTTTAAGACAACTATATAAAGGCTTTCCTAAATTTGCATAATTTACATATCTGTCCTAATTTATTAGACAAAGTAATCACTATATTCTATTTACCTATTCATTTTTTACTTTTCTTTCTTAAGGGCATTTTCAACTGCTTTCTTTATGACCGTGCTTGAATTTGTTGCTCCTGATACTGTGTCAACATCTATTTTTTGTTCCTCAATCATTCTGTCTGCAACAATTTCTGCCGATTTTCCTCGTTCGTTTTTGTGATTTAGAATATCAATGCTTTTAATTACTCCATTCTGAACCATTACTTTCACTTTGACATATATAAAATTTACATCATATTCACCAACATAAACGCCATCAGGAATATCAGAAATATCTATATTGCTAAAAGTAGTTTTCTTTACTGCCATTTTATAATCAAATACCGTTTTTAGGTAAAAAAGAATAAAAAAGAAACTGATAAAAAAAAGAATTATTATTATAAATAAAAGGACTTTTTTTCGCGATACATTCATTTCAAACACCTCTCAATCTTTTACTTATCATTATCTTTCCTTCGTTGCAATCGAATAATATAACATAGAAAATCCATACTCTAAAAACTGTTTTTTTGATAATCCCATTGAATTTTTAATATATTCCTCTTTGTTTGCGGCAAGCTGAATAATTCCAGACAGCATACCCCAAAAATTAAATATGGTAGGCATGATTTCCAAGTCATTGCGCAGGTCGCCTTTTTCTATGCCAGCTATTAAAAAGTCTTTTATCTTTTTATTTATTTCTTCTCCAATTTGATAGGTTTCCTTTTCTTCTGGCAAAGTGTTATGATTTTCAAAATCAATGTTGATTTTATCCAACACCATTTTAAAATAAAACGGAAATTCCTCTTGATACTGCACTAATCCATTGCAGATAAAATTATATCTTGATTGGGTACTTTCCTGTTGTTCCAATGCAAAAACAATGTAATCATAAAGCTTTTTCATACTGTTTAACACTAAAATGCCAACAATTTCCTCCTTATTTTTAAAGTATACATATAATGTTGCTTTGCTATATTTGGCGGCTTTTGCTATATCGTCCATAGAAGTTGCAGCAATTCCCTTTTTCATAAACAATATGGAAGCGGCAGAGGCTATATTTTCTCTATGTACACTTTTAGGTTCTTTCTTTCTTCGTCCCATATATTCTCCTTGCAATAATTAAACTTATAGTTTAATTATATAAAGAGTACCTGCTCCTGTCAATAACATTTATAATTAAATATTTTAACCTCATCAAGGAATTCCCCCACTTCAATGCCACAGAGGCATAAGCAGCAGGTGGAGACTTGCTTGTTTCATCTGACAATACTTTATTGTAACAGGAAATATCAGATTACTTGAATTTGATTGTTTTTATTTGTTTATTCTGGTTTTATCAAATTAATTGACACTACACCATATTTCAAGTAAAATTGTAAAAAATAAGGAAGAATAGACTTGATAAAAAAGAAAATAACAGACTGTCGCGTTAAGAAAAGTAGACATAAAATATTGTAAAGTATAATACACTATTAAACAATATCTTGCAGATTTAATCTTTCATATGATAGTTTTGCACGATTTGTGTCTGTACATTGCTTGATACAAATCTATAAAAATTTTTCATTCTTTGTGAAAAAATGAGCGCAGAAATGAGGATAAAAATGATTGCTGTTCCTATGAAATCAACCGTTCCATTTAACAAACAAACAGTTACATCAATAAATCAAATCAATGTACAGAAAGCCAATTCATTAAGTAACATAACCAATATTAACAAGAAGGGGTCTACAACCGTCCGCAATCAATGTAGTGCTAAACAGCATTTATCTAGCACTACCGTTCATCCAATAAAGTCAGCAACACAACCAATAACCCAACGTATTCCACCTAATTCAATCGTTCCAAACAAACCGATTCCACCATTAATCCACAAAATTCAAAAAGGACAAAAAGTTCCTTTGTCTATTCATACACCTGTTAAATTAAAGGCATGTATCGGTTGGAATGTATTAAATAATAATTGTGATGTCGATGTTTCGGCTTTTATGTTAAACGCTTCTGGGAAAGTGCTAGGAGATGATTGGTTTGTATTTTACGGACAAACACAAAGCCCTGACAATAGTACAATTTTTAGTGACCATTCTATGCAAGACCGAGAAATCATATCTATTGATATGGCTAAACTTAATCCATCTGTAACCAAAATTGTATTTGTTCTCACAATCAATGAAGCTTTAGAAAAAAAACTCAATTTCAGCATGATTAAAGACGCCTATATTAGAATATTAAACAGCTTAAACAATGCTGAACTTGTCAGTTTTAAAATGACGGAATACTATTCTAATGTTACTTCAATGATGATTGGTGAATTATATCTTTATAAAGGAAAATGGAAATTTAATGCCATCGGCAACGGTGTAGCGCGCGACTTAGCAGGTCTTTGTGAACTATATGGGGTACAGGTCGTATAAAAGGAGAAAATAAATGTTACAATTTGAAACCATTAATGAATTAACACTAAAAGTTACATGCAGAGGCAATGATGTTCTTTTTACAAAGGCAGGTTCCTTTATTGCTGGTGAAAGCTCTGGCGGGAAAAATTATAAATTTGAAAAGGTGCTTTTAGGACCACAAAATAGCTTTGGCAAAGCTTTGTTAGGTTCCTTAACTAGGCGCGTAACTGGTGAAAATATCCCTCTTATGAAAGTACATCTAAACGGAGATTCTGTTACGTATTACGCAAATTATGGACAGCATGTTGTTACATACCATTTAGAGCAAGGCGAAACCCTTTCTGTAGAATCAGAAAACATTTTAGCATTTACTGAAGACTGTGATTATAATGTTCGATTTATTGGAGTTGGCATTCTATCCCAAAAAGGCTTGGCGACTTCTACTTTAACTGGAAGAGGAAGCAACGCTTATGTTTCTGTAATATGTGATGGCAATCCAATCGTACTTAGTAATGTATATTCCAATGATACGATTTCCGTAGACCCCGATGCTGTTATTTGTTGGATGGGAAATGGTCACTGTGACCCACAAGTAAAAACTGATGTATCTTGGAAAACTTTTATTGGGCAGGCATCGGGGGAATCTTATCAGTTTGAATGGAATGGAAATGCTGGTGTTACGGTAATGATTCAGCCTTCAGAGCGTAAAGGCGGGATTCGTATAGGAATTGATTAGAACGATTCAGATATTTTTTATAAATAAACAATCTTTGGCATTTTTTAACCGTTTTTCCAAAATAAAAGATTGAAACAATGTTTCTGATAATGAATGATATAATAATATTTTAGAATCATTCTCTGAAGGGCTTAATAGGTTACAATAAAATTGCACATCTATTTCTAATAATATACAATTTATTTCAACCTCATCAAGGAAGTCCCCCACTTCAATGCTGCAAAGGCATAAGTGGGGGACTTGCGTTACGATAGTAGCTATGAGGTTAGGGTGTCAAACACCCGAGCAAGTAGCGTAGCGGATTGGGAATATCCGCTTAACTAATAAAAACGCCAACTGAATGAATTTTATTTTACATCAATTGGCGTTTTTAATTACTGCTGCTGAACTTCAACCACATGACGCTCATAAGCATTGACTACAATTGTATCTTTATATTGACTTTCTCTTACAAACTGATAATTATAATTTTTATGAACATGTCCATGAAAAAAATATTTAGGCTTGTATGTGTCAAGAATCTCTATAAATGCCTCAAATCCTTTATGCACATAATCGTCTCCATCATTTAAACCTCTTGCTGGAGCATGTGTAACAAGAATATCAATTCCTTTATTCCACTTAATTTTTAGCCACATTCTTTTTAAACGATTTTTCATTTGTTCCTGTGTAAATTGATTTTTTCCTTTGTTATAACGAACGGAACCGCCCAATCCCATAATCCTCAGTCCATTAAATTTATAAATTTTATCTTCAATACAGATACAACCTTCTGGTGGTGTTCTTTCATAACAATCATCATGGTTTCCACAAACATATAAAATGGGAGCTTTGGTAAAAGAAGCCAGAAAAGAAAGATACTGCGGCTTTAAATCACCACAGGACACAATCAAATCAATTCCCTGCAATTTTTCTTTTTCAAAATAATCCCACAAATATTTTGATTCAATATCTGCTAAAACAAGTATTTTCATTATACCTTACTCCTGCATAACACCTTGATTCATCACAATAGCCCTAGCACTTTCCTCCAAATCATCAAGGTCTGGTATCACTCCCACCACATTATCTAACAACCAATCCATTGTTATAATATCGTCTGGACTTAATGCACATCCTTTCTTGTTGCGAAGTTTTCTATTTTGGTCATATAATTCATCTGCAAAAGGCTTAAATTTACCTTCCACTATCATATTTTTAAAAAGTGCTACTATTCTTTGCGTCTCCACTGGAATCTTATCTGAACATATCAGGTCAATGACACCTGCTGACATTCCCCACCAATAATTTAACGCTTTCGTTGAATCTGAACTTTCATCCAATTTCCACGAACCGCTTATGATACTTTGAATTAATTTTTCATAAAAAACACCCCAGTGCCATACAGGCATAGCAATGTGCTGTCTGTTTCCAACGCCCTCATTATTATAAAGCCCAAACCTTCTTGCAGAACATTGAGGTGTAATCATATCTTGGTCAGAAATGTACCGAATATTCTTCTTTTTAAATTCCTCTTCTACATTAACATTTTTTTGTGAAGACCACTGCAGGTAAATTTTTGCTCTTGGATTAACAAACTTTGCACCTAGCGCAAATGCGTTGATATTAGCAATTGAACCATATACTGGATACTGTGCAACATACCCAATTTTGTCCTGATTTGACAGCGCACCTGCCATTACTCCTGTAAGAAACTTTGCCTCATACATTCTTGCATAATATGTCCGAATATATTTATGGGACATATTTAGGGAACAATTCAATATTTTTATTTCTGGATGTGCAATTGCCATCTTTACACTAGCCATTATCATAGAAGGGGAGGTGACAAAAATCAAATCCATTCCACTGTCTATCATCGTATTAATAGCATCTTCATCGTCCTTTTCAGGAACTACATTATCAATATTTAATGTCTCAATCTGTTCTCCAAATGTCTCCTCAATATATTGTCTGCCCAGCTCATGTGCATAACACCACTCGGAATCTTGCGGCGTATTTTCATATATAAATCCCACTCGAAGTTTTTTGCTGTTTGCTGTCGGCCAAGGCAGCAAATAACTAAGTATATTTTTTTTGTGGTCATCATTAGGATTCATCATTAAATCAATTTCTTCATCATCGGATAACAATTCAAATTCTGCCCAAGATTTACGTACATTATCCGCCATTTCTATTGAGGACATACATTTTGCATTCTCATATCCAAAAATATGAATAAATCTTAAAAAAGCATCACCCACTGGAAAATCAAAACGACCGCCGCCTCTTGCATAATACGCATTGCTAAAAAGAAGATAACAAGATGCCAAATCTCTTCTGGAATCTTCATCCATTTCTGTGTCCGCCTCAATTCCTACTAACTTCATAAGAGATGGAAAATTGCCCACCTTGCTAAAATAAATGTCATTCAAACGGGTACATTTATAAAAATCCATAAATTCATAATATATCTTAATTTCTTCTCTATCACTTTTTTTAGGAACCATTCGGATAACTTCAGCATTTACTGTGACTGCCTTAAAGTATTTTAGCACACTTACCCGCTTATTTCCCTCCAAAACATAAAATTTATTCATATATTCATAAACTTTTATTGGATTTATAATTCCATCATTTAATTGACTATCACTTAAACTTGCCCATTTTGCAGAAAATTCCGTTCCATAGTCTAACAATGGCATAAAATTGGCAGCAAACGCATTGGTGCGGGCGGCATTACAAGTTCCCACAACCAACCTCAATGGTATTTGGTCAATCCCTAAATGGACTTCACAATCAATCCCATCTTCTGGAACAAGATTTTCAAGAACTGGTAAATATCGATAAGAACCTCTGTTGACACATGCGCTGTACTCTTTTTTTCCAAGTTTCAATGCACTCATATAATCTTGAACTGACATATATTTTCCCTCATTTCTGTATAAACAATGTAATATTAACAAAATCTTATTAAACTTATAAATTTATATCGTTCACATAAATCTCTATATTGACGTTTTATATGAAAATAATTTAATAAAATATATAATCTTACATTTTCCAATATTGCTCCAATTGCTAATTTATATATTTGATTTTAACATAGCTGCATGTCTATTTGTAATGTATATTTACAGGCTTACTTTTAATAAATATGCAATTCTGAAAAGAGTGTTATAAAATAAAATATAAATCAAAATTTATGTTGGTTATGCTTATTATATTACATTCATTTTCACTTTACAATTTATTTCATTTATGGCATTATTGTTCATTAGTGAAACAGATATGTGCAATCCATCTCTTATTTCTAACCTCATTGCCGTTTTATAGCATTTTTTAAACAAGCAAGTCAAGCATTTCTTTGATATACTTAAATATTTTTGAAAATAGACAGAAAGGAAAAATATGAATGCTTTTGAAATCAAAAAAATAGCAGACAATCCACAATTGGCAGATATGGCAGCAAATTGGTTTCATTTAAAATGGAAAATCCCATTAAAAGCTTACCAAGAAAGTATGCAAGAATGTCTAAAACAAACCAATGCCATTCCACAATGGTATGTTGTATTAGATAACAACCATATTATTGCAGGATTAGGCGTTATTGAAAATGATTTTCATAACAGAAAAGATTTAACACCTAATATTTGCGCTGTATATGTTGAAAAATCTTATCGCGGTCAAGGTATTGCAGGAAATATGTTAAATTTTGTCTGTGAAGATATGAAAAAATAGGTATTCATACGTTATATCTTGTTACCGACCACACATCATTTTATGAGCGATATAACTGGCAATTTTTTTGTATGGTTCAAGATGATGGAGAACAAACGAAGTCTCGAATATATATTCATCATCTGTAAAAGTCTATATCTATTTTTTAACCTCATCAAGGAAGTCTTCCACTTCAATGCTGCAAAGGCATAAGTGGGGGGGACTTGCGTTACGATAGTAGCTATGAGGTTAGGGTGTCAAACACCCGAGCAAGTAGCGTAGCGGATTGCGAATATCCGCTTAACTGGTAAAAATTTTAACCTTATTAACAAATTCTCCCATTTCAATGCCACAAGGGCATAAGTAAAAAGTGAGAATTTGCATTGCGATAACAGTTAGATGGTTTGAACAAGTAATACAGCAGATTATAAATATTCGCCTTGACTAGAAATAAAAAGAGTTTAAAAAACTTTTACAATTTTATAAAATTAAGTTTGTTGTAAAATCTTGGAAATGAATGGAATGCTACTAGAACAATCTTTCCTTCCTTAACCATATAATAGGGTTTTGTATTATTTTTTAAATTCAGCGGGAATTTTGTATCATTTCTTTCAGTTCAACAGGAATATTGATAAAAATATGAAAGCTTTATATATCAGAGTTTTGCATTATTTTTTTCAATTTAGCAAGCATATTGATAAGAATATAAAAGCTTCATATATCAGGGGGTTGCATTATTTTTTTCAATTCAGCAGGAATATTGATAAAAATATGAAAGCTTCATATATCAGAGTTTTGCATCATTTTTTTCAATTCAGCAAGAATATTGATAAAAATATAAAAACTTCATATATTAAAGTTTTGCATTATTTTTTTTCAATTTAGTAAGAATATTGATAAAAATATGAAAGCTTCATATAATAAAATTTTGTATTATTGAACATCATATTATATTAACTATACACAAAATTTTAAATTTTCTTATCAACATAAAAAACTGCTCTAATAGTCAACATTATATTTTTATAATTTATGTATCATTACAAATAATAAGTACCATACACATACTTGCGATAAGCTATTTATTTTGCACAATATATAATATCATTAAAAATTTAAAATTTTATAATAAGTCAAGTGGATATTCACAATCTGCTCTGCCGCTTGCCTCTAACCTCACTGCCACTTTGCACCATTTTTTAAATAGGCAAATTAAACTCTTGCTTAAAAAGCAAGGAACTTCCCTAATGAGGTTAAATAAAAATCAAAGGAGTACAATCGCTATGCCACCATTACCTAAAGACCCTATTATACTGCTTTCTTTTACGAATATGCAGCTTCGGGACAACTATAAAAGCCTCACAGAATTCTGCAAGGCTTTTATGATAGAAGAAAAATATATTGTTGATAAACTCTTGGCTATTGACTATCAATATAACAGCAATACCAATCAATTTATATAAATCATTTATTCTTTTATTGATTGCTTTTCTTTTGCAGCCAATTGATTGTCAATCACATCAATTAATATAGTGCCTGTGCTGATATCTCCTGAAAGAATCAGCTTGGCTGCAAGGGTTTCAACCGTTTTTTGCACAAATCTCTTTAATGGTCTTGCACCATAAGATGGGTCAAATCCATGCTCAACGATATATTCTTTTGCTTTGTCGGTCAATTCTATGGCTAATTCTTTATTTGCCAAGCGTTTATTGACATCATTTACTAAAAGATTGATAATATTTCCAATATTATCCTTTGTAAGTGGTTTAAATAAAATAACTTCATCAAGTCTATTTAAAAACTCTGGTCTAAAATGTGCTTTTAAATCATTCATAACCATATTTTCTGCTTCACTCGTAATCGTTCCATCTTCTCCTATACCCTCTAATAAGTAAGATGAGCCAATATTACTTGTCATAATAATAATGGTATTTTTAAAATCAACTGTTCTTCCTTGTGAATCGGTAATCCTTCCATCATCAAGGACTTGCAGCAATACATTGAATACATCTGGATGTGCTTTTTCCACCTCATCAAATAATACTACCGAATATGGTTTTCTTCGGACTGCTTCTGTAAGCTGACCGCCCTCATCATATCCAACATATCCCGGAGGCGCTCCTATTAGTCTTGAAACGCTGTATTTTTCCATATATTCCGACATATCCAGCCTTACTATATTGCTCTCATCATCAAAAAGGCTCTGTGCTAACGCTTTGGCAAGCTCTGTTTTTCCAACGCCTGTTGGTCCTAAAAACATAAAAGAGCCAATTGGCTTGGTTGGGTCTTTAATTCCTGCTTTTGACCTTATAATAGCCTCTGTAACCTTTGTCACGCCTTCTTCTTGACCGACAACCCTCTTGTGAAGTTCGTCCTCAAGATGAAGTGTTTTTTGTCGTTCTGTCTCACTAAGCTTTGCAACGGGTATTCCTGTCCATCTTGATATAATTTTAGCAATTTCTTCCTCTGTGACACTCTCATGTACTAAATCTAAACTTTTATTTTTAATCGTATTTTCCGCTTCATTCAGCCTTTTTTGCAATGCTGGCAGTTTTCCATATTGCAGCTCTGCTGCCTTCTCTAAATTATAATCTCTTTTAGCTTTTGCAATCTCATTGTTTAATTGTTCCAATTCTTCTTTTAACTTGCTAATCGAATCAACGCTTGACTTTTCATTATCCCACTTTGCTTTTTGCTGTTTAAAATATTCCTTTAATTCTGAAAGTTCTTTTTCCAACAATTCCAGACGCTCACGGCTCAGATTATCCGTTTCTTTTTTTAAGGCAGCCTCCTCAATCTCCATCTGCATAATTTTTCGCTGCATCTCATCTAGTTCAGCAGGCATAGAATCAAGTTCTGTCTTAATCATTGCACAAGCTTCATCGACAAGGTCAATTGCCTTATCTGGAAGATATCGTTCACTGATATATCGGTCTGATAAAGAGGCAGCAGACACTAGTGCACTATCCATAATCTTAACACCATGAAAGACCTCATATCTATCCTTTAAACCTCTAAGAATTGATATGGTATCTTCAACGGTTGGCTCATCAACTAAAACTGGCTGAAATCTTCGCTCTAAAGCAGGGTCTTTTTCAATATACTGTCTATGCTCATCAAGTGTTGTAGCTCCTATACAATGAAGTTCTCCTCTTGCAAGCATAGGCTTTAACATATTGCCTGCATCCATCGCCCCCTCTGTCTTTCCAGCTCCAACAATGGTATGGATTTCGTCAATAAACAAAATAATCTGCCCATCGCTTTTTTTGACTTCATCAAGAACAGCCTTTAATCGCTCCTCAAATTCGCCTCTATACTTTGCGCCGGCAACAAGTGCTCCCATATCCAGTGCAAATATTTTCTTATCCTTTAATCCTTCTGGCACATCACCGCGCACAATACGCTGTGCAAGCCCTTCCACAACGGCTGTCTTACCAACACCTGGCTCACCTATAAGAACAGGATTATTCTTTGTTTTACGTGAAAGAATACGCACCACATTCCGAATCTCATTATCCCTGCCAATAACAGGGTCTAACTTTCCGTCTTTTGCCTTATCAACCAAATCTTGTCCATATTTTCTCAATGTATCATACGTAGCTTCTGGATTATCACTCGTAACCGTTTGATTTCCTCTCACTGTTGCAAGAACGGATAAAAACTTATCTCTTGTAATTCCATATGTCTTAAATAATTGCTTAATTGCCTTATTGGGTGTCTCAATCATTGCCAACATCAAATGTTCCACCGAAACATAGGCATCCTGCATTCTCTTTGCTTCATCTTCAGCATTGATAAGAACTTTGTTCAAATCATTGCTAATATATAATTTTATATTTCCAGATACTTTATTTTTTTGAGATAAAAGTGTCTCAATATTTTTAATAAATGTATCTTTGCTTATTTCCAACTTTTCTATAAGGTTGGCTATAAGACTATCTTCAATTGTCATCAGACTATAAAGAAAATGCTCTTGGTCAATCTCTTGATTGCCATATTCATAAGCAATCTTTTCACACTGGTTTACTGCTTCAATCGACTTTTGTGTAAACTTATTAATATTCATAACCTTGCCTCCCTCTTGTTCTTCTCATAAAAACTTGTTTTGAAAGCGTTTACATTTTATAGAACATATAACATATATAAGATATGTTGATTTCAATGTATTATTCGCTTTCATTTGATGTTATATCATGTATTGTTAGCACTGTCAAGAGGTGAGTGCTAATTTATTTAAAATACTTTTTCAAAATGTCTTAAAGCCTTATTTTTAGGGCATTTTATGGATTGGTACAACTTGTAATTTCTGTTATATTGTTCCATATTTTGCCATATTATTCCATATTTTTTTAAAATTTGAAGTAGTAAATGAAGTAGTAAATTTTATCCAATCATCCTTATTTTCTCTAGCTTGTCCATCTCTTTTCGATTACGTTCCTGTGAAATGTGATTATAAACATCCATCGTTACAGAAATCTTGCTATGTCCCATAATATATTGTAATACCTTAGGGTCAACGCCTGCTTCCGCCATTCGAGTACAACCTGTATGTCTAAGATTGTGTGCAGATATATGTGGAAGTTCAACTTCTCTATTACATGTGCTGTTATACTTATTTACAATATTAAGTAAAAGATTGTTTACTGCACTAGGCATAATTGGATTTCTGTTCTTTGTAGAAAATACAAAATCATTATAACCATCAATTTCAACATTTGTTCGATAGCCTTTTGAAAACTGATTTTTTCTTTGCTTAAGCAATGCCTTATAAACATCTGTTGTCATTGGTATTATTCTGACACCTGAATCTGTCTTTGGAGTATCTGCATAAAATCCATATGTTTTACTAGACTTTTTATATATTAATTGATGATTTATACTTATTTCTTTGTTTTTAAAATCAACATCATCCCAAGTCAACCCTATTGCTTCACCACATCTAACAGCAGTCCCTATCATAAACATAATCAATGGATAATGGACAGAATATACATTACTCTGGCAAATAAATTCAAGCAATGCTTCCTGCTGCTGCACTGTTAATGATATTCTCTCATCTGAATCTTTACTAAATTCACTTAAACATCCCTTACATGGATTTTTTCGTATAATATCATCATCAACTGCAAGGTCAAGGCAAGGAGAAATCATACAATTAAATATTTTGATTGTAGAATATTTTAATTTTCTTTCTGATAGCAAATTGTAAAATTTTAATATGTCTGATTTTCTTATATCACACAATTTCTTATTTCCTAATACATTATCCCTTAAATTTCCGTTCCATAAGTCAATATAATTTTGTTTAGTAGAATTACTAAGCTGTGTTTTTAATGATATATATTTATCAAATTGTTCATTCAGTGTGATTTCTGCTCCAGTAGTATCTATGTTATCTTCTAAATCTCGGTTAATTTGCTTTTCCTGTTTTCTTAAATCTGATAGATTATTTGTATATATGGACCTTCTTTTTCCAGAAATATCCTTATATTGATACACATATAACCCATCTTTTCTCTGACTCTCCCCTTTTTGAAGAACCCTGCCTTTATTATCTTTTCTTCGTTCCATTGATAAAATCTCCTTTCTATAAAGAAAAGAGTATTGCAAGTATACAAAATATACCATAACCAATACTCTTTTTCAATTCTTTGAAACAATTTAACTCTTTTTGAAACATTATATAACTTCTTTATTTAATATGTATTCCTCAAACTTTTTTCTTTTTATAAGAGAAAATGCACCTTTCTTTAAAACAAAATTACAATCCCTTTCTGTAAATAATTCTCTAATTTTATTCTCGCCTATATGAGTATATTGTGCTGCCTCTTCTACTGTAATTAATAATTTCTGTGATATAGGTATTGATTCTTTCATATTTCTTTCATATTCCTTTCTAATTTTTAATTTTATTTTTTACTTTATTGATTAATCTTCTTTTATTGTAACGAACAGTCAACTTTCACTATCTACTTCTTATAAAATCCATATTTATCAATCTATATTGTGATGAATAATCATATTTCCTGATAATAACGCCTTCCTTCTCCAACTTATTCATATGCACATGAATGGTTGATTTTGTCCTATTAACACCTTCTGCAATCTCATCATAACTTGGATAAAATTGAGTTTTCTTATAGTAATCAACAATAAAATTAATTATACTTTCTTTAATGGTTGCCAATCTCTCCATTTCAGCCTCCTTATAATTTACTCCATATTGGTCTACATTTTATTTACTTTTAATTGTTATTATTTTTTATGTTTATATTGTAGGGTTCTGGCAACCTAGCCTCGCACGCAATCCCATTCCAATTTAATCCCACAATCATCACAAAAATTTTGATAACTTCTAACAATATTTCCACAATCACATTTCCCATCTCTACACCCAATAGCAACATTTTCTCCTAAGTATTCTGGTTCACATACTCCCTGCTTTTTTCTCGCCTCCCGACATTCCTCAACTGTTCCAATTGCTCGGTACTGCTGAATTTCCTCAAGAGCATTAACAGCTGTATCTATTGCAGGCTTTAATTTTCTCCAAGACACATCATCACATTTTGTTGTTCCAATACTTGTATGTCTATCTGTCAATACTTCAATTGCTTCACTCTCTGTCACTCCAAAACCTCCAATCTTCCCAACATACGCTAACTTTCTTCACATGATATTAAAACTCTCATTGCTTCAACCTTCTATAAAATCAAATAAATTCATCTGTGCTGTTTCTTCCTTATACCGATCAGTTGACAGATCATACATATACTTATCCTTTTCAAAAGCCACAAACTGCAGTCCTGCCTCATGGTATGCTATCAGGCTGCTTGCACTGCCGGTATGGGTATCAAGTATCTTCCATCCGCTTTGTATGTATTTCTGCACAATCCATCGATAAAGATTAACCGGCTTCTGTGTGGGATGTATGCGTTTCTCGTTCAGCCTTTTGTTTCCCTGTTGCACTGTACCTTCAGAAATAGATTTTCCCTGAAACATACCACGCCACATATAGCGGAATATATCAACTCGGTTATTCAAACTGCAATATGCAATTTCTGCGTCTGACTGGTCGCTACCGTCATTGCACTTGTCCCAAATTATCCTACCGCCAGCAAATGGATAATCAAAATAATTCACGCCCCATATAATTTGATTCTTTGAGACTCTTAGCAGTTCGTCAAAATATTCTTTTTTCGCTGGTTCGTTATCCCAATTTCGATTTACATATTGACCATCAGACACATATATCTTACTTCCGTTCTTCTGTTTGACATATCCATTACGATTACGCCCTCCATGCTCTTTTAAACCATAGTTGGGGTCACATACAGCTATATCAAAATACTTATCAGGAAACCACTTCATTCCATCCATGCAGTCACAATTCACATAAATGCTCGTTGGGTGTTCTAAATCAAATTCTGTTCCACAAATGTTTATCATTTAACTTACACCTCATTTCCCCAACAATCCCAACCAGATACCATATCTCTTGCAAATAATTCTATTTTATTTTTATTCTCTCCTCCTAATAACTCTACGATTTTATCTCTTACTATTGGAGGCTTAGAACTATGTCTGCCTATAGGTTCCATAATGAGCTGTGAAACGCTATTATTTTCTCTTTTAGGCTTTCCTTTTACTGCAATTAAGCATGGCTCTGTATTTCCTCTAGTCCATCTGCCTAATCCAAAAAACCAACCATTTCCACTCTTATTTTTCTTAACCCATTGAAAACCAATGGATTTATAAGTAAAACCCCATGCCTCTATCAATTCCATCGCCTCTCTTAACATAGGGTACGTAGTCCAAAGAAATAAAACACAATCCTTGTCTGCAATTTTGTCTACAGGAAGCTTTTTAATATCCTCTAATTTCATAGTATCATAATGAAATTCGCAAGCTCCGTTGCATTTCCTATCTGCATATTTCCAGGGTGGGTCAGCGTAAATTATCTGATACTTGTTTTCTGTGTTAAAAATATCTACTTTCATTCTTTTAATTGGAGTAAAGCCAGCTTTAACCGTGCGCACGAAACCTCTCTTTACCTCCAATCCTGAAATTTTATTTTTCTTTCCTCTTTCTAACTATCTTCCCAACGATAAGTCCGACAATAAACGAAATACCAAAACTTACAATAAAAACAATCAAATTTTCCTCCTTCATTAATTTTTATCACAAATCAACATTTGCCACTTGGATAAAAATTTCCACTCTAGGATTTTCTGAATAAAATTTACATATTCGTGTATTTACAATGGCATTATCATCATGCCATGCTACCCCATTTAGCGCATCATAGATTAATTTTGCTATATTATCTAAATCGGGCTTTACTACTGGACGTATTCGGTGTTCTAGCATTTCTTTTCGCTTTTTCTTTGATGTCGCTTGTGGAATGGGATAATATGCTGTAATCTGTATATCCAGTGGCACTTTGTCTTCAAATCGCTTCCCTCTTGCTACTTTTTCATATAGTGCGGCAACCACCTTTTCGTGCTGCAATGTTTCTTTTGGTGTATATGTCCGAACAAACTGTCCCTGCCTAGCAAATTTAGGTCGCTGCTTTCCAAACGGATTGCCTGGCACAGTAAATCGGATTTGTCCTATTTTTCCTGCTTCCATCATGGTTTACACTCTCCATTCAAATAATTTACCAATGTATCTAGTTGCTTTTCCAATTCCATCATTTCATCAAGAAGTCGATTCACTTCTTTTTGTAAAACCTTTCTTACCACTTCTGGAATGCTCTGAATACGTTTGAAGCGTTCCTTTTCATCTTCTGTCATATCCTCTGGCTGTTGTAACAATACATCTCCTGTGCGATAGGTTATGTTACATTCCGATAAAGGCAGCCGTTTTCTTTCATCTTCTGCAATCGACTCTGATGGAGAATTACTCTGTGGCTGAACCTTATTTTTTATTCCAGGTTTTCTACCTCTTCTCTTTTTGACAGGCTGTATTTCTGCTTCAGGTATTCCTTCATCTATCAAAATCTGTTTGATTTTTTCCTCATTACAGCCATTTAGTTGTGCCAAAATGGAAATCTGTTCTTTTTTCCCCTCCGCTCTCTTAAATTTTGAAACAATTTCATTATTGGTCATTTCCACTGGTTCTGCCCTCCATCTCTTTATTCTTTTACAAGCTGCACACTATCAACAAGACTCTGTAATTCCCTTGCAGTAAGTCCTACATATTTCTCCATGTTGAACATCTCTTTTGTAATACCCTTCTTTGCAAGCTGTTCTTGATAATAACTCATATCACCATCGTAATCTTGTTCACGCATTTTTCATCACTCCTTTATGAATACAATCTATAATTTAATTCTCTGATTTACTCCATATTGGTCTGCATTTTCTCTAATCTTTGCCTATATTTATCTGGCATTGGAACACCTTGTAATTTTATCTCGAATGCCATAATTTCGCGTTGTTCCTTCGCATTGGTACTTTCTATCATATCTTGCCTTTTCTGGTCTATTTGAGTGGAATAGGAGTGCTTATTTTCTCTTTCAATAAATTTTTGTACTTGCTGTGGCAATTTTTGAAATTCTTGCTTTTTTTGCAGTTCAAATCGGTAAGCTTTCTGAAAATTTGACATAACAACCGCTTCTTTGTAATTTTCATCTAATGCCCATTCTCTTAATTGACTAGGCAGTCCAACTGCTTTCTGTACAAGTGACGGCAGCTTTTTATACTCCTCTATGGAATTATAACCGCCATTTCTAATTGCCTTCTTAACAAGCGACCACGCTTCCATTTCGTTTAATTCTTGCAGTTCTTTTGCTTTCATTGCGTATGCTCTTATGTCCGAAATTGCAGGAGGAAATTTATTGGTTGCAACATATGTTTTCAATCCTATGTATGCCTGTTGATAATCCAAATCGTTCAACATATCAAACCATAAATCCATTGCTTCATTTGTTGACAATAAATTATCTTTAGGAAAATAGGTCTTTATTGCTGAAGCAAACTGCCCAAATTCATCAATTGTCATTGAATCCCTCCTGCATTTTCTTATTTTTTGCCCACTCAGACATCATGCTATATGAATTTTCAAGCATTTGTTCTGTCTGACTTTGATATGGCGTTTTTTGTCGTTGTCCATTGTCATAATTTCCTTCAAGCACTTTCGGAAAGTTATTGGGCAACACAAACCAGTCAAAGGTTATTACCCAGCCTTTGTTGTTTTTCCCTTGTAAAAAATCACTTAGCTTTATTCTCTCTATGGCTGACAAAACCTCTGTTATACCATACTGTCTTATCCTTGCAACTAATGAATGACAACGTTTAGATGTATTGCTAATCTTTGATACAGGATTTATTCCATAATCTTGCAGCTTGTTCCACGCTTCAACAACAAGTCGGACGTCAGTCTGACAAACAGTTTCGTTAGAAACTGTTACTATATCATCTGGGTTTATATCTGTATTTATATCTGGTATGTTTATATCTGGGGTTATATCTGATATGTTTATATTTGTATTTATATCTGGGTTTATATCTGGTATAGGTTTGTCAATTTGAGTAAATCCATTTGTCATTTTGAGTGAATCCATTTCATCATTTTGAGTAAA
>CAJUTV010000003.1 GCA_910589305.1 uncultured Lachnospira sp. | reverse complement strand
ACTGGGAACTCACCTGCATAGCAGGTGGTTTTATTAATTGTTAAACCAAAAAAACTCCCTGCTAAAAATGCAGGGAGCAAATATATCTATTGTTAAAAGAAAATCGTAAAACGCATACCACCTTTTTTATCATCATCTGGATGCACAAATGACTTAAATTCAAACCGATATTCAAGGGCATTTAAAATTTTTGCTGTAATATATAATCCCAGACCATTTCCTCCGTCAGGATTCTCGCTCATACTATTTCTGCTCCTTGAAAAATCTGGTCGGTAAAATGGCTCAAAAATATGGGATAAGTCATTTGAATGAATGGGAGCACATTCATTCTCAACTACAATGCTTTTGTCAGCAAAATAAATTCTCACTTTATATTGAGGCTTTGTATATTTTATTGCGTTGGAAATAATATTTGACAGAACTTTTTGCATTGCAGATATAGGAAACTTTGCTGAAAAATCAGATGAAAAATCAACGTCTATGAAAACACCTTTTGATTTAGCAATCAGAAGATAGGGAGACAGCATACTTTCTATAAAGGTATGTAGCATTACCTCCTCAAATGGTTCACTCTCAAAATTAAAGTTCAATTTAGACGCATCCAATATTTCTTGTATCATTTTGCCAAACTTAACTGCCATATCCTGACAGATTGGCAGATAGGTTTCCCAATCCCTGTAACGTCCTATTCCCATAATCATATTATCAAGCATCCCGCATAATGCTGTAACTGGAGTTTTCAATTCATGAGAAGCTGCCCGCAAAAAATCTACTTTTGCAGCTTCCGCTTCACTTACTCGTATGTTCTCTTTTTGTAAATCATCTATAGTAACAAGAAGACTCTTATAAAGTTTATTTATATTTTCTGAAAGCACTCCTATTTCATCCTGTGTTTCCACCCTGCACAGAGCAAATTTGTCAAGCTCCTCCATCCGCTCTGTTATTTTAGAAATATCTGATAGTGGCTTGGTAATTTTTTTAGAATACAGTAACGCAAAAGCAACTGATAATGCCAAAGATAACATCAGCGTAAATGGCAGAAAGATAACCACAGCATTTTTGACCTCATTAACTGGCTGCAAAGTCAAAAACATTACAAGATAGCAAGTCTGTTTATCTTTTGTTTGGAAATGGCTGCCAGAATATATCTGCAAATTGTTTTTTTTGTAAAAATCCTGCCAAAAACAATCTGCTCCTGTTTCTTTTTGTACTTGTACACTCCAGTTTGATTCAAATTCTCCTTGTATGGTGGTATCATTACCATCCGAAAAATTCGCATTCGTCATAAAATTGTAGATATGACCTGCATAATATACAAAGATACCCGTTTGATTTTGCTGTGCATATTTTCTTACAATGTTTTCGACAGAATGTCTTTCTTCCATTTTATCCTCCGAAGAATTTAAAACGGTCTTTAATTCTTCTATCAACTGCTTTTTTGTATTCTGAAAGGCAGCTTCCTTTTGAGCAGTATAAACAATAGGCATTAAAAAAAAGAATAAAGAATGACTAACCAATGCAATTACAGCCATCAAAGAAAATACATAGATAAAAGTTTTTGGAAACAATTTCATTTTTTTCATGACAATACCTCAAAACGATATCCAACACCTTTTACTGTTGTAATACAGTCAAGATTCAATTTCTGTCGTATTCTCCGGATATAGGTATCTATTGTCCGGTCAAAGAGAGGAGCATCAACTCCCCACACATCATCAATTAAATTTTCCCGTGTCATAACCCGTCCTGCATTTTGAATCAGCAGTCTTAACAATTGTATTTCCTTTGGTGCTAACTCTACTGGTTCCCCGCCTTTTTCAGCTAAGTAACCATTAAAATCAATCTTTATATCTCCATATTCCCATACATTTTTTTCTGCAATTTTTCCCGAACGACGCAACAATGCCAAAACCCGCTTTCCCAATAAAACCATTGAAAAAGGCTTTGTGATATAATCATCTGCCATTGAATCAAAGCTATTAATCTGTGTTCTTTCATCATTTAATGCAGTCAACATTAAAACTGGAACCATACTCCCTTTACGAATCTCGTTTAGCACCTGTATTCCATTTATATGTGGAAGCATAATATCCAATATAACAAGCTCGATTGATTCTTTTGCAAATAGTTCCAACGCCTCTATTCCATCATAAGCTTGATAGACAATATGTCTTGCATCATGTAAATAGTCACAAATTAAATCGTTTGTTGTCTTATCATCTTCCACAATTAAAATAGCAGCCATATTTTTTCTCCTTGTCACACAATTTCTTACTCACTGAGAGTAAATTTATCTTATTATACACTATAAATGTTTCAACAATATGACAGTGGATATTAATCTTAAATTCTAAAACACTTTTATTTTTAAATTTTTTAATGTTTTTTATTCTTTATAACAAATAAAAAATAACTGTCTAGTTTACTCTACTATAAACAGTTATTTTTCATATATTATTTATTATTTTAATTTACTCTTTTCATTGCATTATGTTTAATTTCATCACAAATAATATCTATATTTTCTGGAAACAAATTTGATTTGGTTATTCCCAATGTTTCTAAATTGCTAAGAATTTCACTCTTATTCTCTTTTGGTATAAGTACTCTTCTGCAAATATGTTTCTTATCTTTTGGTATTTCTGAAATAACTTTAATGAAATATTTACCCTTTTCATCTTCTTCAATATCATTATTAAACAATATATAGCTTCCTTTCTGTGCATGTTGTCTTTCCGTATATACGCCTGCATTTACATATAAAATTCTATTGCAGCAATCCGATATCCAATTTTCTTTTTCTTCCTTAGAAGTATAACAAATATCACACGTATTTTTTTGTTCCAAAAAATAAGGCTGTAACACCATATCATCATAAAAGAAACTTAAATATTGCATTGTTGTATGTGCAAATTTATAGGTCTCTGCCACCGCATTATAAATTGGATATTGGGTAATTTCTTTATCATGCCGGATAAAAATAAGAACCTCTCCATCTTTATCTTCATTTCTGCTTACTGCAAAATACAAAGCCACTAATGGATTAATGGTTATATCCATTAATCTTGTTGGAATGCCCCAATGTTGTAATAGTGCCAATAAGTTGATTGGGCAAAGTGTATTGTTAAAAATATGCGGCATTTTAAACTTACACTCTTCAATCATATTTCTTTCTTGATTTAGAATAGATATATCACAAGGCAATGTTCGATTTCTCGCTAAAGATGGCAACAACTTATATTCCTTATTTGAATGACCTCTAAAATACATGGTTTCATATCGAATTGGATTTTTTACAAGTTGCTTCTCTTGATTTAAAATTAAATCTATATAATCGGTTATACATGTAATACGAACTTCAAATTCCACTTTTTCTCCTCTATTATGGATTGGTCAAAATATTTCATTATTTTATTTGTCATTTAATCAATGATTTTTAATTATATCATATACATGTAAATCAATGCAAGGTGCATTCAATTGCCTTTTATGTTAGAAAAATGCTTTCTTACAAAAAACTTTTTATAAAAATAATTATACCAAACAAAAACAAAAAGACCCCAAATATTTTATTCATATATTGAAAGTTGTATATCGTTGTTTTCTTTTTTATAAAACTGACAGTCATAGACAATAAAGTCCACCAGATATAAGTTCCTATAAAAACGCCGACAACAAGCAATATTCCATAAATCCAATCTGTTTGCTCTGCAATTTCAAAGTAGGAAAAAGCAAACAAAAATGTTACAATGGCGGCTGGATTGGTAATGCCAATCGCAAACGATGATAAAAACATTTTTATGCTATCTTGCCCTTGCGCCTGTGATACAATTTTTTCTCTTTTAAGCAGTATCAGCTTTATACCCATAATTAAAATAAAGGTGCCGCCAATAAGATGAATTATGGATTGATACTTTAACAAAAAATCAGAAATCAATGTTAAACTAAAAACGCCAACAAAGGCATAGAAACAATCCGCAATAGAAGAACCAAGCCCTGTCATAAGTCCTGCACGAAAGCCATAATTTAATGTTCTATGTACAGTCATTGTTCCTACTGCCCCCACTGGAATACCAAAGAGCAACCCAATTAAAATCCCTTTTATTAAATTGCTCACCATTATGCGCAACAACACTTTCCTGTGACAATAACTTTGCCGCAAGCTTCTTTGTCATCACAAATAATTTCCTTTACACAAGGTACATATATATGTCCGCATAATGGATTCTTAATGCTTACAACGGGTGTTATAATACTTGCTTCCACCTCTGATTTTTCAAAACAAAGGTCTGTATCAATCATTTCACAGTCTATCAATTTTAAACCCTTACAATAACAAAGTGGCTGCGTTCCAATAATTTTACAATGTTCAAAAGTTACATTTTCACAATACCATGCAAGGTATTCTCCCTTTACAACACTATCTCGCACAGTCACATTTTTTGCATGCCAAAAGGCATCTTTTGTGTCAAAAATACAATGTTCAAATACTGAATCTGTAATATACTGAAATGAATATTTCCCTTTCATTTCTATATTTTCAACATGCAAATGGTCTGAGCGCATCATAAAATATTCGCTTTCAACAGTACAATTTTTCATTGCAATATCTCGTACTGACCAGCCAAATTCAGGAGAAATAATATCACAATCACTTATTTTTACGTTGCTGCACTCTCTCAATGCTTTGATACCATGTAATTTTGTATCTATAATTTCAATATCATGCGAATACCAAAGTGCTGCTCTGCAAGCAGAAGTCATTTCAGATTTAGAAATTTTTAATTCGTTATCATGCCAAAATGGATAACGCAAATTAAAAAAACAATTTTCAACAACAATGTGTTTTCCTTCCTTAAATGCACTTTCTCCATCAGCCACACCATCAAAATTACAATCTTTTACTGTAAGATTTTGAGCTCCATATAAAGCCCTTTCTTCATCAAATGTTTTATTAGCAATTATATTCATATTTACCCTCATTTCTGCGCTGTTTTTTGTATAAAAAATGTAACCATTCTACAAGTTTGTGGCAAACAACGCACTGGCACAAACCTTGTAGTCAACCATTATAATTTATCACCATAGAATCCTTATAAGGTTTCAATTCGATTGTTTTTAATCTTATATATATTATGCTTTGACTTTTTTTGTTTTTTTCATCTTATAAACGAGATAATCTAAACAATCAATTTGTTTTTGTTCTCGGTGAAGTTCCTCTAAAAGTAAACGTCTATGTGCTGCTAAAAGTTTCATTCCATCATCTATATATCCCTCTTTTAAATCGTTTATAAAAGCAGTAATCATATCTTGATTACAACCTGCATCTTTTAGATTTTGAATAATAGCATTCTCATTGCTTTCACTGTTCATTATAGCATCTCTTTTCCTTTTATTGAACTAATTTACACTGTTAATTAACACAATTTTATTTCCCCAGCCTTCTAAGACAGGATTGCTTTCAACGGCTGTCTTAAATTCCTGTGTATTGTCAAAATAGCCAATTTTTGTATACTCTCCATGAACCTGTGCATCGCCAAAAAAGAGAACGATACGATTTGGTGCCGAATAATAAACCTCTCCTGCTTTTTGTGATGTACTTACTTCTGGATTTGATGGAATATCATATCTGGATGGAATATCATAATATTGCATTACTTCCCAATTTTCATAATCATTATAATGATAAATAGGAAGCCTCCAATTTGCTGTTCCTACATGCCTTGCTATCGCTGCTGCCGTATCATTATCATACAGATGCAAAATAAATGGCTTACCTCCATCGCCAAAACAAACTTCCAATTCTGTTGCCTTTGCAGTATTTGAATTTAAAGAACTATTTGTCGCACTTTCTGTATTATTAGGTCTGGTATTTAAATTGCTGTTTTGATTTTTATTTGATGTACAACCTGTCAATGCTATCATTAACATAAACACAACTGTAAATAAAAGAGAACCTTTTTTTAACATAATTTTTTTCATATTTGTTCCTTTCCTGCGCTTTTATTTTGTATAAGCAAAATTAGATAAAATGGTTATATAAAGCCATATCCTGCCATTATTTTATATACTTGCTGTAAAAATATTGAACAGAAAGCGTATTTTTTTAGCAGTCACAACACTTTGTTTAAGCGCAACTTCGTTTTTAAAATAGTTTTTAATTTATATTTATATTATATAATCTTTTTAGTTCTATAACAAATACTTATATTAAATATATATCTATACCTTTAAAGCATAATACTATTTTTTATTCACGAATTAACTTTATTAAATTTATTTTCTTTATTTTGCCTGCTGCAAGATAAGCAAAGAACAGAAACAATATAGTCACAGCACTTACTGGCAAAAGGACATTTTCTATAGTAGCAAATGAGGCAAAATTACTGATACCAGCCAACTTCATTACGAATGAAACAATTGAATTTGTCAAAATAGCAGCCAAAATTATTCCAATTATAGAGCCAACAACTGCTATCATTCCAAAACGAAGAGCAAATGAAACACGCAAACGATTTGCGGAAAAACCAATAGCTTTATAAATACCCAAATCCTTTTGTTCAATCACAAGTATTTTGCTGCCTGTCATCACAGTTACAATTAAAATAAATACGGCTACCATAATATACATAAATACAACAAGCATCCTCATTGCATAAATAATCCCAAAAAGTCCCGACCATGTATTTTCATGTACATGAACATCTCCACCATAGGCATTTTCTAAAGCCTCTGTAATCGCTTTTTTTTGAGACAAATCAGCAAGAAAATAATGCCAGCACCAAATATGCGGATTATCCTCTGCAATTTTTAGATAACCTTCCCTGCTCATTCCCACATTATTGCCCATATCATTGGCACAAGAATAAATGCCAGAAACCCTATATTCACTGCTGCCTCGCTCACCTTGAACAGTAACAACATCACCAATTGCAACACCAAAATCAGCGGCGACAAATTCTGTCAAAATAATTTCATTGTCATTTATACAAGTCTTGCCTTTTAACATATGAAAACGCTCCGGCTGGTCAATTACATTTGCTGTATAATCCACACCATTCACTGCTACACTTGGCATTGCAAGTAAATACATATCTGTAATATCCGAATAAGAACGAATCATTGCTTCTGCCTGTGCATTATCTAGCGTTCCAAATACTTGGACACCAATATCATGGTCTGCTGGATTAAATGCATCCATCATTCCCTTGCCATCTGCCCCAAGCCAAGCATCTATGCGCCCAATTAGAGAGGCAAAAAATACAAGTACAATAGCTACTGTCAATGCACTGATATAACGGCGTTTTCCTGTACTAAGCTGACGAACAGCTAATCTCAAATAAATTCTTTTTCCAAAAGCACCAATCTTTTTTTGCATATTTATAGACATTTTAGGCATTGTGTCAAAAATTGCCTGTATTGGTTTAATTTTACTGATTTTTCTTGTTCGTAAAACAATAAATCCCATCAGTAAAATTAATATTATTCCAAAACAAAATATCATCCATACAATAGGCAAAAAAATAGGTATGCGCATTCCTGTTGTCGTCAATGTCATATTACAGATAAAAGCACTAAAAGGGATACTAAAAAAGATACCTAAAATCATTCCGGCAATAATAGGAATACTATATTGCATCAATTGAACTCTTCTAATCTGAATAGAAGTCAATCCTATTGTTTTTAAAATACCCATATTCACCATATCAGTCTCCATAGTACTACGAATGCTATAACTGATTGCCACTAAAACGACTATTAATAAAACAAATGTAAATGCAGCCAGCAAACCGCCAAACGCATTTTGCAAAATAACCATAAATCCTGCAATTGCCTCTTTGCTGTGAACAAACTCTGTATATTGAGCAAGTGCTGTATGTTCATTAATCATACGATTTAATTCAGAAGTTGTTATTGAATTTGTCTTAGAAAAAATATGAAACATACCGCCATCCCTTGCCAACGCATCAATCCCTGCATTTTGCAAAATATTACATGCCGTGTGATAATCTTCTTCGCTTATTAAAAAGCCTTTCATTCCAATCATGGAACTTCCCATAAATGGGTCTTCATAAAATCCTTTTACAGTAAATATCATATTACTTCCAGCTCTTGCCAATGGAAATACAATTTCATCACCAATTTGAATATTAAACATGGATATCATCGAAGGCGATACATATATTTCTTTTTTACCAATCTTACTTGGCTGTTCTTTATAATCGGACAAATCTTGTGTAAAAAAGCGATATCTTTTTTCCTCTGGCTTGTAAACTATAAGTTGCCCTTCACTATCGGATTCTTGATTATAAACAGTATAATTAGAAAAAATTACCGATTGTACCTCTACTGCTTCTACTTCCTCTAACGATTCTATATAATCCGCTAGTTTAGACATATCTGGAACACCCGAAACCCATGCTGTTAAATCTCCAAAACCAGAACGCTGCATCTGCTCTATAATATATGTATTTGAATTTGACCATACGGTCAATACGGTTCCAAACGCTGTTGACAAAAACAACATTAACAAAAAAATACCGATTAAACTTCCCTTATGTTTTTTTACGTTGGATAATAACACTATTTTCATTATTTTTCTCCTTTACCACTGTAACGCGGTCAGCCAATCATTTACTTTAGTTTCTCTTGTTTTTACATAATCTTCTTGATAAGATATCAAATGAAGTTCATCAAGAATTTTTCCATCTTCTAAATATAAAATCCGATTTCCACGAATGGCGGCTTTGATATCATGTGTTACCAACAAAATACTTTGTCCATTCTTATTAAATTCCGTCAACAAATTTAACACGTCTTCACTGTTTGTCTTATTTAATGCACCTGTTGGTTCATCTCCAAAAAGAAGTTTTGGATTATTTATCATTGCTCTTGCAATAGCTGCTCTCTGAGCTTCTCCGCCAGACACCTGTGAAGGCAAATGATTTTTTACGCTCTCTATATTCATTTGACAAAGCCACTTCATTGTCTTATCTTGAATATTTTTTATATCTTTTGGCTCGCCTGCATATCCAGCTACAGCAATATTTTCAAATAAAGTTAAATTGCTTACCAAATGCATCTGCTGAAAAATAAAACCAAATTCTTTTGCACGAAGTGTCGCTTGCTCTTTTTCTGATAGATTGCTGATTTTTTGCCCTTTAAAAATCACCTCACCGCTTGTTATACTATCCATTCCACTCAGTGCATAGAGCAATGTCGATTTCCCAGCTCCTGAAGCCCCCATAATTACTGTAAAATCCCCCTCATAAATATCTGTTGTTATGGATTTTAATATCTGTGTTTCCTTACTGCCCTGATAAAACGATTTACAGACATTGTTTGCTCTTAATATTACATTTTTCATTTTATTCTCCATTTCTTTGTCGTATAGGAAGGTTTAATCTTTTACTGCACATTAAAAATTGTCCCTTTCAATTCTCTCCTATAACAATTAATCGTTTTTTGCCTGTATTGGCATCGGGCAAAATTTCATCAACAAACCGCACATAAAATTGTACATATGAGAGCTTTTTCTCCTCTAAAATTCGTTTCATCTGTTGTAATATTTCTTTTTGCACTTTACTTTGCAGGACTGTTTTAGAGACTTCTGCAAGCATCTCAAAAGCATCTTTTCCAATCTGCAAAAATTGATAATCCCTCAATCCTTCAATACAAAATCCCTCAATTGCCAATGGGTGTAAAAATTCGCTGTTTCCATTTCCATCATTAAACCACAAAATATCTTCATTTCTTCCAAGCAATCCTACTGCCTTTGTAAATGGATAAATACTTTCCATATCTGCATTTTGTAAAGTTAAACAATCTGTAAGGCGATAGCGAATTAATGGCTGTGCAAAGTTATAAAGACATGTCAAATACATATTTCCTTTATATACTTCAATAACATTCATATCATCAAATAAAATCATACCTTCTTTGGGATTGCTTTCTACACCAAGTACAAGTGATTCACTTGTACCATAAAAATTAATTACTTCCGCTTGAAAAACGTTTTCCAAATAATGTCTCAAACTTGCTCCAAGTGGCTCTCCGCAAGAAATAACGCGAAAAATATCGAATTGAATACTGCGCTTTTCGACAAGCTCGCCAAGAATTTTAATAGCAGATGGATAGCCAATAATCACATTGGGCTGAAATTCTTTAATTTGTCGAATCCACTTATCAAGAGGTGTTTTAATATCTAAATATAAGGATTTTGCATGAATGCCATCAATCCCGTCTCCCACTGCCATTGCACCGCCATAACGCCCATCCGTAGCAGCAATATATACAACACGCACACCTCTAAAAAATAATTTTAATATTTGTATCATCGACATATTCCAAAGGGCAGCGCGAATCATTCCTAATAACATCTCATTCCATGCCGTTTCGTCATATATAAAATAGTTTGGTTTACCCGTACTTCCCGATGAATGAACCACATGATACCTGCCTTTAAATGGTTTGCGGTCTGCTGTTTTTTGCAAATCAAAACGACGAAGCGCCTCTTGCTTTACATCGGAAACTGTAACAATCGTATCAAAATTTTTTAAAAGCTGAGTCTTATCTATTGTAGGAAACAAAGAAAGCGGTGTCGTGCTAATATTTTCTTGATTAATGCCTGCCTTCTCAAACATTTTATGATAATACCTTGAATGATTATAAGAATATATAAGCAGTTTTCGTAGCTTTCTTTCCTGTAATTCTTTTATTTGAGCAGGTGTTCTTTTTATATTATTTTTTGTTTTATATAGTTTATATAATAATTTAAAATAATTCATAATTGCCTCTTCTTTCTGTGCTATCTTTTTACACAAAACATAAAACAGTCTTAAAAATTTGCGACAAACTATAGTCATCAATAAATTATATTTCATTTTCTTTTTATGACTATCTTTTTATTTTATTTTAAATGAAACAAGTACTTTTCTTGATAATTTTCTCGATGATAATAATGTACTTCTCCTGTACTTTGGTTGAATACAATACTCCATTCTGTCGATTCAAATGCACCAAAATTATCTTTGCTTACACTGTCCAAAGCCTCTTGAACACGCTTCATATCCATTGTTTTATTATTTGATAAAACTTCCATTAAAATATCATACCGCTTATGAGACTGCTGTGTACCAATACCCTTTTTTTCACCTTCTGCAAAATAGAAATTTGTAACAACTGGCGTTTGTGTTACTATCATTTCATTATTGATATACTCTACAACCACACTTCTTCCATCTTTATCTGCCAACGCCAAGTGCATCATATACCCCATTGAAGCGTGCATATCATACTGTTTCAGTAATTCAACTGCCTCCTCAACATTTGCTGCTCTATCAAGAAGTAATCGAATTGCTGTTGTTGTTGTGATATCAGGCTTATCTGTATTTTGTGAAATTGTTGCTAAATCCTGAATCATATTGACTGAAACTGCAAGTCCTTTTTCATTCATGCCGTCAAGAGGTGCATACAGAAAACAAAGTGCTTGCATTGGGTCTGGAATATCTGATAATGAAATACCGCTCATGTGAATAAAATCGGTATTCACTGTTGAAATTGAGGCATATCCATTGATAGGCTCGGATTGTACAATCATGGCATTACATGTATTCCAGTCAAAATTTCTGCCAAACAGTGCATTGCCTTTTTCATCTTTTGCTGAAATTGTACTGCACCCAAAAGGCATCCCTTCAAAAGCAATTGTATTTGTGTTGGATAATACATTTTGTGTTAAAAATTCAGCGACCTGTGCATCGGATGTGGCACCGCCATTTGCAAGAAATGCATCAAAACTATAATCCCCTTCATATTTCACGCCAGACAAACCTTCTTCAAACGATACGATTTCTGACGTAAGTATAATTTTGCTGTTATGCTTATCTTGCTTTTGATTTTCTTGAATCCTTGTATTATTTTCTTTATTATTCCTTTTTGTTTGACCACACCCAACCATTGCAAATATAAATATCAATAATAAATAAATCAAAAGAACCCTTTTTCTTTTCACTTCGTCCCTCCTATCTTTATATTTCGTTAGCTTCTACGCTGCGACTACTTTTTAGAAACCACAATTGATTTGTATTTTGACAAGACTGTATAACAGTCTTTTATACCCAACTATCTTTTGTATAGATTGAAATTTTTAATATTCAATCTTTTATCTGTAGTTTATCAAGCTGTTTTACAGATAGCAAATACTTATATTAAATATTATACTATGCCTAATAGTTATAATTATTCTATCATTTTTTACAAAAGAAAAAACAGCAGTCTTGATTATTTTTCAAAACTGCTGTTTTTATTCCCACAAAAATTTTCAATAGAATAATTACTAATTATTACTTACTATTTTTTATTGGCATAATAATCCCAAATGCTATTAAGGGTATTTCTTTCAAAAGATGAAATCCCTAAATTTAAACGAAAATGATTGAAACTGCCTGTTTCGTTCTTTAACAATTCACTGTTTTCATCATTAATAGCAGACATAAACGCATGATAAGCCTGCTCTTTTATATGTGTACTTTGATTTTTTGTTGAGGATACTCTATCTTCTTTTTGGCTCGAATGATATACTATCTGTAATTTAAAATCCCGCATTTCACTCCAAATCTGCGTTGATGTTGCCATAAGCTGACTATGTGTTTCATAAGCTTTATCCAACATTTCTAATTCTTTTTCTTTTGTCAATTCCTGTGTGCTTCCATCTTGTGCAATATAATATTCTTTTTGCCTATCAGATGATACATATTTTTCTTCAATTTGGTCTTTCATCAACTGATATGCTGATGCCATTTTATTTACATAACGATCAAATGTATCTGTTCTTGTTCCTTCCTCTTTTTCAAATCTTACTTTCAATGCATCCACACTTTTTTGTGAATAATCGTTTGTCACAAAATCATCTGAGACAGAACCATCTCCAAGTTCCGACATAATCTTTTCAAAATTATTCATTATACCAAAATAACCAGAGCTTAAAGAAGGCAGCTTTTTTATATCACCAGTCTCTTTTGCTTTTACTACAACCATCTTTTCTTTTAAAGCACGGTGTCCTTCCTCTGAAATGGATAAATTATCATGCTGCGGCTGACTTGTAGCACCATTTTTACTTGCCTGCTGTAAATGTTGCTTTACTTTATTGGTATCTACTTTATAAGATAATATTTTGTTCAAATGATTATAGTTTGTATAATCACTAAAATAACGCATCGACATATCCTCCTATTTATAACTTTTTATAGTAAAATCACTTGTTTTTTATGCTTTCATATCAAAATTCTTAGCAATTGTTTCTTCTATTATTTTTCTTTCCTCACGTCTTTTTTTCATTTTTAAATCATGCTCTTTTTTTATCTTATACTTTTTATGTAATTTATCCGTTTTACTATTTTTATTTCGTGTATTTGCTGTTCTCATACCCCCACAAGATGATTGCCTGTTGCCATCTGCATCATATGTAACGGTTCTGCCACCAAGTACAACACCATTACCTTTTGCGCATGAATACACCCTTGCATTTGCTGTGGCTTCCCCTGATAAATTCCATTCTATTTGCTTTGCAAATTCTGGGTCATTTGCCATCTTTTTCAAACAGTTATAAGAAAGATTGACAACTACTTTTTGAGAGCTGCTTTTTAAAACACCGCCACTTGTATTAAATCTTATTTGCGGAAATTTTTTGCATAATTTTTTATAATACTCTTGTACCTTATCTTTACTGTTTTCTTTTGTGTTTTCCTTTACTTCACCGAACTTAGCATTTTCCTTTTTTGCGTCAGAATCTGCACTTTTATAATATCCATAATGACTAATTTCCATCAACATATATATCCCTTACTTTTTTATTGTTCCAAATAATATCTATTTGTTTTATCGAACAATCATATAAATTTTTTATATGATTGGTGTGAACTATCCCATTTGAAACGTAAAATCATCTTATTCTTGCTGATTTTACTATATAAGCGTATAATAAAAACCAACAGAAAAAATATATATTTTATATCTATTCGTGCCAAAGCGTCACAAATAAGGTTTAATGTAATTCCTACACTGCGTTTTAGAATGGGGGATTTTTATGGAATTAAGAGTTTTACAATATTTTCTTGCAGTTACAAGAGAACAAAGCATATCTGGTGCAGCCGAATCACTGCATTTATCTCAGCCGACTCTTTCTAGGCAATTAAAAGAGATGGAAGAAGAACTTGGCAAACAACTTATGATTCGTGGAAATCGACGAATCACTTTAACAGAAGAAGGTATGATTTTAAGAAAACGCGCTGAAGAAATTATGGAACTTGTCAAAAAAGCAGAAGATGAAATTTCTTTATCGGATGATATGATTGCAGGAAATATTACTGTCGGTGCTGGTGAAACAGATGGGATTCGCTTTTTAGCAAAGGCCGCAAAAGCCCTTCAAAAAAATCACCCACTGATTCATCTACATATTGTCAGTGGCGATAAAGCTACCGTAACAGAAAATTTAGATAGAGGTCTTATTGATTTTGGTCTTATTTTTGGAGATATCGACACTTTAAAATATGAATCTATAAAAATGCCTTACAAAGATACGTGGGGTGTTATTATGCGCCGTGATGCCCCTCTTGCCGAAAAAGAAAAAATAACAGCAGAGGATTTATTAGACAAACCTCTTATTATGTCTCGGCAGGCATTTCAAAACTCAACTTTTCGTGCATTTTTTCCATGCAATCAAGATAAATTAAATATCGTTGCAACCTATAATCTTTTGTTTAATGGCTCTTTAATGGTTGATGAAGGGCTTGGATATGCCATTAGCTTTGATAAACTTATCAATGTTTCAGGTAATAGTCCTCTATGTTTTCGACCTCTTGAACCAAAACTTGAAGCCAGTATGAGCATTATTTGGAAAAAATATCAAATTTTTACAAAAGCCACTGAACGATTTTTAGAAAAATTACAGGAAATTGTTGAGCTTTATCCATAAAAATTATAATTTTTTATTTGTTGTCATATCATTTTTTATAAAAAATCAACGGATATTTGCAATCCGCTTTGCTGCTTGTATATTTCATTTGGATACCTGTGTGCATAAAAAATGTCATCACAATATATGTGATGACATTTAAAAGTAACATATTAATTGAATTTACGTTTTCTAGCAGCTTCAGACTTTTTCTTACGTCTAACGCTTGGTTTTTCGTAATGCTCTCTTTTACGAATTTCCTGCTGAATGCCCGCCTTTGCGCAATTTCTCTTAAATCTTCTCAATGCGCTATCCAGAGATTCATTCTCTTTAACGATGACATTTGACATATCTGCTCATAACCACCCTTCTGTAGCAAATTGTGCTTGGGCAATACGTAATTAGGGTATTAACTAATCGCACAATAGACATTATATCATATTATATCCAATAGTCAACCAAAAAATACAAAAAAAAACCAATTTCCCTAACAATTGTCTTCTTTATTACCGCTTTTTCCAAACATAAAAGTCACCTTTTTATTTATTTCATATTTCAAAACAAATTTTTTATAACTTTGCTAATTCTTCCGTTATTCTTACAGAAACGGTGTCAAACTCTTTATACCATTCTTTTATCTTATCATTTTCATCAAAAAGTTTATGCAAAATATTCAAAACATTTTGTTTTTGTTTTTGAATTTTAAGAACAATATTTTTACGTTTAAATTGATTAGAAACCATGATTCCAATTCCTATTGCTACTCCAATTCCCAAACCTGCCAGTAATAATAAATGAACAAAAAAAGCGGCTGCTCCACAAACTGCACCTACTCCAAACGAAATATATGCCGATACATTTTTCACTTTTGCCAATTCTTCTTTTTGGCAAGTATCATAATGCTTTTCTATCTTTGATTCCTCATCTGATGGATTTGTAAAATCTATTTTTGTAGAATAATCCAATATATGAATTGGATAAATATTCTTAAACATAGCACGATAATTTGCAAAATAAGATTCTGCTGCCTTTTCTTGAAGTGTTTTTATTAAAGTAAACATATTAAAACGCATCTGTCCATTAATATCTTCATTGCCAAAATCATATATCCAATCAATCATTGTTGATATAATGTCAAAATCTGCTTTTCTATGTTGTAATTCTTGTTCATATCTAGTCCTAGCACGCTCAACATCTCCACTCATCTCAATAATACATTCATTGTATTCTATTTCATTGTAGGTTTCTATTTCAACATCATTTGGCTTTGATAAAAGTTCATTTAAATATTCCTTTAAATACGTATTTCTCTCAGCAATGGAAACATGGACTATTCTTAGTATACATTCTAAAATATTATAATTATTTTGTGCTAAATGAAGCATCGTTGTTATATCTGCATATTCACTGCAATATTTTGCCATCAATGGAAGTTCATAGACTTCGGTCTTTTTTAATTTATTCATATGATGACAAAGAACAGAAATAATCTCCTTCTCACTATATCCCTCTTTTTGAGCGCATTCTACAAGAAGCTTATGAATAAAATCCGAAATCATCCTTGATGTTTCATCATCTACATTATCGGATAACGTTTTACTTATAAGAGAAAACAACATTAAAAATGTATGTTCATCACTTCCTTTAAGCTCACATTTTTGATACTCTAAAAACCATTTTATTGCCGCCTGATTTCTTTCCATTCGCAAATTAAAAATCATATAAAAAATACTGCTGTTTTTAGAATCCAGTTTAAATGCTCTTTCAATTGCTCGGTCTGCAAGACTTCTATCATTTGACTTCCAAGCCATAATGCTGATAAGAACACATGTCAGCCAATAATCTGGAGTCAATAAATGTTGTCTTTCAATCGATTTATATATTATAGTGTCACTAACCATATTTAAATCTAGGTTATCCATCATTCCTTGAACGATTTTTCTTACGGTTCTATAATTATTAAAATCATAATATTTTTTATTATTTAACGCTCGAATCTTTTTATTTGCTAACTCTACATATTTGTAACGTGTATATAATTGGTCAACTTGTCCTTGTATTTCATAGGCACTTAATGTACGATTTATAGAATTATCAATTACTCCTACTGCATTGTCTAATGACGACCGTATATACTGATTATATTCTGACAAATTTCGTTCTGCCTGATTGACATTATTTACAATAGAATTAATTTCTCCTCGAAGCTGATTATTTTCTCTCTCTATTTCACGAAGCTTAGATTCCAGTCTGCTCACTTTCGATTTAAGCTGATAATTACTCACCCAATTACCTCCTGTCATTTTTGATGCCTGTTATAAACAACATTTTATCTTTATTCAATACACGTTGTTTTTTTTATTTTGACACATTCACTGCACGTTTCATTCCCCACGTTTCAATTTCTTTAACCAATTCAGGATTGATTTGTGAAATAGGAATCACTGCTTTTACAGAATTTAACAAATCCATTTCTGACACCGTCTTTTCCTTTTGTAATAACATTTTCTGCGCAACATCTTTTATTGCTGTTTCTAAATCAGAATACGAATATCCTTGTGTATCCATTACAAGCTTACTAAGGATTTCCTCTGCTACATTTATTTTTAAGGATACTTGAATATAATGTTTTAGTGTTTGATGTCGTTCTTGTGCGTTTGGCAAACCAGCATAAAATACTTCAGAAAATCGACCTTTGCGATATAGTTCGTATGGCAAATCCTTTACATTATTTGCTGTTGCAACAATAAAAACTTTGCTTGATGATTCTTGAATCCAAAATAAAAACTCACCAAGTACTCGTTTACCTGTTTCATTTCCAGCATCGGTTGTAGCTAAAACCTTTTCTATTTCATCAATCCATAAAATACAAGGTGCTACATTTTCTATAAACTGCAGTGCCTCCCTCATCTTTTTTTCACTCTCACCAACCCATTTATCAAATACTGAGCCAATATCAAAGCGAAATAAAGGCAAGTCCCATTCTTGGGCAATAAGTTTTGCTGTCAATGATTTTCCACAACCAGAAACACCCACTAACAATATTCCTTTTGGTGCTCTTAAATCATATTCTTGCAAATATTCCTCTGGCATAAAAAAGATTTTTTTCTTTTCATTAAGCCATTCCTTTAAGACCTCCATCCCTTCAACCACATATTTTTTATACAAATGAATAAACTGTACAGAACCAACTTTCGGATATATTTTTTGTTTTTGCAAGGTCAATTTTGATATTTTATTTTTATAAAGACCACGATTGCCAATTATTTCAGAAGAGAGTATATTATCTATCTGAATTTCTGTAAATCCCCGAAGAATTGTAGCCACATGTGCAATATCTTCTATATCCCACTCCACTGTAAAACGACCTGAATACATTTTTATAAATTGTTGAATTTGATTTATTCTCTCTGAATTATCAGGATAATCTAGCGTTACAACCATTCCAAAGTTGGATATTCTTGTCCAAACTTGGTCGGATGTTATAAGCATAACAACACCATTATTTTCTTTCGCTATATATAATATATTCATCAGCTCTCTTGAATATCCATTATCATCTGTAATTCTTCTTACATCGCCTAATACAATATTTAAACTTCTCTGCCTTTTTATTTGATTTAAGAAAAAGCCTAATACATCATCTTGTGTATCCAAACTTTCTGATTTGATTCCGATAGATTTTACTTGTTTCGCATCAGTATAATACAAAAAATTCACTTGAATTTCATTTGTAATTTCATAAAGCATTCTCTCCACTCGTTCACGTTCATTTGTATTTATAATTACAAGCGGCGTTCTTGCATATATATAATTGATTAATTCTCGTTTTACTTGAGAATAATTAGCCATATACATTAAACTCCTCTATATATTTTTTTAATTTTGCTTTTTTATATATGTAATCAAAATCTTCAATAAATAAACTATTGTTATCTTCTCTTAACTTTTTCACAAATTCTGCATACTCCTGTGTAAAAACCATTAAATTTTTTATCAGTTGATTACATAAATTTTTTCTTATAGCATATGGATATTGTTCTATATCATTAAAGAAAAAACAGTGTTGAACACTTTTCTTAAACACGCGAATACCATGATTTAAAAGTTCTAAATCAAAATCTTCCAGACAACGATTGACTGAACTTTCAAACTGATACATCACCTTTCTTAAAAGCTGTGTTTCAAGCTTTGATATTTCATTTTGTATTAAATAATAACATTTTTCTGTATTTACCTGTGGACAAACCA
Organism: uncultured Lachnospira sp.; assembly: GCA_910589305.1. Taxonomy (GTDB): domain Bacteria; phylum Bacillota; class Clostridia; order Lachnospirales; family Lachnospiraceae; genus Lachnospira. The sequence goes on along the minus strand of CAJUTV010000003.1, from coordinate 246,021 downwards.
TATGTAATTGGTACATTTCATCACTGCAAACGCCTTTTTCTTTGACTCTATCAATCAATTCCAACCACTGTGAATACGAAATAACAGCTATTTCTTTCATAACTATTTCAAAAAACCAAATGGAGGCTCAAGACTCCAAGAAGGCAATTTTTTGTTCATCTCCTTTAGTCTTTCATCTGATACATCATATACATTTTCATTAGAACCAAAATTTTCTTGGATTCTTTGTTCTAAAAGTTCACCGAACTCTAAATTGTTTTCATTATCCATGTTTTTATCCTCCTGTTCTTTATAAGTACTTTATTTTACAGTTTTACAAATATTCCACTTTACTTTGTAATTGTTCTTTCTTTCTTTTTTCCTCAGCATAATATTGTTTAAATTCCATCAATTCTGTCATACATGCGTTTAGCTGCTCAACACAAGTTTTCACATGTTTTGGAAACTCTTTGTTTGCCTTTATAATATTAAAAATTAAAAAACCTGCTGCCAACACTGTTGCCACTAACGAATACGGCGTTATAAAAGCCAAACCAATAGAAAGTATAAAAACAATTAATGCAGCAATATTTGCTTTATTAACATACATCAATTGAAATTTATTATTATTAAAATATGCCTTCATATTTTCAACTTGTTCCGCTTGGTCTTCGCCATTTGATACCCCTTTCCAGTCATCAATTACCAATGGAAAGTCAAGCGGCAATGATTCTTGAAGGGTGGCTGCCCAATTTTCTATTGCATTCATAAACCATATTTTTGTATTTTGAAATCCAAATTTCTTAACATGAATATTGGTCTGACTTTCATTATCATAAATTGCCCATCGAATCATCTGTTTACCAATATTAAAACATTCATTTTGTATATTTTGATATTCATTAAACTGTGCTTTTGCATTATCCACCTTTCCATTATTATCAATAACAAAATTAAAGTATGCCTGTTGATTTTTTAAATCCAACTCCTCTGCATCATAATTTGAAATAAGACTCCACAAAATACTATCTATTCTGCTTTTATAATTCGCTGTTGTCTGTTCCTCTAATTCAATATCCATCGCCTCTATTGCGGCAATCAATTTGTCATACTTTGATACATCTGCATAAGACTGCCGAATAGCTGAATAGTTTAAACAGCAATCAGACAGTGCCTTATAATCACACTGTTTTGCCGGCGGCAAAAGCTGAATATAATTTTGATAAGAGCTTATCATTTCCTCTGCAATCAATGAATTTGCATTAAGTTCGGATATCCAGCCCTTAATCACATGATTTACATTATTTTCTAACGCTTTATCCGTACCAAACACTCCGTTTAAATATGCTTGTAATAACACTGCTGATTCTCGCTGCATCTTTGTTGGGTCTAGTGTCTTTAAATATTCAAAAAACCAATTTTTTGCTGTTTCATTTCGTCCAAATCGCAAATGAAACAAACAAAAAAATAAAGAAGCTTTTACTGGGTCACGGCGGACACACTCTGATAAGGCATTTGCGCCTACCTCCTTATAGTCATTAATCCATGCCGTAATTGCAAGAAGCGCATATGAAAGCCAATATCTAGAACTTGTAATCCATAATTCTTCAGAAATTTCTTGAATGGTACTATTACGGACAAGATTAATATCAAAATCTTTCACCACACCCATAATTGTTTTTCTAATAGCTTCATGGCTGCCAAACTGCTCTTTTAAGATTTGGTCTATTCTTAAAATATTTTCATGTGCAAGCTGTTTTTCTTCATTTTGAATCATATCCTGTTTAAATTTACTGACACTATTGTAAATTTTATCGGTTGTCGCTTTCATATTGGCTGTCGATGTATGAACTGATTTTATTTTTACATCTACTTTCGACTTAAATGAACCAATTGTCTGATTCAAATTATTGACTGCATTATAAGATGAAGTAGCCATTTTCTCCCCTCCGTCAACTATTTATATTTTCAAATACATTTACAAGGTCTACATTTTTATTGTCTTCCAACTTATATAATGTTCTCCATGCTGCCAATTCTTCAATCGCCTTTTTTAAAATTTGACAGCCCTGTTCCCTTTTAGCCCGCAAAATTGCCTGCATATCTACAATTCTTCTCCATAACAAAAAACCGCCTACCACACCAAGCAAAATGCCAATGACAAATGCAATTTTATTAAAATGTATTGCTGTAATTACTAAAATAAAGAGAGACGCCAAAATCATTCCTATAAAAATTATAATATATTTATCCTTTATTAAATTCCATACTCGATTTTGGTTATAATGCTTTATTAACTCTGCCTGTGCTTCTGGATATGAACTTTCGGAACACGTCTTTTGCCAGCCGTCAATTGAAATCGTATATTCTTCTTTTTCTTTCTTGCGATAACCTTGCGCAAATGATTGAAATCCTTTTGCAATCCATTTTTTCAAATAAGAGAGTGCAAATTTTTTAACAGTACTATCAACTTGGGATAAATCATCCTCAAATCCCCACTCAAACAACAAATCGTCCAACGATTTTGTTGCCGACTCATTTGAAAATTCAGTATTATAAAACTGCTGTGCTAATCCCAAATCCCCTTTTGCTTTAATTATCATTTCATTGTAACGTTTATTCTTGACAACTTTCCATTCTTCCTTATCATAAGCATTTATCAAATCATATAATATATTTTCAATTCTTTGAAACATATTCTCTTCAAGATGATGTTCACTTTCTACGATTGTTCTAAAATAAATAGACAAAACTTCATTTTTTTCTGCATTGGAAAGCAATTCCTTTAATTCTTTATATTCTGTACAATATCTTCTAAGCGTTTCAAATTCATTTTCTGTAACATGGATATAAGTATTTGAAAATTGCAGTGTCTTATTTACAACCTTATTGCCATAATTAGGATGCATACTTTCCATCTGTGCAAACATATTCGTAAAACATTGATTTACAAGCCTATTAAATTCTTTATCTACACCAAAAACACCTGATAAATAAGCCTGCAAAAGATACTGCCATTCTCTTTTAAGTTTTTCCATATCAACCCTATCAAGATAAGAAAGATACCATTGCTTCGCAGCACTGATACGTGTAAATCTTAAATTAATCAGCAAAAAAAACAGTGAACTGCTTAAATAATCCATTGCAAGTGACTTTGACATTGCTCTGTTTGCAGCTTCTTTTTCATCATTTGCCCACAGCATCACAGCCATCATGGCATAGGCAAGCCAATACTCGGTATTTTGCAAATAAACGCTCTCCACTTTTTTTCTTATGGTTTCTTCTGAACAAATATGTACATCCAATCCAATTACATACCCAAGCGCAATCCTTCTTAATTCATTAAAAAACCGAAATTTTGTATAATACTCATCCGTAAGCCGTGTTATATTTTTTGATGCACTGCTTAAATTTTTAAATGTAAAATATATATTTGACAAATCATCAACCAAAGCAAATAATTCTGTTGTACTTGCGTCGGTCTGCACAATACGGTTTTTGACATACTCCATAGACTGATTGACTTCAATATCCATATTTTTTGCACTTTGCGTAAGAACCTCAACATTTCGCACTAATACAGCTAATTCTTCCTGTAAATTTTTCTTTTCAATAACAGCACGTTCTATCTGATTTTCCAGATGATTAATTTCTGCCAAAAGTCGTCTTGCCTCTTCTGCCTCAGCTCTTGCTTCTTCTTCTGTCATTTCTTTTCCCCACCTTTAATCATTTATTTCCTAAAACAAAGAAAACATTTTATGTTCATTACAAAGCTGCAGCGATACTGGTGATAATTCATTTTTATGTTCGCCAACATATTTCTTAAATTTTATAACAGCTCCATTTGCCAATATATCGGTATTTAATTTTATTTTTATATTCAATAACTGCTGCAGTATTACATAGGCATTTTCATAGCTTTCCTCTGAACAAAGTATATATGCTTGTGCTATATTGCAATTCAATTGATTTGTGCAATGCAAAATAGATATTCTTTGCCCTGCAACATCACTATTTAATGCCTTGAGCATTTTTTCATTATGTCTTATCTTATCCATATCTTTACAAAACAAAACAAATTTTGCATAAGAGTCCAAACAGATGGAATAGTCATTTTGTGTCAGTAAATTAAAAATTTCTGCTGAAAAATCCTTTGGATTCTTTAAAGATAAAATATAATGATGCAATGTATCCGCTTTAACCATTGTTCCATTTGCAATTAATTGTTTCATCTTCTCAATTTTTTGCACATCTTCTTCGTCGGATAAAATATATTGTAAAAATGCACCCGAATCCATTGTAAAACCGAGTGTTATTAAATAATCGGATATTTCTTTTTTCTGTTCCTTAGAATCCGTTGTATAAAGCAAATATTCTGAGAGAATATCTCCTAAATATGTCTTATTGATTCCAGTCGCAAAAATTTTTTCAACAACAACTTTTTTAAATTTTCCATCTATTGATGTTTTAATGATATAATTTTTAGCTGTATTGATTGAAATGGGTGAACCTTCTTCCAGTAATATCTCAATCATTCTTCTCCTAGACTCTTGTTCATCAGTATTGCTATTTAGATAATAATTATAAATGGCATCCAATGCTTTGCGTTCTATCTGAAGTTTTAACATTTTTTTTAAAATTTCTGCTTTTTCACTTGATGCAAAATGGGAAGATTCCAAAAATGATATAACTGTTTGACCATTTAACGCTACAAATACAGACTTTTCTATAATTACATCAAAAAAGGCAGATTGCAGATTGTATGAAGGACTTGTTATTAAGCAAAATGTAAGTATATCTTCTGTCTCTTCGTCACTTATTTTGACGTCATAAATAATATTCAATATATAATTTGCTTTATTGTAGGTATCTAATAAAGGGCTTATTGCTTTAACGACTATATTGGCACTGCAATGAATATTTGCGGTATTTAACAAAGAAAGAACCACTCCTTTTGTCTCTATAGAATCTTTGCTTTCTATAAAATACATTTCAAAATATTTCTTTGTTAAAGCTTCTGCCGTTTTTGCATCAAATAGTTTTCTAATCAACCCTGCCTTTTTTTCATTGTCTGGATAAGTGTTTATCACCTCCTGCAAAGCACTTTTTTTATCAATATGTCCAATATTTGCAATAATTAAATCAACCCTATCCAACTTATTTTGTTTTATAAATATCTTTAATAATGTTTTATTGACATACGGAGAAAATATTTCTTGTAATTGAAGTTTAGAATCAATGTATTCCAATCGAATACCATCGCCAAGTGTATCAAATACAACCAATAAATGACCATAAATATCGGCGGCTTCCTCCCCTAATGCCTCATATAAATTAATCTCATCTTCTGCAATCACAGGATAATCCTCTTGAAGTCTTTTCGCATATATCTTTACTTTATCCAAACTTGCTCTAGCTTCATCTTGTGATTTTGCAACCGATATATTAGTCAAATTATAACTTATATGTGCAAGCAATGTACCTACATGTCTATAATCTTTTCTTTCACAATCTTCTAAATTTCTTTGTGCGCTATCCATTTTCAGATTTGCAATATCCATAAGCGTTTGTCTTACCACATCGCTTATGCCTTCAATCCCATCCACATGAATCTTATCGAATGTTGCCTCTCTTTCTACAGTGGTTCCGCAATATTTACATACCCATATTTTTTTAAAAGCGTTAAATTCTAATGTTCCCCCACAAGCACACTTTCTAGCAACAAAATTTACTGCCATTATGCCATACCTCTTACTTTGCTATCATTAACTTTTTATTTCTCTCAATAAATAACGTCTCAATCGTTGCACACAATGCTTTTACTTGAGCCATATCCCCCGAATCAAATGTATTTTTAAGCTCAGCCATAGACTGCATTATCATCTGTTCTTGAACAGCCACTATCGGATTTGTTATCGGGTCCGAATACTTGATTGTCTCTGATAATTTTTTTAAACTTTCTACCACATCTGGATTGGTGCTTCTTTGAATAAGCATCTCAACATCTATATTCATTCCCTTAATAAAATGGATATTCTCTTTTATTTTGTTATCAACATGTTGTACCGTATCTCTTGTCATAATAGAAACAGCTGCAACAATAATAAACACACATAATAAAAGTGCCTGAATCAAAATAGCTGCTTTTACACTTGCCCTATCTTTAAAAATCATCATGACAATACTGCTAAAAAATTCAGCACCGACAAAATATATTGAAAAAGAAAACAAAGGTATTCCAAAAAAGATAGCTTTTACACTTACATTTTTACAAATCAAGAAAACACAGCCAATATGTAATAAAAATGCAGCAAGCATAAAACCATAACTAATCCAAAAAACAGAATTAAAATTTGTAAATATCATAAATACAATAAGATTATACGCCGCAAATAGCACAAAATAAATAAGTGCTGTCATCCATATGTTTTTTTGTTTCTGCTCCATAAACAAATCTCCTTTTTTATCCTCTTTAAGTATTTATATACTATCTTTTTAGCAAGGTGTCCCGCACTGATGACAAAAAGCCGCATCAGGCAGCAACCGTGTATGGCAGTTCGCACATTGCTTTGCTTGTCGAGCGCCGCACTTTGGACAAAACAACATATCCTCTGTCAATGAATTTTTGCATTGACTGCAAAAGCAAGCAGCAGATGTTGTATTTTGTGAATTTTTAGACGAATTAGCATTAGAACGGTTTTCTGGCTTGAAAGCATCGTTTGTAAAATCAGCAATATTTCCCCCAAATACTTTCCCTATCATAAAGCCACCCACTGCTCCCCCAACATTTCCTATGGTTCCTTCATTTCCAGCAAATGTTTCAGCAATATCCATCTGACGCTCTTCTCTCCATGTATATCCTTGAATCCTGCGAGAAGTATTCGCTTCCTTTGCTTTCTTAACAGCATTAAAATCTTCATCAGGCACTGTAATGGATTCAATAAAAAACTGCAAAACATCAACTCCATAATCTGCAAATATAGGCTTTAATTGCTCTTTAACTTCTTTGGAAATGTCAAAAAGATTTTCATTCATATCAAAATAACTAACTTTTCGTACATTCATAATCTTTGAAATATAAGATTTTACATATTGTTTGATAATTCCACGAAATTTTGATACCATTTCATCTGCCTCAAAATAATCCCTGAATCCTACCATCTTTAACATAAATTTTCTGGAATCAGCAATCTGAAAATTCATATTTCCACACATTCCAATATGTAAAAAAATATCATATACAGGGTCATTTAATGTAATTTCTCCTGGTATTCCCCAAGTAATATCCATTTGATGTACTTTATTAATAAAAAACACTTTACAAGGAAATGATGTCTTTCCATCTGTGGGAATATTAATGATTCTTTGAACAAAGGGAATATTGGGTGTTTCAAGCGTGTGCCTGCCGGGTCCAAACAAGTCGCACGCATTGCCATTTATAACAAGTAATGCCTCGTGCGTTTCGTCAACAATTAACTGTGAAGTGGTGTTAAAATCCTCAATAGGACTTTTCCATATAAGGGAATCCATTGCTCCCTCAAATTGTAACACTTGAGAAATATTCATTGATAACCTCCTGTATTTTTCTTTCATAAATAAAATTTTTTCTTTTTTGTGTAAATGTGTAAAAAGGAGCTGTATAACAACTTTCTAAGTTAAGCTTTCCTATGAAGTAAAAAATATATAAAATATTATAATCTTTTGTTTACATAAAATCTATAACATTTACATTATACCTTTATATTCTTAAATTGTTGTTAAAATAATAAACAATGATATTTTTAGTCGTTAACTTTATACTTTCAAATAAATACAAACTGCCGCAAAATGACTCTTCCATACAAGATAACAATACCAATGAAACTATATGATACCTTTATCCTGCACAAAAACTTCATCTTGCGACAGTCTTTTTATACGCCTTTTATATTATTTACTTTGTTAAACCAATATATATAATCCGTTTTCATGCTTATTTATATTGGTTTTTACTGCTTACAGCATTCCTTCCAGCACTCCAGCCGCTTTCTCTAATAATTCATCGGCTTTTGCAGGATTTTTTCCGCCAGCCTGAGCCATATTCGGACGTCCGCCGCCGCCGCCGCCAACGATTGGCGCAACTGCCTTTATCAGATTACCGCAATGAGCGCCTTTGGCAATGGCATCATCGGTTGCCATCGCAATCATATTAACCTTATCGCTTCCCTGCACGCTGACAATCAATACAACGCCGCTGCCAATCTGATTTTTTAACTTATCTCCAAGATTGCGAAGCTCATTCATATCTACATTTTCAACCTTTGTTGCAATAAAAGAAATACCTTTGACATCAACTGCATTTTGTGTGACATCTCCCAACGCATTATTGGCAAGTTCTGCTTTTAGCTTTTCATTCTCACCAGACAATGCCCTTATCTCATCATTCATTGCCTGTATTCTTCTAACAAGCTGTGCGCTTTCTGTTTTAGCCGCCTTTGCCGCACTGTTTAGTGTGTTTTCAAGCTCTGCATAATAATGGATAACGCCCATATCTGTCAATGCTTCAATTCTTCTGACACCAGCCGCAACACCGGACTCTGAAACAATCTTAAATAATCTTATAGCCGCTGTATTAGAAACATGTGTGCCGCCGCAAAATTCTTTTGAGAAATCACTCATCGATACGACTCGCACCGTCTCGCCGTACTTTTCCCCAAAAAGAGCCATCGCACCTGTTTTCTTTGCATCCTCAATCGACATAATATCGGTGACAACAGGAATCGCCTGTGCAATCTTTTCATTGACGATTGCCTCAACGTCTGCAAGCTCTTTATCGGTCATACTCTGAAAATGTGTAAAGTCAAAACGCAAACGTTCAGGACTGACAAACGAACCTTTTTGTTCAACATGGCTTCCAAGCACTGTCCTTAATGCCTTTTGAAGCAAATGTGTTGCACTGTGATTTTTGCATATATCCATTCTTGCAGGCTCATCTACCAAAAGCCTTGCCACATCACCTGTCTTTATCATGCCCTTTGTCATAATGCCGACATGTCCAATTTTTCCGCCTTTTAACTTTATCGTTGTCTCAACGCGAAACTCGCCTTCTTCGGTCTTTATAAGTCCCGTATCACCTTCCTGACCGCCCATTGTAGCATAAAATGGTGTCTTATCAACAATAATCGTTCCTCTAATACCTTCTGATAATGCCTCAACAACTTCATCTTGCGTTGTAAGAACCGATATCTTAGAAGAACAATCAAATGTATCATACCCTACAAATGTACTTGTAATCACTGGATTAATCTTGTCATAAACCGTTGCATCGGCTCCCATATAATTGGTGGTCTTTCTGGCATCATGCGCTTTTTTACGCTGTTCATCCATTGACCTTTTAAAACCTTCTTCATCAACGGTAATATTTTTTTCACTAAGAATTTCTTTTGTTAAATCTAGTGGAAAACCATACGTATCATAGAGCTTAAAAGCATCATCACCTGATAAAACCGTACTGCCTGCTGCCTTTATGCGTTCTTCCATATCCGCTAAAATCGTCAAGCCTTGGTCGATAGTCTTATTAAATTTATCTTCTTCCTCAGACAACACTTTGAGAATAAAATCCTTTTTTTCTTCCAATTCTGGATAACCATCTTTAGAGCCTTCAATTACTGTCTCACAAAGCTTTGATAAAAACTTATCCTTAATTCCCAAAATACGCCCATGTCTAGCAGCTCTTCGCAGCAGCCTTCTAAGCACATATCCTCTGCCCTCATTGGATGGCATAATACCATCGCTTACCATAAATGTAACCGAACGAATATGGTCTGTTATAAGACGAATTGAGACATCTTTTTGTTCGTCTTCCTTATAGGTTACGCCAGCCATCTTGCAAACTTTATCACGAAGCGTCTGTAATGTATCCACATCAAATAAGGAATCGACATCTTGAACAACAACTGCAAGTCGCTCTAATCCCATACCTGTATCAATATTTTTTTGCTCAAGTTCTGTATAATGACCTTTGCCGTCATTATTAAACTGTGTAAATACATTATTCCACACCTCCATGTATCTATCACAGTCACACCCTACAGTGCAGTCTGGCTTGCCGCAGCCATATCGTTCTCCCCTGTCGTAATATATCTCTGAACAAGGTCCGCATGGACCAGCACCATGTTCCCAAAAATTATCTTCTTTTCCAAAACGGAAAATTCGTTCAGACGCAATACCAATTTCTTTATTCCATATTTCAAACGCTTCATCATCATCTTCATATACAGAAGGATATAACCTATTGGCATCTAACCCTACATACTCTGTTAAAAATTCCCAAGACCAATGAATTGCCTCTCTCTTAAAATAATCGCCAAATGAGAAATTGCCCAGCATCTCAAAAAATGTGCCATGTCTGGCTGTCTTTCCAACGTTTTCAATATCTCCTGTTCGGATACATTTCTGACAGGTTGTCACTCTGCGCTTTGGCGGTATTTCCTGCCCTGTAAAATATGGCTTTAAAGGCGCCATACCTGAATTAATAAGCAATAAACTATTATCACCATGTGGAACAAGCGAGAAACTTTTCATCTTGAGATGTTCCTTACTTTCAAAGAAATCAAGAAATAATCTTCTCAATTCGTTTACGCCTCTGTACTGCACGTTCTTAATCCTGCTACTAAAAATATATTAATATACAAATATATTTTATATCAATATACTTTAAATGATTTCAACTAAAAAACCATTTTATTAGTAGATTTTCCTTTCTTTTAATATTTAAACTCATACTGTAAATATATTTATCATGCCAAATAAAAATATATATTTACAATTTCTTTCCAATAAAAACAACACATTTTATTGTGATTTTTTGTAATAAACTTATCCACTCAGCAACCATAACAAAATATAATCTTCATTTTGCTTGCTATAGATATTGAACTAATTGTCATTTCCCTGTGTTGTCGTAACATTTGTCTGTGTTGCCGCCTTTTTTGCATCCTTTGCCTTTCTTAACTTGCCGCCAGCAATAACCGCTAATACAAGCAACAATATCATCACAACAAACTTAACAGCCTCAAATATCACTTCACCAACAAAACCCATTGATAACAACATGTACCTTCCACCCCTTTTCATTCTCAATTTATGATTATATTAATATTTTTTAATTTATTAGGTATTTTATCACTTCCATACACCTTTTTCAAGAAATTCCCTTGCTCGTTCTTCTGCTTTTGCAATAATTTTCTTATCATAACCAATAATATTTAACAATTTGATAGCATTTCTTGTCACGGCAGGTCCGCTGTGCAGTCTAAAATTAAACTGTACATCATCTTCTGTCACTTCTTCCTGAAAATGATAATTATCGTAACAATGTTTTAAAATAGAAGTAAGTTCAATATCATGCGTAGCCGCAAAACACAACACATTTTTGCCATTTAAACTCTGTAAAATTTCAGATGATGCCGCAATTCGTTCTACTGTATTCGTTCCGCGCAGCACCTCGTCAACAAAACACAACACTGGTTTTATATCCTTTATATCAATCGCATCTAAAATTCGTTTGAGTGACTTAATCTCAACAATATAGTAGCTGTCATTGTTTCCTAAATTATCACGAAGTGACATTGACGAGTAAATTCGATATATTGGTGCATGATATGCTTTGGACAAACTTGTATAAATGGCTTGCGATAATAAAGCATTAATAGCAACCGTCTTTAAAAACGTTGATTTTCCCGATGCGTTGGAACCTGTAAGCAACACATGTCTGCCTGCCTGAATGGAATTGGCAACAGGTTCATTAATCAATGGGTGATACAGTTGGTTTGCCTCATATACAACACCTTCAAATTTTGGCTTACACCAATATGGAAGCTGTCTTCTAAACGAAGCAACACAGATAGCTGCTTCCAAAAATCCCAGCCTATCCATTAACTGAAAAATTTGTTTATCTTTGTTGTTTAATTTTTTAACAATATTATTAAATGTTATCAAATCTAAATGGCTTAACATTCGGATATAATCCATTAACATCTCTGTCAACGAACCAGTGACATTAGCACTTGTAAGCAGACTTGAATTGCTGACAACACTTGCAAATTCTTTTGCTATCTGCCTAAAATCATCATTGTAGCGCTCCAACTCTGGAATATTCAACTTTGCTAAATTATCTGCTATGGAAACCATCTTAACAACTTGTTTAATACAAACAAAATATGGCTCAACCTTCGCCTTATACCGATAATAGGATATTACCATAATACTAATTGTTAATATAATGGCGGCTGTTCCTACTAAAGCATGGGCTGTAAAGCCTATCACAAATGAAATCACCAACAAAACCAGCAAAATATAATGAAATAAATTGCTGCCAGACTTTAATTCCATCACTAAACTAATATAATCACTAATGGATATGCCTTTTACAAAACCCATATTGACATATTCTTTTTGAAAGGACTTTCTTTCTTTTTCATGTTTATCAAAATAATCTGCCACGCGGTCTAACTCGTTTAACTTTTCTTTACTGTTAAATGGCATACGAAGCATCTTATAAAGATACTCTCTTCCAATTGAAGAATTTGTAATATCCATCTTTGCAAAAACCGCATTCATATCCAAATCACTCCATGTAATATCATCAATTACATCGGTTTCATCACACTGTATGGTGCCATCACAGCAATCTTCATAATAATGTGTAATAACCTCCAATTCATCTTTGGATAATTTTTTCGTTCCAGCCTTTCCCCAGCTTTTTGTCAATCGCTCATCAATCTTTTTCTTTGCATTACGCTTACTGTCTATACTTACATAAATTGCTATCACAATAAAAATAGCAAACATTACAATCCATTTTGTGTCCATTAATCACTCACCTTTACAGCCGTCTCTAACGCAATCTTTATCATTTCATTGAAGCCCGTCTGTCTCTCCTGCGCTGATAATTCTTCTGTCTTGTAAAGATGGTCGCTGATTGTTGCTATACACAGTGCCTTCTTACCAAACCTTGCCGCATTCATATACAACCCTGCCGCCTCCATCTCAACAGCTAAAACCCCCATCGTTTTCCAACAATCATTAAAGGTTGGATTAGCATTATAAAACACATCTGAAGACAATACATTGCCAACTTTGACATGTACACCTGCTTTTCTTGCACAAAAAACGGCTGTCTCCAACAAGTCAAAATCAGCAATTGGCGCAAATAAACCATCAAGCTGATACTGTGAGGCGTAATTAGAGTTGGTACATGCTCCCTGTGCGACCACCACATCTTTTAGAGCAATGTCATCTGCAAGTCCGCCAGCAGAGCCAATTCTTATAATCTGCTCAACGCCATACCTATTGTAAAGTTCATAGCTGTATATACCCATTGAGGGTATACCCATACCACTGCCCATAACCGATACTCTTGTCCCATTATAAAGGCCTGTAAAACCATACATATTACGGACTTCATTAAAACAGCTTACATCAGTCAAAAAATTTTCGGCAATATACTTTGCGCGAAGTGGGTCGCCTGGCATAAGAACAGTCTTCGCAATATCTCCCATTGCGGCACTATTATGCGGTGTTGCCATATAATCTCCTCCTCATCTAATTTCCATCATACTGAATCAGTGCATCTACATTATATCCTTGCAATTTATCTCTTCCCTTTAATCCTTTCAATTCAATAAGAAATACAATTTTTACAACTTCTCCGCCCAATTTTTCAATCAGTTTGATAATAGCCTCTGTCGTTCCTCCTGTAGCAATCAAATCATCGACAATCACAACTTTTTGTCCTGGTAAAATAGCATCTTTGTGAAGTTCAATTATCGCAGCACCATACTCTAAATCATACTCTTGAGAAATCGTTTCACAAGGCAGTTTTCCTTTTTTTCGCACGGGCACAAAAGCCTTATGTTTTTTGTATGCAATTGGTACACCAAATATAAATCCTCTTGACTCTGGTCCTACCACAACATCATAGTCTACATCGCCAATCAATTCGTCCATGCCGTCAACAGCAAGTCTTAAGCCTTCTGCATCCTGTAAAACAGTTGTTATATCTCTAAATATGATACCTTCCTCTGGAAAATTGGGAATACTTCTTACGTAATCTTCAACTTTTTTCATTATGTTGTCTACCTCCAAACTTTTTACATGAAAATACTATAGCTTTGTTATGCCATTTTTTACTTATAAACTGCTGTTAAGTCTATGTTTGCAGCAGTTTTTTAAAAAATGCCACAGCTTTGCTGTGGCTATTGTAGCACATTTTTACATTTTATACAATAAGACAAACCAATCCACTGTTATCATTCATCACCTTTTCCAATGTAGAAGTGATTTTCTCCATATTTTCACCTGTTATATTCTTTGTCTTCTCCCTTATACCATCACTTACAATCTGCTCAACCGTTTTTCCAAATATATTAACATCCCAAATTCCCTGTGGGTTATCTTTTGTGTTGCCTTTAATATATTCTACCAAATCGTCTGCTTGCAGCTTACTTCCAACGATTGGAGCTATCTCCACATTGATATTTGTTTTTAACATATTAATAGAAGGCACTTGTGCTTTTATCTTTACCCCATATTTATTGCCATTTTTAAAGCATATTGGCTCATCGAGCGTAATATTTTCTTTAATTGGCTTTACCATGCCAAATCCGCTTAAATTCACCTCAGACAGTGCTTCTTTTACGGAGTCAAATTCATTCTTTTTCTCTGATAAACTCCGAATGATGCTAATTAATTCATATTCATTATGAATTTCTGTATTGGTAAGCTCGCTCAATATATCATAGTAAACGCCCGGCGACATTACAAACGTGACTTCCACCTTGCCATTTGCGAGATTGACACTGCTTAAATTTACACTGTCAATCGCTTCCTTTAATTCGGTAATATCATTCATACTCTCTCTTGTATCTTTCATATACGTAAAACTGTCTAATATATCCAAAGCTGTTGTACACAAACTTTTCTTTAACCAATGTTCTGAAGATAATATTTCTACCCATTTTGGCGCGCAAAAATCAATTTCTTTAATTGGAAATTCCAAAAGAACCTGCTCTAAGATATGATTGATATCTTCTTTTTTCAACTGGTCACAGTTAATAGGAAGAACCGATACACCATAATTTTTGCTCATACTGTCTGCTAATTCTTTTGTTTCTACAGAATGGGGTTTTGCACTGTTTAACAAAACAACAAATGGCTTGCCTAGCGTTTTTAATTCTTTGATTGTTCTGCTTTCTGGCTCAATATACGCCTCGCGTGCAATATCTGTAAAAGAACCATCTGTAGTGACAACAACGCCTATCGTAGAATGTTCTCCAATAACTTTTTTTGTGCCTATTTCTGCCGCTTTTGTAAATGGTATCGCATCTTCACTCCAAGGTGTTTTAACCATGCGTTCTTTTTCATTTTCATACAATCCAAGTGCGCCATTTACCATAAATCCCACACAGTCAATCAAGCGAACTTTGATATCTGCCCCGTCAAACGGACAGATAACAGGTGCTTCACCTGGTATAAATTTGGGTTCTGTTGTAGTTATAGTATTGCCCGCACCACTCATTGGCAATTCATCAATTGTACGTTTTCTTACGTTTTCATCTTCAATGCCTGGAATAACTGCCAAATCCATAAATCGCTTGATAAATGTTGACTTTCCTGTTCGGACAGGTCCAACGATGCCTATGTAAATTTCTCCATTTGTACGTCTTTGAATATCTGTATAAATATCAAACTCACCCATTAAAAAAATCCTCCTGAATATACTGGTAAATGTATATGCAGAAGGGCTTTCAATCATTCATTAAAAGTTGCTATTACATAATATCCTCGACTGGTTTCGCCAATTTCTTTGATAATTCCTGTCTTTGACTTTAAGCGGTCTGGGGTGGTATAATTGCCTGACATGGCAACTGCCGGCTCAATGGTATAATAAAAGCTGCTTGGCAATCTGCCCTCCGTAATCTCCACTTCTTGTCCCACTTTAACAAGACCTGGTCTACTCATTGTAAATTCCATATCTCTCATACAAATCCTCATTCTTACTTAATCTTTTTGACACTATCCCTCACTTCAAAATGTAACATAGAAATTGCACAGTAAAAACTTGCAAAAACCATTTCTATTATTGCATCAAACCTTATTTTTCTAATAATTATATATTAATCAAATATATTGCCGCAACTATTGCAAACTAACTTACTTTTTGTAATAGTTCTATCTTCGCTTATTACTTTTTCCTTTTTATTTGCTAAAGTAAATGGTCTCAATGGATTAAGATTTTTTGTATATCTTGTTTGAGTTTCTCCTTGTTTAATAGTCTGTTCTTGAATATAAGAACAATTTTCACTTTTACAGCGAGGACAATATACTTTTATTTTGCCAAATGAAGTATATCGATATACACCATTATCTTCTTTATTTTCTTTTTTACTTAATAAATACAAATAAGAATCAATTGCCTCTGCTGCTTCGTTTAACTTCATTCCTGCTTCTTCTCTTAAATCACGAATCATCTTTGCTTTTTCCGTTATAGGATATCTTCCAACAATTTCTTTAATCATTTGATTGGAACTATCTTCTTCTAAATGTGACTTATTTGGACTAACAATTTGCCCTGCATTTTTCCACTCACTTGAAGGACAGCCACAATGAGGACATGCTATTGCTTTATCACTTATGTTATTGTCACATTCAGGACATTGAATTAATGCCATAATTGTTCTCCTTTATATATTTATTGTAAATCAATATTGTTTTAATATTATACAATATTTTATAAATTTATCTTCTCTAAGCATTTGATGGTATACATATGAACCTTCTCTGCCAATATCGCATTTTCTGGTTTTGCAAGCATATCTTTTTCCATCACCTTATCGGCAGCATCGGCGGCTGCCTTTAACATCGTTGCATCCGTATATATATCAGCAATGCCTAAATCCAACTCACCGCTTTGCCGCACGCCAAAAAAATCGCCTGGTCCTCGAAGTTTCAAATCTTCCTCAGCAATCTTAAATCCATCATTCGTTTTATTTAGTATTTCAAGTCTTTTCATATTTTTGCTAGACTTATTTCCCGCCACAAAAATACAGTATGATTGATGCGCGCCTCTGCCTACTCTTCCCCGAAGCTGATGAAGCTGTGCAAGCCCAAAACGGTCTGCATTTTCAACCATCATCACCGTTGCGTTGGGAACATTCACGCCAACCTCAACAACTGTAGTTGATACCAAAATATGAATTTCACCATCTGAAAACCGCTGCATCACATCATTTTTTTGTGTCGGCTTCATCTTTCCATGAAGAATCTCTATTATTATTTCACTAGGCATCTCTTGTCTTAATTGATTGGCATAATCAACTACATTTTCTGCCTCTACAGACTCGCTCTCCTCCACCATTGGACATATAATATATGCTTGACGCCCAAGCGCAACCTGTTTTTTAATAAATTCATATGCGTTTGGTCGATAAGATGTATCCACCACACAATTTTTAATAGGAATACGATTTGCAGGAAGCTCATCAATAATGGAAATATCAAGGTCTCCATAAATAATAATGGCCAATGTTCTAGGAATCGGTGTAGCGCTCATAACAAGCACATGCGGCTCTTTTCCTTTATCCGAAAAATCTTTTCGCTGATTGACACCAAATCGATGCTGTTCATCGGTAATGACTAAAGCTAAATCCTTATATACGACTTTTTCCTGAATCAATGCGTGGGTTCCAATGATAATATGAGTCTGTCCTGCGGCAATTTTTTCATATTCTTTCTTTTTAGCACTTGCTGTCATGGAGCCTGTCAACAAAGAAATCTGCATATCTATGCCATATTTTTCAAACATAGCCGTAATGGATTCAAAATGCTGTTTTGCCAAGACTTCTGTCGGTGCCATAAGCGCGCCTTGACTTCCTGAATACACTGTATTTAAAAGAGCAAGCACTGCAATAATCGTTTTTCCTGAACCAACATCTCCCTGAATCAGCCTGCTCATTAACTTATCGCTCGCCATATTCTCTCGAATCTCAAGCCATGTATGATACTGTGCATTGGTCAGCTTATAAGGCAATTTTGCAATCAGTTCATCCGTTCTTGAATCATTCAATATTATATGCTTGTTTGGACGTCTGGCATTGCTGGTTTTTAAGCTTCTAACTGCAAGTACAAAGATAAAAAATTCTTCAAAAGCAAGTCTTTTCCTTGCTTGTATATAATCTTCCATTGATTTTGGAAAATGGATATTTACTACAGCAAAATTATGTTCAGCCAACTTATTTTGAATACGTATTTCTTTTGGTATATACTCCATTTCTAAATTTGTATCAAACAATTCAATAGCCTGCTTAACCGCTTTTGTAACTGTTTTATTAGACAATCCTTTTGTGAGCGGATAAACAGGCTGCATAACTCCTTTTATTTCATTATATTGTGCAACAGTATAAATTTGTGGCTGTTCTAAAATTTTTTGACTATTTTTTATAACTACTCTGCCTCGAAATATATACCTCATTCCCTGTCTTAACGATGATTTTAGATAGGGCATATTGTACCATACACATTTTATTCCCTCTCCTTTTTCATCGCGAACTATGGTACTGATAATTGATAATTTTCCTGTATCATACACATCTATTTTTCTTGCAATAATGCCATATACTGCAAGAACCGTAGCTTCATAGTCCGATGTCAGTTCATCGACAAGTATAGGTTCTTCATACACATCATAATCTCTTGGATAAAATTTTAAAAGGTCTTGTGTTGTATATATACCAAGTTTTGCAAACAATTCTGCCGTTTTTGTTCCAATTCCTTTTAATGTTGTAATATTCATTATTTTATAAAATTTTTGTTATTTTTTAATACATTACTTTATTGAAACTATAGTTTTATTGAATATATACTATCTAATTGCTATCACAGGACAAATCCCCGCTCCTTTTACTTATATCTATACGATATCGAAGCGGGAACTTACTGAATAAAATCAAAACATTTCATTTTATTACAATATATAATTATTTCTAAAATATACTCTTTTTATTAGATAATATATATTTAATTAAAAAATTTTTTTACACTACTCCACAGAAACCAGATAATAGTATACTGGCTGACCACCCATTTGAAGCTCTATATCCAAATCTGGATATTTTTCTTCCAGCATAGAAACAACTGATTCTGCCTGTGCCTTTGTAATATCTTCTCCATAATAGACACTGATAAGCTCTGCCTCTTTATTACTCTCTAACATTTTTTCTAACATCTCAATCAGTGTTGCATCAATATCTTTACCGACAGCAATAAGTCCTACATCGCCTAGCCCCATAATATCGCCATTTTTAATTTCTTTTCCCTCAATGGTGGTATCACGCACGGCATAAGTCAACTGTCCTGTGGCAACGGATTTAAGCGCATCCAACATAAATGACTCATTGTCCTTAGAACTTCTTGACTCCTCAAAATTAATCATAGCTGATATTCCCTGCGGAACCGTCTTTGAAGGAATGACTATCAGCTTTTTATCATCAACAATCGATGCTGCCTGCTGTGCTGCCAAAATAATATTTTTATTGTTTGGAAGAACATAGATAACATCTGCATGAATTTTATCTGCTGCATTAAGAAAATCTTGTGTGCTTGGATTCATGGTTTGACCACCCTCAATAACTTGGTCTACACCAAGCCCCTTAAAGATATCTGCAAGACCACTGCCTGCTGCAATCGTTATAAATCCATATTTTTTATTTGGTATTTTTGATGATTCATTCTTTTTTTGAGCTTGTGCTGCAATTGCCGCCTGCATCTCAGACTGTGCAACAACCTTCTGATTATGCTCCTCACGCATATTGTCAACTTTCATCTTTGTAAGCTGACCATATTCAAGGGCTTTCTCAAATGCCTGACCTGGATGGTTGGTATGCACATGCACTTTAACAATATCATCTAAAGACACACAGACAATAGAATCACCAATGGATGACAAATATTCTTTAAAAGCATTTTCAGTCTCACTGCTAAATTCTCTTTCTAGCATAATAATAAATTCTGTACAGTAACCAAACTTGATATCTACATTATCTATCGCAGCTTTGTTTCCTGATACATATGCCGAACCGTCTGATTTCGACTGTTGGTCAGATAATTCAAAATCGGTAACTTTGCCAGTCAATGCATCATACATGCCTCGAAGGATAACAACAAGCCCCTGTCCGCCTGAATCGACAACCCCTGCTTCCTTAAGAACAGGAAGCATCTCTGGCGTCTTTGCCAACACTGCCTCTGCATGTTCAATAATTGCAAGCAATGCTTCTTCCATATTATCCGTATCTGCTGCTAACTCAGCCGCTTTTTCTGATATTCCTTTTGCCACCGTAAGAATTGTACCTTCTTTTGGTTTCATAACAGCTTTGTATGCTGTTTCTGTTGCACGCTGTGTTGCTGCTGCAATTGCCTCAACTGTAATACAACGGCAATTTGTCATCTCCTTTGTAAAACCTCTCAACAACTGCGATAAAATAACACCTGAATTTCCTCTTGCACCTCTTAGAGAACCGCCTGAAATTGCTTTTGCAAGATTTTCCATTGTAGGATTTGCAATCGCACTTACTTCTTTTGCTGCTGACATAATTGTCATTGTCATATTGGTACCTGTGTCACCATCTGGAACAGGAAATACATTCAAATCATTAATCCATTCTTTTTTTGATTCAAGATTCTTAGCACCTGCTAAAAACATCTTTTGTACAAGTGCTGCATCTATTGTATTAATCGCCACAATATCCTCCTTATTTGTCAGATAATAATATTTTTAATATCGGTTTTAATCAATTACTCGAACGCCCTCTACAAATATATTAACCTTCTTAATTTCTAAACCTGTAAATTCATTTACTTTGTATTTAACATTGTCTATAAGATTATCTGCCACTGTCATAATGCTGACTCCATAAGATACAATCACATGAAAATCAATTGATATTTTGTTGCTGTCATCTATATCTACACGTACTCCTCTTGTCAGGCTATCGCCTTTCAAAATCTTCACTAGCCCATCCTTCATACTTACAGCCGCCATACCCACAATGCCAAAACATTCTATTGCAGCCGTACCAGCATATCGGGCAATCACTTCGGAATCAATAGATATTGTACCTAATTCGCTGCTTAAATATCCCTTCATATAAAAGGCCCTCCATTTATTCTCACCAACAAGAAGTCCATAAATGTATTTTTTAAAACCAACATCTTCAATCAATGTTTTTTTCCAATATCGGTTATCTAATTTTCTACATTTTGGCAACTGCTGTGAGGATTTTGCATTTCACATATCATCGCGAAACATTACATTATTGTATTATACTCCAAATTTTACAAAAAATCAAGGCAGACTGTCAATGACAACCTGCCCTTCATAAAAATTTCTTTACTTTCCAGTCTGTTTTATGCACGTTCTACAAGTCCAGAACGCATACAAGATGTACATACATACATTTTCTTTGCTCCACCGTTTGTCTTAACTCTTATAGACTTTACGTTAGAACTCCACTTCTTGTTTGTTCTTCTATGAGAATGGCTCACAGCGATACCAAAGTGAGCGCCTTTTCCACAAATTGCACATTTTGCCATGATTACACCTCCTTATTCATTGGACATTTTGTCACAACTTTGGATATTGTATCAAAATGTGGCAATAAATGCAAGAACTTTTCATAAATTCTCTATATGTCCAATAATTTTCCCCTCTGCAATTTCATAAATCTCATCTGCCAAAAAATTCAGCTCTTCTGTATCATGACATGCAAGTATAATTAATTTTCCCTCATTGCGCAAATTATGTAAAATTTCACGAATCATTGCTGCTCCAGTCTCATCAAGCGCATTAATCGGCTCATCTAAAATCACAATATCTGGTCTCTCCATAATAGCCTCAGCAATGCCTAATCTCTGCTTCATTCCCAGTGAGTACTTTTTAAATGTCCTCTTGTCATCAGGGTCTAATCCAACCAGCTCTAATGTATTTCTAATTTCTTCATCTCCAATACGTTTTTGAATGGATGCCAGCACCTGCAGATTCTTCATTCCAGTATAATTGGATATAAATGAAGGATTTTCAATAAGCACACCTATGCTTTCTGGAAATGAAATGTCTTTTCCCAGTATTTTGCCGTCAATCTCAACCGTTCCATTGGTGGGCGTTATTAAACCGCAAATGGCACGCATAAGCATTGTTTTGCCTGAACCATTTTTACCTTTAAGACCATAAATTCTTCCACTTTCCAATTCCATATTGACATCATCCAATATCACTGCTTTTTTAATCTGTTTTGAAAGATGGGTTATTTTAATTTTCATTCTGTTTTCCTCCGTCTATATTGGGGTAATTCATTTTAATCCTCATTTCTGCGCTGCTTTATTGCTTTGTGTCAGGCAACGCGCAGACACAAATTGCGGTGTAAAAAATTTATTTTTTCACACTATATCTCTATTCTTTGCTCAATATATCGCTTCTCCTAAAAATCATATACCCAGCTATAATACTAACTGCCAATACACATACACTATAAATAATCTGAGGTAAAAGCGGCATCCCTGAAGGCAAATATAACTGACTTCTTCGCACCATAGAAGCATTGCTCAAACACCAAATATTCATACTATATACCGACAATATTTCTATTGCAAATACAGCCGCCATGCCAAGCGTTGGCTGTGAAAAAACAGATACCACCATCTGAAGAATGGAAATCACCGTTGATGTAAGCAGCGGCATTATAAGCACAAATAAAATAATGGGCATTTGACTTCCATTTATTGGCGGTGTCTGTGAAAAGGCTTCAAATATTTCATAATGAATCACCGCCTCCAATGTTCCGCCTGATAATAGAGTAAACAACATAGCAATGATACCTATCAGCAAATAAATGCTGAAAACAGAAACAAAAATCCATAGACATTTACTAATCCACCATATTTTTTTGCTTTTGCTTAAAATCAAAACATTCAATCCTACACCTTCTAAATCATTTTTAGGATAACTCATAACTAAAAATGCACACATAAACTGCACTGCAATCCAAATATATGGAAATACAAATTTACCTTCCTTGTATGCTTTTTCTGTTACTTCGGTAATGCCTTCCAACAAATAAAATATATAATCAAATACCCCTGCAATCGGCAAATCTCCCCTTGTTCCCCGCCGCAGTACAGAAACATCCAAATAAAATGTTGCCATTAAAGAAAAGATTAAAAAAACACATATCATATATCGATATTTATTATGTTTTATTCCTCTGTACATATCATAAAATATAATATGCACGACTTTACCAAATCTCATTTGCTACACCTCTTTGTCATAATATTCACGAAACGGCGCTATAAAAAATCCTGCAATAAACAACACAATATTAATAATAATTACAATTCCAATTTTTGTAAAGCATCGTGATGGGCTTGCAAAAGTGGACAAATACAAATTTAATCTGCTGTAAAAACATGAAACAAATGAATCTGCACCAGATGCAATAACCATAAATACGATTGCTGCAGAAAAAGAACGTGTGATATTATTGACAAGCATTCCTAATAAAAATGTCATTAAAAAAAGCAGAGATGTCATTATCCATGAAATAATAATTATTAAAAACGGTGTCATAACTACCGTATAATCATGTCCCCTATCTAATAAACTATATCGATAAAAACTTTGTTTACTTTCCCAATTATAAAATCTTCCAAATATGCAATATCCATTAAGCAAAGCAATTAAAGTTACCATAGCACCCACTGCAAAAGCTGAAATACAACTGCATATTCCTTGTATATGCCATAATTTTCTTTTTGTTTTATATTTCATAACAATTTTTGAATTAAAATCTGCCTGTATAGCTTTCATATTAAAAATACCTGCTGCTAAAGCAATCATCGAAAATCCCATTGGTTCTGAAATAACATATGCCATATCTAATGCACATCCTTCACCTGCACTTTTTTTGACTATTAAAAAAACAACTGTTGAAAGAGCTACTGTTGTTAAAAGAACAAGACTTATCCAAAAAATGCTTTCTCCTTTTATATATCTGCGCTTTAATTCTGTACTCATTATGTTATCACTCCTTATCCAACTGCACATATATAAGAGGGTTTAAACAGCATACCAGACGAATTTTCATTGTTTGAACCTCATCCAGTCTGCCTGAACGTAACTGATTCGTATAAATGTCAAAAGGAAAAATAATCTCATAATCTTTGTTTAGTTCTACCTGAGAAAATTTAAATTCTTTATTGATAAGATGAAATAATTCTGCTGAAATTCCCTGTCTAAAACTTCCTGAATCAAGGTTAAAATCACCATATGGAAATCCTTTTGATTTATCTTTAAAATTCATTACACAATGTACCAATATGGCATCTCCCATCTCAACCCCATTATCTTCATTTTGTGATGTTAATATTTCTTTGCTTCCAGGATACAATTTCTGCATATCACTGTTTGATACAATTTCATAATCTTTTACTGTGATACTGTATTTTTCTCTTACAACTTCTTCTCCTATATGCATCGGCTTTTCATCTTCCAATGCAAATGTTATGTTTGTCTGCACAATACAAAATATAACAAATGCCGCTATCAAAATTCCTACAATGATACCTATAACTTTTTTATTTTTAAACATGGGATAAAATTCCCCCTCTCACAAGCAATTGTATAATATTTAAAATATTTCTATAATGTATCTTTTCTTTTGCATCGTATCATATATGCAATCACTATCGCCGCTGCAAGTACAGTAAAGTCCAAGAATATATAACCTAAACTGTTTACTCTCATATGTACAACCTGCAGATACATACGAATACTATCCCTTCCTATCATCGAACATACAACATATTGAAGAAAATAAATAATAAATGGAGAGAGTGCAACCATATATTTATTATCCAATAAATCTGCAAATATATATGCAATACAATTTATCATCCCAAATCCAATAAAATCAATAATAAGCAAGATTATAACGAATAACAGAGGATTATAAAAAAACAAATCGCCAAATACCTCACTTTTTCTAAATGGATACTGACCTACGGCAGCAACAGGGTGTATTGCTGGCAGTATCATTGCTGTGATAATAAAAGAACATAATAATGGCAACGTGGCAATACAGCCTCCACTGATAAATTGTGTAATTAATTTTGATAAATAATATTTTTTCTTTTCAATTTTAGTAACAATATTATTCATGTAATGGGTTTTTACATCAGTATAAATGCTCATTGAATATGGCAATGCGGCAAGTAATGGGATGATAAAATGATATATCATGCTAGGCGCACTTAAATTAAGTTCCATCCACTGCATATATAATCCCGGACACTGATAATCACTTCCATTTAGCCAAGACTCCATATTTTTACGAATTGGCAGCACATTCTGCCATATATCCATTAATACAATCAGCAATGTAATACTAACTGAAACATAAAACCATTTATTTTTAAAGGCTCTTTCAAGCTCTATTTTCATTAATGCCTTCATCCCTAACCTCCATCATCTTGTTTCCTTTAGTAAAATATCTGGTTCATCTAACTGTTGAGACTGTTTATACATACTCATATACATTGGACCATCTGTATATTTATCTTCCACCACATAATAAAGTATAACATGCACCGTTTCTCCTTTATTCATAGTCAATATTTTATGTTTATCATCTATATCTTTGCCTGTATATATTCTTCCATAAGGTTCTTCCATAACCCTGCCAAGCTCATTATCCATATAAAATATCAAGTAATGTGGATTAAATTCCTTGATATTCCAATCATCTTCATTCATACTTGTAACATCAAGTTCAATGGTTACATAATAATAGTCTTTTAAAAAATTCATGTTTGCATCCATACATTTTTTATGTTTATCCTGTAATCCTCTCTCTGTTTCTATAACGGATAAATCAAAATCCAACTCCCTTGAAATATGACAGTCTGTCGCCTTAATCTGCCACCTTTGACTGTTACTGACCAATTTACCCTCAAATATTTTTTCAGCGATATATACTTCATTCATTTCCACAGTGGATACTATATTGTTTTCATCCATAGATTTCGTGACAGCTTCCTTTTGATTGTCCTGCTTCTCTGTATTTTTTTCACTTTTAAACACTGCTTTCATATCATCTAAATATCCAACATTCCATGCAAAAATAATACCTATAAGCAATAGGAATAGAAAGCCAACGGATATTGCTTTTTTTTTCATTCTAACCTCCATCAATAATGGGGGATAGCTACAGGCAAGCCTCCCCCTCTCTTTAATTTATAAAGATTTAGATACTATCAGGACTCCAAGCAAAGTGAACAGTATATTGTGAAGCATAATTACTTTCACATTTCATAGCAGCATAATTATATCCACTTTCCTTAACATAATTTGTCATATAAAATTTGTCATTGGGATACACACGATACCTCCAAAGACGAAAGTTTTCATAATATGTTGTCCCACCATTTGCATTTGCTCCTACCAAGGCAGCCGAAAATGAATAATCATTATTAGCCCAAATTCCTCTGATATAACCACTTGTATCATCATCCTTTGCTCTGCCTATGGTATAGTCTATATAGTATCCTGATGCTTCATCAAAAGTCATTGTTGCTGTCGTATCTGCGTGATTATTTGCCCATGTAATTGTCATTCCTGTTGAAAACACCAACGCTCCTGCTAATGCTCCTGCCAATGTTTTACTTAATATCTTCTTTATATTTAATCTCATTGTAAATCCTCCTTTTTTATACTGTATTTTTTAAATTTTTAGCATACAATTAAATTACAACAAACTTAATTGCAGTATATGATATTAAATAGCTATCTAATAATTAAAGTATATTACAACTTGATACATGCGTCAATATATATATACATTTTGTTTAAGTCTCTTCATTTGTTATGATTAAATCATTACAAATATTTAAACAAAAGAATATTTTTTCATCATTTATTACAGCAGATTAAAAGATAAAACTTAACTAATAACTATACAAATCATACATCACACAATAACACATAATATTTAAGGCAGGAGTATAAACTCCTGCCCCAAATAAGTCTAGTTTTTGCTTTCAAAGCAATCAATTTTCTGAACTATTTCACTTTTAATAAATCGCTTTTCAACAAATTACTTATTTATATAATGTATCAATGTCAATCATTTGAGCCAAATGTTTTAAAAGAAGAACGGCATCCGTAACATCTATATGTCTATTACCGTCAACATCTGCTGCCTTTTCGTCTATATTTACAGCCATACCCGCTAAATATTTTTTCAAAAGTACAGCATCGCTTACATCTCGATTGCCATCTCCATTAACATCACCACGTTTTACTGTAATATTTTCAATTTTAATGATATATGTATACTCTACTGTATTGCTTTCTTCTCCGTCATCTGTCTTTGCATAAGCCTTAACCACCGTTGTCACAGTTTTTCCTTCTTCGCCAAGTATATCTATCTTTTCCGTATACAGTTTTGCTGTTAAAGAAGTCTTTGGGTCTGAGCCGTCTGTTGTATAATAGATTTTTACATTTGCATTGGAAGAAAGCAATTCAATCTGACGATTTTGTGTATATTCACCTGATATAACACTGGCATATGGCGCGCTCACTTTGCTGCCGTCACCCTCATAATTTGGATTCTTATACATATAAAAGCCTGTTAAATCCTTAACATTTGCCATATATTTATCGGTCGTTGTACCTACCGAAGTAAATACCACATAAAGGTCTTTTGTTCCTGTAACGTTTTCAGGCAATGTTACTTCCATATCCAAAGGCGCATAAGAAGTTGCTGTGATAATTCCGCTTGCAATCTCTGCACCATCTTTGCTGCCAAGTCGGACAGATACTTTCTGCTCGCCATCTTTTGCCTTGCGTGCCACAGATAGAGACAACTTTGTCAAGCCCGTCACATCACAATTTGGATATGCAAAACCTACAGAACCTACAGCCGCATCCGTTGTTGTTGTATTATAAGCATTATTATATACATAACCTACATTGGTATTGCTGTTTTCTAATTTTGGAGCTTGTCCTCCTTCTGTGTTAAAAAAGCCTTTTACATTTGACACAGGAGATACCCATGTACCTTCTATATATTCAGGCTCATTTTTTCCAAACGAACTTAAAGTATACACTTCACCTGCTGTTCCATCAAATACAATTCTATTTTCACCGTCGTTTAATGTTGTCTTTATAACATTTCCATTGGAATCTGATACAACAACGGTTCCCATATATTCATTGCGGACATAAACTTCTCCGTCAACAGAAGGTGCAACGGTTGCCTTTACAACTTTACCGTCTTCCCATGTACAACCTACTGTTGCGCCGCCTCTTGCCTTCAAACCAGAATAAGAACCATTTTTCCATGCCGAAGGCAAAGCTGGCAGCAAATCAATGGCATTGTCATGCGATTGAATTAACATTTCCGCAACGCCTGCTGTTGCCCCATAATTACCATCTATCTGGAAATTTGGATGCTGGTCAAAAAGATTCGGTGATGTTCTTGTTGTAAACAATTGTTCTAACATTGAAGAAGCCGCATTGCCGTCCAACGCTCTGGCATTGAGAGAAATTCTCCAAGCCAGTCCCCAGCCCTGTCCAGAGCCTGCACCTCTTGCTTTTACAGAATTGCAGTATGCTTCATATATCGCTTTTTCATCGGCATCATCCGCATATGCACTTAGATGTGTTCCCGGATACATCTCCCAAAGCTGTGAACAATGACGATGTCCATTAGCATTAGAAGCACCATGTGCATATACGCCAATCTGTTCGTCCGGATTGCTTGAAAATGGATTTGTCACCTTCCAGTCGCCAGGTTCACGTTTTGAAATATCAAATGTTACATCTCCTCTTGCCCACTCTTTAATAAGCCCCTGATTGTCAATAAGATTTGGTGCAATTTTGCCCTTTTCATCAGCAAGATAGGTTGATGGCATCTGCTCTTTAATCGTTGCAAGAAGTGCTGCTTGTTCTGCTTCTTTTCCTAAAATTGCACTTGCTTTACAAACCATATCATACAAGTTGCGAATCAATTGTGTATCCATTGCAGCACCCGGCTGAACACCGCCTTGTTCTGGCGAACAAGAAGCTGCTGTGACAAGATAGCCTGTCTTTTCATCAACCGTCACAAATTGCGTGAAAAACTCGGCTGAACCCACCATATAAGGATATACTTGTGCAAGATATTCTTTATCGTTGTTAAATTGATAATACTGCCAAGCGTGGTCTAAAAGCCATATACCACCCGTAGGCCACAATCCAGCGGTAGCATTATCAATGGGCTGTGTTCCCCTCCAAAGGTCAAAGTTGTGATGTGTTACCCAAGGGTCACCTGCCTGATATGTATAATCTCCTCTATTATTATAGATAGCATACTGATTGGCAGCAGTGATTGAACCAGACTGTGCAAGCTCATCAAACACATCTATTAACGGTTTCTCACATTCTTCGGACAACCCCAATATATTGGCTGCCCAGTAATTCATCTGTGTGTTAATATTAATGGTATATTTGCCTTTCCATGAAGCCGATAATGCGGCATTCCATTTGCCTGTAAGGTTGAGCGGCTGTGACTCATAAATATGGATATCACCTGTTGTAGAGCCATCTCTTGAACCGGATATCAACAGATATTTGCCATAGTTAAATTCAAGCACTGCCAACTGATTGTCACCATCCGAGTACGTTGTTGACACGCCTGTTTTTTTCGCATCCGACATACTGTTTCCCGCGCCAACCGTAAAGCCAGACTTGCCATTTACATCTTTACGAATACGCTTCTCGGTAGGAATATCAGAAAAATCGTTTCCATCTGTGTTTTCAACAGAAAGTGATGAAGCTTCAAATAACGGCGAAAAATCTTGTATATGTCTTTCTTTTATCTGATTATAATTTTTTGCCTTGATATTGTTAATATACACCGCACAGTCTTTTGCTGGCTTTGTATTGTCAAGACTTAAATAATCGACATAGTTTGAAGCGCCTACAACATAGATTGTCGTTTCCTTTCCACCTTGAACCTGTACGGTTGTATTATCTTCTGACACCGAAAATGTACCGTCGCCTTCAAGAAGCATATGTGCTTCAAATGAAATCGCATTAATCGTTGACGGAACATCCGAATTTTTATTGCCGTCGGTGACAGAAGCGACTAATTTTACTTCTTTATCACTAACCTTTTCATATTTGAAATACCCTTCTTTATTATGGTATGTATGAAGCTGCGCACTAAAACTCAGCTCCTTATCTGATGAAACATGTGTAACGACCGCCTGGTCTGGATAGCTTGCAAAGGTCTCTCTTGTAAAATGTGTACCATTATAATCATAATCGACAGTCACGATACCTTTTGTCATATCCAGACTTTTCGTATAATTGGTTACCTTTTCATGTGTCTGATTAAAATCTAAATACACTTCAACAAAAGACTTGTACGCATGTTGTGAAGACGGACTCCCAAGAAATGTAGCTTCTACCATACGTTCCATAGAATAACGCTGTTGTACAGCCTGTGCATCTTTTGCATTATTCACCTGAAGCGCCTGATACGAAATTGACATTTTTGAAAACTCTGGATATTTTGCACGAAAAGCTTCATCACCAACCAAAGCATTGGCAGAGCCAATTGGTGCTGGTGTACCGTCCGCATTGGCACCTCTGTAATATTTCCAGCCATCTACTACACTGCCGCTTGTCTGATTGGTTGTAGAAATAGTCTGTGCTTTTTTTGCTGCATCCATATCAGTAATTGTATTTTTATTTTCATCTTGAATCGTACCATATGGCGAACCGTCCCAAATGGTATCCTCATTAATCTGAATAACCTCTTTGTCGATACCGCCTGCTATCATGCCTGCCATTCTGCCATTGCCAACAGGATAGCTGTATGTCCATAGATATTCAGCGTATGCCCAGTCATTTAATTTTTCTCCTGCTCTTGCATAAGGGCTTTGATGCCCGCTGTCATTTTTTGATGAAGCATTGGGGTCTACCTCCGCCATATTGCTGTACTTTGTTGTTGAATCTTCATCAAGCACCATCTCTACACAAGTGTTTGTCCACATAGTAGTCTGAGGGTCAAACTTTTTTACTTCGTCACTTGCCTTCACGCTCACCTGTGGCAGCACAAATGACGTTACAGCTAATGAAATACAAGAAAAAAGGCAACATGCCTTTTTTAATCTACTTGTTTTTTTCATTTTTCCTCCATTCTTGCACCTATTCAAGTGCAACTTTTAATTCGTAATCAAATGTTTTAATTGTGCAAATGTTTTAAATTTCATTTGACACCCCCCCCCAAAAAAAAAATTATAATAAATATCTTTTTTAAGAGACATTTACAATCCCATTAGTATACTTCCTGCAACTGCATTTATTAAACTTGTCGGTGTACTTTCAACTTTTGCAAAACATATTAAATCCGACTACAATCAGTATGATAATTATGCACACACTTAGGAATATATCTTCCTGAAGCAGTAATGCAATCACCATTCCAACAGCAATCCAAAACATAATAAAACCAAGCATTCTGCAACACATAATTACCGCCTGAATTTACCTTCTTTCCTATAATATATGCTGCTGCCTATAAATAATTACTGATTTATGCCATTATAATCTACTTATTCTACATTATTTGACATTTCATCAATAACTTCATCAATATCTGCGTCTGTTTTTACCTTTCCAAATTTGCCTGAAAATCTGTCCACAATATCTGGAACCATATCAATCACTTTTGTTATGGTATCTTGATTTTTAATATTAACAAGCTTCGTAGCACCATTTTGAATTACTAAAACAGCACTTGGTGAGATTTTTCCTGTCATGGCACCGCCTGCATTGTTTTTCTTTTCACCAGCAAACGCACCTGCACCCACGCCAAATGATACATCAACTAATGGAAGTATAATTGTATCATTTACGGTCACAGCATCACCGACAACCGTCTTTGCTGATATAAATGAGTCCATTCCCTTAAAAAGTGATGCTACTGTTTGGTCAAAATTATTCTCTGCCATATGAATCCTCCATTCCTACTCAATTCTTTATTTTATTAATATATTTCCTAACCTGCTTATTCCTATAAACCTTTAACGCTATTATTCCTATTGGAAAAAGCTGGATAGAACCCTTTATATATATGGTTCCCTCTATGATTTCCTGCTCAAAATCAGGATAAATTGTTATATTCTTGCCGATAAACCCATACAGTGACGCTGCATACATTGCTGCTTTTCCTGTTGTCTGAGCATCCTTTAATCCAAAATGGATATATGCCTCAACCTTTTTAGGTTTTAAAATTTTTAAAAGTTTTTTTACTTGTACCCATAAAAAAGAAACCATCTCTCGATTTTTAGGGTCATTTATCATATTGGAAAACGCTTCTGTTTTTTGTTTTAAATTTTCTTTTGTCATCTTTAATTGTTGAATCAAAGCAATAATTTTTTGTATAATATCCATTATTTTATTCTTGATAATCAAAAATATATTCGGTTTTATCTTTTCATGCTCTTTAACATCTTCTTCAAAAACCCCTGTTTCAAATAAATGTTCTTCATCTTCCATGTCCTCTTGATTTATTTCTATACCTGACGCTTCTATATCTGAATCCATTATTTGATTGTTATGGACATCCATATCTTCCATCGCTGCTATATCAATGGATTCTTCTGGTTTATCAAAAATTATATCCTCATCATCAAATTGATGTTCTTCCTCATCAAATACAGAATGTTCTTTTTTCTTACGGCGTTTTTTAGTATCCTTTTTTTCTATATGTTCTTCCTCTTTAGAATCCTTTTTTGACGATTTTAAATTAAAAAAGAATATTTTTACCCGAACATTCAATCCTTCTTCAAGATTAAACAAACATTTTATTCGCAACAAATGGAATAACCATGTCACTTTTGCCTGTATTACAGGAATGCCATCCTTATATTGTGCCTTCACAACATAGCGGATAGGTACAAAAAGCACTGCTGCAACTGTTAGAATCACAAGCCCCAGTAATACAGCTATTATTATTCCAATTATTTTTAATATCAATAGCACTACATGAAGCATTGTTTCTCCTTACATTTACGTTCTTTTTTCATTTCCAAAATGCAGATATTTTGGAATATCAAACCCTTTGGTTGCCTGATAAACCTCATCAATAATCACTCGCACGACCTCTAAAGCTTCCTCTTTGCCTTTTGCAATCCCAACAATATAAATGGAATCTTGTATTTTTTTATTTTTAAAATGAGGCTGTTTTAAAACATCAGCCGACATAATATCAAGCAAATTTTCTTTATTGGAGGGCAGCATAATAAGAAAAGTATCAAATGTCAACCGGCTTTTTGCGATTTTGCCAAATATTTTATATTTTACTTTTCTTGCATTTTCTCCATAATAAAGCTTTTTATACCACTTCATACATTAGCCTTCCATCATTGATTTTAATATCTCTACCACAGCCATCTGCTCTGCCTCATCACTACATTGTATAAGCGACATATTGATATAATTTTGTATCTCATCCGTGTTATTAAACAAAACGGGAAGTTGTGAAAACACCGTTGCCATAACGGCTCTTTTGACGGGCTGTCCCAAAGCCTTAAAAGCTTGTTGCATATCATCAATCAAATGTTCACAAACCGTATCTGCATAAGAATTATCTGGTATTTCATCATATGAGGCATCGTTTTCTAGTACAACAAAATCACTGCCAGATTGCAGTTTTGTGACAATTTTTAATGATTCAAAAAGCTCTTTTACCCCAAATGCTTCTAGTTTATCCTTATAAATATCCCAAGCATCATCTAACACATACTCATTTTTTTCAACAATAGACAAAATATTTTCTTGAATCCCCTCAAAGGCAACAAATTTATCTGCAATTTCCTCAAACGATTTGCGATAATAAAAAATATCATTATTTGATGAACCATCTGTTTGTGAAACAAAACATTGATTATTGATTATGCTTATTATCTCTTTGGCAAGAATGGTCTGTGTTGTACTTCCAATTGAATATGGTTCCATAAGCACAGCCGTATACAAATCATTAACCAACTGTGCTAAAAGTACCATATTATCAGAAAAATTATTTATCTTTTCAATGCCTATTTTTAATTCTTTGTCCAACTTATAATATGCTGCGGTATCCATTGTCTTATAATCTGCATTTGCTAATATATCCATTATTTTTTTATATTCATCAAAATAATGTTCATCTATTGCTGTATGGTCTGCCTGTTTTTTAGAAACGGAAAGCATGGCTGTACTTCTAATCGAGTACTCAAAGTCATCAATGGAACCTTTCTGTGCTCCATGATACAAGGAAAACGCCTCTCTTACATAAGAAAAAAAGCGGTTTTTTGACAGTCTCATAGGGAGCTGTCCTACAATCTGAGCAATCTTACTATTTACCACAACATTATCTTTTTCTGAAAAAATATAATGAATTACATCACTTGTAAGATACGTATCATAGTACTCTTTATCAAATGGATATTCTTTTTTATCTTTAAACCGATATTCAACCCTATTCATTACATATTCATATATTCTTAATTGGTCAATTAATGAAACAACACTATTCATCAGATTGATAACATCTTGACGCATAATTTTTAGTTGTTCTATATCCATTTGATTAGCAAGATACTGTTGGATACATATATGAAAACGATTGTAAAACTTAGCGTATAAATCATTATCATATGTTTTCTTATCCAATGTATCATAATATATATCACAAACCGTATAATAATTCATAGAAAGCTTGATTAAACTTAACGCATGATATAGAGAAGCCATACTTCTGCCATATTTTTCAAGATGAGTATTCAAATTTTGTCCTTTACTTACCTTAGAAGAAATCGCATCTAAATCTTTCATAAATTTAACAAATACTGCTGCTAAACAACCGTATTGTCCTCCTTTAAGTTTTACGTTTCTTCTGTCAATCCTATAAGATTAGAAACGTTCATTAATTTGCATAAAACACAATCTTTATTTTTACTATAAATTCAATTTATCAAAAATATCGCAGAAATCAAATGTTGCAAAATAGTCTTTTGGTGTCTCTGCCCTCCGAATCATCTGCACACTTCCGTCTTTCTTCAACAATAATTCAGCCGATTTAAGCTTTCCATTATAATTGTAACCCATAGAAAAACCATGTGCTCCTGTATCGTGAATAATCAGATAATCGCCCCTATCAATTTTAGGAAGTTCTCTATCAACAGCAAATTTATCATTATTTTCACACAACGAACCCACAATATCATAAACATGGTCGCAAGGCTTATCTTCCTTACCTGCCACTGTAATATGATGATAGGCTTTATAGATAGCTGGTCTCATAAGATGAACAGCACAGGCATCCACCCCTATATATTCTTTGTGAATATGTTTTTCATTGATAGCTTTTGTAACCAGACAGCCAAAAGGTCCTAGCATATAGCGACCCAGTTCTGTATAGATTGCAATATCATTCATTCCTACTGGGGTTAAGACTTCATCATACACGCGGTGTACATTTTCACCAATAATGGCAATGTCATTTGCTTTTTGCTCTGGTTTATAAGGAATACCAATGCCGCCAGAAAGGTTGATAAAACGAATATCCGCTCCTGTTTTTTCAAAAAGTTCCACTGCAAGCTCAAACAAAATCTTTGCAAGGGTTGGATAATATTCATTGGTTACCGTATTGCTGGCAAGAAACGAATGAATACCAAAATGCTTTACACCTTTTGACTTTAAAATTTTAAATGCTTCTATAATCTGCTCATGCGTCATACCATACTTTGCATCGCCTGGATTATCCATAACCGATGTCCCAAGTTTAAAATATCCGCCTGGATTGTACCTGCAGCTTATTGTCTCTGGCAGCTTGCCGCCTAATGCTTGCTCTAAAACATCAATATGTGTAATATCATCAAGGTTGATAATCGCACCTACTTTACCAGCATACTTGAATTCTTCTATTGGCGTATCATTTGAAGAAAACATCATTTCTTCTGGCTTATAATCCAGTGCATGTCCCATCATCAACTCGGTCATAGAAGCACAATCAACACCACAGCCACAATCTTTTAATATTTTTAATATAAATGGATTGGGCGTTGCCTTAATAGCAAAATATTCTCTATATCCTTTATTCCATGAAAATGCTTCTTTAAGACGCAAAACATTGTCAATAATTCCTTGTTCGTCATAGAGGTGATAAGGGGTAGGATACGTCTTATCAATCTCTTGTAATTGCTCTAATGTCACAAACGTTTTCTTTTTGTCCATCATTTAACCTCATTTCTGTTCTTTTACATATCTTAACAAATCGTAGCCCACATGCCTTATTTTGTCAAGAAATATTATAAGAAGATAAGAAATTATAACATATTTTATAACCAAAAACATATATTGTATCTTTATATATGTTATAATTTAATTATCAGATTGCAACATATCTTCCAAAAATTTGGCAGCATCACGGACGCAATCTTCACAGCTTCTAAGCATAACACCTGTATCAACGCCTTTTAATGTCTTGCAGGTAACCGTCTGATTGCTCTGTTTAAAATTGTTTACAATATATTTTGCTGCCTGCATAGCTTTGCCGCGTCCTGCTTCTTTATTGACAAGTCCAACCACTGTACAGGCTCCTGTAATCGCTCCACAAGTTCCCTCTAATGTTCCGCCTATCCCTGTTCCTAAGGACTGTGTAATTGCAGCCATTGTAGCCTCGTCTAAGCCTGCATAATCA
The DNA here is from genome assembly GCA_910589305.1 of uncultured Lachnospira sp. Lineage (GTDB taxonomy): Bacteria > Bacillota > Clostridia > Lachnospirales > Lachnospiraceae > Lachnospira. The sequence continues at coordinate 209,218 of CAJUTV010000003.1, read as the reverse complement.
CAATATGTACAGGCTACTGCCTGTGCACAGTTCATTCCTTTTTTCTTTTTATCGACTGCCAATTCTACTCTTGTATCCATATCAATCTCCATTCTAACTATATTATTTAACTTTTATCATTTTATAGACTCATTATACTAAAAATCTCCTATATTTTCAACGAAATACAGATAAAGTCCCTATCTCCTTTTTTGCTAAAACTGTTTTTTATGCACAGCACACTTATTGCATATTAGGACAACCTGCAAATGCGGTTGCATCAACTTCCACATCTTCTGAATAATTCACCTTTTTTAAATTAGCACAGTCTGCAAATGCTTTTATACCTATTTTTTTAAGTGAGTCTGGACAAATAATCTCCTGAAGATTTGCACAGTTTTCAAATGCGTGATTTCCTATCTCTTCCACACCTTCTGGCAATTCTACTTTAACAATATCATTTCTTTCTGCAAACAAATCCTCTGTTATTTTTGTAAAATCACTCATATCAATCTCTTTAAATGTCTTGTTGTATAAATATACTTTTATTCTGTCTTTCATGTCACCCCTCCATTCATAATTCTTTAATTTTTGAAATCAGCGAATTGACAATAGAAGCCTGTTGCTCATACAAATAATATGGGGTGTTGCTTCGCATGGTATTCTCTGATTGTTCTACAGCATTAGACAATGCTGCATTTATTAAATTAATGTTGGGGTTTTTCAATATATCTTCACCATCAACATTTAATTCCTTATGTATTGATTTGCTGCTATTATCAAGTGTTCTTCTAATAAGATATTTATTGCCATCTGGTAAATCTGCTGATTTACTTTCCATTTTTGTAGAATGTGCTGCTGGATAGGCACTGTATGACACCATGCCCATATCTGCATTGGATAAATTGGTCTTCGTACTTCCATCAATCGTCCATGAATCTGCCTCCAATGCACCGCCTAACAAATCGTTAATCTTATGTATATAGTTGATGGTTTCATCATATGGGGGAACACCGCCATATTTTTGTACAGAACCACAACCAGCATTATAACCTGCCAACGCTAATGATACATTGCCATTGTAGTCGTCTAACAGCCATGACAATAACTTTGCGCCTCCAGTAATACTCTGCCTTGCATCATAAGGATTGGTCACCCCATAACTTTGTGCCGTTGCAGGCATAAGCTGCATAATTCCCATCGCGCCGCACCATGATGTCGCATTTGGGTCCATCCCAGACTCTGCCTGTGCAACTGCCTTTAAAAGATTGACATCAACACCATATTCACTTGACACATCTTGAAAAATGTTCTCTAAGTCATCATCAATCATACTGTTAAACATTTCATCAAACTTTAAATTCTTTGTGCCGACAGCACTATTATAGTTATCTACCCTATAAATATTGCCGTCAAGTATGCCATAAATACTATATAAATCCATTACCAAACACCTTGTCTTTTCATATTAATGTACACCTCATATGCCTTCTCAAGAATTTGTTTTTCATTTGGAAAGCGCAAGAGATGATAAGCCTCATGGTATTTATAAAACCCTGAGTCTTCAAAAAATTCTTCCCTTTGGGGCTTATTATAATAGCTATTCGCCTGCATTAAAAACCAATTAACTTTTTTATAAACTGTATCCTTTGCTGTGCTGAATGTATACTGAGTAGTATCAATAAACTGTTTAATAACTGCGTTTGAACCGCCTTCCTCTCGGACCTCTCTTATAGCAGTATCCTCAAAGGATTCGTTTGCCTCAACCGTCCCCTTAGGTAGAACCCAGCCTTCATACTTATTTCTGTACTTTTTATATAACACAAGTACCTTTCCTCTATATATTACCACACCGCCACAGCTTGTTGCCTCTATCATTGCAATTCCTCCGGTTCATGTAGCGTGTTCTTCTTTAAAAACATTATACAACCCTGTATGAAGTTAATCAACCAAAAAATGAATCCAATACATTTTTTGCTACCTGTTGCGCATTAGCAACCTTTGTATACCCACCCTCCAATATAACACATATTGATATTTGAGGATTGTCATATGGTGCAAATCCAACAAACCAAGAATGGGCATTGTCACTGCTGTCATACTGAGCCGTTCCTGTTTTTCCTGCAACTTCATACGATGCATTTCTAAAAGCTGCGCCTGTTCCTTGCATAACAACGCTTCTGCATAAATCGGATATTGTCGATGCTTCATCGGATGTGCATATCTGCGCCCTGCTTTCAGGTTGTGTCTTTTTTAATATCGTTCCTTCACTTGTCTGTATAGTGTCTACCAGATAAGGTTTCATCATAACGCCTTCATTGGCAATAGCTGATATAATCATCAGATTATGTATTGGTGATATCATAGTCTTTCCTTGTCCAATAGATGTCTCTTGAACCAAACTTATTCCTGAATTTGCATCCAACTCAAAACTGCTGTCACTTGCATCCATTCCAATTTTAAGACTCTGATTAAACAAGCTATCCTCACAAGTTTTCTTAAACTTTTCTAAATTCAGTTGACAGCCAATTGTAGAAAAGGCTGAGTTACACGAATTAGAAAAAGCATCCGTAAGGTTCTCAAAACCATGTGCTGTCTGGTCAAAACATGGAATTGTTGTACCTCCCTGTATATATGCACTTCCATCACATTCATAAGAAAAACTGCTATAAGTGCTATTTTCTCTTATATATTCTAAAGCGGTCATCACCTTAAATGTTGAACCAGGTGCATACAAGCCTTTTGTTGCTCGGTTTAACAACACCGAGTCTGAACTGTCATACGACAGCCATTCCTCATATTTTTGCGCTGCATCGTTAGGATTATAATCTGGCTTTGACACCATTGCAAGAATTTTCCCGCTGGAAGGCTCCATTGCAATCACTGCTCCTTTATTATCTCCTAATGCTTGATATGCCGCTTCTTGCAGACTTGGCACTAATGTTGTCAAACAATCATTCCCTCTGGATTTTTTTCCTTGCAAATCAGCGCCCAACTCTTTTATTATATTCCCATCTGTCGATAATAATTCAAAATTTGCAATGCCTTCAATTCCTGTCTTTTCACTTTTTAACCCTACAACGTGACAGTACATATTAGAAAATGGATAATACCGATATTCTTCACCATCTTCATTTATCTGTGTGCTTGCAAGCACGGTGCCGTCACAAGCTAAGATATTGCCTCTTACCACTTTATCCTGCTGTGTATCAATCATCTTGTTATAAGGATTATTGATTATTTTAGGAGCTACAGCCACATTAAAATATACCAAATATATCGCCATAGTCAAGAATAATCCAATAAAAAGAAAAGAAATTACATTCGTTTCGTGATTTCTTAAATTTTTCCTTCTGTTTTCATAGATATCATGGTTTTTTTTATTTTTTGTTTTTCTTGCTCTTTCCTGCTGACTCATTCAACTCACCTTCGTCTTGTCTCATATTGTACATGCCATTAATCAATGCAAACATGATAAGAGAACTTACCATAGAACTTCCTCCATAACTGACAAACGGCATCGTCACACCCGTCATTGGTATCATCTTCATAGCACCGCCTACGGTCAAAAATACCTGAAACCCATAAGTCACACCCAACCCTACTGCTACAAGCCTGTAAAATAATGTTTTACATCTTGAGGCAATATTCATCATCAGAATAAGATTATTTAAACAAATCAAAATTAACGCTACTGCAAAAATAATGCCAAATTCTTCTGTTATAGCAGAAAACATAAAATCTTTTTCCACTACTGGAATTTTTCCCGGAAGCCCCTGTGCCAGCCCATATCCAAACCATGAACCCATACCGATTGCAAACAGCGACTGACAAATCTGGTACCCTGTTGTATCTATCGTTGCCCATGGGTCCCTCCAAATAGTCACTCTCTGCCGAACATGTCCAAATATAAAATAAGCCAAAACGGAAGCTGCAATTCCTGATAAGAGACCAAACACACACAAACCTATCTTTTTTGTAGCGATATATAACATCATAATATACACAACAAAAAATATTAATGCCGCCCCTAAATCTTTGGATACAACCAATACAACAACATGCACGACTGCTACAATTGTAACAATAATAATCTGTTTGATACTTGTCGCTTTATTAAACATGGCAGCGACAAACATAACAAATAAAATTTTTGCAAATTCACTGGGCTGAATAGAAACAGGTCCTAATGTAAGCACAAGATTCGCTCCATAGATAGCACTGCCAAACAATACTGCCACCAACGTACCTAAGCTGACAACACAATATACCCATCCAATACTTTTAAGACACCGCACTTTTTTTAAAATCCATGGGATAAAAAATGTTACAATTGTTCCTGCTATAGCAATAACAAACTGTTTAACTGCTTTATTATAATCAAGACGCGCCAACATAATAAAACCAATTGACAACAACATACACATATTATTGACTAACAGCCTTGAAGCTTTTGGATACAGCACATCATAAACAACAATAATTACAAATAAGTAAATAAATTGGGCAAAGTAAAAAATCAAATACTTGATATCTTCACTATTTAATTGATATAACAGCAAAAATCCTAACAAATGAGACAGAAACATCAATATGTTTTGGAATATATATATTTTTTTTCTTATATTTTCATTTTGAGATGATGCCCCATAATAACTGGCTGCAACATAAAAAGCAATAAAAAAGGCAAATATATACTTTGCAAGCTCAATAAATACAACTCTCATTATCTTCCTCTAAATAAAAAGTTTTCATTTTTTTAATAAACGTTTCAATCCACTTTATTTATAAAATGTCCTGTCCATTTTATATCGTTACTATTCATTTGATTTTTGTTCAATATATCTTTTAACAGTCTGTTATAGGAATCCCTATCCATACATACCTCTGGCATATCATATCGTATAAAATCAGGTTTTATCTTATCTATTTTATCAAAATGACTGGTTAAGTCTAAAACTTTAGGACTCCATATAATATTATAACATTCTTTACATCTGCATGACACAGGCATATTTTTATTAAGATAAACCGTTTTACTGCCGCCATCACACATACCATAAGTCTTTTTAACACACTGTTTTGAAATCATAACAGGAACTCTGCCATATACAACCATTTCAACTGGAATCTTCCAATCAACCTGTGTTATCTCATTTATATTTAACTCATACGGCAATGTTATTCTTTCAAGCTGCAATCCACTCTCAGAAACGATTTTTATAAACTGTAGTACAGCCTCACTGTTCCAACAATATAAATTGGCATCCAATCTTATTTTTACAGGAAAAGCAACCTTTTTTACCAGTTCAGACAATAGACCTATCTGTTCAAGATTTCGGACAACAAACGTGTCCATGTTATGTTTACATGCAGCTTCTATCAATGTCTTACAAGAACAAAGCTGTTCTTGTGTTGTCATATAAGAAAGGGCTATCGCCACTATTGTGCCATCTGCTTTGAGTTGGTCTATAATCTCCCAGTCTTTGTCTGTCTCACATATACTGTAATCAACATAAATCTCCTTAAAAAAAACCGATTTATCGATTGTTAAAAGAGCGTTGCAAGCTATGCGATTAGGCACACCAATTACATAGTTGTTCGTTCTGTCTGGTAAAGTCTCGATTACTTTTTGTTTTGACAAGAAATCATCTTTATCCTCGCAAGCAAAAAATAACGTATTGGACTTGCTATTTGATGTTATCTTCGGGTCTTTAAAAAGACGTTGTTTCTCTTCTATAATAGCATTACACAATGCCTCAATGCCATCACGTCTTATGTCATTAAGCTGACTCGACGGTATAAACACATCACCTTTTATCACAATTTTTATATCGCCTGCAATAAATGGTGAAGCTCCCAATTTGGACAATTTATCAATGCACATTTTTTCATCGGATATATTTTTTAACGCTTTTTGTATTTTATCACCTGTGACATAAACCGTCTGTCCTAGTGCAGAAAGCTCAAGTGTCATTGTGCTGCCGCACTCTGCAAACAATGTCATGTCAACCTTTGCTTTTCCATGAAATGTATCGTTTACATAATGCTGTTTTACATCACCAGTAATCACTGCATTTTTTGTTCTGTAAATCACACGCCCTTTAAAAAGATTATACTTTCTAGGCAAATTAACAACAAAAGTGTCATTTTTACAGACATCTTTCCCGCTTGAAAATGAATAATTGGAATCAATCTCAAATACATCCTGCTTGTGAATGGCTCTTAACGCCTGAAAAGTTACCCGTCCATCAATATTTTCTTTTACCTTTAATGCCTTTGTTCCCATATGATTCGGTCTTGTAACCGACATCATATCCTTGCCTTTTATACTGTTATAATACCCTGTAGTAAATGCACCCCGATTATAGATATCCATAAGATAATGGATATCTTCTTGTGATACTTCATACCCTGTTGTGCCATTACATAAACACATATCAACATATTTTCTATACATAGCCGTAACACCGGCAGCATAAGTAACATTTTTCATACGCCCTTCAATCTTAAGAGCATACACTCCTGCCTCTATAATATCTGGCAGAATCTTTAATGTGCATATATCTTTTGGACTGAGTGCATACGCATGTTCTTTATCATTTATCATTTGATATTGTAATGTATTTTTTTGCAATGAATGATTATCGGTTAATTTATCATTGGTAAGCGGCTGCATCACTTGATAATCCAGACGGCATGGCTGAGCGCAGCGACCTCTGTTGCCGCTTCTTGTACCATTCATACTGCTTAATAGACACTGGCCAGAATAACAGTAACACAACGCGCCATGCACAAAGCCTTCAATCTCAATATCACAAGATTGATGAATCGATGCAATCTCAGACAAGGTAAGCTCTCTCGCCAAGACAACACGAGTTGCCCCCATCTTTTTTAACAGCCTAGCACCATAACTTCCAGTAATAGTCATCTGTGTACTGGCATGTATCGGCATGTCTGGGAAAAAATCATGTATTTTCTTAAATACACCCATATCTTGAACAATGACTGCATCCAGTCCCGCCTTATAATAAGGCATTATATAATTTAACAATTGCTCTTCAAGCTCGTTGTTTTTTAAGAGTGTATTTACCGTTAAATAAATTGATTTTCCCCTTAAATGTGCATATTCAATTGCTTCAATCACCTGTTGTTCATTTAGATTTCCTGCAAATGCTCTGGCTCCAAATAAATCCCCGCCAAGATACACTGCATCGGCACCTGCATTGATAACTGCCTTACATATATCCAAAGAACCTGCAGGAGCAAGTATTTCTACCTTATTGTCTCTCACTTTTACCCCTCATTATAATTCTTTGTCCGTTTTCTTATATCTTCCACATTTCGATTAAACCGTTCTTCTGGCATTTTATGAACCTTTGAAAGTTCCTTTTTTAAGGCTTCAATCTCCTTAGCCTGTGAGTCTAGTTTAATATTGGCTGATATTAATTCGTGCTTTAGATTGTAGATTTCTTGGTCTTTTTTTTCGATTTCTTCTGATATGTCATCACACATAGCCTTCGCTTTAAAATAATCATCCGCAAGATTTAAGTACATCAGATTTGTGACAACATCAAAACCAAGCCTTGTCATTCCTCTTCCTTTGATAATTTCCTGCATTTTATCGTTAATGTACTCTGCAAGCTTTGTAAGATATTCTTTGCTCTCATATCCACTTATCTTAAATACTTTACCGCCAATCGTTACTTCTGATGTATTTACTGATGCCATATGTACCACCACTCTACCCTTCCCAAACAACAACTATGTCTTATAAAACAGCAACTACATTCTTATAAAGGACACACGGTTTGTTTTGCCAGTCATCTGCTTGCTGCTATTATACAACAGCATTGTATATGTGTCAAAAAATAGATTATTGCCTTAATTAATCTGTATACCAAGATTTTTATATGCCAGCTCTGTGGCAACTCTTCCTCTGGCAGTTCTGTTAATAAATCCGTTTTGTATTAAATAAGGCTCATACACTTCCTCTAATGTACCAGAATCTTCTCCAATAGAGGCTGATAATGTATCAATGCCAACCGGTCCGCCCTTAAATTTCTCTATAATTGTTGTAAGAATGAGCCGGTCATTTCGATCCAACCCATTTTTGTCGACTTCCAGTAAATTTAACGCATAATCTGCTACTTCTGCTGTAATTCTGCCATCATATTTAACCTGTGCAAAATCTCTTACTCTCTTTAACAGCCTATTGGCAAGTCTTGGTGTACCTCTTGAACGCCTTGCCATCTCATACGCGCCTTTATCGTCTATCTCAACCCCCAATGTTTTTGCTGAACGCAGTAAAATCGTCTTTAATTCTTCCACACTATAATATTCAAGATGATTTACAACACCAAATCGGTCTCTTAAAGGCGCTGATAACAGACCTGCTCTAGTGGTTGCTCCAACCAATGTAAACTGTGGCAATTCCAGTCTTATTGACCTTGCTGCTGCACCTTTGCCAATCATAATGTCAATTTGATAATCTTCCATCGCTGGATACAACACTTCTTCTACCTGTCTGTTTAGACGGTGAATCTCATCCACAAAAAGCACATCGCCCTCCGCGAGATTATTAAGTATGGCTGCCATCTCTCCTGGTCTTTCAATAGCAGGACCTGACGTTACCTTTAAGTGTGTTCCCATCTCATTGGCTATAATTCCTGCAAGCGTCGTTTTTCCCAATCCTGGCGGTCCGTAAAACAGCACATGGTCTAGTGCATCTTTTCGCTCTTTTGCTGCCTCAATATACACTTTTAAATTTTTCTTTACTTTATCCTGTCCGATATAGTCGCGCAAGTGTTCAGGACGAAGACCGCTTTCTATCTTCATATCTTCATCTGTAAACTCTGTCGAAATAACCCTTCTCTCCATAATTTTCCTCTCATTTCTGCACTGCTTTATCAAAAAAATAAATCTTTTTTTGATTTTTGGCAAGCAACAAGCAGACACCAATCTTGTGGTTAAATATTTTAATCTATAATAATTGAAGCCTTACAACATATAGACTCTATTTTTTCAGCTTAAACCTCTACAACGTTGCCAGTTTTTTAAGTGCTTCCTTCAATATCACTTCCGAATCTTTTGATTCAATATCTTCTACTTGGCGAACTGCCCGCACTGCCTGCGCACTGCCATACCCCAACGCACACAGTGCTTCTATCGCCTCATTTTGTGCCTCACTGTCGCTTCCTGTGCTTCCACTCTCATAAAGTGTATTTTCCAGCGCATCCTCTAATGATACTTTATCCTTTAATTCAATAATCAGCTTCTGAGCGGTTTTGCTGCCTATACCTGGCGCACTTGATATCAATTTTACGTCCCCTGAAATAACGGCAAATCTCAAATCATTGGGCGATATCGTAGACAGAATTGCCAATGCCCCTTTTGGTCCAATGCCATTTACATTGATAAGCATCTTAAAAATATTCAAATCATCTCTTGTCAAAAATCCAAATAAACTGTGGGATTCTTCGCGAATCTGCAAATATGTATATACCTTTACAGGCTCCCCAATCTTTGAAAAATGAGAGATAACGGTTGCAGGAACCTTAATATTAAAACCAATACCATTATTTTCAACAACAATTGTATCGTTAAACACCTCGACCAACTGTCCTTTAACATACGAAATCATCTTTACCCTCCATGCTGCAACTAACTTTAGAAACAGCTAACACTTCTTTTTAGCACAATCATTAATAAATTGCTGTGCCGTTCTTCCAGATATGCCTCCATGACTAAGCTCCCATTTATTTGCCTCCCTGCAAAGCTCTTCTTCACTCATCAAAATGCCATTTTTCTTTGCAAGTTCAATAACAATATCAAAGTATTCTTTTTGTGTTGGCTTGGAATAACTTATTTGACAACCAAAACGATTAACTAATGACAACTTCTCTTCCATTGTATCAGACCTATGCAGACCATTTTTTGATTCTATATCATTGCGGTCATTCCATGTCTCTTTTATCAAATGACGTCTGTTTGATGTTGCATAAATTAATATATTATCTGGACGTGTCTCCACACCGCCCTCAATCACTGCCTTTAAAAATTTATATTCAACCTCAAATTCTTCAAAAGACAAATCATCCATATATATTATAAATTTATAATTTCTATTTTTTATATTTGCAATAACACTCGATAAATCCTTAAATTGATGTTTATAAATCTCTATCATTCTCAATCCTTTATCGTAGTACTCATTGACAATTGCTTTGATACTCGTTGATTTTCCAGTACCGCTGTCGCCAAATAACAGTGCGTTATTTGCCTTATTTCCCTGTATAAAGCTTTCTGTATTCTCAATTAGCTTTTTCTTTTGTATCTCATATCCAATCAAATCATCTAATTTTACCTTGTCCATATTATTAATTGGTTTAAAGAAAATACTTCCATCAGCGCGATTTCCAATACGAAAGGCAGCATTAAGTCCAAACATACCTACGCCATAATCCTTATAAAAGCAGGTGACACCATCAAAAAATTCTTCATCTGTACGAGCCGCAGCCAGCTTTTTACTCAATACTTGTACTTTTTCACTCACATTATGATTGTACATCAACTCGCTTTTGCATATCGCTTTGTAGTTGGTAATAATAGAAAAACAATTAATTTCAAGCTGTGCTTCAATAGCCGAAAAGTCATAGTGAAAAAGCTTTCTAAAAATGCTAATATCATTCATAGCAAACAGATTAACACTGCCTTCATTTGCCCCTACCTTCTCGCAAGTAATACTAAATGGATTTTCTGTTGTCACCAATAAAAAAGTCAAGTAATTTTGCCAAAGATTGCCATCAAATCCATAATCTGTAGCTATGGTCAGCAGTCGTTTTATCTGTGTATATATCTGTTTTATCAAATCATCTTTTGACACTGCCTCATCTGTAAACTGTTTAAAAATATCCGACATTTTTACTAATATCGAATCACTTGGCATCGCACCAAAAATAATTAATTTTGATATTTCTTTGTACATATTCGTGCTTCCTTTCGTATATTTTATAGGCAGGTAAATAAAGGTTAAAAATTTACTTTTTATTTATAAAACAAATTTTTAATAAACTACATAAAAATAAATAAAAACTTTCCTAATTACATAAAAAATATCATTTACAAATTTTTGCTTTGCATTTCTGCCTGTTATATTATATAATAAATGAATGAAATTTTTTGTCAAATATTTTTATTTTTTATTATTATATTGACCTTTTGAAAAGTGATGCTATAATCAACAAGTAACTTTATATATTTTTGTAAAAAAGTGACAATAATTCATTTTTAAAAATGGAGAGATAACCATGAAAACAATTACAACAATTAACACATTGGTATTTGTGTTGTTGACCGTGTTATATTTTTATCAATTTATATATATATTCATTGCACTAATCCATGAAAAGAGACGTAAAAAATCGGAGTACACACCAAAAAAGCTGCATCGGTTTGCATTTATTATTGCTGCCCGAAATGAGAGCGCTGTTATTGCAAATCTTATCAAAAGTATTAAAGCACAGGATTATCCATCTGAACTTATTGATGTTATTGTGATAGCGGACAACTGTACTGACAACACAGCCGAGATTTCAAGGATGAACGGAGCGATTGTATATGAACGTTTTGACAATCAACTTGTAGGCAAAGGATATGCACTGGATTTTGCATTTCAAAAAATAACAGCGGATTATGGCGACTATACGGCTTATGATGGTTACTTTATTTTTGATGCGGACAATATCATTGCTAAAAATTATGTTTCTGAAATGAACAAAACATTTGACCAAGGATACCGTGTAATTACAAGTTACCGCAATTCTAAAAATTTTGACACCAATTGGATTACATCTGGATACTCTATTTGGTTTTGCAGAGAGGCCAAGTATCTTAACAATCCAAGAATGTTATTAAAAACAAGTTGTGCTGTCTCTGGTACAGGTTATCTTGTAAACAGTGAAATTATTAAAAAATACAAAGGCTGGAAATGCAATCTTCTCACAGAGGACATTCAATTTTCTGTTGTCAATATTCTTGATGGTGAAAAGATTGGGTATTGTTCTAATGCAATGTTTTATGACGAGCAGCCAGAAACGTTTAAACAGTCTTGGCATCAACGTATGCGCTGGTCAAAAGGCTTTTATCAAGTGATGTTTAAGTATGGAAAAGACTTAATAATGATGGCATTTAAAAAGCGTCAAATGTTTATCTCTTGTTATGATATGTTTATGACAATAGCACCTGCTACGCTGCTTTCCTTTGGACTGTTGGTATTAAATATTATCTTTTTAATATTAGCAGCAGCAAATCCACTTTTATTTAAACAATTGATTCCAATCACTTTAGAATCAGCCGTATTTGCAATTGCAAGCTTTTGTTTGCTTATGTTTTCGGTAGCAGCGATAACTTTAATAACCGAATGGAAAAATATTATAGCTTCTCCAAAAAAGAAAATTTGGTCTCTTTTTACCTTTCCATTGTTTATGCTTACATATATTCCAATTTCTTTAGTCGCTCTGTTTAAAAAAGTAGAATGGAAACCAATTACACACTGTGTATCAAAGACAATGGAAGAAATTGAACTACAGCAACAATATAAACAATAAACTAACATATAATAGTTCTTTAATAAGTTTTATAAAAATAATAATTAAAAAAAGATTTTATACAAGGCTACTGTAAAAAGATTTTTATTTCTTTTTGCAGTAGCTCTATATTTTTATCTCACAAATATTTTTTATAACAATTCTTATCTTAAATTCTATAACAACCGCTTAAAAATAGCGCTAATCTGCCAATTCTACCAGATAGAATGAAGTTTTAACCGTCTAAGAACCATAGCTGCCACAATTCCAATAACAACCCCTGTAACCGTTCCTGTGATAAGCAAAACAGGAAGATAATAAAAAATCGCATTGGTCTCCATAAGAAGGACTGCTGCTATTATCTGTCCGATATTATGTGATACTCCGCCAGCAACGCTGACGCCAATCATTGAAAAGATATCTATTTTTTTTAGAAGAATCATCACAACAATACTTAATATTCCTCCTGCTATACTAAACCAAAAGCTTGTAATATTACCAAATAAAATAGAAGTCAATGTAATTCTAAGTACATTGACAATAACAGCTTCCTTAATCCCCACCATATATAATACTGTTATAATAGCTATATTTGATATTCCTATTCGGACACCTGGCACTGGTATGGGAATGGAAATCAAACTGTCAATATAACTAAATATCATTGCCAATGTTGTCAAAACACCACACAGCGCTATATTTTTTACTTTTTTAGAATTTTTTTTACTATTTGACAACAGAATCCAGCTCACTCCCATCTCCAACAATTTCAACAACGACTCGATGCGGCATACACACAATATTTTCTCCTGTTTTACTGATTTTTCCCATATGTTCACATAGCTTGTCTGGACAATCTGCATCCGCCATATAGACAAATCCATCTTGTATGACAATTCGATTGCTGCCTCCCTGATACCCATCAACTACCAATTCTTTTGATTGATAAAGAGAACCTTTATAATTGATATCACCATTTATTTTAATCACAACCATGCTTCCATCTTTCTTTATAAAAAAATGAATAAAAAGAAAAAACACCAATGCAATCATTACTATAACCGTTATTAACAAAATATCTTTTTTTATTTTTATCTTATCTTTTTTCATAATGAGCCTCCATGATATGACTGCTTTTAGAAACAGTACTATGATTCTTATGGATTGCAGCAATAAAAAATATTGATGTACGAAAGAAACGCTGCAAAATTAAAATTTCATACCATATATATTGGATATATTGGCATTGAAAATTTATTTTGCAGCTTTTCTTTCATTAGTAACATTTTTATATCAAAAACATATTATTTATAAGAAGCACTTTGTTCTAATTTATCTTTTTGCTTGATAATAATCTTTTTCGGACATTTCTCTGCACACTTACCGCAGCCCGTACACTTCGTCTGGTCGATATGTGCAATATTATTTTCTACTTTAATGGCATCAAACGCACACTGCTTTGTACATAACATACAGCCGATACAGCCCACGCTGCATGCCTGCATAACATCTTTGCCCTTATCCTTAGAAGAACAAGATACCGCAAATTTCGACTTATATGGAATAAGCTCTATCAACTGTCTAGGACATGCAGCAACACATTTGCCGCAGGCTTTACATTTCTTTTTATCCACTACAGCCACGCCATTGATAACATGAATGGCATCAAATGGACATGCCTTTACGCAAGAACCATAACCCAAACAGCCATATGTACATGTCTTTGCACCGCCATTTGGAACAAATGGCATAACACTGCATTCTTCCACACCAGAATACACATAATTTTCTTTTGCTTTCTCACAGTCGCCGCTGCATTTTACAAAAGCCGTCATACGCACCGTTTCACCAGCTTCTGCCCCCATAATGGATGCAATCTTAGCAGCAGCAGGCGCACCGCCGACTGGACATGCCCCGCAATCTGCCTGACCAGCAGCAATCGCCTTAGCCAGTGCATCACAGCCAGCATAACCACAGCCGCCGCAATTATTTCCGGGAAGCTCTGCCCTGATATCAATCTCTTTTTGGTCTACTTCTACTGCAAACTTTTTACCCATAACGCCGAGAAAAAGCCCTAGTATCAAACCAACGCCGCCAACAATAATTGCAGCCCATACAATACCCATCATATACTTTTCCTCCTCTTACAGTATACCAGAAAATCCAAAGAACGCAATCGACATAAGCCCTGCTGTAAGCAAGACAATTGGCATTCCCTTAAAGCTTTCTGGAACATCATTATCTTCAATTCGCTCACGAATACCTGCCAATATTACAATAGCAATCATAAAGCCTATTGCTGTACCAAGACCACATACAACGGCTTCAATAAAATTATAACTATTTTGAACATTGGTTAATGCAACACCAAGCACTGCACAGTTTGTTGTAATCAGTGGAAGATATACACCAAGCGCTTCATAGAGCGGCGGCATACATTTTTTTAAAAACATCTCAACAAACTGAACCAATGAAGCGATAACGACAATAAATACAATGGTGTTAAGATACGTCAATTCAAATGGTGTCAATATAAAATCATATATCAGACTGCATATCGCAGAAGCTACTGTAATAACACCAATAACAGCACCACCCATACCTGCTGCTGTGTTAATTTTCTTAGACACACCCAAGAAAGGACACAGACCTAAAAACTGGCTTAATACAACATTATTTACAAGAGCGGCTGCAATACCAATAATTAATAAATTCATCTATCTGTCCTCCCTACTTTTCTTTTTCTTCTTCATCACCAATATAATCTGGCACTTCTGCTGGTTTCATGCCATGTGCCTTCTTTACTTTATTCATAACAGCAATTAAAATGCCAAGTACAAAGAAAGCGCCTGGTGCAAGAATAAATATACTTGCAGGCGTATAGCCAAACTCTGTTAAATCTACTAAAGAAGAAGCTCCTGTGGAAAGAATGGTTCCACCGCCAATCAGCTCTCTTAAAAAGCCAAGTACGGTAAGCGCTGCCGTAAAGCCAAGCCCCATGCCAAGCCCGTCAAAAATAGATAAGATGGCTGAGTTCTTAGAAGCATACGACTCTGCACGACCAAGAATAATACAGTTTACAACAATAAGCGGAATATAGATACCTAATGATTCATATAAATCTGGCAAGTATCCCTGCATAAGAAACTGCACCATCGTTACAAATGAAGCTACGATAACGATAAATGCTGGCATTCTAACGCCATCTGGTATCACTTTTCGCAAAAGTGATATCAATAAATTGGACATAACCAATACTACTGTTGAAGAAAGTCCCATACCTATACCATTGATTGCTGATGTCGTAACCGCAAGTGTAGGACACATACCAAGCGTGAGAATCAATGTAGGATTTTCTTTGATAATACCATTATAAAGTCTTTCAACACATTTATTCAATACCAGCACCTCCTACTGTTTTAACTTTATCATTTACCAAACGGTTAAACAGCTTCAAAGCTGCATTAATACCATTTGTAATAGATTTTGAAGTAATTGTTGAACCGCCAATTGAGTCAATTTTATCATCGGACGATGAGCCTGTGCCATCTTTCACAACACTAAACTGTTCCACTTTTACATCATTATATTGTGCTAAAAAAGATGGGTCTGTCTTTGCCCTCATACCAAGTCCTGCTGTCTCACTAATGGAAAGAATGGACGTTCCCTTATAGGTTCCATCAGCAGCAATACCCACAGAATACTTAATATCGCCGCCATATCCGTCCCCTGCTACAACAGTAATGACAAATCCAAGAATTTTGCCGTCTTTTACACCTGCTACAACTTCTGTAATCTCATCGGCTGGAAAATCCTGTGCAACGCCGCAATACTTATCGTTATTTGCAATCTCTTCAAAACTTTCTGCTTCTGCCAAAACATTTCGATATGCTGCCTGTTTTGCCTTCTCGTTTTGCTCTGCAATCGGTGCTTTCGTTATCTCATAGACGCCCCCAAGAAGTATCCCTGCAACCAGTGTAATGGCAAATAATATACAGGCATCTTTAACAATCTTTCCCATATCACTTCGCCTCCTTTTCAGGTTTCTTCTTACCAAATGATGTTGGAACGGTAACTCTTTCTATCAATGGAACTAAAAGGTTTGAGAAGATAATCGCATAAGAAACGCCCTCTGCTGAACCTCCATACATTCTAAAGATAAAGGTAAGAATACCTAAAATTACACCAAATACAATTTTTCCCATCGGAGTAATTGGTGATGTAACATAATCCGTCGCCATAAAAAATGCACCTAATACAAGACCACCTGCACACAGTTCTTTCAACAGATATTCTGTTTCAAACTGATGACCTGGCGCAAGTAAAAAAATCAATATTGCAAAAGTTGCTATGTAACATACAGGAATCCTCCATGAAATAATCTTTTTAACAAGGAGATAAACAGCACCAATTAAAAGACAAATAATGGATGTCTCACCAATAACACCTGCATGATTACCGATAAACAAATCCAGCAAGCTGGTCGCTTGTGCCGGTTCTGCTCCAGGCTTTAACACAGCTAATGGTGTAGCTCCTGAATAGGCATCGGTGACAAAGTTTGTCATTGGTCCTGTAAATGCAATTAAAAGAAAACATCTTGCTGCCAGTGCAGGATTCATAAAATTTTGTCCCAAACCGCCAAACAACTGCTTTACTATAAGAATTGCAAAGATACAGCCTATAATTTCATATCCAACATTTAATGTTGATGGAATATTCATTGCTATCAAAAGTCCTGTAACTGCTGCACTAAAGTCCATTATAGTAATCTTTTGATGCATAAAATACTGATAGATAGCCTCTGTAGCAACACATGTAACAACACCGATAAGAAGTCGGATACATGCATCCATACCAAAATTATAAATACCAAATATACAAGCAGGTGCCAATGCAATCAGCACATCTCTCATAATTGCTTGGGTTGTAACCTTGCTTCGTACATGAGGATTGCTTGATACGTTAAATAATTCGCTCACTTTTAATCCCCCTTTTACTTCTTTCTTCTGTTTGCTAAAACAATACTTCTCATTGCCTTAATCTGCTGTGTCAATGGTCTTTTTGCTGGACATACAAAAGAACAGCTTCCGCACATTACACACTCCATACCATCAAACTTAACAAAGCCTGCCTCGTCATTTTTTGCCGCAAAACCTGCAAGCTTTGCTGGAAGGAGATTACTTGGACACCCTTCTCCACAACGCCCACAGCGAATACATGCGCTAGACTCTATCTTTGACACAACATCTTCTTTAAAGACAAGAAGTGATGAACTTCCCTTGACAACTGGAACGTCCAGACTATACATAGAAAATCCCATCATAGGACCGCCCGAAATATATTTTTGCGGCTCTCCAACGGCACCCCCTGCTGCCTCAAGCAATTGTCTGTAATTGGTTCCAAGCCAAACATAAAAATTGCAAGGATTTTTCACACCATCGCCCGTTACAGTGATAATTCTTTTTGTCAGTGACTTTCCCTCAATAACAGCCATATAAATACTAAAAATCGTATCTACATTATGTACAATACAGCCCGCATCAGCCGGAAGCATAGAAGAATTAATGCTTCTGCCTGTCGTGGCATATATAAGACAACGCTCACCGCCTTGCGGATACTTTGTCTTTAACTCTTTTACCTCAATATTTGGCTCATCAGCCACTTTCCGTCTCATCTCTTCAATGGCTTCTGGCTTATTATCTTCAATTCCAATAATTCCCTTCGCATGGTCAAATAATGCAAGTGCCACTTTAAGCCCCATCACAAGCTTATCGGACTCTTCTAACATACGTCTGTAATCCGATGTAAGATAAGGCTCACACTCTGCACCATTGACAATAATATAATCAATCTGTTCTGGATTTTTTGGTGTAAGCTTTACATTCGTAGGAAATCCAGCACCCCCCATACCCACAACGCCTGCTGCTTTAATACGCTCTCGTATCTCATCTCTTGAGAGCTCTTCTAACTTCTTTGGTACATATTCAACTTCCTTGTACTCACCATCATTTTCAATAATAATGGAATTGCACTTTCCGCCTGTTGCCAGTGTTCTTGGCTCAATAGCCTTAACAGTACCTGAAACAGATGAATGAATATTAGCAGATATAAATCCCCCCGCCTCAGCAATGAGCTGTCCAGCAAGTACATAATCTCCCTTTGCCACAACCGGAACGGCTGGTGCGCCTATATGCTGAGACAATGGAAAGACCATCTCACCCTCATCAGGGAACAACTCTTTGATTGGCTTGTCTTTAGAATACTCTTTACCATCAAAGGGATGTACTCCACCTTTAAATGTACATTTACCCATGACAAACTTCTCCTTATATGATTTTTCTATATATTATTTTACATTAAAAAGTACTAAAAATCTACTGAAATTATACATTTTTTATGACAAAATAACTATAATAAATAAACCATTACTTTGCATGATTTATTTTATATATTGCAGATTTGCTTTTCTTTATACTATAATAAAAATATGTAAAGATATGACATTGTGCTTTCATTTACGATATCAATTACAATCATTTATTTACAATATTAATTACAACCATTTTAATGAAAGGACTCCTATGAAAGTAATCCATAAGGTATTTGAACCTGCAATACTGCCAGAAGATATTAATTTTTTACTTCAACTGGCATTTCCAGACACTGCCTATACAATCTCTGATTTATTGTTTTGGGACATTGAGACAACGGGATTTTCTGCAAAAACCAGCATATGTTATCTGATTGGCTGTGTATACTACAAAGAAGACAAATGGAATTATTGTCAGTTTTTTGCAGAATTTCCAGAAGAAGAACCCCTTATTATTGACCAATTTTCTTCTATTTTAAAACAATATACAATAATTGTACATTTTAATGGAGATGGTTTTGATATACCTTTTTTAAATACAAGAAGCCAGCTTTTAAAAGTAACGATTGATTTTTCTCAAATGATACATATGGATTTATATCAATATGCTAAAAAAACACATAAGCTTTTAAAGCTTGAACAATATAAACAAAAAAATATAGAACATTTTATAGGCATAAACCGAACCGACCATTTTGCAGGCGGTGATTTAATTTATGTATATAATACTTTTGTTCAAAAAAAGATGCTAAATGAAGAACTTGACAACGAATTATCTACACTGCTGCTTCACAACCAAGAGGATATCTGTGCGCTTCCTCAATTAAGTACTGTTATGGGATATTTTATGTTGCCTGAAATGATTTTATTTTCAACACTAGACTGGGCTTTGAATGATACAAAAGACTTCACAGGAAACACTGTCAAAGAATTAACATTTACAGCTACCCTGCCAAGTTTTATACCAGCAGCAGTATCTTATGGAAAAGAACCATTTTATATAAAATCCTATGATAACATATTAAAACTGCGGATAAAACTCTATCAAGGAGAATTGAGACATTTTTATAAGAATTACAGGGATTATTACTATCTTCCCTCTGAAGATATAGCTGTTCATAAAAGCGTATCCTTCTATGTTGATAAAAACTATCGCATACAGGCTAAAGCTTCTACTTGCTATCTTCGCAAAAAAGGAATCTTTGTTCCCCAAACTAGTGACTTTATAGTACCTGAATTTATAAAAAACATAAGCGATAAAACAAGCTACTTTGAATTTACAAAAGACTTTTGTGAAGACAAAAAACGTTCTAAAAACTATGTAAAGACCATACTAAAAGATATCCTATAAAAGATAATAGGGCTGTCGCATTAAAGACTTCATATATAAAATACTGCTTACTATTTCATAATACTTCACAATATCTTATGCTCAAGTTCTTTGATTGCGATGCCCTATTGTTTAAAAAAAACAGCTGTCAAACATCTATCCATTTATAAAGCACACCAATAACAATAGTCCAGATTAACATTCTCTTACTTTTCTATAGAAAAATAGCTTATCAAACTCATATCCCAAATCCCTATGATTAATAATTTGTTCTGTATTTCCTACAAATAAACAGCCATTAACAGGCATTGACCGATTAAACTTTTTATAAATCTCCCGCTTAGCATCTTCTGTAAAATAAATAACAACATTTCGGCATACAATCAGATGACATCCCTGCGGATAGCTGTCTGTAAGGAGATTACTCTTTTTAAACTCAACACACTTCTTTACATCATCGCTAATCTTAAAAAATTTATCTCCCATCTTTGAAAAATACTTTTTCTTATACTCATCTGGAAGTCCTTTAAGACTTGCAGCTCCATAAACGCCGTCTTTTGCCTTTTCAAGTACTTGGTCGTCAATATCGGTTGCAAGAATATGTATCTTACTCATAGGAATTTTCTTGGCAAGCACCATCACAAGCGAATAAGGCTCATCCCCCGTAGAACAAGCAGCGCTCCATATTTTAAGCCTATCACCAAACTTGTTTATCAAATCTGGAAGAATAACATTTTCAAGTGTCTGCCATAAAGCAGGATTACGGTAAAATTCAGACACATTAATTGTCAAGTAATTGACAAACTGGTCTAACTTCTCCTTATCGGTTGTTAATGCTTTGCTATAACTGTCATACCCATTAAATTTATTGCGTTCAATAAGCGAGTCAATTCTTCTTTTCATCTGTCGTTCTTTATAGGCATTAAGGTCAATTCCTGTACTTTTCAACACAAATACTTTAAAATCTTCGTAATCTTTAATCATAACCCCTCTTTCTGTTAATATATATAATTTTTATATTATATTTATAAATAATATATTAACTGCATTTTGATATCAATCTTTTTGTCTGGAATGCTGTCAAGACATTAATGTGACTATTGTACCATAAACTTATATAAATGGACATATTAAATATTGATTTTTTCTAAATCTCTTATAAATAAAAAATATAAATCTTATCATTCATTCTTTTAAAGTAATCATAACATAATTTACCAAAACAAACTATATTTTAATATAAAATTACTATTAATTTTATATATTTATACATATTCCTATAAACGAAACGTACATATATTTTTGATAAATCAAATCAATACATATAACATGAATCAATATGTACAAATTTGACAACTGGTTAAAAGATTCTATAATTGACAAATGATTCTATTATGTTTATATTTATTATATATGTATGTTGACATAGCTATAAAATCATTCATACATAATTGGTTGAAAACGACAAAAATCATACTTTACCAATATTCTATCTTCAACCATACATTGAATTATAATGAAAGATGAGGTTTTTATAATGAGAATTGCATTAATTAACGAAAATAGTCAAGCTGCCAAAAATGAATTGATTTACAATACATTAAAAAGTGTAGCTGATTCTAAAGGATTTACGGTTGACAACTATGGTATGTACGCAGCAGAAGACCAAGCACAGCTTACATATGTACAAAATGGTATATTAGCTGCTATTTTACTAAACAGCGGCGCAGCTGATTTTGTAGTGACCGGATGTGGTACTGGTGAAGGTGCTATGTTAGCGCTCAATTCATTTCCAGGTGTTATCTGCGGACATGTTGTAGACCCTTCTGATGCCTATATGTTTATGCAAATTAATGATGGCAATGCAATCGCACTTCCATTTGCAAAAGGATTTGGCTGGGGAGCTGAATTAAATCTCACTTATATATTTGAGAAATTATTTGAAGGTGAACCAGGCGGCGGCTATCCTAAAGAACGCGTTGTTCCAGAACAGCGAAACAAAAAAATTCTTGATGAAGTAAGAAAAGTTGCATTTAAAGACAGCCTCATTGACATTCTTAAAAATCTTGACCAAGACCTTGTTAAAGGTGCTGTTGCTGGCGACAAATTTCAAGAACTCTTCTTTGCCAACTGCAAATGCGATGCAATGGCAGAATATGTTAAAAGCCTTTTAGCATAAATATTTCAGACGTTATTAACCTAAGACTATTTTTCAAAAAAACACCAATAAAAATAAGCTCTTCTTTAAGCAGACAAGATAAAAATACTGGTCACTTAAAGGAGAGCTTCTATTTATAAAGTTATAAGATATACAATTATCCATCTTTTTAATATCTTCATCTTAGAATTTATTTATTTTTTTATTGCAACTTATTTGTGAATATCAATCTTTTCTTATATATTGTATCATTCCAGGTCCTAGCGAATCCGTTGGTCTGGCAATAAATCCATGTTTTTTATAAAATTCCTCTCTGCCTTTTGCACACATAAGACAAAGCATCATATTTGTATTTTGTGCAGTCATACTATAGACAAATGCCTTGAGCCGCTCAATAATATGACTTCCAATGTGCATTTTTTGATACTCAGGCACTACTATTAAATCCTGAATATAACTAATCACTGCACCATCGCCAACCACTCTGCCCATTCCAATTGGCTTTTCATCATCAAATACAGTCACAATTTTAAGACTGTTATTTAATGCTGTTTGTGCCTGCTGTTTGTCCAATGCTGCCCAACCCACACATTTTCTTAAAAACAGATAAATATCTACATCTGTACAATCTTCTTTATAGCTTATCACGTCTGTACCTTTCCAAAAATATAATATTTGTATAAAACTGTTGCCAGTATACTCTTATTTTATTAAAATGTCTATAAGGTCATTTTACACTTTTTACTAAAAGTAAAGTGAATCATTACCAAACGATACGCACAAACACATAGAAAGAAGGATATATTATGATTACTGTTGCAACAAATAATTCTGGTGACTTCCAATCCATTCAATCAGCCATTAACAGTCTTAATGGACATGGCGGAACTATATATATAAAAAATGGTATTTATAAAGAACGTGTTGAGATTACAACCGACAATATCACTTTGATAGGAGAATCCGCAGATAATACTATTATAACATATGATTACCATGCTTCTATGCTAATGGAAGATGGAAGCAAACGCGGTACATTCCGCTCCTATACTTTTTTAGTACATGCAAACCATTTCAACGCATTTAATATCACTTTTGAAAATTCATCTGGATTCGGAAAGCAAGTCGGTCAAGCGATTGCCGTATATGCAGAAGGCGATTATATCACCTTTAAAAATTGTCGTATACTTGGTCATCAAGATACATTATTTACAGGTCCTCTGCCAAAAAAAGAAAATATGCCAGGCGGTTTTATCGGTCCAACTCAATTTAGCAAACGAACTATTGGGCGGCAACTCTATGAAGATTGCTATATATGCGGAGAAGTTGACTTTATCTTTGGAAGCGCAACAGCCTATTTTAAGAATTGTGAATTATATGCACTCAATCGAGATGAACCTATTAACAGCTATTATACAGCGCCTTCTACCTATGAAGAACAAAAATATGGTTACGTATTTGAACAATGCAAGTTGACTGGAAATTGTCCGGACAAGACAGTTATGCTTAGCAGACCATGGAGAATCTATGCAAAAGCCGTCTTTATTCGATGTGAAATGTCTGGTCAAATTACCGATGAAGGATTCCATGATTGGAATAAAACAGAATCCCACGATACTTGTTATTACGCTGAATATAAATGCTTTGGCAAAGGTTATAAACCTGATTTAAGACCGAATTATATTCATCAGCTCACAGACAGTGAAGCCTTAGAATATACAAAAGAAAAGGTGTTAAAATGGTAATCGATATTATGTACTAAACATTATATATTGCAAAAACTTATGCAGTCTAAAATAAACGGCTCTTTCAGCCATTTGAAGCTGTCGCATAAAAAATGAAATATATCCGATATTGTTAAATGATATTTTACAGTATCTTATATCTAATTTTTTTATGCGGCAACTCTAAAAATAAAGCAGCACTATGATTTTTATTCTTGCTTAATTTGCAATCAATACTACTTGGTCTTTTTCTGGAAAATCAATATCCAATCCCATTTTCCACAGTTCAAAGTAACCTTGAAAAGGGTTTTCTATAGGCTGAGGAACAAGTAATGACCATTGCAGATAGTGCGATAAGAAATAATCATTGCTAATATGATACAATGCCTCATCAAAAAGTCGTAAATCTTCACACTCTTCCTGAAATTCCATATCCATAAACCAATCTGCTATGTCTTCATAAATATCATCACTTGGATGAAAATCATTATGGACAAAATCTTTATGCATCTGCTCTTGAAAATCACGTCCTTCTTTTCCGCTCAATATTGTAATCTTAGGATGGATATCAATAGGAGATGACTCCTCAAATATCTGAGTATATACTTGACAAATCGCTTGAATAAATTGATTAGCCGCATTAATGGCAGCCGTTTTAGCTGCATCTTGTTTTAAATCGGATTTAGCAAAAAAATAGCCCGCATAGCCAATCTGCCCATCAGGTAATTCTGTTTGTGCAGTATCTTTGCTAGCTTCATCAATTTCTAATAATCCTTCTAACATTTTCAATCCAGGCTGACCATAAAGGCTTAAGATGGGACGCAGACGTTCCAAATCACCTCCCCGCAGGTCTTGAATTAAGAAAGGCGGTACTTCCTCTTGTTCCAAATCATACTCATGTTCAGAAAAAATATCCCACAATACAGGGTCCTTTTGAATTGGCTCTATCCAACTTTCAGGCAGATATTCTCGACATTCATCTATAGTCATACTAAAAACCTCCTTTAATTATATTTTGATTTATTATAGCGCAAGTTTTTTTCCTTGTCCATCAACAACGAACTTATATAGGCATAAACACTGCCCTCTCTTGGTCTATACTGTCCTTTACCTTGAATACTTTTACTTATTAGTCACAGGCAAAAAAATGTACTCAGCCTTTTATAAATAACGAAGGATACAGGTATAAAAAGAATACAAAAAAGACTGCTGCAAACCTATTTTGCAACAGTCTCTCTTCCTTATAAAGATACTACTTTTCCAATAGAAGTATTATTATGATATACTGATAATGTACCACCTGCAACATTATCTGCTAAAGAATCCGGAATTTGAAATAATACAACCGCTGTATATGTACTGCCAGCAGCTACTGATATATCTTTTAAAAATACCAAATCATTTTTTAACATCGAAGCATACTGTGTAAATGCTCTCTCTCCTAAGGCTAAACGAAACACAACGCCTTTATTGTACGTATTCAAATCTATTGCTGAATCTGAATTATTAGTTAATTCAAATTCTAATGCCAACACTTTATACCCTTCACCAGCAGGAACAGATATTGCATACTCTTGTGTAGGATATCGCTCCCCCACACTATATGTTTTATATTGAATATCCAATCCATCCATTCCCAATGCCGCTGAAAGTGCCTCTATAACATCTTTTGTCGATGCGGCAGCAGTTGTTGGCGTATTCACGGAAGCAGGGGATTGTGTCGGTGTTGTATTATCTATTGTTGCCCCTCCTCCAAGTGTTGACGCTGGGTTTTTAGGCTTATATGAATCAACACGACTAGCTGCCTTCTCATAATTCCACTTATCACTAAACGAATATTTTAACATTACCCCTGCAATATACTCTGCTATCAAATCATTTTCTTCTGTGTTAAGTGTAACTTGTTTATCACACCCCACTAAAAAAACTATCATCATACATGATAAAATACAAACAACTAACTTTTTCATATGCTGCTACTAAAATATATACCATCTGTATATTTAAAAGTAGACTCTCCTTTCTTTAAAATACTAAAATCATACTATTTGCTTATTTTTATATCAAGCAAGTATTATTTTTAAATGAAAAACAATAAAATAGTTTCTTTGCTGTGGCTATTATATCACGCCTTTCCATCAAGGTCAAACCAGAATTCAACACCGCCGTCAACATTTGCAACACCATAAGAATTGCCGTAGGATTCCATAATTGCTTTTACAATGGACAGTCCAATACCATTCCCTCCATACTCTCTTGTACGCGCCTTATCAACCTTATAAAACTTATCCCAAATACGCTCAATATCTTCTTCTGGTATAGGCTTTCCTGTATTATATACATACACTCGAACACAATCTTGTATTCTCTCAATTCTAATAACAATCCTTTTTTCAAATGCACAATGATTAATTGCATTGGATAGATAATTTGTTACAACTTCCTCAATTTTGTACTCATCTGACCACACATCAATATGCTCTTCATCTGGATTAAACTCTATTGTAATCCCCTGCTGACTTGCCCTTAACTCATTGGCAGTCACAATTGCCTCAACAAGTTCAACAATATCAAATCGAGCCATCTCCAAGCTTTCATTGCCAAATTCAAGCTGATTTAAAGTAAGTAACTTTTTCACCATCATATTCATTTTGCTGGCTTCATCCATAATGACATCACAATAAAAGTCCATACTTTCAGGAGAATCAAAAATCCCTTCCTTTAAACCTTCTGCATATCCTTGTATCAATGCGATAGGTGTCTTTAACTCATGTGATACATTTGACAAAAACTCTGTTCGCATCTGTTCTAATTTATCTTTCTTATCAATATCCTTTTGAAGCTGTTTATTCACTGTCTTAAACTGTGATATGGTACTTTCAAGCTCCATTGACATATTATTCATACTAAAGCCAAGAACGCCAATCTCTCCCTTATCAACACCTTCATACTTGGCATTAAAATCAAGATGTGCCATTCGCTCAGCAATCTTTGACAACTGTTTGATTGGCTTTGATATATACTGTGAAAACACTAAAGCTGCTACCATTCCAAGAAAAAGTATGCTCAATCCAATATATGTTATAAATTTATTAGAAATTGCAACATTGTCTTTAATACCTTGAATGGAAGCTCTCATCATAATTGAACAGCCATTATTCAACGTTCCCCATAATTCATAATAATAGTCTGCTAACCGTTTATCATAAACTTTTTGAAGTGTATAATTATCCGCTCTTACTAGTATTTCTCTTGTTTCAGATATACCTGAAAATTCCATATCAAAGGTAATTTTATTTTTATAGGTCTCTTTTTTGTCACCTCGATAAATCTCAATTTCTTCAAAGTGAAACATATCTTTATTAAAAATACTCATTCTTAGCCGGTCTAATAACTCTGCCTCAGCACTTGTATTGGTATAAACGGTTGTCCAATCACTGCTGACAATAATAATTGACATTGCTGTATTAGATGTATATTGTTCCATTTTATCATATAAGTTATTTTTTGATTCACTGCTGCCATTGTATATTTTTATAATCTCATTTATCTTATCATAACCTGTAAGCATCTGCTGACGCTTATCATGCAAATAATACCTTTCAGCAAAAAAACTATTTGCCAACAATAAAATAACAATTAATAATCCAATTACAATACTAAGCAACAACGTCATCTTAAATTTAATAGAATGTCTATTCATATTTCAAACTTATACCCCATACCCCATATTGTTCGGATATAATCGCCTTTCTCGCCCATCTTTTTGCGCAATTTCTTAACATGTGTATCAATTGTTCTCGCATCGCCAAAATAATCATAATTCCATACATTATTAAGGATTTTTTCTCTGGATAAAGCAATTCCTTTATTTTCAACAAAATACGTAAGAAGTTCAAATTCCTTATAACTTAAATCAATGGCTTGTCCATCTATTTTTACAATATGTGCTGCCTTATCAATAATAATGCCTCCTATATCAATCACTTCACTGCTGTCAATCTGATATGTCCGCCGAACCAGTGCATCCACCCTCGCTGTCAAAATTTTAGGACTAAACGGTTTCGTAATATATTCATCTGCACCACAGTCAAATCCCGTAAGCTCATCTCTTTCATCTCCTTTTGCGGTAAGCATAATAATTGGCACATTAGAATCTTTGCGAATCTGTTTACATACTTCCCAGCCGTCCATCTTTGGCATCATGACATCCAATATAATAAGGGAAATGGTCTTGTCTGCATAAAACTTATCAATTGCTTCCTCACCATCTTTTGCTTCTACAACATCATAACTATGCCTTGATAAAAAATCATTGACTAATTTTCTCATTCTGCTTTCATCATCTACAATTAAAATTTTAATCTTATCCATTACCAACCTCCAAATTGACCGATTTATACCATTATCCAACCTTCGCAATGTTTTCTGCAAGCATATTATCTATATTATCAATAAAAAGCAAATCTCTTTATAACTATTTTTATCTATTTTTTATTAAGCTGCTCTTCTCTTGCTTTTAGTGATTTTTCTTGCAGTTCCAATTGCTCTTGCCATGCCGCATATTTATTTTGAAGTTTATTCTCATAATCTAAAACCGTTGGATTGGAATTTGTTTTTAGTATTATAAACATCGCAATAATAATTATTATCAATGCTAAATTGGCAATAACAAGCTTAACAACATAATCTTTATACTGCTTACTTTTTTTCTTTAAAGAATAAACTTCTCCTTTTGATTTAAAAATTTCATGTCTATTATCTATTGTACTTTGTGTATTAAAATCAACTGGAATAGGTCTGATTTTATCATTTGGAATTTCTTTGCTATTATATAAAAAAGTTTGTAATTTTTTAAGATATTCCAGTCCAACAGGGGAATGAAACATCTCTTTATCCAATATTGTATTATATAACATATAAACTTGTTTGGCATCTTTAGAATCCGTTTTTGATGATACATACTTTATAGCATTAAGCTCATCTTTTGCGGCTTGTGCTGCCTCTTTTGATAAAAATGAATATCCTCCAACTGTTAAATTATTATCTGAATCATTACGAATTGTATTATTTTTATTTATGACAACCACCTCTTTCTAAAGATATTATCAATCATCATATTCTTTGTTTTATACTAACATATTTCTTGATATTTTGTCTATATTTCATAACCATATTTTTATTTTATTAAGTATTTAAAATAAAAACTATCTTTTATATCTTATATGCTCAAAAATCTTATTTTGATAGATGCTAATCAAGCAGATATTCTCAATCTACTTTGCTGTTTACTTCTAACCTTATTGTCATTTCATGGCACATTTCAGACACATTTCATTCTTTTCTAATAAAATCAAATAACACTTTACAAAGATAATAAAATAAAGTATCTTAACAATTAAAAGGTTTTCAAACGATTTATAAAATGCACCAATTTTAAAAAATGAAAGGAATATAATGATATACTTTACAGCCGATTTACATTTTTACCATGAAAATATCATAAACCATACAAACCGTCCATTTCCTAATGTCGAAAAAATGAATCGTACTTTAATTGAAAACTGGAATCATACGGTCTGTGCAAATGATGATGTGTATATTTTAGGCGATGTCACAATGAAAGGGGCAGAATATGCCACAAAAGCACTCTCTCAATTAAAAGGTCGCAAATATTTAATAAAAGGCAACCATGACAAATTTGCCCAAAGCAAACAATTTGATAAAAACTTATTTGAATGGATAAAAGATTATTATGAACTAACCTACAACAATAATCGTTTTATCTTATTTCACTACCCTATAGAAGAATGGAATGGATATTTTCGAGGTACTTTTCATCTGCATGGACATCAACATAACCATGAAGACTACAATTTTAACAATCTGCAAAATGGTATGCGAAAATTTGATGTAGGTGTTGATGCCAATTATATGCGTCCTGTTTGTATAGAAGATATTATTACATTTTTTTCCACAATATCACAATAAAGTTATCCTCTTAATAAAAAGCTATTCTTTTACCACCTAGCTGCTATCGCAATGCAAGTCCCCTACTTATGCCTCTATGGCATTAAAGTGGAAGACTTTTTAATACGATTAAATAAAATGGAAAAATATAAAAAAAAGTGCATTGCAACGCTTTGTCTGCAAGCACTCTGATAGATGGAGTAGACGGGAGTCGAACCCGTGTCCAAAAGCCCATTCACTGTTCTTCTACTATTATAGTTGATTGTTATACATTCCCTCCAGCATGGGAAAATCAACATTCCAATGCTTTTAGTAGCTTCATCATACGCCCATCAACCGCAAAGCTTTGGTTGAGTCGTTTCCTACATAGTCGAAGCCTGAATCCTAAAGTGTAGGTGCGCTAGGTCAGACTGCTGCAACTAGGCAGCGTAAGCTAAATTATCGTTAGCGTTTATATTTAAGTTTACGATTTGACGCATCGTCTGCGAATAGCTTCACCAGCTTCAAAACCCCTGTCGAAACCTTTACTACCCCTAAGTAGTAAATGTTGTAAAATAAAAAATGTTTATATAAAACATTTGTGTAATTATGATAACAAAGAGTCTTTTATCTGTCAATGGATTTTATGTGAAAATTAATTTAATAGCAGCTATTTAACTTTATATTAACAAAAATATAAAAATCATAACAAAAAAGCGACTAATTATCAAATCTGAAAACGGTTTCATATATAGCTGCCTGTTGCTTCATCAAGATATTTAAAAAATCTTTATAGAGTGCCATCTATATCTAAAAATTCCAGCATTAACGTTTCAAGAAACTGCAATTTAGAAATAATAACCTGTTTATCTTTTGTTCCTTTATTTTTATCAATTTCATCAAAGAATACATTGTTTATTTGTTTATTTTCTCTAAGATTATTTTTAAATTCTCTAAGAAATTCTGCAAACTGTATATCCTCTATTCCATAAGTTGTAAACTTGTCAAATAACGTTAAAAAAAGAAAAGAATCCTTACTGTTAAAAATATCTTTTACATCCTTTGTAATAATATGTTCCAATCGATACAAATTCTTTAATAAATTTTCAAATTCCCCTTTTGCAGCATTGGCATTAAGATAAGAACAAATCTTTTTTGTTGACTTTTTCCATTGTTCTAAATGATTGGTACACATTACTGCTTCAATAATTACTCTCTCAACCGTTCCCTTTACTTTTTCTGCTTCCGTATAATTGCTGCAATCAAGAAAAAATTTATGATTTAAAATGGTGCGGATATATTTAGCAAATTTATCAATATATGTAAATGCTTTTTGATTTGTATTCATAGGAGAATGATTGTTATATCGCTTTATATATCTTGAAATTTTGTGCATATCACAATGTTCATGAATTACGGTTTCTATCTGATATTCATTAAATTTTTTCTTTAATTCAATAGGAAGATTGTCATATGTTTTATTTTTTACATCATACATGCAATCTTTCCAAACAATAGTTTCATTTTTATCTTTTACTTTTTTCTTATAATAAATAATCGAATTTTCAACCGAAGCTGTAATTCTATAATTTCCATTTCTAAACCAGTTTAATGCACAGCTTCGCTGCCCTCCGTCAACAATATATAACTGCGAACTATTCTCTTCACCAAGAATAATCGGAGGAATATAATCCTCTGTAAGTATTGTTACTATAAATTCATTGATTTGTTCCTTTGTCCAAACAAAATGTCTTTGCACATCCGCTTCATTACATATATCGCCATCTTTTATTTTGTCTAAATACATGCTCATCGTATATGTTTGTTTACGTGGTCTTGCCATTTGTATAATCCTCCTTTTATCTGCTTATTTTACTAAAATAATAGGGATATGTTTCTATATGAATGAATTGCCTGATTACAATCCAAATATTGCTTTTCACTGATATGTAATTTTTTCTTAACTTCATATGGTGAATATCCTGCAACCATACAATTTAATACTTCTTTTTGCAAATCTGAAAGTTTGCTAAGATATAACAACATTTTTTTACTATAACATTCCTCTTGCTCTTCTAAAAGTTCTCTCTCCAAATCAAAGCAATCAGCAATCACCTCTTTTAATGTGACATTTTCATCATCTGGGAGCGGCATATCAATAGAGATACTTATTCGTTCTATTTTTCGCTTTTCTCGATTTCTCTTTGTTATCTCTGTTTTAATCTTATTTAACAAACATGAATACAAAAAACCATCAAAGGATTGCAAAGGATTATAGCGTTTTATAACATCTACAAAAACTTCATTTGCAAGTGAATAAAAATCATCCATATCTTTATCTGATAATCCGCCAAATTTTAATAATATTTTATCTACCATTCGATGAAGATTTTTTGCATTGTCTGCATAATACGTAATTAATATTTGTTCCATATTTTAGCCTCCATGCTGCAACTGATTTTTAAAAGCAGCTAATCATTCAAGTTTACGTCAAACAGCAGCCTTCTTTAACGATTGACATATGA
Source organism: uncultured Lachnospira sp. (assembly GCA_910589305.1). Classification (GTDB taxonomy): domain Bacteria; phylum Bacillota; class Clostridia; order Lachnospirales; family Lachnospiraceae; genus Lachnospira. Next base: position 176,596 of record CAJUTV010000003.1, on the reverse strand, counting down.
ACCAAAATCACTTATAATGAAATAAATTCATAATATGATGTTATTTTATATTCTAAAGCTAAAAATGTCAATACATATTATGAATAAAAATCTTATTTTGAATTGGGGTTCGTATATATGAATAATGAACAAATCGTAAACTCTATAAAAACGATATGCAAAGAACACAATATTACTGTTACAAAATTAGAAGAAACACTTGGTATGAGTCAAGGATTAATCAGCCGTTGGAATAAATCAGACCCTTCCCTTAGCAAAATTATTGATATTGCAGACTACTTTAATTTATCTTTAGATGATATTGTTGGGTATAAAAATTTTACTGATGATGCATTTATTGAAAAACTAATTTTACAAACCACAAACGGCAACCTAAAATGGTTTAATTACAATAATGCACAAGACCATCCAAAACAATATTCAGAATTAACCGCCTGTGACTGTTTTGAAGAAGAAGAATTGAACAAATATTCCATAACAACTAAAGAAATATCCTATTTCGCCCCTATCAATAAAGGCTATATTTCATTATATGGAATTTACCAAGATAACAATATAAAAAATCCTTCAACAATTATTTTATTGATTCAACCTGATTGTGATGCCAAACTAATCAAACAAAATTATTCAAGACAACAACTAATATCATTATGGCTCAAAGTACTGTATAGTCTTTATGAAGATGCGCCAGATGAAATTAAGGCAGAAGAATTAAAAAATTCATATCTATTAGAAAATACGGAAAAAGAAAACTTAAATTCCATACCATATGAAACAATACAGTCTCTTTTAGACAATTCATCATTTGCAAAAGTAGTAGAAACAATTAATACAAAAGAATTTAAAAATTTACAACAGCTATTTTCTAATCCTGACTTTCAATCAACACTACAAACGATTAGCAGCCTACAAAAAAAGTTTCCATGCAAATAATTGTTCTTTTATTAAAAAGGTCTATCGCATTATAAAAATTAAATAGAAGATATTGAAACGTATACACAAGTAGTCAAGCAAATATTTGTCATTCGCTTGACTACTTGCGTATAACCTTATTGCTGTTTTATAACATTTTTTAAACAAACAAGTCTAATTCTTCCTCAATAAGATTAAATCATATATATTCTATTTTTAATGCGACCCCTTTTTTCTTTATCAATCAAATCTCTATAAATCAACAATATAAAATATTTATTTTTTTATTTTTACTAATATTTCCTAAATAAATATGTTATTTATTCCTTTCTTTTTTTCTTTTATCTTAAAAAAATTATAAATTCTATATCTGCTATTCAAATATTTATCAATTTATCCAAATTTATTTTAAAAAAAGAGAAATAATTATTATACCACCTTATTGATTATAAAAATTTCTCTTATAAGTAAAAAACGAACCAAAAAACAACATTTCCTATAAATAAAGCATTTGGTCTATTACTTACAAAAATAAAAAAATGGAGGTTTCCCTTTAAAGATGAATAATGAATTAACAAAAAATGAATTTACAGAAATTATCAGCGAACTTCAAAAAGCTTCAACGTATCAAAAAGAAGTAGAATTATTTTTTAAAAAAAGCGGAATAATTGGATTTATTGATACGCCAGATTGTTCGGATTCCGTTTTAAGATTATTACATATTGTTTATGCACAACAAGATAAGGACAATATTATTTCTTTTTTCTGTAATGATTTAGATTATGGAAAAAACTATAAAAAAGAAGTGGTTAAAGAACATCTTGGCATAGAAATACCCTTAAAAAATTCGGAAGATTTATATCATTATCTTTGTCAGGAGTTGAAGGAAAATGAGTGAATTTGGATTTAAAATACAAAATATTGAGGCAAGCACTCTATTTGAATATAACGCTGGTCTAAAAGAACATTATGAATATAAAGAGGCGATGTTTGCTAATAGTCTGTTTAAAGAATACTTAGAACAAAATGGGCTTCAATTATATAAAGATGATTTTACTAGAGATATTATATGTTTAGAATTTAACTATAGCACAAAGTCCTTTCAACAGGAAATGCAACATCTTATCAAACTGGCAAAAAGTACAAGAATGGAACTAAGAAAAGCAAAAATAAAAAGAGAACCAAACTCAATCCATGCTCTACAAAACAAACTGGATAAAATTGTACATTTGCTTTATGAGACAAAAAAGAATCGTTGGAACTATGTGCCTTTATCAAAAGAAGAACTGCGAAAAAAATTTTATAAAGATGGCGTTGATATAAAATATATCTCAAAAAATCGAAAGGGCGAAATCAAAAAAATTGAAAAAATCCATTATAAAATGCTCTATAGAAGCACAGGAAAGGCTAAAAAAGGCTCTTGTATATTTATTAGAGATAAATTCTTTGATAAGTCCTTAAATTTTTTAAGAATGGGTATTCAACTACCAAAAAGCAATGCAATGCTTGTTGAAATAAGTGCATACTCTTCTCTGATATCTAGTGGAATTGTTGATAAATTAAAGATAAACCCAAACCATATTTTAATATTAAAAGATATTAATCGATATTTTAAAACAAATGTAATAAGCGTGGAACTAAACGATAAAAAACAATGTGTTGCAAATAAAATTGAAAACTATCCGCTAAAAAATACTTTATTTGACGGACAAGCTCTTATTGACAGTGAAATTTTTCCAGATAATGCCAATGGGTATATTCTTTTAAGGCAACATTTTTGCAAAATGGCTGCATTTAAAACGAATATTCAGCAATTTTATAAGGAATATTTCGGTGCGCAATATGAAACAGCGACTGTTACAGATATGTTTGGAAACAAGCATTTTGTAAAAGATATTCAATTAATCACTACAGACAATGCAATGAAATGGTTAAAATTTAATATCTCATACAATTATTGGTGCAATTGGGTTGAAAAAAATGGTTGTTTCTTTGGTATTGTAAAAACAGCTCATAAAAGTAAATTAGGTATGCAGCAAAAAATGAGTTATCAAATGGTTAATTCACTAGACAATGCCATTATGGAAAATGTTGTTGCAACCAGTGCACAATATATTGAAAACCTAAAAAAAGAGGATGCTATCTTTTTAAATTATCTTAAAAAAAATATAAATTTTTCCAATGATTATGAAGTATTGCTATCTTTATGTGAATACAATCCTGATTTTATAAACAGTACTTATTTTCGACTAAGAAAGAAAAAAATTATAGAATCCATCATTTATAAATTCAGAACTGGTGAAATCATACAAAATGCAGAAAATTTAACAGTAGTTGGCTCTCCCTATGCAATGCTTTTATATTCAACCTGTGGAAATCCAAATATAGTGGATATGGATGATACTTTTTGCTGTGAACAAGGCGCCATACAATGCTTTACCAACCGTTTTTTTGATGATGAATATCTTGCTTTTTTTAGGAGTCCGTTTAATAGTAAAAACAATTTAATGTATTTGCATAATGTTTATAATGAAACGTTTAATAAATATTTTGACTTTGGCAAACAAATTATTGCTATTAATATGATAGGAACCGATGCCCAAGACCGATGCAATGGAATGGATATGGATTCTGATTTTGGATATACCACTAATCAATCAGATATCGTATCTTATGCAAAAATATGCTACAAAAAATACCCTACTATTATAAATAACATTCCAAAAGATAAAAATATCTACAATAATACGACAGACGATTTTGCTAAAATAGACCACACTCTAGCAAAATCTCAAGCAGATATCGGCGAATCAAGCAATCTTGCTCAGTTAGCACAAAGTTATACCTACGCCTATAAAGATAAAAAATTTCAGGATTATGTCTGTATTTTAAGTGTTCTTGCGCAGATTGCTATTGATAATTCTAAAAGACAATTTGATATTGATTTAACAAAAGAAATTGACCGAATAAAACTAGATATGGATATAAAAAAGAATGGTTATCCTGTATTTTGGAAGATAATCAAAAACGATTTAAAAGAAAAAAATATAAACCATACAATAAAATGTCCTATGAATTATTTGATGGATTTTGAGTTTAAAAAAGTAAGAAACCTAAAAAAAGCCATTCCATTATCCGAATTTTTTATAAAACATCCACTACAGACCAATCGAAAAACATGCAGACGAATTGAGGAATTAATCGAAAAATATTCTTTAAAATTATTATATGAATTACAAATCAATGACGAAGCCGACTATGAAAATTCATTATTATTAAGAAATGATTTTGAATATTTAGTATCCGAACTGCAGCATGTAAGAATTTCTACCAATTATATAGATATTATGTCTTATTTAATTGATAGAACATTCATATTAACAGATGGTGTCCGTTTTAACAATAAGATAATTGGAACAAAATTAAATAAAAACAAACCCCTTTTAATGAAAGTTTTATATTCTGTCAATCAAAAAAGTTTTTTGGAATGTTTCAAAAAAAGTATACACCCTCAATAATTTTATCTCCTTAATCCCTTATAAAATAAAGGCTTTGAACCATTTTTATAAGTCCATATATGAAGGGAATTACATTCAATCGAATACCTCATAGCTAATTGATGAGGTATTCGACCTTCGTGGTATCTGCCAAATACTTATACAAGCACACTATTTGGTTTATTCTCTACGAAGATATCAATCATAGTGAAAGGAGGTAAATATTATATAACCCTTCCAATTTTTCATATAATTTTGTAATTCTATAATAAAATACGAAGCAAACGAATGGAACAAGTATGGTAAATGAAAAAAATTTATTACAAACCGATAAAATTATGATTACACCAGATATTTACATTAAAATCCCTACTGTTAGGGAAATTTTAGAAAATGAGATTTTATACTACAATATAACCTATGCTTTTACTGCTACCCCATTTCAATGTATGGTACAACTTGATGATATAGGAATTGATTATACAACGATTGATGAATGGCAACTTTTTATAGAAAATTTTTTATCCTACTCTCATTCTATAACAGAATTAAACAAAACCATTCTTATGATAAAACACCAAATGGAAAAAATAACCGACAAAAAGATTTTATCAAAAAAGGAACAAGAACTAAATCAATACAAACAATTATTAGACAATTTTAATATATCTCTAAACTATATATTTGACAACTTGCAGATAGAAGGATTCCAACTATGTTATGATAAGGAATCTAATGAAGAGGTATTATTAAATTGTACTACTGGTGTAAGAATTGATAAAAAAACTTATTTAATAATTGCAGAATTTATAAGAAAAATAAATTTATACAAACACGTAAAATATAAGCCTGCTAACGAAAATGCCAAAAAATATCTTATAGAAAAAGAGCGAAGAAAACTAAAAAGAAATAAAAATCATAATGAACCTTATTTAGAAAAAATGATTATTTCTTTAGTAAACACTTCCGAATTTCCTTATAACTATAAAGATTGTATGGATTTATCCATCTATCAATTTAATCAAAGTTTAAAACAAATACAGCATAAAATAGACTTTGACAATACAATGATTGGCGTATATGCAGGTACAATTAGCGTAAAAGATATGGAAAATAAAGATTCCCTATCTTGGATTAACATGGAGCAAAATTAATGCTCAACAATACTAAAAAATAATGTGAAAAATAAATTTTTCACACCGCACTTTGTGTCTGTGCGTTGCTTGACACAAAGTTATAAAAACAACATTTATAAAATTTTGTTTTTTGTGCAAAAAAGCAACGCAGAAATGGAGAATACTATATGAATATCGATAATTTTATTATTAAATCTTTTGACCAATTTACTGGCTTTAACCGTTCTACAGGTGAACTTGAAGTTGTTATGGATGAACTAAATGACTTTACATTTTCTCAAGAAGAGGAAAAACAAGATGTTACTGGTCGTGGCGGCAGAATTATTGGTTCAATCAAAAAGAACAAAAAAGTTACAGGAAAAGGCTCAAATGGCTATTTAACAGGTGGTGCTTTAGCTGCATTGATAGGCTGTGAAACAGAAGAAGGAAAACATTTTGTTAAATACACGGATACCATTCTTATCAAGAATAATTCTGGTTCTCTAAATAAAAAAGCTGTTGGAACAGCTGGAAATGAAATTGAAACAATTTATGTAAGAGATGTCAACAACTCTTATATTTCTGGCGGCAAAAGACTGACACAAGCTGCTGTTGAACCAAAAACTGGAGAATTTACATATAATCCTGAAACAAATGAAATCACATTATTTGCTGGTGATGTTCCTGACAACACAGAAGTTATCGCATTTTATTATATTGAAGTTGATGGAAAGAATTTCTCTAACGATGCTAATTCTTACAGCAAAGTTTTAAATGCCTTTATTGATGTAACTTGCAGCGATGCCTGTGACAATCTCTTTCATGGTCAATTTATTATTTCAAGAGCTGATTTTAGCGGCACATTTGATATTGCAGGCGGTTCTGATGCACCAAAATTAAGTTTTGAATTTACAAGTCTTCCTGATTCATGTTCTGGTAAAACAAAACTTTGGGATTTTATTGTGTTTGATTAATTACTATATATTTTATTTTTTAACAAGACAAATAAACTATTTGTATTAAACTCCAAATCCCCTCATTGCAGATGAGAAGCTGCAAACACAGTCTTTTCATCTGCAATATATTACAACAATATTGCTTAAAAATCAAAAATTCTTACGCTAAATATCATTGAGAAATGGAAAATTTATGAAAAAAAAGAAAATACCTTGCCGTGTATGTGGTCAATTATTTGAACCTTGTGCTACCTGCCAATTCAATACAAATACTTTTACATGGCGTCATTTTGCATGTTCAAGAAAATGTGCCGCCAAATATATCAACCAAGCAGTTCAATACCGTGAATCTCAACAAATAAACAATAATTAACAAAAATAAGAAGGTGGAAACGATTACCATTTATTTAGACAATGCAGCAACAACACCATTAACAGATGAAGTAAAACAATATATTATTAAACTCTTAGACCAGTTTGCAAACCCTTCTTCACTATATGAAGCAGGACAATTAAATAGACAACTTATCAATCAAGCACGAAAAACGGTAGCTCAATTTATTCATGCAAATGCTAAAGATATATTTTTCACCCCATCTGGCTGTGCAAGCAATACTTTAGCTACACATATTGTCACAAACAACAGCTTTACTTGCAATTATTATTACTCACCCACTGCCCACAAATCCATATTACATGCTATGGAATCCGTCAAATCTCTTGCATTTGATTTAAAAGTAGACCATAAAGGTTTTATAGATATTTCCTATCTTGATAATTTACTAACAAAACACCAATTTATTTCATCAATTCCAATTGTTATAACAGAATATGCAAACTCTGAAATTGGAACGATTCAAGATGTAAAATCCATTATAGATATTACTCATAAGCATCATGGCATTTGTATAGTTGATTGTACAGGCTCAATCCCCTCCATACCTGTTGATGTAAAACAATTACAAGCGGATATTATAACCTTTTCAGGGCACAAACTTCATGCTTTAAAAGGGTGTGGTGTTTTATATAAAAAAACTTCCATTCAATTATCTCCGCTTATTTATGGTTCACAAGAGCAAGGCATTTGCGCAGGAACCGAAAATATTTTAGGAATCGCATCTTTAAGAAAAGCATTAGAACATTACAATTATTCTTCTATTCAATCCTTTAACCGAGACTATGTATGGAACTATATAAAATCCAATATTCCTAATACCTATTTAGTTGGAGCAACGATTGAATCAAACAAGCGACTGCCTAATAATTTATACCTTTGTTTTAAAAATATTGATGGGGACTCCCTTATGATGCTGCTTGATTTAAAAGGAATCCAAGTTTCTACGGGTTCTGCATGTGTCAGTAACGATTATCAGCCATCTCCTACTTTAACTGCAATTGGAATGGATAAACTAGATATTCATAGCTGCATCCGAATAAGCTTTAGTGGCAAAGAAACCATCAATGAATTAAATTTTATCTGTGAGGCAATATACACAGCTGTTGAAACACTAAGAAATCTCCATTAGAAAGGAAATCCATTTATGAAATTAAAAATATACAATGTAATTAATATCTATACTACTGTTAAAACATTAATTGAAAATGAAAATTTTAATGATTCTATTTTAAAATTCAAGATGTTAGGCATTTTAAAATCTCTTGAAATACCTATGACTAATTATCAAACCATACAGTATGATACCATAAAAGAATTAGGAATCCCTGTATTAACTGATAATGGCGAAGAGACAGGAAATTACACTATACCATCGGAAAATAAGGAAGCTGTCGAAAAATATATCCAAGCAATGAATACTTTAGGCGAAACAGAAATTGATATTCCATTAGATACATTTAAAGCTTCCGTGATATTTAATAAAGGGATTGCAGCAGAACAATTAATTCATCTATATCCTATTATTGAAGAAGATTAAATATTTTCAAAGATTAATCGAAAGGAACACTTACCAAATGAATGACTTTTTATATGATAACATTTTAGGAAGTGATTTTGAATTAATGCCTTGCCGCTTTGATTCTTCTGGTGGTATTGAAACGGTGGATATGGGTTCTCAAATGTCAAATAGCTTTGTAAAAATTGTTGGCAGCGATGAACAAATTATTATCAATAAAGACTACTCTTCTACCCTATCCATCAGCTTTCAAGTATGCAAAAGAAATTGCCGCGAAGGCTTTAAAGAAATAACACCCGATGAATACAGCAAAATAAACCGATGGCTTAACCGAAAAGAAAGTCATCCATTAAAATTCATGCAAGAAGGCTATGAAAATCTCTATTTTCTTGGCACCTTTAATATTCAAGCATTAAAATTAAATGACAAAATTTATGGATTAAATTTGACCTTTTTTAGCAATTATCCTTATGGTTTTTTAGACGAAATCACAGCCCATTATACAGGCAATCATTTTACCCTATATGACTATAGCGATGAAGAAGGCGAACTCTTCCCATTTGTTGTTATTCAATGTTTAGAAGATGGCGATTTGCAGATTACAAACGATATGGACAATGAATTGTTTCTTTTAAAAAACTGCAAACAGCATGAAATACTCCATATTGACAATAAAAACCATCTAATTACTTCCTCTAATGAATTACATAATCAAAACCTATACAATGATTATAACTTTAATTATATCAAGATATGCAATCGTTATAACAACAGGGCAAACAACTATTCCTCTAGTTTAAACATTGACATATCATTTCAATATTCTCCAATAAGAAAGGTTGGTGTTTAAAATAGATGAGAAAACCATGTTTATGCCTAAAATCAATATTAAAAATCTAATCCGTTTAAAAAATACCAAACAGCCAAGAGAACTACATATTATTTTAGGTAATAAAGCATTTCAAAAGTACGGAGAAATCGAGCCTATTTTCCATATTCAATTTCATTCTCAACTAAATGGTGCTGATGATTTATCATTTACTGTATATAAAACAGTGAATGGAAAAACATGCCGATTGTGGAATGAATTGGTTAATTTTCGACTGATATGGGTCAAAGAATACAATGAATGGTTCCAGATTAAGGTAGCCATTGATGAGAGCGAACCCGTTACCAAAAAAATTATTACAGCGACTTCTTTGTGTGAAGCAGAATTAAGTCAACGCTTACTTACCATTGAAATTAATACACCTGATGATATCAAACGAGCGGATTATATCAACCCAACTGTATTTTATAATCCTAATAAGACGGATTGTTCTTTATTGCATCGTGTTTTAAAAGACAAATGCAGCGATTATACGATTCAATATGTTGATGAAACCCTTTATAACGTGCAGCGCTCTTTTAGTGCCGATAATGTTTCTGTTTATGATTTTTTAACAGGAACGGTTGCAACCGAACTAGGCTGCTTATTTTTATTTGATACCAATAACCGAAGTATTTATATATATGATATGAAAACGACCTGTTTGGAATGTGGTTATCACAATGAACAAGATTTTAAAATTTGTCCTGAATGTGGCTGTACTGCTATTCATTTTCCTTATGGCAAAGATACAAATATCCTTATTGATAAATCAACGATTGGCTCTAATATCAATCTTGAAGCAGATACCGATTCGATTAAAACTTGTTTTTATATTGCAGGCGGTGATGATACCATCAACGCAACCTTAAAAAATATCAGTCCAAATGGAACGAATCAAATTTTATATTTTAATGAAGATATCCAATCGGATATGCCTAAAGAATTGGTTGATTGTTTAAATGCTTACCAAAATTTATCCAATCATTATGAACAAGAAGAAATTTATAATTTATCCTCATTACCAATAGATGGTTATAATGAAATAATAACAGCCCTTAATAATCTCTATCCATCAAAAAAATGGGAGCATTTAGAAACTTCTTATACAGGTTTCGCTAATCTAACCAATGCTTTATACAATGCACTGGATTTAAAAATGTATCTTGAAAATAGTATGATGCCTGTATGGGTACTTGAAAACTCAACCGCCAATAAACAATTAGCACTTCTTACTCCTTTGGCACTCTCTCCTGTCTGTGTACTTGATATTGATACTGTTTCTAAATATACAGTTAATAATGCTGTTTTAGCAATGGCTAAATGTATTATTGATACTAGCATATATAAAATAGAAACATTTGATTATGATTATAACCTTGATACAAAACAATGGACAGGTAAATTTAGAATACAATCCTATAGTAATGCAGAAGATACAGCCGAAAATCCTGATTCTATTCACATCTCAATTAGTGATAACTCCACAGACTATATTCATCAAAAAATTGAGCGAGCGATACATCGGCTTGACAACAATCATATTCAAGATATTTATGATATTGATAATAAGGAGGAATTTGAAAGAGAATTAATAAAACATTGCAAAAGTAACTTACATATTTTTAGCGAAGCAATACAAATCGTTCTTGATGTTTTACAAGAAGAAAATTGCTCCTTAGAAAACTCGCCCCTTTATAAACTTTATGCGACATATTATGAGAAAAAGACAGCAATTGATAAAGAACTAAAAATACGAGAAGGACAAATTCAAGTGGTAGAAACGGTATTTGATTCCATACAAGCAATCCTTTCTACTGTTCACAATACTTTAAATTTTCATCAATATGTAGGTGATGATTTATGGAAACTGCTGTTATCTTATATGCGAGAGGATAACTATACCAATGAAAATTATATTTCAGATGGACTTTCCAATGCCCAAATCATTCAAAAATGTGAAGAATTAAAAGAAGTTGCCAAAAAAGAGTTAATGAAATCGGGCAACCAACAATATAGCATTTCGGAGACTCTTACCAATCTTCTACTGATAAAAAATGAACAAGGCGATTGCATATTTGAGCCTATTCTTGATGATTTTTGTCTAGGAAATTTTATTCGCACAAAAATTGACGGGCAAGTATATAAAATGAGGCTGATTGATATTCATATTGACTATGACAATTTAGATACCTTATCTGTCACTTTTTCAGATATAACAAAAGGAATCAATAATTTATCCGACCGATTGTCGAATACGATTGCGCAAGTATCCTCTATGTCTACATCTTATTCTGCTATTAAAAAACAGGCAGAGCAAGGGCAGCAAGCCAATTACTCCATAGAAAAACTACGAACAGATGGCTTAAATTCTGCTCAATTTAACGTATTTAATACACATTCTACAATTGAAATGGATGAACATGGTTTATTATCTCGCGGATATGATGATGTAAACAATTTCTATTCGGACGAACAATTACGAATTAACAATGCCAACATTATAATGACAAAAGATAACTGGCGTACAACCATTCTTGCAATCGGCAAACAAACCTATACTTTAAATAATCAAACGTATACTATTTATGGAGTTAATGCAGACACCGTTCTTGCTGGACAGATTATATCAGGCGATATTTATTCTTCGGACTTTACAACGAACGAGAAAGGCGGTTTAATCAAAGGAATCCATATGGATTTAAATGAAGGACTGCTTGATTCTGTGGGAATCCATATGGATTTTAATGATGGTTCGTTTTCTCTTGCTGATGAAAAAATTGTATATGCAAATAATCATTTAACCTTTTCAGATGTAACGATTAATTGGGAACATACAAATTCACCTTCCATATCCGATATTGATAATTTAGATTCTACTCTTAATATACTAAACAATGTTAAAGAAGCATTACACTTTGATTTTACAACAACAATTGATGAAAATTCAATAATCTCCCCTTATATTGGTGGTGGTTATCTAAATATTGGAGACAGCAAAACTTCTGTTGTTATTAATCCGTTAGGAATTGGTGAAACCGATAAAAATAATTATGATGTTTTTGGGGTTTATAATAACGCTAACAATAAAAAAACAAGAATTGTTGGAATTGACACCGATGGAAAAGCTTATTTTAATGGAGAAATTAATACGCAAAAAGGTGTTATAGGCGGTTGGAACATTACTTCTGAATATTTATGTAAAGACATGAACCAATATCGAGTTTATATACAGCCTCCTTCTAATAATGATACATGGGTATTTTCAGTACAAGAACTATATACAGACAATAACTATTATGGAAAATGGTATGTTACTGCTTCTGGCAAAATGTATGCCAGTGATTTAGTATCACCAAATGTAAATATCACAGGCGGAACTATTCATATAAAAAGTGAAGCTTCTGAGCCATCATCTATCCAGCTTGAGACATGGGTAGACAACTCAAAAGATAAATACCAAATGCAGATAAAAGGACATTTTGTTAAAGTTTCTGATTTAACAAACGAAGTAAACACAAGTATTCAAAGTGTTGGCTTATATATTCATGACCCACAGGCAGATGAACATTTTACAGCAAATGCAAATGGCTTATATTTTACTAGTAAAACAACTAATAATAATACGAAATCCTATTGGACTCCTTATGCTTGTAAATTACATGTTGATAATAGAGTTGATGCTTATACAGGACTTACCTATTTTGGCGCTAATCAATTTCAAGCATACAATCAAGATGGCATTTTAAAAGCTTCCCTCTCCCAAGAAAAATTAATCATTTTCACAACTTCAAATACAATTGCACATGAATTAAGAAATGATGGTTATTGTTACTTTGGCAGCACTCCTGTTATCGGTTCCGATAAAAATATTAAAAATAGTATTAAATATCTTGATATAAATAAAATATCTGATTTTATTTATTCATTAAATCCCGTTCAGTTCAAATATAATAATGAATTAAACAATCAATGCCATCATGGTTTAATCGCACAAGAAGTCAAAACATTATTAGAATCGGATTCTGCTTTATATGTTGAAAATATGGATACAAATGGCAATAAAACATGCGGTCTTCGATATGAAGAACTTATTGCCGATTTAATAGCAACGGTTCAATCACAAAATGAACGAATAAAACAATTGGAAGAACGTCTATAAAATAGAAATCTTATACTAAATAGAAATGATATCTAGTACCAAAATTTCTTTTTACAGTCGTTCATTTATTTTATATAAAAGAAAGTGGTGGAAAATAAATGAATACAAATTTACAAACAACAACAAATAAATTGGTGTTAGATTTTCATCAAAGAAACGGTCAAACAGTTTTAGCAAAAGAATACGATAAAGGCAGTCGCTTTATTCCTATACAATGTATGGAACATGGTGAACCCTTTGCACTGGATTCATCGATTGAAATACAAGTAAAAGTATTAACTCCTGATAACAGAGCTTTATTAGAACACAGTGCTGTTATACAAGACGATGGCTCCATCTTATTAGAATTAACCGAAAATATGCTTTATTATCCTGGAAAAGCCAATGTTGAATTAATCTTTTATGATTTTGAACACAAAAAAAGACTTTCTCCAATGAAATTTGATTTGTTAATTGATTCAAGTGCTTATCCTGATGACCGAATTATCTCTTCAGATGAATTTAATGCACTAACAGATTTGCTTGAAAAAGCAAATGCAGATTATACTTATGTTATCACTGCTGCAAGAGAAAGTGCTGATGCTGCTAAGATAAGTGAAGACAATGCTGCTGCTTCTGCTGATATAGCTACCACAAAAGCTACTGAAGCAACTTTAAATGCTTCCAATGCTGAAAATGCTGCAAATCATGCCAATATTAGTGCAAATAATGCCGCTCATTCTGAAACAATTTCTGCAAACAGTGCCGCTTCTGCCCTAAACTCAGCAAAAGAAGCACAAAGCTGGGCGCATGGAAATACTGGAATTAGAGAAGGAGAAAATACCAATAATTCTAAGTATTGGAGTGAACAATCAAAAGAATATGCTGATAGCTGGAAAGGTTCCCTGCTTCCACAAGGAACGATTGCCTTTTCACAAATCCCAACCAATGGAAATATTGCAGGACATATGTATAATATCAATGAAGCCTTTATAACCGATTCCAGATTTAAAGATGGTGCAGGTTATTCTTATCCTGCTGGTACAAATATTTATTGGACACATGATAATAAATGGGACTGTTTGTCTGGAACACTCACAATGACATTAACACAAGCTGAATATAACAATCTTTCTAATGCTGAAAAAATGAATGGAACAATTTATTATATATCGGATGCAGACAATTCGCTTGGCAATGCAAATGGAAATATTGCCGGATTGATGTCACCTGAAGATAAAGAAAAATTAGATAATATAGAGGCAGGTGCACAGGTAAATGTACAGGCTGACTGGAATGTGTCAGACAGTAATTCAGATGTTTATATTAAAAATAAGCCACAAGTAATGAAGAATCCATCTGCTTTGACTATATCATTAAATGGGATTTCTCAAGGTGCTTATGATGGCAGTTCTCAAAAGAATATAAATATTACTGCTGAAAATATTGGTGCAGATTCAAGCGGAACAGCAGAAACGAACATATCAGAACATAATGGTTCAGAAGAAGCACATGCAGATATAAGAAATCTAATTACTACGCTTACAACTAGACTTAATACACTTGCAGATAGTGATGATATAACACTCGATCAATTAAGTGAAATTGTAGCATATATAAAAAATAATAAAAGTTTGATTGATGGAATTACTACAAGTAAAGTAAATGTGTTGGATATTATAGACAATCTTACCTCAAGTATAACAAATAAACCATTATCGGCTAAACAGGGTAAAGTCTTAAATGATTTAATTACTACATTGACTAGCACTGTTGATGGAAAAGTAAATAAAACTGGAGATACAATAACTGGAGATTTAATAATCCCAAACTCTATACCAAATACATCAAGTCCAACATTACCCGCTAGTGGTTCACTTGTATTACCTAATTTAATGAATTTACGTAACTATAGGAGTTTTTTAGGGACATATTCAAAAGATGGCAATTCTGATTGGAATTATATTATAAATGTTCGACATAGGAACGGATTTGGTGATGGCAACTTATATGGAATATATATAAAAGCCCCTTTATCTGCTAATGATAAAAATCTTTCTTGGGGATTTCAACACATTGAAGAATGGAGTAAAGAACGAACCATACTAGATAGTATTAATTATAAAAACTTTTGTTTACCATTGTCAGGTGGAATTATTAGTGGTGATGAAGAATGTTTGATAATTTCACCAATTGGTATTGAAGGAAACAATAATTCACAACTTTTAAAATTTAATATGGTTTCTGCCTCCATTATTGCAGGTTCAACATTAATATATAATGGACAAGATATAGATAGTAGATATTTACAGATATCTGGTGGACAAATGGAAGAAGGTGCTTGGATAGATTTAGACAGTGGTTCTGGAATAAGTGGAGGTATTAGAATAGAAGGAGATGATTATTCATCACAATATACTGCTTCTAAATTACATTTTACTTATGAAGAACCATTAGGTCCTAGTAATGATAATGGAAATAATTATTGTATATTTAGTAATGATATGACTGGCAAAGAAATAAATATGAGTGGTCAAGGAAATATGACTGGACTTTCAAATATTAGTTTAACTATTAGATATGGTATAAGATTCACATCCAATTCAATGTTAGTTTCACAGATAAATTCAAGTTCTATTGAATTTAATAATTCATATACTATTAGACAAAGGAATTATGGAAAAGGAATTGAATTAACAGATACATCTTTATGTCCTTCTTTATATGGTTCAACTACCTATTATGATTTAGGAGCAGGCCATCAAGCTAATAGAAAATGGAGAAACATTTATGCACAAAATGGAATAATTCAAACTTCAGATAAAACAAGAAAAAAGGAGATAAAAAGTCTTGAATCAGAAAAAAGTAAGGCGTTTATCAAGGGATTAATTCCTTGTTCATATGAAATGCTTGATGGTACATCAGGAAGAACACATTATGGTTTAATTGCACAAGATATTGAAGAGTTGATGAATAATTTAAATATGGATAGTTCAGATTTTGCAGGATTAATTAAATCACCAAAGAAAACCATCAAATATGAAGATGAAAATGGAAAGAAGTTAGAAAATCCAATTGAAGAAATAATAGAAGGTGAATATGATTATGCTTTGCGATATGATGAATTTATAGCACCATTAATAAAAGTGGTTCAAGAACAGCAAAAAACTATAGAGAATCAACAAATTACCATAGAGAATCAACACAAAGAAATAGACCAGATAAAAAAAGAATTTTCAAAAATTTATAGTTCAATGTAAAGATGAGAATTTATTTTCTCATCTTTTTTTACAATAAAATATAATTGATTTTAATTAAAGAATAGCAGGAGAAAATATATGGGGAAAATTATATTAAAGAATGTAGATTATAGCGCACCTGTCACCAGTGGAATTGCAGGAGTAAAGGGAAATGAAGAAAATAACTATCGAACAGGAAATGTCAATCTTACTCCTGAAAATATTGGTGCACTATCTTTAAATGGTGGAACAATGAATACTGATGCCAGTATTTATATGAATGGTGTTGATACTAGTATTTTTTTATCAAATGAAAGTAGTCGTATTGATATATTATGTGATAAGATAATTACTCAAGATAGTTTTAATAAATTATCACTTTTTTCAAAAATAGCAGGAGATGTAGGTAGTAGTTGTGGGATTGAAGCACATGATAAAACTAATAGTAAAAAATGTAAGGTACGTTTTTATAATGGAAATATTTTTTGTGAGCCACATGATAAATTAGCCATACAAATCACTAAAAATCCAGAGTTAGCAAGAGTTTATACATTTGATGAAACAAGTTTATGGTCAATTTCAGAAGAAGTAGATTTAGGAAAAAGTAGTTTTCATTGGAGAAATATTTATGCCAATAATGGCACCATTCAAACCTCCGACCGAACAAGAAAAACGGATATCAACAATCTTGAAACACAAAAAGTCCAGGCATTTATTAACGGCTTAAATCCTGTATCTTACAAAATGATTGATGGCACATCAGGGCGAACTCATTACGGATTTATTGCACAAGATATTGAAGAATTAATGAATGATTTAAATATGGATAGTTCGGATTTTGCAGGATTTATTAAGTCGCCAAAGAAAACCATCAAATATGAAGATGAAAATGGAAAGAAGCTAGAAAATCCAATTGAAGAAGTAATAAAAGGTGAATACGATTATGCTTTAAGATATGATGAATTTATTGCTCCATTAATAAAAGTGGTTCAAGAACAACAAAAAGCAATTGAAAATCAACAGCAGCAAATTATACAACTAAAAAAGGCTCTTGAAAATGCCAATTTATAAATATTTTTAACAACGCTAACCTATAAAACAAACAACTCTATATAAACCAATTAAAAGATGAGACTGCTCTCATCTTTTTTTATGCAATAAAATAAAAAATTTAAAAATACGAAAGGAGAAACATATTATGAGTAATAGTAATTTAGTCAATGTAGTCATTAAGTCACCAAACTGCAACTGCCCTAGAAATAACACCATTCAAAAAATCACTATACATCATATGGCTGGCGTTCTATCCGCACAACGATGCGGTGAACTGTTTGCCAATCCCGAACGACAAGGCTCTTCCAACTATGGCATTGACAGTGATGGAACTGTTGGTTTATATGTTGATGAAGAAAACAGAGCTTGGACTTCTAGCAGTCCTTCTAACGACCATCAAGCTGTTACAATTGAAGTATCCAATGATGAATATGGCGGACAATGGCATATATCCGACAAAGCTTTTTACACATTAATTGATTTATGTGTGGATATTTGTCAAAGAAACCATATTCCAGAACTTACATGGACAGGCGATGCAAGTGGTTCTCTTACATGTCACTATTTCTTTGCCAACACCAATTGTCCTGGTGATTATCTTAAAAGTAAAATGCCCGAAATTGCCAATATTGTTAATGCAAAACTACATGGCACTTATGATGATTCCAAAGATTACACTAAAAATGATATATATCCAACAACTTCAACAACCAAAAATCAACATGGTTTTCAATATCAAGTTTATACCAACCACACTTGGCTTCCTAATGTTTGGAATACACAAGATTATGCAGGCATACAAAACAGTCCCATAGAATGTGTTTATATATCTTCCTCTGAAGAAAATGTCTATTGTCAAGTTCATACATTGGGTGGCACATGGCTGCCTTATGTATGCAACAGAGAGGATTATGCAGGTATTTATGGACAACTGATTGATGGTATCCGAATCAAAACAGACCGAAATGACAAAGATGTTCTTTATCGTGTTTCTTGCTGTGGTGAAGATTATCTTTCTTGGGTAAAAGAAGATACCGACTATGCTGGTATTTATGGAAAACCAATTGACCGACTGCAAATTAAATATGCAGACCATGAAGAATTGCCTAATGATTCTATAGAGAAACCGCAACAATCCTGCACAAAGCCAGAATCTAGTGCAATAACAGATTCATCAAATATAACTTATAAAGTTTTTGTAAATAAATGGCTGCCAGAAGTTTGTGGATTTGACACAGAAGATGAAAACAATGGCTATGCTGGTATTAAAAATGTGCCTATCACTGCTGTTATGATTGCAGATGATATCCATGTTAAAGTCCATTTAAAAAATGAACATAGATGGCTTCCTGATGTAACAGGTTATGATGAAAACGATAGCAACAATGGTTATGCTGGCATTATTGGAAAAGAAATGGATGCCATTCAAATTTGGTCTGATAATAGGGATATTTTATATCAAGTATCTACTATTGAACATGGCTGGTACGATAAAGTTTCTGGAAACAATCACAATGATAATAACAAAGAACAAGGATTTGCTGGTTTATTTGGAGAAACCATTGACCGAATCCTTTGTCGCTATCTTTAACAATAAAATTATAAACTTTATATTATATTGATACATTGAAACAAATGAGCTTTTACAGCTCTTTTATTTTACGAAAAGAATTTTATGAAAAGGATTTTTTAACAATGGATACATTACAACATTTATTAGACATGGATATTGGTTTGTTTATATTCAGTTTTTTTATTATTGCTGTTGCGCTAAAAGAATTTATTGATTTATTTGTTTATTTTAAAAAGAAATTTGGCATTAAAACAAATGCTGAAACCGATAAAGAAAAGTTGGAATCCCGCATTTCTTCTTTGGAGCGGCATGATAACTGGCAGTATAAAGAAATTGTAAAGATAAGTGAAGGCATTGAAAAAATAACAGACCAACTTTATAACAAAGAAATTGATGACTGGCGTTACGAAATATTAAATTTTTGTACGGAACTGTCAAATGGAAAAAATTTCAACCGGGAATCTTTTGACCATATTAAACGAACACATCATAAATATGAACAACTGCTAAACAGTCGCGGTATGGAAAATGGTTTAGTCGATGAAAGCATAAAATATATTGATGATGTTTATCGTCAATATTTAAAAAATGATTTTAATAATAAAGATTAGGAGAACCTATAGATGAATGAACTATTAAAAGAAATTGCAGAATTATTTTTATTTACAATTATAACAGGCTGTGGTATTGCCGTTATTAATAAAGTTATCACCTTTTTAAACGAAAAAATTGACGACCTTCAAAAAACAAAAACATTTGTAGAACACGAAAAATTAAACCAATATATTGATTATGCACAAGAAGCTATCACCACTGCTGTCACTTCCGTTTCTCAGACTTATGTTGATTCCCTTAAAAAAAGTGGTCAATTTGATAAAACTGCTGCAAATAATGCCAAAAAACAAGCTATCGAAATTGCTGAAAAATTGATTAGTGATAATTCTAAGATTGCTATTGAAACCGTATTTGGCAATTTTGAGGAATATATCAATAATAAAATTGAGGCTGTTATAAAAAGTGAGAAATAGGTTGAAATTTAAGGATAGTGAATTGATGTTGATAAGTTAATATGATTTGGGGAATGTAAGTCAGAGTTTATTATACATTCCCCATTTTAACTAAATATGTCTTATATTGCTTAAATAGGTGAATTTATATAGTTATTATGAAAATAATTCATTTTTATATATTTTCTTCATTTCATTTTCATCTTGTACTAAAACATATTCAAACTCTGCTTCTTTTAATTGTGGCAGTATTTTGGCAATATCAGATAATAACCAAATTGAACCTTGTAAATTGACCCTCCATAAATTAGCTCTTTGTAAATCAACTCTTTGTAATTCTGATTGCTGTAAATTAGTTCTCTCTAAATTGGCTCCTTGTAAATTAGCTTCTTGTAAATTGGCTGCCCATAAATCAACTCTTTGTAATTTTGCTCGCTGTAAATTAGCTCCTCGTAAATCAGCCCCTTGTAAATTGGCTCCTTGTAAATTAACTTCTTGCAAATTGGCGTTCTGTAAATCGACCCATAGTAAATTACTTTCTTGTAAATCAACTTCTTGTAAATTGGCTTCTTGTAAATTGGCTTCTTGTAAATTAGCTCCTTGTAAATTGCTTCTTTGTAAATCAATTCCTTGTAAATTGGCTCCTCGCAAATCAATTTCTTGTAAATCGACTCCTTGTAAATTGACTCCTTGTAAATTACTTTCTTGTAAATTAAGTTTACGCAAATCTAAAAAAAACAGACCTAAATTATATCTTATATAATTACTAATCTGTTCATTAAATTGATAAATATCTCTATCCCATAGATGCACAATATCAAGCATATTAGCAAATACCTTCATTTCACAATTCATTACATTTTTATAACATTCTTTAGTATAATAAGTCATTCCATCACTTATCATTAAATTAAATACATCGCATACTATGTCAAACATACTGTTTAATTCGCTAGTTTCAATTTTAAATTTTAAAAATTTGCATATTTCAATAAATAAAATTTTCTTCTTTAAAAGTCTTCCAAAAACACCTGCCAATTCCTCTTTAGATTTTTTAATTGATATACATATCTGTTCAAAAATATATTCTGCAACAAAATATTCATAAATAGAACGATGAACAAACGATAATCGTTTGGATTCTATTCCTTCACAATGCTTAATTGTTTTAAAAAAATTTCCAATTAAAATATCTTGATTTTTCTGCTTATTTTTCTGTATAACACTATTACATATTTCTTGATATTCTTTTTGTGGAATATATGCTTCTCCTGAATTATTTTCAAACATCCAAAAAGCAATTTTTTGTGATACTAGATGGATTTGTTCTTTTATTTCCCTTATTCTATGCGGCGTTTCATATCTTTTATTTTGTAAACATCGACTATAAATTCCTCCATCTTTTATAGAAAAAATCTGGTTATAAACTGTTGCAAGAGAGCCTTCTTTTTCAATAGAAATATTTAAAGCTAAAATCATATATAATATAAGAGGAATACCTAAAATATCTTTATTTTCTATTATTTTTTCTATCATATCCTTAGATATGCTACTATTATTTTTTTCTTGATAAACCATACAAAAACTTTTAATTTGTTCTTCATCGAATGTCTGCAATGTAATATAATCGCAATCCATTTTTTGCAAATCCTCAATATAATGTTCTCTACATGTAATAATCAATGAAAACTTATTTATAAAATTCCCTTTTATCCATTGATGATATATATCATTTATAATTTTTATTCTATTCCCTCCTACAATAATTTCATCAAAACCATCAATAATTAATGTTTTTCCTTCTAAATTATCATAGGATAAATTTAACTCTTTTAATATTTCATCAGCTATATTATATTTATTACTGCTATTTTGCCAATCTACATTTTTCAAATCCGAAGCAAATTGATATACTAAAATATCATTTATATTATAAATCATATTAGCTGTAATCCATGTAATCAACGTGCTTTTGCCAATTCCGGGCTGTCCTAATATAAAAAGCATTTTATTATTGCCATTTTTATCAATATATTCCGATAATAAATTTTTCAAATCATCTGATTCTTTTGTATTTTCTTTCCATATGTAGTGTGGTAAATGTTTTTCTACATATAATTCTCTTAAACATATATTGATGCCCACATTTTCATCACGCTTATTAAAATCATTAAGGAACATATTACTATTCCATTTATTCAAATATTCAGCTGTTCGGCTATGTATATTTGATTTTATATGATTCTGCTCACTATTATTTATCGCTGCATAGATTTGTCCATTATCCAATGCCAAATTTAATTGTCCGCCATCAGAAACATTCACTTCTACTTTATCTGTACTTTGTCTTTCCATATACACTCTCCTAATGAATATATGGCATAATATAATCTATCAATTTTTGTAAATTATTTGCCAATGTAGGTATCCCATTTGCAATGGTAAACATAGAAGCAATTAAGGTTAAACAATTTTTTAGCCTGCTTACTTTGGGTTCAGGCTTTTTCAATTCTTCTTTTACCATATCCACAATATCACTAATTTCTTCTGCATCTTCTTTTTTCAAATCCGATAAATTACTCATAATTCCTTTTATAATATTATCTAACTCATTTGCAGAAACTCCATTATTTACTGTGGCACGTATTGTAGCATTATCTTTTGCAATATTTACTTGACCTCCATTTGATGTATTAAAATGAACTGTGTAATTTTTATCTTCCATTATTATTTTCCTCCTTTGCCAAAAAAATCAACTCTTTGTCTAATTATTAATAAAAAGCATAAAAAAATAATTGAATTTTGCTAAATACATTGTACATAAAAAACATAATTTTAACACTATACAATATAACCAAAATTTAATCTTATATTTGTACTATTTAATAATATACTTATATTAATAATTATATATTATATATAAATAATATTTCATTTTCATCATTTAATATAAAATCTGTATTATTTTTATATTAAATAAATATTCATCACTTGATGAGATTAAAAACAAAAAACTTCAACTATATATACAATCTCTTTTGAATTTTTCAAATTTAAGGGGATTTGATAATAAACTTTCTGTTAAGTGAATATTCGCAATCCGCTACGCTGCTTGCTCATAACCTCATAGCTACTATCACAACGCAAGTCCCTCCACTTATTCATTTGCAGCACTGAAATGGGGGGGGACTTCCTTAATGAGGTTAAATAATAATTACAAATAATAGATATGGAAATATTTTGAGAAATAAAAAAACGACTATTTCTTTTTATAAAGAAATTGAATAGACTAGAATTTGATAGCAATTTTTGACAAAATATGATATAATTTTTTTAATCGGATTAGAACAACATAGGGATAGTCTAGTGATTGCTCTTTCTGGAAACGGAGAGGGGGGTTCTATGAATACATTAGAAGTATTAACACTATTATTAGTATTTACTGCCTTAACTTACATAGACAATCACCACAAAAAATAAAATGGCTATCTCCTACGCCAAATAGGAGATAGCTTGTCATAACTTATAAATACTATTTATTAGTTTCCGGTGGCAATCATCGGACAAGCCAAATATCCTTTGATTGTTCCTAAGATGATTATAAACAATTCCCTGCATATTTGCAAGTGAATAGTTTAGAAAATGAGGATGTTTTTTGCATCCTCATTTTTTAATAGCTTTTTTCATTTTTTATTCTTTTTCTTTTATTTCATTTTATATTCTTTATACCATTTTCTGTACAATTCTTTATAAGTATACCGTTTTGCATATATATATTCTTTGTACCAATTCATATAAGAATAAAACGTTTCAAAAAATTTATAATCTGAAATATTATATGAACAAAATACTTTTTTGTAGGCATTGCCTGACGGAATATCAAAACAAGTTCTGCGAACCATTTTATTGGCAAGCCGTTTCATTCCCTTTGTATTAGGGTCTTTGCAACATGGAATATGTTTATAACTTCTACTCATTGACGTATCCTCTTCATCACAATTCTTAATCATTACTTTACTAAACTTCTGTATAATCAATTTAACAGTACTTCAAATCATCATCAATTTATCTTCTATTATGTAAAAATTTATGGAATAAAACCTCTTGACATTAGTATGAAATCATACTATATTATTTGGTACGATATCGTACTTTTGGAGGTTTAAAATGAAGACTTTAATAAATGAACAAATGAAACGCTTTAATCTGCTGTCATCAGAAATTGAGGCAGCCTATCATGAAGCAGCACTTAAACTAGGATTGTCAGACAGTACCATGACGATTCTTTATACCATCTATTGTCAGGAAGGTGAATGTTTACTTAACGATATTGTTCTTATGTCAGGTACAAGCAAACAGACTATCAATTCTGCTTTGCGCAAACTTGAAACACAAGATATCATCTATTTAAAATCATTTGAGGGAAGAAAAAAGAAAATTTTTCTTACCGATAAAGGCAAACAACTTGCTAATAATACCATCTCTCAGTTGATAACAATTGAAAATGAAATATTTGACACTTGGTCTGATAAAGAACGAACACTCTATGTAGAATTAACACAACGCTATCTAACCGCTTTTAAACAAAAAATTAAGAAATTATTAATATAAATATTCTTACAATGAATCATAAATTTACTTTTTATTAGGAGGATATGTATGCAGATTCAACTTTCAGAACATTTTAATTATAATAAACTATTACGTTTTACATTGCCATCTATTATTATGATGGTTTTTACATCATTATATAGTATTGTTGATGGATTTTTTGTCTCTAATTTTGTTGGAAAAACACCTTTTGCCTCTGTCAACCTTATTATGCCTTTTATTATGATTGTATCTTCTATTGGTTTTATGTTTGGAACAGGCGGAAGTGCTCTTGTTTCAAAGAGTATGGGTGAAGGCAAATCCGATAAGGCACAGCAATTTTTTTCTTTATTTATATATTGCACTATGATTAGTGGTACAATAATTGCAATAATTGGTTTTATCTTTATTCACCCCATTGCTTTATTATTAGGAGCAAAGGGGGTACTTTTAGATAATTGTGTTATTTATGGACGAATCTTATTGATAGTTTTGCCTCTTTATATGCTTCAATTTGAATTTCAAAGTTTTTTTATTACCATCTCAAAACCACAACTTGGTCTTATTGTAACACTAATATGCGGCATCACCAATATAATATTGGATGCTTTATTTATAGCAGTTTTTTCTTGGGGACTTGTTGGTGCTGCTGTTGCAACAGCCATCAGTATATTATTGGGCGGTGGTATTCCTATCATTTATTTTATAAAGTCAAAAAACAGTTCACTTCATTTAACAAAGACAAAATTTGATGGTAAAGCTTTATTAAAAGCTTGTATAAATGGTTCTTCTGAATTGATGAGCAATATTTCTACTTCCATTGTCAGTATGTTATATAATTTTCAGCTAATAAAATATATTGGTGAAAATGGTATTGCTGCATATGGCGTATTAATGTATGTAAATATGATTTTTATTAGTGTTTTCATTGGTTATGCTACAGGAACTGCACCTATTATCAGTTATCATTATGGTGCAAAAAATCATACTGAAATGAAAGGATTATTAAAAAAAAGTCTTGTTATTATTGGTATTTTTGCAATCAGTATGTTTGTAATGGCAGAACTTTCAGCCAAACTATTAGCCGGAATTTTTGTCAGCTATGATACAAACCTTATGACAATAACTATAAGAGCTTTTCGGATTTATTCGTTTTCTTTCTTATTTGCAAGTATTGCTATTTATGGTTCTTCTTTTTTTACAACATTAAATGATGGGGTAACTTCTGCATTGATTTCTTTTTTGCGAAGCTTATTCTTTCAACTTGCTGCTGTTTTAATTTTACCAATTCTTCTTGGTGTTGATGGCATCTGGCTTTCTATTGTAATTGCAGAATTTGCTGCCGCTTTAATGACTGCTTTCTTTATTTTTATTAAAAAGAAAAAATATCAATATTAAAATACACATTTTAAACAAAGAGGTTGTTCTAAGTCCATTTCATCGTTTTTAGAACAACCTCTTTATAACTTATAATCTATTTCATTTCAATTTTTCCCTTTTTATGCTATATCTTCTTCTCCCGCCTTAAAATTATAAATAGGCTTAATAATCGTTTCAATTTCTACAGTATCTCCAATATTATTGACAATATCATCCATGCTCTTATAAGCCATAGGACACTCATCCAATGTCTGTTTTCCAACCGATGTGGTATAAATTCCTTCCATCTCACTTTTAAATGATGATACAGTAAACGATTGCCTTGCTTTTGACCGACTCATCAATCTTCCTGCACCGTGCGGAGCCGAACAATTCCATTCATCATTGCCCTTTCCAACACAAATAAGCGAACCATCTCTCATATTAATAGGAATTAATAATTGTTCTCCTTTTTTTGCTGAGACTGCCCCTTTTCTTAAAATCATTGCCTCCATATCAATATAATTATGAATTGTTGTAAATTGGTCAACGACATGCAGTTTCATTCCTCTGATAATTTCATCCATCATTGCTTTTCTATTAAGCATAGCAAACTCTTGAATAATTTTCATATCGTGAATATACTTATCAAATAAATCACCCTGAACATATGCCATATCTTTTGGAATATGGGTTCGTTTTACATTTTTTAAAGCGGCAACACTCTTTTGAATCTCTTTATCTCGCCCTTCCGCCTTTAATTGCTGAATTAACGCATCGATATCTGCCTTACTGCTTCCATTTAACTGACGATACCCTTCCCGTTGATAGTAATTAGCAACCTCTAATCCTAAATGTCGGCTCCCTGAATGAATTACAATATAAATATTTCCCTCTTCATCTTTATCTGCCTCAATAAAATGATTGCCGCCGCCAAGTGTACCAAGACTTTTCTCAGCCCTCAGCATATTAATTTCTTTATAACAATACAAATTGTTTAATGAACTATGCTTTATAAAAGGATGTGCTTTTTCCCGAATACTAAAACCAGACGGAATTTTTTGATAGATTAATTTATCCAACTTTTGCAATTCAATATGCTTCTCTTTTATTTTAATCAGTTCCATACCGCATCCAATATCAACACCAACCAAGTTTGGTATAACTTTATCCGTTATTGTCATGGTTGTTCCAACGGTACAGCCAGCACCTGCATGAATATCTGGCATAATCCGGATTTTACTGCCGCTTGTTATCTCTTGATTGCACAATAACATAATCTGTGCAATGGATTCTTGGTCTACAATATCTGTAAAAATTTTTGCTGTATTATATTTTCCCTTAATCTCTAACATATTCCCTCCCATTTTTAGCCGTTTTATATATAAACAAAACTGTTTATTTTACAAATCTGACACCCATTTACAATATAATGATTCAATCATTTTATCATATCATAAATAAATGTATCATAAAATTTCAAAAGTTTATGAATCAAATTTAAATAACATCACATAATTATGTTTATTATATCATAATTTTTTATATAGTAAAATGCTAGAAATTTGCAAAATATACGCTAAGACATACATTTATTTTAAACTTATCAGCAAATGATAAATTGCACCATTTAATCAAATCATAAGTTTTCAATAAAATGATTCGGATACATATTCCAATACTTTTTATATACAAAGGCTTCATTTCCGTCAAAATTTAACTGATACATTCTAAATAGAACTGGAATGTTTTTAGGCTGCCAATATTCTTTATAAGAATAACAGTATTTCATTCCAAGTTTTTGCATTACACGACCGCTTCGAGGATTCTTAACATCATGTGTTGCCGTAATATACAACATGCCATCTTTTTTTACTTGCTGTATAAGCGCTTTTCCTGCCTCTGTAACAATTCCTCTATTCCAGAAATCTTTGTGAAGTCCATAACCAAAATCGTGGTGTTCCTCCATATCAACATTGATATAACCAATAGCATAATTATTGCTTTTTAAACAGATGGCATATGCGTAAGCCTGTGGCTGTTCGTATTTTGCCGCATATCTTTCCTCATAAAACTTTTTTGTTTCTTCAATAGTTTTCATCGGATACCACGGTAAAAATTGATTAACTTTCTCATCTTTTAAAAGCATATATAAAGCTTCTATATCTGTTTGTGTAAATTTCCTTAAAATTAAGCGTTCTGTTTCCAATTGGGGTGTATTCATAATATTTCCTCTCTCATTTTGAATTTACCAGTATCTTCAATTCTCGCATTATATTACTATATCACTTATATATGGATTTTTTTATTTTCCTACTTTCTACGAAATTTCAGAAAAAAATCCATTGTTGTCAACGGTCAAAAGAACAATTACTCTTTTATCGTTATTTAAAAAATCCCCTAAATCATAAAATGACTTAAGGGATTCTTACCAGTTTAATAAAATTTGTGTTTTAACAAATATATTTTATATTGGTTCTTCAATAATTTTTATTTCATCAAGCAACTATTCAATATTTGCAATTTACTCTTTTATTTCAACTGATTTAATATATATGGATCTTTTATTTTTTCATCTTGTGCAAACAAAACAATTTTACTCATAATTTCAGCAGTCTTTGGGTCTTCATCTACAAACGGAAGGAAAATCTTTCCCCTAGACTGTGAATGTACTGGCAATACATATACTTGATGACTTCCAAGCATATGAATCACACCGCTTCCAAGATGAATCGAATATTCTGCCCGCTGTCCTTTTATAATAGCATGATGGTCTTTAAACGTTACATTTGTCAGCCTAAACAATGCAAGGTTATGAGCGATAATAACTTTTCTCATATCCATTGTAGAATGGCTTGTTTCAGGGTCTACTCCGCCTACATGAGCAACGCTCACGGCTAAGTCCACATCACGCATAATCTCTGAGTACACAATATCAGGAACATCACCAATTTTAATTGGCTTAAACGTGTTGCGGTCTGAAAATTCAACCCACTCCAATGTTGGTGCTTCAATATCGCTTGGTGAAAACCAATCAGCTAACGCATATATCTTGGCAATAATATTATCCTTATAGTAAACTTTTTGCAAACCTTCCTCGTAATCAGCAACCCAGCGGCGATTTTTCAAACATCCTACGGTCTTTTGAGGCTGTATCTGATTGCCTGCAAACATACGGCTATTAAATCGTTCATTTTCTTCGGACAACTTTACATACAATTCTCTAAATACCTGCTTAAATGGCTGTTTTACTCTTGTTTCAGCCTGCATCTGAGTAAAAAGATAATCTTGATATGCACTCCAGCAACCCGCTTGATATAAATCAAAAGGATGGGCAACACGAAGCTTTGAATCCCCTTTTAACGATGCTGTTTCATCATTGTAATCAATCAGTCCTTTATTTGACAGCATACCAATTTTTTGTGTTTTGCCGCAGGTAATATATACAAGGTTATTGATAATAGGCTCAATCACTGGATTTTTTGTCAAATTTTTTAGTTCCTTAAAGGTATAGACTTCTCTGTCTTCCATTGCCTGCTCAAACATCTTAACGGTTCGTGAATACTGTTCTTTTAATTTCTTTTGAATATCCTTTAAATAAAGCACATATTCATCTTTTTTCAAATTGGTTGGCAACGATTTGAGCGTTTTTCCTTTTTTGACACATTCCAAACTTACTTTGCCATATGAATCAACAACTAACCGCACTGAAACTTCGCCAATGGTATGTGGTTTGAATGCATCGCTGTCATTTTCCACCATTTTTGTCTCCATCGCCAAAATCAATCTTGTCACATCTTGATATCCAGCATTGGTTGACAAATTTCTCAATGCCATATCACACGCAAGACCTTCACTTGCTTTTCTCTGCGCGCCAAACTGTCTGCTCTCCTTACGAAATCCCTGTATAAATTCATATCTTCTCAACTCATCTTTTTCATCAGCAATTGGAATGACTCCATAACTCATAAGCAAATCTTTATTGCGCTTATCTTTAATCTTTTCTTCCAATTCTGAAACGGTCACTTTTCCTAATGCCGCATCGGAATACTTCCTTGCTCTGGCATGTTTATTACCATCTGAAATATACTTTGCTGCATCGTAAAGTCTCTGGAATGTTGCATCTCCTAACGTCTTATAAGCAGATTTAAACCAATTCAAGTCGAACGCACCATTGTTTAATTCTTCTGCTGAAAGAGGTGTATACTTTGCAATAACTGCCTTTTTCTTATCATCAAACCGCTCATTCATATGCGCCATAAAATAATAGCAGCCTGTTTTTAAATCTTTCTTTAAATATTCCTGAATAATATCAATCCATTGAGGGGCATACATAATCGTCTCATAAAGTCGTACTTCCGAAATCTTTTTATCCTTTAAAAGTACTTTTAATTTTTTTGCATCGTCTCCTTCTTTTGGATAACATACACTTAACAGATGGCTTAAAACAACACTTTTAGAATCCCCATTAGAACCCCAATAATAGGTTCCTCTATCTAGTTTTTCATCGCCCATCGCCACTAATATCTGAACCATGCGTTCTATTCCGCAAAAGTGTTGGATACTTCTAGCGGCAGAAGAAAAGATTGTCGGCAAATCCCCCCTTGACAATTCTACATCCAATACCTTATTAACAATATGTTCATAGATGTCTACTGCATTTTTATAAAAATCACTTTCTTTATCAACTTTGTCATCTTTCATATAACGTGCAATTTGAGTTTCCTGATATGGAAGCAATTTGTCTAATGAAAAGATAGACAGCGCACTCAATGTATAACTCAAACTAAAATATTCAAAAGCCGCCTTATACACTTCATTCTTTGGTATCATGCCCAATGTATAAGCCTTAATATAATCAAAAATATTTAAATAGCTATTGCTTCGGTCTCTGCCATAATAATAATATCTTGAATCTTTATGTTTATTATATTCAAAACGTCGGTCAATATCATAATAGATTTCAAAACGCTTTTTAAACTGCTCATCGGTTTTCCATGAAAGATAAACCAAACTGCTGATTCTCCCATTAGAAATCAAGGATACCTCACTGTCATTTTGTGAATAATAATTTTTTTTATCTTTAATTCTTTTAAACCAAAGCGCACTGTCCTCTACCTGATAAACCACATAATTCAACATTTCTTGTGCTACATTATTTATCTTTGTATCTGGATACATACTTACCATAATACGAATAATTATATCAATGTCATATCCATAATGAGCATTGGAATATTCTTTTTGATTTTTCAGGCGAGCAAAATAATCACAAAGACAGCTTCCAAGCAGTATTTTCATATGTTTATCATATGCATCTTTATTCTCAATATTGTCTAATGCTAATACCTTTCTAGCCATCTGCATATGAAATAAAAGCGTCGGATTTTTAATATAAGTCTCATAAAATTCTACCCATAATTCTTTAAACGGGTAACGGTCTTCTATTGGCAAATTAGAGTCTGTATTGATGGCTGATAAATTATTTGACAATAATGTTTCAACCCCTGCTGCATTCTTATATTCCAACATACTGTGCTTCTTATAAAACTCTTCAAGATTGTCAAAGGCTGTATCTAACTCACTCTTTGAAACTGCAAAATAGTTCTGGAATACTTCTGGATGCTCCTCTCTTTTTGGCATATGAACCTCTTGTGATGGTACATATAAACCATATCCTTCTTCATTTAAGACCTCTGTTGCCTTTCCCTGCCCAAGAAGCTCATCTACAATAATCTGTTCACTGTCTGTAATTTTTGACATCTCTTGCAGTGTCTCCAGTGCTTTATCAAACATCATCTTTACATCTTCTTGTGCCATCGCTTCCTTATTTTGCTGCAAATCTTGCAACATAGTAAGACCACCCATTCTAAGCTCTGTCACATTGCCATTTAACAGACGTTTCGCACTCTCTATACGTCCTTCATATGATTGCTTATTGAGCAATGCTAAAACATTTTTTCTTATTCCAGATGTTTTATATTTTAAAAAGCTTTCTAACTGAATATACTCCTCTGCACTAAGCCCCTCCTTTTGAAGTTCGCTCACCATATCAAATGCTTTTTGTCTTGTTGATGATTCTTTATCCGCAATTGCTTGAATTAAATAATGCCTTAACGCTGGTGATTTTGGTTCATGCGTCAGCAATTCCAAATAAGCACTTCGGCTTGTATAATATCCTGAAACATCAATATCTGGAAGATATGTACAAGCTTCCTCCATAAGGCTGATATCTGAAAGCGCATATGCCGTTGCACACATACGTATCACAAGGTCTGTTTTCGTAAGACAGGCACTATACCATGGAAAAATAATCGGTGAAAACTCTTTCCTTTTCTTAGGAATTTGGTTATAAATCTCTTTCATTACCTGATAACACTTATAAGCCTCTTCCTTTGATGGATATAAATCGGTAACAGCAATCCCTTTATATCCTTCTTCCTCGCCGTCTTGACGTCTTCCTCTTCCTATCGCCCCATAGACCAATGTGCTTGTATTATTTAAAAACGATGGCATAAATACGGCAATAAGCTCATAATCTTGTGGGTATGCCATAACAACCTTATATGCTGTCTTATAAGAATATTCTTGATAATACAGATAGGTATTGTAATAACCCATTGTAAGAAGCTGATTTTTTGTTCCATTTGCGATAAATTCATCCATCACATCAATGGCATTTTGTATATCATAAAATCCTAATGTCCACAATCCACACATAATTTGTATACTATCATTAGACTTTGTAAATTCTATCGCTTTGTCTGTTCCGCTCTCAATCGCTTCATGGACAACATTTAACACTTTATCTGTAATTCGGTCAACATGGTCTAAATCGCAAAGACCTGTCCATGTTGCCACTGCTCTTTTTACTGCCGCAAAACGAATTAAATTATTATCATAAATCGTCTTAAAAATCACCAAGAATGCAGAGATTGTTCCACAGTCTGCATTTTCACAAACAGCTTGACGTATGCCCTCCTGCAATCTTGCTGCAAGCAAAAAATCCGCCAGTAATTGATGTAATTTTTCATTGTGACACATAACAATAGCTCGGATTATATTTGTTGTGACAACGGCTGTATTATTGTCTCCAAGCAGCATATCGGTGACAAACTCTTCCACTTCTTTATCTCCTGTATCAAACCTTGCTGCCATCATATAATCCCAAAAATTCAAACGATATGACCATGAATACTCACTTATTATTTCCTTTATGTCTTTAGAAAGATTACCTGTTAAATAATCATAAATCGAACAATTACATACCTGAAACATTTTATAGGATTTTAATAAATTAAATATTGTAGGAAACCATGTTGTATAGTCACGGCTTCGCACCGTTCTTCTATACATTCCTCTTGAAAAAGGATAATCATTTAAATGGTCAATAATGGTATAAAAATCCGATAAATTATCTGGCTGTACAAAAATTTCTACTACATCTTTATAGTACTTCTTCATAAATTCGCTTGGACAAGCCATCTTTGAATCTATAAAATCTTGTTTTACTTTGATAACCAACGGGCTATTATCCATCGTATTGTAACTATATCGATTATTGTTTTCTTTATCAATCTGTTTTGCTACATCACGTGTTGTTTCATCAAGCAATTCTAATTTTTGCTCCCATTCTTTTTGAAACTTATTTATCCATTTTTCCATCATTTCGTAACTGCCCATAATACCTCCATTTCCATACAAATATATGTTTATGCTGGTTTATTACTTTCTTATCCCCACTATTTGCCAGCAATAAACATTTCTTTTTTTGCAGCTTTATATAACATCTTTTATTCCTGCTTATGCTAATTATCTTAACAGTCATATATATCTTTTTTGATAAACTACATGCTGCTTTATCATTACCACATACGCCCGCTTAACATCGTCATACGAACAAAAGTAATTTCGTCTCCGTCTTTTAATGATAATGGTTCCTCTTCCTTTGTAAATTGATTGCCTTCAATAAAGACTACAACCAATCCATCTTGAAAACACTCCAACGCATTTTGAATTGCTTTATCAACATCCGGCTTTTTATTTCCATAATTGACTCCAAATCCAACTTTTCCGGTAGTTGCCATATCCTCAATATCGTCATTGGATAAAACCTTTAATATTTCTGAACTTTCCTGACGTTTATCATATTCTGCCACATTCAGCCGCACCGTTTCCGTTAAAAGGTCTTTAACTGTATGAATTGGATTCTCATATTGATAAAGAACCGATTTTATTGTATTGCGCCGTTTTGAGACACTTTTACAACTGATTTTTAATTCCATAACACGTTCCATTTCTGCGCCGCTTTTTATGCAAAGCCCCATAAAAAACGGATACATTTTTTAGGGAATTTGTGTCAAGCAGCACATAGACACAAATTCTTTGCTTTGCAAACCCATCTTACGCTAAAAAATCGATTTGCAGCATCGCCACAAACAGACTTCACTGACAATCATATATGTATTTCTTTGCCCGTTTGCATTATTATATAATACGAACATTTGTTTGTCAATCATTTCCAATAAAATTAATGAAAAATCGTGCCATTTTTCGCTCCTATACAGTTTGATTTTAGGTTTATTAAGAAAGTCAAAAGCTATTGACAATCCACTTCCTGATTAATGCGATTAAAAACGCCGAGAGTCTGCATAAATACTACATTTTTGCATGTTCTCGACGTTTCTTTTATTTCTTATATTTATGATGCTTTTTGGATAAATGATGCCCAAATGTCATCACTCAAACCACCTGCATTTGTTAAAAATGATAATTATTTTATTCTATATTCCGCACTCACACAGCATAGTAATTTCACGGTGTCCTGGATATATCGTATAATCTTTGGGCATATTCTTTAACCGCTTTACAGACTCCGCTAATGCCTGCTCATCTCCGCCTAAAAGACTTGTCTTGCCGCATCTGCCTGCCATCAGCGTATCTCCTGTAAATATAATATCATCTCCAACGATAGCCATAGAACCTGGTGTATGTCCTGGAAGTATCATTATCTGAAAACGGATATCATCAAGCCAGATTTCATCGCCCTCACTAAGAAGCACCGAAGCTCTAACTGGTTTATAGGGTTCTTTTACATACGGACGCTCATTAATAAGTCTTTCATCTAACAGCCTCCATGCATCTATCCGACTAATCATAACGGGTATGTTATACTTGTCCACCAATGCTCTCATTGCCAATATATGGTCGGTGTGTCCATGTGTTATTATAATATACTGCGGTTTCAACCCATTTGTCTCTATAGCATTTATTATCTTATCAGCCTCATCTGCTGGGTCTATTATAAAACATTTCTTGGAGAACTTATTATAAACAATATAACAATTTGTACTGCATGCCCCCAGAACAAGCCTTATAATCTCTGGATGCGAAGTATTCTCTGCCTGCTTCTTATAATTTTCTGCTGACTTCCTGCTAAGTCCCATCTCAAATTTGTGTTCAAACTGCTTTTCATATACAGTCCCTATCTTTGGTATCTCCACTTTGCATCTCTCCCATGATGACAGATAGATTGCATTGGAGATATAAAGACTTTTGATAGCCTCCTCTCCTGCTGCCACCATCTCGCCTCTTGCAAAGCTCTCCAACACCTTATTGTAAGCCTTGTCGGGCGCTTCAACTTCGATATCATGCCACTTATAGGCAGGCTTGGCAAATAAATCTCCCGTTCCATTTCTGTACTCTATTTCAGGTTTGTCAAGCACCGCTATTCTTAACTGACCATTCTCACACACAAGCAGTGCATTATCCAGACTAATCTCTAGCCTGTTCACTCCCGGTGCCTCCCCTGTGGATGCAATAAATACGCCGCTTGCTCCATTTTCCCATTCAAGATAAGCAGTCACCTCATCCTCCACCTCTATAGGATGATACTGCCCTTCCCTACAGAAACCAGTCACACTCTCAGGTTCTCCACATATCCATACAAGCAGGTCAAGATTGTGCGGACATTGATTGAGCAAAGTTCCCCCACCATCATATTTCCATGTTGCTCTCCAGCTCCCTGACTCATAATAGGCATTTGAGCGATACCAATCTGTAACGACCCAATTTACTCGCTTCATCTTTCCATATTCGCCACTATCGACAATTTGCTTTATCTTTTTGTATATCGGAAATGTCCTCTGATGAAATATATAGCCATACAAAAGGTCTGGATTATCCTTCTTTACAGCATTGTATGCCTTCAGCATATTGCGTGCCTGCTTTGAATACACTCCTGCTGGCTTGTCACACAACACACTTATGCCTCTTTCAAATGCTTTAATTGCCAAAGTCTCATGCGAATAATGCGGTGTTACAATAATAACAGCATCGAGCTTCAACACTCCTTTATCGACAGCATCAAACATATCATCACCCGAATTAAATCGATGTAAATCTGCACTCACATAATCCTTTATACTATCCCATCTTTCCTGTGACACTCTTGTAATAGCCGATAATTCCATTCCGGCTATCTCACCTTTGGATATCAACTGGGCATATTTGCTTCCCATATTGCCCATGCCTATTATTCCAACCTTCATACGAACCTCCATTTTTCAGACATTTTATATCAAAAGACAATCTGTCTCCTTCTTCAATTATTGCTGTTAATTCTTCCATGAGCATTACCACCTTTCCAATTTTCTTTTCATAAACTATAAAACAAATTTTCTTTATTTTCCTTTAAATTATTAAAATATTTGCTATATATTACAGTTTTATTGCTATATTATTAAGAGGGAACCTCATAATGGTATAAAAATTTTTCTATTATAAAATCAATAAAAAATAGGAAACCTTTATTTTTATTCTCTTAATAGCAAAATTTTTATTTTTTCTTAATTTAATATGATATATTAAACATACAAAAAAGAGAAAGCCACAAAACGGCTCTCTCCTTTACAAATCAACAGTTGTAATTGGCTTGCTGCTCGCCAAAATAAATCAATGTTTTATATGAGCAAGCATTTCCTCAAACAGCCTTTTTCCTTCATCAATTGTCAAACATGAACAGAGCGGCTGATTGATAAACGCTGCAAATATCATATCCATATCTTTATTTTTAATTCCCTCATACAGCACATCAACATTGTCACAACAGCGTTTTACAAGCACTTGTACACTTTTTGGAAGCGGCTTTGTCATTATTGGATTGACATTATTATTTGTAAATATGGCATTGGATTCTACAATGCTACCTTTTGGCAGCCAATCAATCTGCCCTTTATTTACAATATTTACATTGCTTACTGCACTTGTAAGACCAAGCACCGCACGCATTAAATCAACGGCTTCCTCATCTGATTTTTCTACTTTTACAGGACGAACGCCATCTGCCATTTCTTTCGATTCGTTGATTTTTTCATTCATTTGATTAATTCTAAAATCAACGGAAGTCAAAGCAAACTTCCATTCTTTTACCTGCTCTGGATTGTTTAAATACCATGAATTATTCATAAATTCAGCTAGATGCCTGTCTCCTGCTGCCCCCAAAACGCCATAACGCTTATACATATCCATTTTCACTCGATTGGCATAAGCAAAACAATCGGTTTGATATTGGTCGGCAGTACCATGCTCATAATAACCTTCCTCAAAATGTTTCTCTATATATTCTGGCAAAAAATCCATAATTTCAATATCTTGATATTTTGCGCTGCTAATCCATGTAAAATGATTGATTCCTGCAACCTCTGTATAAATATCTTTTCGCTTTGCACAAATTCCTGTATGTTCTTTTAAAATGTCACATAAAAAATCCTGTGTATGAAAAACCTCATGGCAGCAGCCAAAGGCTTTAATTTCAGGAAAGATATCGTATAATGTTTTTGTACATATACTCATTGGATTGGTAAAATTAATAACCCATGCCTTTGGACATATATTTTTGATAGCCTGAGCAAATGTCTCAAACATAGGAACCGTGCGAACAGCGCGCATAACGCCGCCCGGTCCTGCCGTATCGCCTACACTTTGATAAATACCATATTTTTCAGGCATATGAACATCTACCCTCATATCCTCAAACGTACCCGGCAAAATCGATATAACAACAAAATCTGCATCTAAAAGGCAACCTTCTAAACGCTCATACACCACATACTTCCATTTTGTACAAGTTTCTGGTGATTGGTTGATATATTCGCCAATACGTTTATTTCGATTGGCAGCCTCTATATCAATATCATACAGTCCAATTTCTCCTGTCATATCTTTGCACAATGCTAAATCATTCATAAATACTCTTGCCCACATTTTAGAACCGCCCCCAATATAAGCAAGTTTTATGTTCTTTTTTTCCATAAGAATCCTCCCTTCTAACCTTTCTTTCATACATCTTTTCATTTACTTTCACATCTCTAAAACTTTTTTTACCAAAAAAACATACCCATTCCAGCCACAATACTAATCATAGCTGCTGCCAGCACATCTCTTGGAAAATGCACACCGGCAAGAACCCTTGAAATCCCCATACATACAGACATTATCCATAAAACTATGCCCACAGGCCAACAAACATACAACCCAACCATTGCAATAATGGTAATAGACAGTGTGTGTCTGCTTGGAAAAGACTCGCCTTCTTTCTTTTTAGCTATTAAAGGCTTAATGGGATAAACCTTATAAGGACGCGGTGCATTGATAAGCCGCCGCACTATTGTCACTACAATAAAAGTTATAGCAGGTGTCAAAACTGCATTAAAAAATTGATGATATAAACCTTGAATCAGGCAATATATCAGCAATGCCATATAAATAAGAACCGTAAAGTAAACCAGATAACGATAGACAAATAAAAAAATTTTATATTTTAAAGGTGAATTTTTGATAGGAGCGCTGATTTTATTATAAAAATCCTCATAAGAATACTTTTTATCACTCAATACGATAATCCTCATAAACTTCTTTTAATGTTTTTCCTACTCTTTTCCTTGTAATCTCTACCAAACCAAGTCTTGTGATATCAACAAATGTTGTCATTATTTTATCTTTTTTAAAATACTCTTTTAAAGCGGCAATCAGTTGATTATAATGTTCATTTTCCTTCATATTAATAAAATCAACAATAATAATTCCTGAAATATTGCGAAGGCGAAGCTGTATGGCAATTTCTGCAGCAGCTTCCATATTAACCTTAAAATAAGTATCTTCTAATGCCTGTTCG
Organism: uncultured Lachnospira sp.; assembly: GCA_910589305.1. GTDB lineage: Bacteria > Bacillota > Clostridia > Lachnospirales > Lachnospiraceae > Lachnospira. Next base: position 137,199 of record CAJUTV010000003.1, on the reverse strand, counting down.
CCGCGCTTTTTTGAGACGCATTTTGCAGAATTGACATCAATGGATACCAGTGCTTCTGTCTGTTGTATCACAATAAATCCGCCGCATTTTAACCAAACTTTTGGCGATAAGGCTTTTTTTAATTGCTTTTCAACATCATATAATTTATATAATGGCAGCATATCATCTTGATACCATCTTACTTTTTCAATATCTTTTCCTGTAAGTGACTGTTTTAACAATTCTGCTACCTGCATATCATCTGTAATAATTTCTTCTAAATGTTCACTGGATAAATCTTGAATTTCTTGAATGTAAGAAGGCACAGACTGGTACAGGCAAGTACAAAACTTGCCATATATACCATTTTTGAGAATTTTATAAAAATGGTCTATCAGCTTTTTAGCCTCATTTATAACGTCCTCTTCTTGTGCATATATGCTGTTTGACCGAAGAATAAAACCATAATCTGTTATATTTGCAAACTCGTTTGACTGATTGTCAAGATACGAAATCAATCCATCTTTTAACAGCTTACAGCGACTATCGTTTTTTATATTTGATGATACATAAACACCATCTACATCGGTTGACAACACTAAATATTTGCCCGCTAACTCTATCTTTCCCGTCACTGTAGCCGATTTTGTTTTTAATGGTTCCTTACATACTTGAACTAAAAGCGCATCCCCTTGATTGACACGACCGTCATTTTCTTTCCTCAAGAAAATATGCTTTTTATTATCATCCAATGAATAATAACATTTTACACCTTTTTGAATCTCAATAAATGCACAGTTGATATTTTTTACTACATTTTCAACACGCCCAATATAAATATTTCCCATTGCAATATCAGCATTATTGATATTTTTTTCCTTATAGGAATGCAGCGCAATACAAACATCCTTTTCATATTGTGCAGATATAAAATAATGGTTCATATGTGTAATAATATACTTCAAAATCTTGTCCTCATTTCTGTGCCGTTTTTATATTATCTATTTGCAAGCTCTTTTACAATATCTTCCCAAGTCACATCACGCAGCACCATTAATACCATAATATGATACAAAAAATCCGAAATTTCGTATTTGATTTCTTCTGGGTCTGGATTTTTAGCGGCAATAATAATTTCAGTTGCCTCCTCACCACACTTTTTCAGTATCTTATCGATTCCTTTATCAAATAAATAATTCGTATAAGAGCCTTCTTTTGGATTGCGTTTTCTATCTTCAATTACATTCATTACATCATTAAAAACTTTTAGCGGATTGGTCTGTGCATATTCCATCGACATCAATTCACGATAAAAACAGCTTCGATTGCCCGTGTGACATGCAGCGCCCACTTGCTTTACTTTGGCAAGCAATGTATCATTATCACAGTCAATACCAATCGAACGAACATATTGAAAATGTCCTGAAGTTAATCCTTTCACCCACAATTCCTTGCGGCTTCTGCTAAAATACGTCATCTTTCCTGTACGCAATGTTGCATTATAGCTCTCCTCATTCATATAGGCGAGCATCAAAATTTCATCGGTTTTATAATCCTGCACAATTACTGGAATCAATCCATCACTGTTTAACTTAAATTCTGAAAATGGTATTGCACTTGTAAATGTGTTCATTGCAATTCCTAAATCACTCAACGTTGCTTTTATTTTCATAAAATCATAGTCGGGCTTTGATAAATGAAAACTGGTTATGCCATATACATTTTCTTTTTTTAAAATTTCATTAAATATTGTTGTATCTTCATCTAAATAATCATGTAAAATCATCTCATTTATAAAAGCAATCGTAGGAATTTCTAAAAAATCCTGCACACTTGCACTGCAACCTTGACTTAAAACATTAATACAAATATGATGGTCTATTGCCATATGATAAATATCTTTATCAAACGAATGACTTATCAAACCGATTTTATCACTTCCAAATCGGTCTGTAACCTCCTTCATCATCAGCATATTGCTTTCTCTTAAATCATCTAACAAAGCAACTTTTGCCCCTGCATAGAGATATTTTTTAACATCTTCTACCCTGTTTACATTGCCGCCGACAAGAACAGGCGTATCCATTAACTTTGTAATCTGTCGGATAATGCGAATTGCCTCCTCATGGGATGCATCATCATACGACATATCCATTATAATGATTTCATCAGCGCCATTATTGCTGTAATTAACTGCAAGCGACACCGCATCTCCATCACTATTTTTTTGACTGCATTGTAAATCTTTATAGGCAACCATATCCTTTAAATAAATGGTTGGTATTAATTTCTTGTAAGACATTTTTTAATTCCTTTCAAACTGTTGTATGGCATCTTTTAGGCAAATCTTTTTTTCATAGAGAGCCTTTCCCATAATCGCACCATGTATACCTGCTTGATACACATGGTCTAAATCCTCCATACAAGACATGCCGCCAGAAGCAATAATATCAATCCCTGTCTGGTCTGATAAAAGTTTTGTCTGCTCAATATTTGGTCCTGTCAGCATACCGTCTTTTGAAATATCCGTATATACAATTGTCTGAACCCCTATATCTTTCATTGCAAGTGCCAAACTTAACGCAGTCTTATCACTTAACTTTTCCCAGCCTTCAACCGCCACAAATCCATCTTTTGCATCAATACCCACAACAATATGCTTGGCACCAAATTGATGGATTGCCTCTTTGATAAAATCTGGATTTGTGACTGCCTTTGTTCCAATAATAACACGGTAAACACCCAAATCCAGCACCTCTTTTATATTATCAAGCGTCCGGATACCGCCGCCTAGCTGAACAGGAATGGAAACACTTTTTACAATATCTTCGATGGCTTTTGCATTTACCCGCTCTCCCTTTAAGGCTCCGTCAAGGTCTACTATATGTATAAACCCTGCTCCATCAGCCTCAAATTCTTTTGCAATCTCATATGGTTTATCTGAATAAACCGTAACCTCATTAAATTGTCCTTTTTTTAAACGGACACACTGACCATTTTTTATATCTATCGCTGGATATAGACGCATCTTTTTTTCTCCTTTTTTCTTCATTAAGAAGCAGTAAATAACTTAAAACAATTCCTTTTAGCATATATTACAGTCAAACGAATATTTGCAATCTGCAACATATATTTTTGTAAAATATAAATTTTACAACGTCCCTTTTGTAGAAAGCAAACTCTTTATTCTTGCATCTTTTATTGTTGCCTCATCAAGCACTTTTGCAAAAGCCTTAAACATGCCCTCAATAATATGATGGTCATTTTCTCCGCTCAATTGTCTTATATGAAGATTGATTCCAGCACTGTACGAAACGGCATAGAAAAATTCTTTTACCATCTGTGTATCAAAATAACCGACTCTATCCGAATGAAAATCGGCTTCAAACACAAGATAAGGACGTCCTGATAAATCAATGGCACACATAATTAATGCCTCGTCCATCGGCAAGATAATATCACCATATCTTCGTATGGTTTTTTTATCTCCAACTGCCTTTTTAATTGCCTCACCAAGAACAATCCCAACATCTTCTATTGTATGGTGGCAATCTACAATCAAATCACCCGTTGCTTTTATATCAAGATTAAATAAGCCATGCTTTGCAAAGCTGATAAGCATATGGTCAAAAAAACCAATGCCTGTATTAATATTAGAATCTCCAAAACCATCAAGAACAAACTTTAATGAAATATCCGTTTCATTTGTTTTCCGCGTTATATTTGCTTGACGTATATAATTATTACTCATAATAACCCTCATTTCTGCGCTATTTTTGTATCTTAGAAAACGATTGATTCGTCACATAACTTTTTTATTTTTACTCAAAACGCACATGTATGGAATTAGCATGTGCTGTGAGATACTCTGCATTGGCAAATGTCTCTATATCGGTATGTACCGCCTCCAACGCATTTTTTGAATACGATATAATACTTGATTTTTTAATAAAGTCATCAACACTTAATGGTGAGAAAAATTTTGCTGTGCCATTGGTTGGCAATACATGATTTGGTCCTGCAAAATAATCGCCAAGCGGTTCACTGCTGTAATCGCCAAGAAAAATAGCACCCGCATTTTTAATTTTTGTCATAATATCAAATGGATTTTGAGTGACAATTTCAAGGTGTTCAGAAGCAATATCATTGGCTACCTCAACCGCTTCTTCCATCGAATCTGCCACTAATATATACCCATAATTATCTAGGGATTTCTGTATAATTTCTTTTCTTGACAATTGTTTTACAAAGTTATCAACTTCATTTGATACTTTACAGGCAATATCCTCACTTGTTGTGACAAGAATAGACGATGCCATCTCGTCATGTTCTGCCTGTGATAACAAGTCGGCTGCCACAAATCTTGGATTAGCACTCTCGTCTGCAATCACCATAATTTCACTTGGACCTGCTACCGAATCAATACTTACATAGCCAAATACTGCTTTTTTAGCCAACGCAACATAGATATTTCCAGGTCCTACAATTTTATCTACTTTTGGTATTGATTTTGTTCCATAAGCCATTGCCGCAACAGCCTGCGCACCGCCCGCCTTATAAATCACATCAACGCCCGCTTCATGTGCCGCAACAAGTGTTGTCGGATACACATTGCCCTCTTTATCTGGCGGGGTACACATTATCATTTGTTCAACACCTGCAACCTTTGCTGGAATGACATTCATAAGAACAGACGAAGGATACGCTGCTTTCCCGCCAGGCACATACACGCCAACACGGGCAAGCGGAGTGATTTTTTGTCCTAAAATCGTTCCATCTGGTTTTGAATCAAACCAGCTATATTGTTTTTGCTTTTCGTGATAGGAACGAATATTGACAATCGCTTTTCTTATAACATCAATCAATTTCGCATCAACTTGTGTGTATGCTTTGTCAATTTCAGCTGGTGTAACAATAACATTGGATTCATTGATATCCGCTTTGTCAAATTTTTTTGTATACTCAAAGAGTGCTGTATCTCCATTTTCTTTTATATCTGCAAGAATATCATTTACTGCTGCCTCAAATTTCCCATAATTGTTTGGGCTTCTCTTTAATAAATTTTCTAATATATTTTTTTTGCTCTCATTTGTCAATTTAATAATTTTCATATTGAACCTCCATACTGCAAATAATTTCTTAAATCCATAATAATTGTATTAATTCGTTCATTTTCCATCTTCATGCTCACTTGATTCACGACCATTCGAGCAGACAATGGACAAACTTCTTCTAATACCGACAATCCATTTTCTTTTAAAGTCGCTCCTGTCTCTACAATATCAACAATTACTTCTGAAAGCCCCACGATAGGTGCTAATTCTACCGAACCATTCAACTTAATAATCTCTACGGTCTGGTGTTTTTTATTGTAAAAATAATCTTTTGCAATATTCGGATATTTTGTCGCAACACGAATCAGCTCATGATGCTGCAATTTATCTTTTGCTGATTGCGGACCGCATACGCACATTTTACATTTTCCAGTATTTAAGTCCAATACTTCATACAATTTGCGTCCTTCCTCAAGAATCGTATCTTTTCCGACAATTCCAATATCAGCTGCCCCATATTCCACATAGGTTGGAACATCAGAAGGCTTTGCCAAGAAAAATTTTAATCCCAATTGTTCATTAGTAAAAATTAATTTCCTTGTCTTTTCATCTTTCATCTCTTCACATGTAATGCCAATATGTTCAAACATTTCAAGTGCTTTTTTTGCAAGACGTCCCTTTGAGAGTGCAATTGTAATATATCTCATTTGACTTTCCCTCCTAACAAATCTGCAATCGTTATCTCTTTTTGCGTACAATGTTTAGAAGAACAAACCGTTATCATTGCATCTTGTGGAATTTCACACGATACATCTATATTCGAATCTTTGCTTTCTTCCTCAAACTTTGGCAGCATTACTACATGTGCCAGTTGAGAATTGAGAGCATACTCACAATACTGCTGTATTGTTTTATTTTCATTATAAGCAATCATACTGACTGGCACATTTCTTGCTCTCAGCTTATCTGCCATTGAAATAGCCTGAACAACATTGCCTGCATGATATAGTAACAGCACGCCTGTAACATCGACAGGGATATGCAATCCTTGTCTTGCAATTGCCGCCATCAGACTGTCAACCATAATTGAAAAACCAATCGAAGGCTTGTCACAGCCAAATTGTCCAAGCAAATTGTCATAACGTCCGCCTCCGGCAACCGGTTCGCCTGTTCCAAAAGTATACGCATAAAAAATAAATCCTGTATAATAGGAATGCTTGCTTAACAGACCTAAATCAAACGATATATATTTTTCTGCACCAGTTATTTTGCACAAATCATACAATGCACAAAGCCTGTCAATTGCCTCCATACACGTTTTGTTATCCGTAAGATTTCTTGCTCTGTCAAGAACGTCCACAGAACCAAACATTTGCGGAAGTTCCAGCAAAACATTGGCAATATGTTTATCAATATGCAACGAATTTAACAATTCTTCCACACCAATATAATTTTTTTCCTGAATAAGCGAAATCAACATTTCTTCTTCATCACCGCAAATGCCAGCCTCGCTAAGAAGTCCCCTAAAAAAGGAGACATTTCCAACCTCAACCTGAAATTCTTTTAATCCTGCATTTTTCATACAGTCAATTACCATCGAAATAATTTCAAAGTCGGCATCCATACTGTTATCCCCAATTAATTCTGCACCTATAGATGTTGTTTCTTTTAATTTTCCCTGATAATACTGGCTTACATTAATAAAAATATTTCCCTCATACCACAATTTGACGGGTAATACATTTTCAGCATAATATTTGGCGGCAGTTCTTGCCACAGACGGCGTCATATCCGGACGCATAACCATTGTATTTCCATATCGGTCAAACAGTTTAAACATCTCAAAAGAAGGTATGCAGCCTCTCTCTTTACTAAACACATCAAAAAATTCCAATGTAGGCGTTTGAATATGATTATATCCATAAGCCATACATACATCCTTTAAGCGATTTTGCAACACAAGCTTTCTTGCACATTCGCCATTATATATGTCTCTTACGCCCTCTGGTGTATGCAGCAAATCCTTTTTCATTGTCTCCTCCATTCTTGCCTTATCTGCAAGTTTAACAAATCATTTACTTTCTTATTATCTATTATTTTAATTCACCATGCAGATGTTCTCGGTATATGATATATCTATTTTTTCCTCTCATATGGCATATATTTAAAGCCTGATACAGCTTTTTATAAACAATATCCATATCCAAACCATTCTGTGGATACCTTGCAATTCCAATCGAAAATGTTATATCACGAATCCCCTGTGTCAACAGCACATTCCATGAAATTTGATTTCTTAGCGATTCAATAAAAGCTCTTAAAACAACTTCATTGTTAATATCTTTTACCACCATACCAATTAAATTTTGTTTTATATCACAGACAATTCCACGCTGTCCTACTAGCTGTGTTGTTGTTCTCAATGCAATTTTATATAAATTTTGAGCATAGCTTGTCCCTTTTTGTTGCTTTATCCTCTCATAATCATCTATTTCAAACAAAATTAATGAAAATTCACAATTTGCCTTATATAAAACACTATCCACACAAAATTGATATAATTCAGAAGAGGCAGCCTTTTTGCTGTCGCTCTTTTCTTCCTCCTCCTTTTCATAAATCACCTTATCGGAAAGATTATGTATACTGCCAATCGCTTTGCTTGGCTTATCATTTTGATAAATAGTATGAACAGCTAACTCTACTGTATCAAACTCTGAAGTATCATTTAAAATATTTGTTTTAAATATATGTCTATAAGACAATGTGCCATTTTTTATATCCTTACAGTACGCATTATATTCCTCCATTGTACTGTCATCAATTAAATGCTCTGTCTCAATCTTATCTTTTAAAGTCATAATATTCATATCAAGAATATTATAAATTTCATCATTTAAAATACTGTTAATCTGATAGCGTTTTGTACGATAATCATAAATCATAAATGTTTCATTCTTGACATTTAAACTCTGCCTAAAAACTTTTATTGTATCCTGCAATGTCATATTTCGGCGTTTTAATGAAAGAATATCCGAAGCATTCATCTCCAAATATTCAAATTCATTATCCTCTGACCTGTAAGCAAATTTTGCTATATGGAGCAATATCCATCGATACGAATTATCAGACCTTCGTATTCTAAGAACCATATCAACATATTCATCTTCTTTCAGATGCTCGCAAACGTCCATAAAATCATCAACATCAACTTGATGTATGGATTCAATAATCGAAATAACGGATGCAGAAATACCCAAAAAACGATACATTTGTTCATTGGCTGTAATGACACAATAATTCATATCAATAATGGCATTTCCATCTAAAAGTTCAAATTTCTCAATAAGATTTTTTTCCATATAACTAACCATGCCTTTCTATACCCTACAAATTTAAACCAATCGCTCAAATTTGCCAGTTAAATTTTATTTAACTTGTGAAACAATTTATTTTTCACACGCCCCTCTCTTTTAACGCTACATTTTTTCTCTTGAAGCCAAATCTTTATTAATCAATTCAAGATAATGAACAGGTACTCCTTGTGCCTGATATATTCTGTATTCTTTTTTTATTTCTTTGTACGTAAAACTTTTACGTCCGCCATTTTGACCTCTATCCCAAAAATTTATTATATCACAAAACGGAATATAATAAAACTCATCTCTGGAAGAAAAATACAAAATTATAAAGGATATTCCATTCTGTTTTTCAAAATGAGACATAAAATCAATTTGATGCTGATGTATATTTTGCAAAGGATATGTATCTGAAATGCTCTCTTTTGCATCAAAACAAATCGGTATCCCCTGAACTGCTCCTATATAGTCAACCGTGCTTTTCTTATCAAAATAAGCAAGCGTAATATGTCTTGTTGACTGGTCTATATTCACAGGTGTAATGGGTGTTGGAATTTTTTGTATAATAGCTAAATTTCCTGCTAAATATTTTTCATTGGACAAATTAATTAAACTTTCTAATGTAGAGCCTCTAAGACCTCTTGAATTCCATGTTCCCATATTTTTTCTCCCTTTAACACCTTGATAAAATTATCAGGTATATCCGTTTTTACGATAATATCCTGTGTTAATTTATCATCACTTTTTTTTGGAATATGAAGTTCATACGCATGAAGCATTTGACTATTCACATGATATTGATGAAAAACATACTGATTAAAATCGTTATCACCATACTTGACATCGCCTGCTATTGGATGTCCGATATAGGCAAGATGTGCTCTTATCTGATGGGATTTGCCGGTCAAAAGATGCACCTTTAACAAGGTCAAACCATCACAAGAACAAACAGGTATATACTCTGTTTGAATAGCCCTATATTGTTCTTTATTGCTACACTGCCTATATTCTTGCTCACTGATAATATGAACTTTATTGATACGTTCATCTTTACTTAAATAACTTGTAATCAATGCTCTTTTATCAATCACGCCTTTTACTACTGTAATATAATATTTTAAATATGTCCTTAAACGAAATCCCTCCGACAGTTTTTGAAGTCCATAAATGCTTTTTCCTGCTGCCACAATCCCGCTTGTATTTCTGTCAAGCCGATTGCAGATACCCGCTTTAAACGTAGAAAAATGCTGTCCATTTTTTTGTCTCAAATATTCTTCAATCATATCCACAAGGGCAATATCTTTTACATCTGCTTTTTGCGATAACAGCCCCACAGGCTTATTCACAAATAAATAATCTTCATTTTCATATATAATATCAAGCGTTGGCAATGATTTTTTCTTTGATATAACAATATCTTTATCCGATGTCAAACCATCTTTTGAAACATCATTTTTCACCCTATCTTTGCCTGAAAATTTTTCAAACGTTTCATCTGCAAAATAGATTTTCACCAAATCGCCTTGACAAACCTTTTCATTGCCGTCAGCTTTTTTATTATTAAACGTAATATTTTTCTTTCTAAGCATCTTATAAATAAAATTTCTTCCAGCATTGGGAAGCAGTTTAAAAAGATATTTATCCAGACGCTGCCCTGCTTCTAAATTTGATACTGTAAACTCTCGCACACTTTATTCCACCTTTTTTATTTATCAGAATTTTTAAGATACTGCCTTACTTTTTAAATAGACATGGATTGAATCGATGCTGAATTTTTTTTCACTTTTATCAAATCCTTTGCCGCATTATCTGAATTACTTTTTGCAAGCATATTTAACTTTGCCAAAAAAGACTTTTCATCGGTATAAAGCTTTACTGTCACACTGCATCCATCTACCTGCATAAATTCTTTGACACTATTTTCAAACAACTTTTTGTCGGCTTTTGTCTCATTCGTCAATGCAATAATCAGTGTATCTGTAACAGCAACTACCTGTGTACCAATAGGACTTACTTTATTTGATAACACCAAATCATATAACACCATTAAATTTCCTGAAACCTTTTCCACCGCTTCCTTTAAATAAATCGGCGCTGAAGCATGAGGCAGTAAAATAAAATAGGCAACGGCAAATTTGGCAGCAGGAAGTACCAGCACAATGGATACAACCGTTAAAATATTGTTCTTATCTTTAAAAATCACAAGACCAATAACAAAAAAGGCTATCACTAAAGCAAACGCAATTATCATAATTAGCAAATTTCTTCTCTTTTTAGCGGATAAATAACCAAACTGCCCTTTTTCTAAATGTTTTATCATCTTTTATTTTTCCTTCCATTTCTATGCTGTTTTCGAGGTGCAATAAGACATTTTTTATCAAAACCAATTAAATCCTTGCGATTGCCTTTTATCAATGCTTCTTTTACCAGCTCATAATTTTCTGGTTTTTTATATTGTATCAACGCCCGCTGCATTGCTTTTTCATGGAATGTCACAGGTGTATAGACGGATTCCATTGTCAGCGGATTTACGCCTGTATAATACATACAGGTTGAAATCGTTGATGGAGTTGGATAAAAGTCCTGCACTTGTTCGGGCATATAACCCAAATCACGGATATACTCTGCCAGCTTAATAGATTCTTGTAAGGTTGAGCCAGGATGTGAAGACATTAGATAAGGAACAACATATTGCTTTTTTCCCGTTTTTTGATTGATTGCTTCATATCGTTTTAAAAATGCCTTATATACTTTACTGGAAGGCTTCCCCATTAACTTTAATACATTATCGCTAATATGCTCTGGTGCTACACGAAGCTGCCCGCTAATATGATGCTGACACAGTTCTCTTATAAAGGCGTTGTCTTTATCTGCCATACAATAGTCAAAACGTATTCCAGAACGTATAAATACCTTTTTGACATTTGGCAGCTTGCGCAATTTTCTAAGCAGACTGATATAATCGGTATGTTCTACGGTCAAATTAGCACAAGGCTTTGGAAACAGACATTGTTTGCCCATACATACACCATGCGTCAACTGTTTGTCACAGGAGGTTTTTCTAAAATTGGCTGTCGGTCCGCCAACGTCATGAATATACCCTTTAAAATCAGGCTCTTTTATCATTATCATCGCTTCCTGTAAAATAGACTCATGACTTCTTACCTGAACGATTCTTCCCTGATGAAAGGTCAACGCACAAAAATTACAGCCGCCAAAACAGCCGCGATTACTGGTAATACTAAACTTCACTTCCGATAAAGCAGGTACGCCGCCTTGTTTTTTATATATAGGGTGATAATCCCGCATATAATCCAGTGCGTATATATCATCCATTTCCATTGTGGTAAGCGGCATTGCAGGCGGATTTTGCACAACAAAACATTTTTCTTTATATTGTTCTACTAATGTTTTTGCGGTAAATGGGTCTGTATTTTCATACTGTATCTTAAAGCTTTTTGCATATTGGCGTTTATCCGACGAAATGCTATTAAAATCAGGCAATTCAATAAAATCATACACACTGTCTAATGTACTTGTTTTATATACGGTTCCTTTTATAAATGTGATATCTTTTATATCAATTCCACTGTTTAGTGCATCGGCAATCTCGACAATAGAGTGTTCTCCCATTCCATAAGAAATGATATCTGCTCCAGAATCCATTAATATGGAATGTTTCACTTTATCCGACCAATAATCATAATGTGCAAGACGTCTTAGAGAAGCCTCAATACCGCCTATAATAATCGGCACCTTTTTGTAAGTCTGCTTAATCAGATTACAGTAAACAATGGTCGCATAATCGGGACGTTTTCCCACAACACCGCCAGGCGTATATGCATCCGTCTTTCTATGCTTTTTACTGACCGTATAATGATTTACCATCGAATCCATATTTCCGCCAGACACTAAAAAACCCAATCGCGGTTTTCCAAGAATCGTAATACTTTCTTTATCTGTCCAATCTGGCTGTGAAATAATCCCAACTTTATACCCTCTTGATTCCAGCACTCTGCTGATAATGGCATGTCCAAAAGAAGAATGGTCTACATACGCATCGCCGATAATATAAACAAAATCACACTGTTCCCACCCTCTTTTTTTCATATCTTTTTTACTTATTGGCAAAAAATCATGCATCGTTTGCACCTCATTATCACAATCTATATCTTTATTCTTTGTCAAGCAGATATTGTTTTCTACTTTACTATTCTGTCAATTTTTCTCTAAGGAGGTTAAATTTTTTATCTCACTTGATGTAAGCGGACGATATTCCCCTAATTTAAGATTGGTATCCAGCTTTAAACTCCCCATAGACACTCTTTTTAAATACAACACTTCACTGCCCACTGCCGCAAACATTCTCTTAATCTGATGAAATTTTCCTTCTTGTATGGTTATATAAGCTGTTGTACTATCCTTTTCTTTATCATAACTCAAAACCTCCAGCCTAGCAGGCAATGCACAAAAATCATCATCCACTTGAAGTCCTTTTAAAAAAAGTGCTGTAATATTTTCATCAAGCTGCCCCTTTACTTGTGTATAATAGGTCTTATCAATATGATTTTTTGGCGATAAAATTTTATGAGCAAGCTGTCCATCATTTGTAATCAGCAGCAATCCTTCCGTATCTTTATCAAGTCTTCCCACTGGAAATAAATCACTTCGCTTAGACTGTATCAAATCCAAAACCGTTTTTTCTTTTTTATCGGTTGTTGCTGTTACCACACCAGAGGGCTTATTTAACATATAATACTCAAAAAAAATATACTCCACTGGAATATTATCCATTAAAACCAAATCATTGCCTGGCTCAATTTTAAAATCAGGCGATGTAACAACGGTATCACCTACTTTTATCCGTCCTTTTTTAATATATGTTTTTATCTGACTGCGTGTACCTTTTTGCATATCTGCAAGATATTTATCCAACCGCATCATAACCACCGCCAGCCTGCAAGATATTTATTTTTAAGCGTGTACCCATCATACTTGCCCCAGCCCAATGGATAACCGTCAACACATACAAGAACCCACCCATTTGAATGACTGTTTTTAAATTCTGGCAATTCTAACGTCTCTCCCTTTAAATATTTAATAATACGGGCATCGTCTGATGACAGACTAATAACATTGTCATACTGTGTTTTATCCAAAGCCATTGCCAATGCCTGACTTGGCTCAAAACGGTTCTTTTTCAACTCCCCTAAAAGCAAGCCTTCACGTATTACCCGATACCCTTTATTGTCCATCATCAAAGGAACCATCTGATATACTTTTGTATCATACAGCTTTATTTGCAATGAATGAAGAGGAATTGTTGTATGTACAAAAAATTCTTCTAGTTCTTTTGGTATCTTGGTATGTCCTACTCTTTGTGTATCACTTTTTGCATATAGAGCGTTTTGTGAAAAGCAGGCGTTCTGACAGTCATTTGCATCTTTTTCAAACAGCGCCATAAAATGACCTTCCCCTTTTATTTTATGAGGAAAAAGACGCACACACCTTTCAATATGCAGTGATTGCAGCTCTTCATCATAAGCGATACCTGAACAAAATCCCTCCTGTTTTTCAATATCAATCAAATGAATATCTGGACATTGTTTTAAAAGATGTCGCACCGTTTCCTCATTTTCAAGCTTTGAAAATGTGCATGTAGAATAGAGCATTTTCCCACCTGGACGCAGCATACTGGCACCATAAAGAATAATATCACGCTGAATTTTAGAATAAACAGAGGGTCCATTTTTTTCCCAGCTTTTTATTAATTTATTATCTTTTCTAAACATTCCCTCCCCTGAGCAAGGTGCATCAATCAGAATTTTATCAAAATATCCCTCAAATTTTGAAACCAATCGCTTTGGGTCTTCATTCAATACACATACATTGGGTATGCCAAATACTTCAATATTTTTTAGTAATGCTTTTGCTCTTGAACTGCTAATATCATTGGTGACAAGCAGTCCTGAATGGTTTAACTTTGCGCCCAGTTCTGTTGATTTTCCGCCAGGTGCCGCACACATATCCAGAATAATATCGCCGTTATCTACAGGAAGTACATTGGCAGGTGTCATAGCGCTGGGCTCTTGTATATAATACAAACCTGCATAATAATAGGGATGTTTTGCTGGTTTATCTTCCTCACTATAATAAAACCCATTATCAATCCAATGAATTGGGGTCAACTTAAATGGTGATATCTGCAAAAATTCTTCAACCGAAATTTTCATTGTATTCACTCTTAAACCATACAACCGATTCTCTTGAAAACTGTCAAGATACGCCTTTAGTTGTGCTGCATCTAAAATATCACTCATATTATCAATATAGTTTTGTGGTAAGTTCATAGTAATCTCCATTCTGAAGCATAGCGTAAAAATTATGGAAAACCTTATTTATAACTTTTTATATTTTAAGTCATAGACTGCATTCGATAACTCTCGGCAACAATGTCAAGCTGCTTATTAAACTGCTCTAATTTACTGATATCTCCGCCTTGATATATCTCATAAAATTCATCTTGTATTTTCTCGATTTCTTTTTTATTGACACATTTATATAAATTTTGTATATTCCCCAAAATATCTGATACAATATTGGCACGAATATGATAGTAATTTTGTGCATCAATAACATCGTCATGGATGGATTCCATCTCATTGTCTAATGTAATAATAGCTTTTGATGCACTCGTTAAACGCTCTTTAACATAAACAGGTATATTCCCCTGATACTTATATTGTAAAGAATGTTCAATTATCGCCCAAAAATTCATGCCTAATGTTCGGATTTGTATTTCTACTGGAATTTCTTTTGTACCTTTTGTTGTCTCTACACTGTACATTACAATGATATGATAGCTTCTATAACCGCTTTCTTTCATATGTGTTATATAATCTTTTTCACTTTTAACTTTCATATCACTTCGATTGCGAATCAACTCCACAACAGAATAAATATCATTGACAAATTGACATATCAGTCTTATTCCAGCAATATCTTCTATGCGCTCCTCAATTTCATTCATCGCAATCTTCTTTTTTTGTGCTTTTCCAATAATGCTTGAAATACTTTTTACTCTGCCTGTCACTTGTTCAATCGGTGAATAACACCCCTGCTGCCGATATTCTTTAATAATGTGATTAAATTTGACTGTCAACTCTTCCACCGCCAAATCATAAGGAGTAAGAATCTCCTTCCATAATTGTAATTCCATAATCAATCCCCATTATCGCTTTTCGCTAAATTATAACATACCTTATAAAAATAATAAACATCTTTTAAATTTTACAAATATTTAATATTACTTATAAATGCTTTGTCTTTATTCAACTTGCTTTATAAAGAACTTATTTTTTATCAATATTGCAAGACAAAGCTATCCTATCTATAACCCTGTATTCTGTCTTTGTGTAAATAATCATAAATTTATATCTCTTTCATATATTGTACTAAATAATGGATACGCCTTACAAGATTTACGGCAAGCAGCGCACAAATAAGGAAGAAGATTGAAACTTGAACCATTAGCTGCCCCTAAAAATCAGTTGCAGCATGGAGGCTAAATATGAAAAAATTAAATAAAGTGCTTCTTGCAGTATTTGTAATTCTTCTTTTTACCATTATTATCACACCACATGAAGCTTTCAATGGTACGATGTTAGGATTAAAATTATGGGCATTTACTGTGTTGCCTGGTCTTTTTCCAGCCGCATTGTTATCATCTATTGTACTGCGCATTTTTCCAATTAAAAAATCATTTATATATAGTTACATTATTTTAGCAGGTGTATTGTGTGGCTTTCCAGTCGGCGGCATATTAATTGCAGCGTACTGCCGTGATAACCAATCCGACCCTCTGCTTATGCGAATTATGCCATTGTGCAATATTTCAAGTCCTTCTTTTATGCTTAATTATGTGTTTACTATGTCTTGTTTTAAGGATATCAACATATCAACTTTGCTGTTATGTACATATTTGCCAGTATTTATTTGTCTGGGAATTTTAATATTTTATGAAAAGATTATATACAACAGTCCTTCTTCGCAAGCCATCCTTATATCGGATAAAAACCATCACTCTTTGCAAGAAAACCTTGTATCTAACAAAAGAAAAAAAAATAAAAAAGAACAAGAACAGACTTACACAGAGAATAAAAATAATACGATAAAAATCAATTGGTGCTCTATTATTGATGAAGAGATGGGAAGAGCCGTAAAAAATATGCTAAAATTAGGCGGATATATTGTTATTTTTTCCTGCGTATCAAATTATATATATAATATATATTTTATTCCTGAATTATATCGCAATCTTGCCTGTGGCATTGCAGAAATTACAAATGGAATTTTTTATATTAACAATATGCAAATGCCTGTAACAAACAAGGCGATACTTATCCTTGCTATCAATGCGTTTGGGGGAATTTCAACACTTATGCAGACTGTGGGAATTGGAAGAGAGTTCGTTCATATCAAAAAATATATATGCGGTAAGCTATTATATGTTATCGTAACTATCCTTGTTGCAAAAATACTCTTGGGTTGACCCAAGAGTATTTTTTCTATTTTTCTACGGTTGACTTTGTGTATCTGTAGGTGTATTTTCCGCTTCAGCAGTTTCCTCTGTGCTTTCCTGTGTCTGGACAACCTCTTCTTCATTATCGCTTTTTAATTCATTTCGATTGTTTGTAACAACAGCTAACATGGATTCTAAGTCGTTAATCAATGTTTCATAATGGCGTTTGTTATCTTTAATGGAATGTTCAATAATATATTGTAATCTTGAAAGCATCTCGTCCGTGTAATCAATCGCACCTGTACGTATGCTATACGCATTCTGTGCAGCTCTGTCAATAATTGCCTGTGCCTGCGCTCTCGAGCTGTCAATAAGCTGATTGGCTTGGTCGTATGCCTGCTGCATCACTTCATGTTCGCTGATAAGCTCAGCCGTATGTATCTGTGCTTGATTCAATATAGCATCCGCTTGTGCTTTTGCTTCTTTGCGCATCTTATCAGCCTGTTCATTCGCCTCATTAAGAATTGCCTCTTTATTGTTCATAATCTTTTGATACTTTTTAATTTCATCAGGAGTTCTCATTCTTAGCTCTGTTAACATATCTTCAAGCTGTTCTTTATCAACAATGATTTTTGTTGCAGAAAATTTTTGAAATTTACAATTCTCTATGTACGCTTCTATGTCACTTATAAGCTGTTCTATTCTACTCATGGTATATCTCCCTTTAAATCATCTTCCATATTTACTGTAAATTTGTTCAATCACCTCTTCTGGTACAAATTTACTTATATCACCATTATATTGAGCCATTTCTTTTACAATGCTTGAACTTAAATACGCATATTTAAGACTTGTTGTTAAAAATATTGTATCAACATCAGGATTTGCAACTCGGTTTGTCTGTGCCATTGCAAGCTCATATTCAAAATCAGTCACTGCCCGCAGTCCTCTTATAATTACATTGCATCCTTTTTCTTTTGCAAAATCTACAAGAAGTCCTGTAAAGCTTACAACCTCTACATTAGGAATCTTCCTTGTTACATTTTTTAACATATTAACACGTTCCTCAACTGAAAACAATGGCGTTTTCGTACTATTATTTAACACACCTACTATCAATTTGTCTGTCAATCCAGCAGAACGTTTAATAATATCAACATGTCCAAGTGTTACAGGGTCGAAACTTCCTGGATAAATTGCACTTTTCATTATTACTCCTATTTCTGCGCTGCTTTTTACACAAAGAATAAAACATTCCTGCAAGTTTGTGACAAGCAACGCCTAGACACAAACCTTATAACTGAAAATTTAACTTTTCAACCTTAAACTACTTTTCACATCTATTATAACACTGCATTTAAAAATACATGTTTATTTGTTTTATATTTTTTTATTTTTGTTATACAAAATCCAAAATCTTCATCTATGTAAGAAAAATCTGTATTTATGGCTTCCTCAACAATAATCATCGTATATGTGTCTACAAAAGGAGCATCGCGCAATATACGCAACACTTCTTTATCATATCCTTGCCCATATGGCGCATCGATAAATATAATATCAAAAACTTCTTTTGATGGCATACGACTTAATGCTGTTATCACATCTTGTTCCATAACAACTGCCTTATCACTTAAATGCGTAAAGGCAAGATTTTCTTTTATGCAGTTTACACATTTTTTTGAGCTTTCAATCATAACTGCTTGCCTTGCTCCTCGACTTAACGCTTCAATCCCAATAGCTCCACTTCCTGAAAACAAATCAAGAAACCTTGCACCTGCTATATCGCTTTGAAGGATATTAAATAAAGTCTCTTTTATTCTATCTGTTGTAGGTCGTGTCTCCAGCCCTTCAACGGATTTTAAAGGCAGGCTTCTTGCCGTACCTGCAATTACACGCATATTTTTTCCTTTCATATGGTAAAAAGCAATGATTGCTTTTATCCAATCAATTCCATTTTATATTGTCACTCTCTATCTTTTTATCTCTTAACATCAATTCTTTTACTGCATTGGCTGGGTTTTTGCCATAAAATAATATCTCATTAACCTGTGCCACAATAGGCATCTCAACATTATATTTTTGTGATAAAAGATAGGCTGCTTTTGCAGAATGTACACCTTCCACCACCATTTGCACCTCTTTCATCGCCTCATCTTTCGTATATCCTTTTCCAATAAGAATACCTGCTCTTCTGTTGCGACTGTGCATACTTGCACATGTGACAACCAAATCGCCAATTCCAGACAAACCGACAAATGTCATAGGGTCTGCCCCCATTGCTATGCCAAGACGCGCAATTTCTGTAATTCCTCTCGTTATCAATGCCGCCTTTGAATTATCGCCATAGCCCAAACCATCTGCAATGCCAGAAGCTAATGCAATCACATTTTTAAGAGCACCCCCAATACAGATACCAAGCATATCAGGACTTGTATATACGCGAAATACATCATTCATAAATAAATTTTGGAGATATTCGGCATCTTCTTTTTTATGTGTTCCCACAACACAAGAAGTAGGTATACTACGGCTTACTTCCTCCGCATGACTTGGTCCAGAAAGGACAGCTACGGTTGCCTGCGGCACCTCTTGTTCGACTATCTGACACAGTGTCATTAACGTATCATTTTCAATACCTTTTGCAACATTAACAATATACTGACCACTTTTGACATAAGGAGCAATCAGCTTTGATGTTGACCTTGTATAAGGCGAAGCAACCGCCATAATAATAACATCACTGTCCTTTATTGCCTCTTGTATATCTGCTGTAAATTCCACCTCATTGGGTATGATGACACCTGGCAAAGCCGTTTCATTTTGTCTTACTTTATTTAAAATTTCTATCTTATCTGGAAAGATAGACCAAACTTTGACATGATGTCCATTATTATAAAGTAAAATTGCCAGACCTAATCCCCAGCTTCCTTCCCCTAAAATACTTATATTTGCCATGCTAACCTCCACCTTACTCTTTTTTCTGACCAATCTTTCGTTCTGTACCATTGGCAAGCCTTACAAGATTGCTGCGATGCCTTATAAATCCTAATGCTGTAATAATAAACACAAGAACACACCCCTCAATAGCATCACTTGTTGACAATGGCAGCCAGCCTATAACAATCCATAGGCAAAATTGAAGAAACCATACCGTCAATGCTGTTAATGAACCTACCGAAACATATTTTGACAAATATGTCACAGAACCAAACATTATCATTCCAACAATTGTAAAAAGCCAGCAATGCTTTGGAAATACTAACAGTGATATAATAACGCCCGAAGAAGCCGCAATACCTTTTCCGCCTTTAAACTTTAAATAAAATGGAAAATTATGCCCTAAAACAACACCAAAGCCACTATATAAAAATAAGAGCATCTCATTACCTAAATTATTTCCAAATAAAAAATGAATTATAACATCAGAAAAAACAACTTTTAACATGTCAAAAGCATAGGTCAGCAATCCTGCTTTTCTTCCAAGATTTCTCATAACATTGGTGGTTCCGGCATTACCGCTTCCATAATTTCTAATGTCAATATGAGAAAAACGACCAATCCAGTAACCTGTTTGAATAATGGCACCGATAAAATATCCTATTATAATACATATTATACGTTCTGTCATAGTTCCTTTCCTTTTCGCTCTCTATTAATAAAATGAATGGCTGTTCCTCGAAAGCCAAACGCTTCACGAATTTTATTTTCAATATACCTTGTATATGAAAAATGGGTTAAATTTTTATCATTTATAAACATAACAAACGTTGGGGGTTTTACAGAAACCTGCGTCATATAATAAATTCGCAATCGCTTTCCTTTATCTGACGGAGGCTGCTGCATAGAAACTGCTTCTGTAAGAATTTCATTAAGCACTCCTGTAGGGATTCTCATATTCTGACTTTCAACAATTGCATCAATCAATTCATATATTTTATTTAAACGCTGACCTGTTTTAGCGGATATAAATAAAATTTCTGCATAAGGTATAAAACTTAACGTCTCTTTAACCTTATCTGTAAACCGATATATGGTCTTATCATCTTTTGATATCGCATCCCATTTATTCACTGCAATAATAATACCTTTTCCACGTTCATGTGCAATTCCTGCAATCTTTGCATCTTGTTCTGTCACACCCTCGTTGGCATCGATAACAACAATGACAATATCGGCTCGCTCCACTGCGGAAACAGTACGAATAATACTATATCGTTCCAATTCCTCTTTAACTTTACTTTTTCTGCGAAGTCCTGCTGTATCTATAAATACGTAATCCTGCCCATTATAGTTTATTGTGGTATCAATGGCATCTCTTGTAGTTCCTGCAATATCCGATACAATCACTCTATTTTTCCCAAACAGTTTATTGACAATAGACGACTTTCCTACATTAGGCTTTCCAACGATTGCTATTTTAGGTCTATCATCATCTTCTGCAATATCTTCATTTTTTGGAAACCACTTTGTCACTTCATCAAGCATATCACCAAGCCCCAGCTTTGATGTCGCTGATATTGGCATAGGCTCCCCAATCCCAAGATTATAAAATTCATACACATCAGGCATTTGCTTCTCAAAATTATCAACCTTATTAACAACTAAGACAATCGGTTTATGAGAGCGTCTTAACATATCAGCAACTTTTGCATCCGAATCAACCAATCCCTGTCGTACATCGGTCATAAATATAATGACATCTGCTGTATCAATAGCAATCTGTGCCTGTTCTCTCATCTGCGAGAGAATAACATCGCTGCTGTCTGGCTCAATTCCTCCTGTATCAATTAATGTAAAGGCTTTATCCAGCCATGTTACATCTGCATATATTCTATCCCTAGTAACACCAGGTGTATCTTTTACAATAGAAATCTGTTGTCCGGCTAAACCATTAAACAATGTTGACTTGCCTACATTGGGTCTTCCTACAACAGCTACAATCGGTTTACTCATATAAACATACCTTTCCATAACCTGCAAATTTCATAAACAGTTTACTGTTTTATGTACAGGTATAAATTATCAGCTCAATTTTATTTAGCATGTGAACTAATTTATTTTTCACATTGTTTTTATTTCTACATGGTTTTATACTCCCACATTTAATCTTACATATAATAACAGTTAAATTGATTTTTGTAAAGTTCTGTGATATGGTATATAATAAAATAAAAAAAAGGGGTCTATGATGTATAAAAAAAATAAATT
Source organism: uncultured Lachnospira sp. (assembly GCA_910589305.1). Lineage (GTDB taxonomy): Bacteria > Bacillota > Clostridia > Lachnospirales > Lachnospiraceae > Lachnospira. The sequence continues at coordinate 115,078 of CAJUTV010000003.1, read as the reverse complement.
TATTCTATTAACAGCAATATTTACTGTTCTTTTATTCATTATTACATTTATGATAAAGCCTGTTTTTGTACATGCTAGTGATAATACATCAAATACTAAAACCAGCAGTACACAAAGCACAGAAAGTTCAAACCGATATTCAACCTTTAACCTAGCTGATATTGACGTAGCTGTTACTATTTCTAATGATTTGGTAACGTTTACGCAAAATGTCACATCAAACAATTCCTATCTTGAAAAAATAGGTGCCGAAGATGTAGAACAGCTCCGAGCTCTTATGAAAGTCAATAATATATACCTTGAAATTATACCTAAAGATGAAGTACTCTATGAAATTCTTGTAAGCGGAAAAGATGCACCACAAAATTATATTAATTTTAATGAGATGGACAAGGATACACTTGAAAGTCAATTTCAACATTATGTAGACACATGGGCTAATATATCAAACGACAGTGTTACCGAAACTATTACCAATTCATTTATAGATACACTTAATGGCACAAACTACTATGTTACAGATATAACTTCTGTAGCCAATAATGATGTGACGATTTATGTCCGCAAATACTATACCATTATGCAGGGAAAAGCCGTTTCCTTTGCTATACAGACCAATCAAAGCGAATTGACACAAGATATGAAAAATCAATTAAAAGAAATTGTCAATACTGCTGAATACAAAGATATTCAAAAATCATGGAGAGATACTCCTTTTTATACAGAAATTTTGTCAACGGTACTCTCTCTTTTACTTCCGATTGTTATTCTTTCACTTATCACCTATTTGACAATACGTGCAAGCAAAAAAAAGAAAAGAATATAATAAATTTGCTTATTTAACAATACTAATACTGTAAACTTTGGCAATTTGTGCAGGGTATGACTCTGCAATCATACCATCATATACAATTTCTAAAGTATCTCCCACTTTTGGTTGTGGTGAAACATTTATATTTGTTATAGAAACTGTTATTTGGTCTGCACTGTTAAGCTCCGCGCTTCCTTTAACTGGCTCGACAAGGTAATAATCATCATGTATTTCCAATATAATTGCCTGAAATGTTGTCATATCATTTGTTTTGTTGCTGCAAGCTGTCAATGAAAACAATACAGCAAGAGTTATAAGTATGCAAAAAATCTTTTTCATTTTCTACCTCCTTAAAATTTTATTAAGACAATCATTCTTATTGCTGTCCTAAACACATTTTTTTGGGAGTTATCTTTATGTGGTTTCATGCTGAATACACACAAACATACACAAAATACCTCTTTTTCCCTGTGTTGCCCTATGTGAAAATAAAATATCAGAATTACAGCATGTGCAAATATCACTTATAAAAATATTGGTCTGGTCTATCCCGGCATGAATAAGATTATACCTATTTGCGCTGGTTAAATCTAATTGATATTTGTCTGGAAAGGCTCCTTTTAAGATAATCTGCTGTTGTTCTTCTTTTGTATATCTGCCGATAAATTGTTGTGCCACATCACTACCAACCTCATAACAAGAAGGACATATTCCTGGTCCTATCAGTGCCACCATATCCTCTACATTGCTGTTAAATTCTTGTCTCATCAATAAAACAGCATTTTTTGATATGTTGCCAACGGTACCTTTCCAGCCAGAATGAACAGAGGCAATACAACGCTTCTTTTTATCAATAATGACAACTGGAATACAGTCTGCAAAAGAAGTTACAAGACACAAACCAGGTACATCTGTAACAAGTCCATCTATATTGTCAAATGTTCGCTCTCTTGTTATACCCATACCAAAATGACGTTTATCTACTTTTATAACATTCGTTGTATGCGTCTGCTTAGAATAGACCATATGGTGGGGTTGAATTTTTAGTGCCTCTCCCATTAACTCAAAATTTCTTTTTACATGCTGTGGATTATCCGACAATCCAAATGTAAGATTCATGCTTTTATAAATCCCAGAACTAACACCGCCTAACCTTGTCGAAAATCCATGTGTAATAAAATCAATTTCTTTTAAAGGAGCAAATTCAATATAAGTCACTCCATTGTCTGCTTGAACAAATGTACAAGTCTTTGGTCTGTTCGCAATTCGCCGAACACTGTTATCAATCATATATACCTCCTTGCAAGCCATGTTCTATCCAGTCAAAGATATTGCAATCTACTTTATCCCTTGTGTATATTGATTATAAGTTAAAAAGCATTTTTTATATAAGTGATATTTTCGTTGTCAAATCCTAAAACATCAAATCGACAAGGTATAGACTCTGTATGGTATGTTGTTATAAGAAAATAAGCAGCCACCTGTCGTATTTTTTGCTGTTTCCTATTATCAACCGCTTCGATTGCAGTGCCATAACGCCCTGAACTGCGGAACTTCACTTCAATAAAAACCATTGTTTTTTGCTCTTGTGCTATAATATCAATTTCGCCTATAGAGCATTGATAATTACAGCATAAAATTTTATAACCACACATTTTTATGTACTCTCTGGCAGCAGCTTCCCACTTTGAGCCAATTGCTTTTTTATTCAAATAAGAACCCCTTGATTATATTTTAACTTTACTTTTCATTTTATCACAATCATCCACAAAAACAAGTATTTCTGCTACAACTTCATAAAGTTCAGGCGGAATCATATCGCCAAGTTCCAATTTTGATAAGGTATTTGCCAGTTTACTATCCTCATAAATAGGCACATCGGATTCTTTTGCCTTCTCAATAATTTTTTCTGCTAAAACACCTTTTCCAGATGCAATAATCTTAGGCGCTTCTTCGCCAGGTGTATATTCTAACGCAACAGATACTTTTGTTTTATTCTTATCACTATTTTTTTTTGCACCTTTATATTCCGCCATAAAAATCCCATTTCTGTGCTGCTTTTTGCACAAAAACGTTTCAATTTTAAAAAAGTAAAACGCTTTTAGTAACTTTGTGTCAAGCAGCACACAGACACAAAATCATGTTCTTTACTGCATTTTTTTTAAAGCAAAAGACTTTGAATCATTTGATATTACATTTCTTGCCTCTACAAAGCTTTAACAACACATCATTTACACAATCGCCTTATTTTACGCTCTTATATCCAAAATAAACTGTGATGTACTATTTTTTGAAATATCCTTTTCTACAAAATCCTCAACAAAATTAAATTTATCTTCCGGCTCATTTAATTTCATTTCAAAGCTTGTGGAATATCCAAGCGCTTGTAACCTTGCATCCAATTTATCAATATGAGCATACACAAAATCAAGCAATTCTTCACTTTCCAGACAAAAATTTGTTGAAACATTTTTATTTTGAAGCCGTACATAAATATCAATAGGACCTAAATGTTCCATATCCAAATGAAGCATTGCACTAACGTTATCTGCTCCTTTTGCCAACGCTTTTTTATTGGTAAAAACATATAATTCACCATTTGTTTCACTATTTTTTAACTGTATTGGAATCTGCACATAAGTCATATTTTTATTTAGGTCATTCATAAAATCAATATTTGCCTTAACCTCATTCATACTTTTAGACAATTCTTGCGGTAAGGCACTGTCTCTTCCATCAGATGTCAATTTTTCAAGAGATTGTTTTAAACGTTTATAATAATTTTTTATCCCATCTTCTTTTACAACATCTGCCGGCGTCAATTTCATCGTCTCATTTATCATCTGTGAAAATAATTTTTCCATAATGGAAGCCTCTCCAAAAGCACTAAACTTAGATGCCCATTCTGGATTATTTTTTAGCAATAACGTCAAATTGCTTAAAAGCTGATTGGTTGTCAATGACTTTTCTCCAAGTGCATTGGATATCGTCTGAAGCTGCTCATTTTCTGGCGATTCAGACAACAACTGATGTATGGTACTTTCAATCGTTTGCATCTGCTCGTCTGAAAGCACTTGATGTAATGGCTGTGATAAAACAGCTTCCTGAAGACCACCTTCATAGGAAACATCTTGATATGCCGTATTTTGATATAAGGTATTTACAATGTCATTTAACATGGAAGCCTGCTGCATATTAAAATTTTGCAGTTTTACAAGATTGTCTGCAAGTGCCTCATTATTTGCTGTCGCACCATTTTGCACAGTGGCTTCACTGCCTACAATATTCGTAAACAATTGACTAAACTGCTCTCCCATACTATTTAATTCGCTTGATATACTATTTTGATAATTACTATAGGCTTCAAACTGCATAATATTATCTTGCGTAACAGGCATTTCAAGACGTATTAAATTGGCAATAGTCTTTAAATTTGCCTGTGGAAATTCATTTGCACTTGTAATCATCTTTTCAATCATAGCTGCATCAATTGGCATATTCATATGAATTAACTCTTTTACAACTTGAATATTGCTGTCATTTGGTGAATATCCTGCTGCATCCAGTGCTTTGTTGATAAGAAATGCCTGCTGTTCATTTATGTTAAGCGGTTTAATTGAAATATTTTGTTGTGTATTTTGTTCTACTAAAAATGTGAGATTCTGCCCGGCAGAAACAGAAGAGCCGTTTGAAATATGCGCATTGACCAAATTGCCCCCTGCAAGCATAAGAAGTGCCATACCATCTTTAATACTCATCACTTTTCCTGTAAAGGTATCACCTGCTAACATATTTTGTAATAAGGCATTTCCAGCTGATGTATTTGGCTGTGCATTTTGTATATTATTGGGCATACTAGGCGTAGCATTACTCGTTTGCGAGTTTTTATCTACAGAACTGCCTGCATTGTTGGTTAATTGATGAATAATTGAATTTAGATTTAACTGCATAAGAACTCCCCATTTCTGCGCCGCTTTCTTACACAAAAAACAAAATTTAGAAAATTTTGTCTTTACAAGTTTGTGTCAAGCAACGCATAGACACAAAATATATCTCTTACAGACATAAACCATTTTAAACAAAACTTTTTTCGGATGATTCTACAATCTTTTTTATAAACGTTTTTCGATGTATTGGGCAAGGTCCTATATCTTTTATTATATTTGTATGTTCCTTTGTGCCATACCCTTTATGTTTTCCAAACTGATACTGTGGATATAGTTTATCATAATCCTGCATAATACGGTCTCTTGTCACTTTTGCTATAATACTTGCCGCCCCTATACTGATGCTTTTTGCATCCCCTTTTACAATAGGCACTTGTTTTATCTTAACATCGGGTATTGTAACTGCATCGTTTAATAATATATCGGGCTGAACTGAAAGTTTATTAATAGCTTGCCGCATAGCTTCATATGTTGCCTGAAGAATATTGATTTTGTCAATCACATCTTGTTCAACAATCCCAACTGCCCAGCTTACTGCCTTTTTCGTTATCGTTTCATACAATTCTTCACGTTTTTTTTCACTGAGTTTCTTTGAGTCATTAATATAAAGAATATCACAATCTTTCGGCAATATAACAGCACCTGCAACGACTGGACCTGCTAACGGACCTCTGCCAGCCTCATCAATTCCGCATATAAACTTATAGTCTTTATACTCGCGCTCATATGCCTTTAATTCTTCTGTTCGCTTTATTTCAGCTTCCAGTTTTTCTTTTTGTTTCTCTGTCATCTTTTTTGTACTCATTTTATTTATTACCCCATATTATCACTTGGCTTTTCCAATGTTATATTTCCTAATTTTCCGCTTCTAAAATCGTCCAATATAATACCTGCAACTTTATCATAATCTGTGGTTGCTCCTTTTTTAAGACACCCTCGAACCGCCGCAATACTGTCCATGATTTCAATTATGTCGTTCTCTTCATCAATCTGATATCTTTGAGCAATGCTTTGCGGATAATGCTGTGTCACATATTTTAAAACTTCAAAAGCTAAATCGCCCTTATCAATAATTTCATCATTCATTGAGCCTATCATAGCAAGATTGCGCCCTACGATTTGATTGTCAAACTTTGGCCATAAAATTCCAGGCGTATCCAACAATTCAATATTATCTCTTAATTTAATCCACTGTTTTCCCTTTGTGACACCTGGTTTATTTCCTGTTTTTGCACAAGCCTTGCCTGCATATGAATTAATAAATGTTGATTTTCCCACATTGGGAATCCCAACAACCATTGCTCGAATTGGGCGATTCATAATACCTTTTCTCTTATCGCGCTCTATTTTATCACTGCATGCTTTAACGACTATACTATTAATTTGCTTGATTCCCTCTTGGGTTCTTGAATTAATCTGAATACAAAATATTCCTTTTTCTTTATAATAATCCATCCATAACTTATTGATATTTTTATCCGATAAGTCCGATTTATTTAATAAAATCATTCGGGATTTATTCTTTGCAAGTGTATCAATATCTGGATTTCTGCTGCTAAATGGTATTCTGGCATCAAGCACTTCTATTACAAGGTCTATCAGTTTTATATTTTCTTCCATCATACGCCTAGCTTTTGTCATATGTCCCGGATACCATTGATAATGATTCATATTATTTCTCCATTCTGAAGCGTAGCATAGCATAGAAATGGCGCAATAAAAGTCACAAAACAAATTTATTGCTGCATCGTCCTTATTTGTGACACTTCAGCACAAACAGGCACATGAAAAATTTATTTTTCGCATTATTCTTTTTGCTATGTAATAATTTTAATATTTTCAAATGGTGCAACAATCATCCATACCATACCAATAATATCTTCTTTTTTTACCAATCCAATATTGGCAAAACGACTGTCTTCACTGTTATTACGGTTATCGCCCATCAAAAAATATTCGTTTTCTTTTAAAGTAAGTTCTTGTGCTGCAATACCTGGTGTAAGTATATTATCATTATATTTATCATCAGAAAGCAATTCTCCATTAACATAAATTTGCTTGTCTTTAATCTGTATAGTATCACCTGGCATCCCAATAATTCTTTTTACATATACTTTGTTTGATTGGATTCCTCTTTTTTTAAATGCAACAATATCAAAACGGCTTGGTGATGATAATGCGTATGCCATTCGATTGATTAAAATGGTATTTTCATTTTCAATGGTAGGCTTCATCGAATTGCCATGAATCATGGTACGGTCGCATGTAAACAGTACTAGTGAATATGCAAATACCACAATCATTATTATATCGACAATAACCTTGCATCTTTTTTGTAATAAAACATTTTCTTTGTATCTTCTTAAAAATGTTGACATTGTATTGTATCCTCTATATATCTTTTATAAGTATTTTGATTATATTATACTTTTGCATCTTACATAACCGAAATTATATAATCACTTTTGTATTTTTAATCTGCTCATTCTTCAGTTAATATTATCATAAACACCATTACTTTGGAATACCTTAAAAATACCGATTTCTAATCCAGTAAATATTTACAATTTACCAAATAAAGTGAAAAAAGAACATCTACAAGTAAAAACTTACAGATGTTCAAAAATATAATACAAAGTTTGTTAAATTACTTAACTAATTCTTTTACTTTAGCAGCCTTACCTGTTCGATTGCGTAAGTAATAAAGTTTTGCTCTTCTTACTTTACCGCGTCTTACGACTTCTACCTTCTCAACGATAGGAGAATGTATAGGCCATGTCTTTTCAACACCAATGCCGCTTGAAAGCTTCCTTACTGTAAATGTAGCTCTTACACCTGTTCCCTGCTTCTTTAAAACAGTACCTTCAAATACCTGTATTCTCTCACGGTTTCCCTCTTTAATCTTAGCGGATACTCTTACTGTATCACCTACGTTAAATACTGGAATTTCAGCTTTCATCTGCGCATCTTCAATGCTCTTAATAATATTATTCATCGTTTCCTCCTTGATATTCGGATGTTCTTAATACAAAAACTGTAACAGAGGACCATCTCTTTTTCACAACTTTTAGATAATATCACATCTTATTGTAAATTGCAATAAAAATCTTGATTTCTATTAATAAATTGCAATTATTTAACTGCGTTCAACCGCTACCTTTACTTATTATTGATAAGCACTTGTCTCTTCTTCCATACAGCAAACCCTATCAGCCAATTGTATCGTTGATGGTCGATGTGCAATCATCACAATCGTTTTTTGCCTCTGTAAATTTTTCAACGCATCGTTTACCAATTGCTCCGATTCATTATCTAAAGCAGAGGTTGCCTCATCCATAAGAATAATAGGAGAATCCTTTAATATTGCTCTGGCAATGGCAATTCGCTGACGCTGCCCGCCGGACAAATTATTGCCTCGCTCTCCAACTTTTGTTTGATACCCTTGTGATAACTGAATAATAAATTCATGTGCATTAGCTTGTTTAGCAGCCTTGATAATCTCTTCCTCTGTGGCATCTGGTCGTCCCATTCGTATATTTTCCTCAATTGAACCATTAAACAGATATGGTTCTTGTGGAACATATGCTATCTGTTTTCTTAACGCCGTCAAATGACATTCCTTTATATCCAGCCCATTGATTATAATGGTACCTCCATCAAGCGGATATAACCCTAATAAAAGTTTTGATAGCGTTGTCTTTCCACAGCCTGATGCACCTGTAATTGCTACACATTCACCGCTTTTTACCTGCAACGAAAAATTCTGAAGCACTGCATTTTCTCCATCATAAGAAAAGGTGACCGAATTGATAGTTATAGCAAATTCTTTTTTTATATATTTTTCTTTAGCAAACGAATCCGTATACCAATTCTGTGGTTCTCTTGCTTCATCTAAAAAATCAAAAATATTTTTTGCATTCACAAGACACCCTACTAATTCTGGAATATATCTTCCCATCTGCAAAAACTGAAAAGAAAATACGCCATACATGGTATAAATAGCAGTCAATGCGCCAAGTGTTGTATATCCTTTTTCTACAAAATAAATGCCCACTACAAGAAAAACCAATGAACACAACAATTCAAATCCTTTTCCGCCGGATTCCAAACAGGCACTATATAAAATCATTTTGTTGGATTTTTTGGCATAACAATGATTTTGCGTTTTAAATTCATCAATCGTTTTATAACCACTTGCATACATTCGCACTTGTTCCATTCCCTGCAGCAAATCGGATAAACGGCTTGTCATTTTTGTATTAATTGCGGACAGCTCTGTGCTTACTTTGTGCATTGGATTAAGCATCATCATCTCTAAACCCATCATTATAGCGTTGACACCTACCAGACAGAGCGTCAACTGCCAACTCAGCAAAAACATTGGTATCAAAAATACCACCACTTGAATAAATGGCATCACCACTCTTCGTAGCCTAGACCCATAAATATCCCCCATTTTTGCTAAGTCATACAATATTTTTGATATAATCTCTCCACTATGATGCTTTTCATAATAACTATAAGGCAAACGCATCTCAACTTCTAATACAGCTTCTGAAAGTACACCATATACCCGCTTTGCCTCTACATTATAACGAATTGTTGCAATGCGATATATCAGCAAAGATACTACACCAACCACAACAATAACAATAATTGTCCCTGCTAATTTCTGGTATTCTCCTACTTGAGCAATATCCACAACACTTTTCATTAAAAGGGAACTCATAATTGAAAACATAGAAAATGTTACACTCATCACAAAAATAGCGCCTAAATAAAGATACATCCGCTTTCCCATTACCTTCATGGAACGAATAAACAGTTTATAATTCTTCATTATTTGCCTCCCCATACATTGCTGCATATACTTGTCCTAATGCCATCAACTCCTCATGCGTTCCCCATTCTACAATATGTCCCTGCTTTAATACTAAAATTTTATCTGCATGGACAATAGTTGATAAACGATGTGCAATCGTAATGCAAGTCCTGCCAGCCATAACTGCTCCAATTGCATCTTGTATACTGCTTTCTGTTTCTACATCTAATGCTGACGTAGGCTCGTCTAACAATAAAATTGGTGCATCTTTTAAAATTGCTCTGGCAATTGAGATGCGCTGTTTCTGCCCTCCTGAAAGAATGGCTCCCCGCTCGCCCACGATGGTTTGATATCCCTGTGGCAAGGTCATAATAAACGCATGGATTTCTGCCTTCTTACATGCTTCAATGATTTCTTCATGGGTTGCCTTTGGATTTCCATATAAAATATTTTCTTCAACGGTCGTTGGAAACAAAAATACATTTTGAGAAACCAAAGCAATTTGTTGTCTTAAAGCATTTCTATTCCAATCTTCAATACGCCTGCCCATCAGTTGATAACTACCGCTGGTCTTTTCATAAAATCCACATAACAAATGAAATATGGTACTTTTTCCGCCTCCCGATTCACCCACAAAAGCAATATTTTCGCCCTTTTTCACCTCAAAAGACAAGTTTTGCAAAACCAGATTATCTTGTGTATATCCAAAATTAACCTTATCAAAACAAATTGCTACATTGACCTCCATCGGCACACATTCGGTTCCACTAATCTCCTCTTTTGCATCAAAAATTTCTTCCATACGCTTTATACAGACCATGCCAGCCGATGCATCAACCATACAAAATGGCAATTCAATAAAAGCCTCCACAAATTTATTTAAAACTAAAATAAAGGCAACCAACCCGCCAAGACTAATATTGCCTTGTTGTACTAAATACACGGCATAAACAGCACTAATAATATTGGGCAGCCATTGAACAACCTTTCTGATAACCATCGATGTATTGGTCATCTGTGTTCGTTTTTCTTCATTTTCTACCAATTCTTTTGCTGCTCTATGCATCTTTTTTTGAAAAATTTGCTCCATTCCAAAGGAACGCAGTACTAAAATTCCATTTACTGCATCTTGGACAATCTCTGCCATCTTATCTACTTTTTGCCGAAAAATATTTTGCAGACCACTAATTTTCTTTACTAATATATTGGCAATCCAAAAAATCAAAGGATAGGATACAACAATTACTATCCATAGCCCTAAATTTAACTGTGCTATGTATACAGAATAAATGATAATAGCAATGATATTACTTATCATTTGTGGCAGTACCGATTCTAAAAATCCCGCAATTTCTCCTAAATCACCTATTACTTTATTTAAAAGAGTCGCCACATAATTGGAATCAAAATATTTATATTCTATAGAATAAAGCTTTTCAACAACCAAATCCTTATATTTTGTACATGTATATACACCATATTTTAATGCTGCTATACTTTGTATAAAAGAAGCCAAAACGCCAACTGCTGTAAATATTAAAAACTGAATAACAAAACTGGCAAACAAAACCTCTTTTCCTCCCAACATATCATCAATAACAACGCTGATAACTTTATTGCCTTGCACCATAGTATAGCTGACAATAATTGCTAACACCGCTTCTATCAATAATAACCATCCATATTGAATCATACATTTAACAAAAATTTTTTTTCGCATTTGAATCCCCATTCTTACTCAGCCTGCAAGTTTGAGCGTAAGCACAAACTTGTGTGTGAAAAATTTATTTTTCACACTGCACTTGTGTATTTTATTATTTCAATATATTGACTATAATAAAATATTTTAAATCCATCAAAAAGTAAATTCAAACTTATTTTATATAAATTTAGTCAAAGGATATTCATAATTTGTTTCGCTGCTTGCACAAACCATCTAACAGCTATCACAACGCACATTTCTATAAATTTTTAGATAAAAAAACACTTACAATTTAACATCGCGTCAAACTGTAAGCATTTTTCGCCTTGACCAATTTATTTTTTAAAAATTATTCATTGGTCCATTGCCATTTGGTCTATTATTCATATCAACAAATTTATTAACTGAATCTTGTATAAGTGCTAAATTAACAATCTGTAATCCAAATATCTGAAGAATCAGAAATAGTATGCTTGAATTGCCTGATGGCATACCATTCATAGACTTCATATAGTCAATTTTTTCACCCATCTTATAAGCCCAGAAAAATCCATAAATACCACATGTTACAAGTGTTAAAAGAAAGGCAACTCCACCACTTGGAGTTTGGTTATCATTTACAATGCTTTTAACATCATCTGTTACAACGATAAACCAATAAATACCAAAGAGTCCACAAGTTACAATGGATAAAACTATGTACATAGCTAGATTACGGTTTTGAATCGGCATCTTATGTACCTCCTTTTTATAAAAATTTAATTTTCTTTATAATGATATCATATTTTTTCTTATATATCAAGTAATCCTGGTAATATATGTACAATTATTTTTTGTTCTTCTAAATTATGTGATAAAATACATTGGTCTATCACTGGAAGAAGGTATTTTTTTCCTGCCTGATTGGTTACTTCATACACGTTATTGGCACCTGTCTCAAGAACATCCGTAAGTTCTCCCAACAACTGTCCCTCGTCTGTAACCACCATCAGTCCAATTAAGTCACATATAAAATATTCTCCTTCTTCACATGGTATTGCATGTTCTCTTGTAACCATAAGGTCGCTCTTTACATATGGTTCAATATCATTAATACTGTTAAATTCTTTAAATTTAAGGATAACATATTGTTTAAAAAACTTAACATACTCAACTTCCACTTCAATATATTCTCGTTTGGTCTGAATCATACATTTTTTCAATACCTTATATCGGTCTAAATCATCCGATGTGGGAAATAACTTTACTTCCCCTTTAATACCATGTGTTTTCGCAATAACACCTACTCTTAATAAGTCTTCCATAAAAGCCCTCATTTCTGCGCTGCTTTCCTGCACAAAAAACAAAATTTTCTAAATATCGTTTTTGCAACTTTGTGTCAAGCAACGCATAGACACAAATTGCCTGTTAAATTCTTATCTATATATTAACTGCTTTTCATGTATAAAATAAGCGGGCTGCTGCCCGCTTATTTTATGAAACACAAATGATTTATCATCTATATTCAACAAACCATCTATTTTTTGTTTTAACAATTGTCAATCTCAACAATCACTTTTTTATCTGATTTAGAAGATGCAGCAGTGACAACGGAGCGGATAGCTCTTGCTATTTTTCCAGACTTGCCAATAACTTTCCCCATATCAGAAGGAGCAACTTTAAGCTCAATAATAATAGCTCTATCCTTTTCTGTCTCTTTTACAACAACTTCATTAGGATTTTCAACTAGTGCCTTAGCAATTACTTCAACTAATTCTTTCACCGAAACAACACCTCCACTAGTTTGTTTACTTCTCAATACCGGCTATCTTGAAGAGCTTGCCAACAACTTCTGTAGGCTGAGCGCCGTTTGCTAACCATTTCTTAGCTGCTTCAGCATCAATGTTAAGCTTACTAGGATTGTAGTTAGGGTCGTACGTACCGATTTGGTCAATAAATCTACCATTTCTTGGAGACCTTGAATCTGCAACGATAATTCTATAAAAAGGAGACTTCTTTTCCCCTAATCTTTTCAATCGAATCTTTACTGCCATGAATTTTCACCTCCTACTATTTAGTGAACTACATTCACTTACAAAGTAAATGTTTCTTTTAATCCTTCTCAACCATTTAGGAAAATTTCTTTTTATGAGCTATCAGTTTCCAAAGCTATGGCTTTTTTATGAGGAAAAACCTTTCCGTAGTTCCTACGGTACTATAACCTTACGGGCTATGTTTGCAAACCTATTATATTTACGTCAAAACAGATTAAGGTTAAAAAGGTAATTTAAAGCGTCCCTTTTTTGCACCTTTCATCATACCAGGCATCTGTTTCATCATCTTTTTCATCTGCTCAAATTGTTTTACCAAACGATTCACTTCGCTGATATCAACACCTGCACCTCTGGCAATCCTATTTTTCCTTGAAGGATTTAATAAGTTAGGATTACTTCTCTCAGCTGGCGTCATCGAATAAATAATTGCTTCCGTCTTTTTCATATTAGCTTCTGCATCGTCTGTAGCAGAAGCATCGAGACCTTTTATCTGTCCGCCGATTCCCATACCTGGAAGCATATCAAGAATCGAGCCAATTCCCCCTAAATTCTTAATTTGTCCCATATATTCCAAAAAATCATTAAAATCAAAATCGGCTTTTTTGAGCTTTTGCTCCATCTCTTTTGCTTTGTCTGCATCAATTTGAGCTTCTGCCTTCTCAATCAATGTAAGCACATCGCCCATACCAAGTATTCTTGATGCCATTCTATCTGGATAAAACTGCTCAAGGTCGGAAAGTTTTTCGCCCATACCAACATACAATATCGGTTTGCCTGTCACTGCTTTTATTGACAAAGCGGCACCGCCTCTTGTATCACCGTCTAATTTTGTAAGAATAACACCATCAATTCCTACTTTTTCATTAAAAGAAGAAGAAACGGTGACTGCATCTTGTCCTGTCATTGCATCAACAACAAGAATGGTCTGGTCTACATGTACTTGCTCTTTTATCTGAATCAGCTCTGTCATCATATCTTCATCTACATGAAGACGACCTGCTGTATCTAAAATAACAATATTGTAATTGTTTATCTTAGCATGATTGATTGCAGCTTTTGCAATATCAACAGGACTGTTGTTTGTTCCCATAGAAAACACTTCAACTTCCTGTTTTTGTCCATTAATCTTTAACTGTTCAACTGCCGCTGGTCTGTAAATATCACAGGCAACTAACAATGGCTTTTTTCCTTTTGCCTTAAATTTTCCAGCAAGTTTTGCTGTTGTTGTTGTCTTACCTGCGCCTTGCAATCCAGCCATCATAACAACGGTAATCTCACTGCCTGATTTTAAGGCAATCTCCGTCGTCTCTGAACCCATAAGGGAAATCATCTCTTCATTGACAATCTTAATAACCATCTGACCCGGCGTAAGGCTTGTCATTACATCTTGTCCAATAGCTCGCTCTTCCACAGATTTTACAAACTGTTTTACCACTTTAAAATTAACATCCGCTTCAAGTAAAGCCATCTTTACTTCTTTTAAGGCACTTTTTACATCAGCTTCTGAAAGTCTGCCCTTGCCTCTTAAATTTTTAAATATATTCTGAAGTTTATCCGATAAGCTGTCAAATGCCATAAAACCTCAATTCCGTTGCAACAGCAACTATATGCTATCAATGATTTCTTTTACAAGAATACGTATCTGCCTAACAATATCAGCACTATCAAGAGCTTCTGAATCGATTGCTTCCTCTGTCAAACGTTCTATCTTACAAAGCTTTTCTTTTGTCGATAAAAACTTTTCAACCAAATGCAATTTATCTTCATATAAACATAAAGAATGATTGACTCTTTTAATGATATCATGGACACCTTGCCTTGATATGCCATACTCATCTGCAATTTCACTCAGTGACAAATCATTAAAAATCACATCTTTATAAATATTGCGCTGATGTTCACTAAGCAATTCTCCATAAAAATCGTAAAGAAGCGTTTGTTCAACAAATTTCTCCATAAACACTCCTGTTGCCGTTATGATAGTAATTTCATACAATTCTTGTTAAGCCTCGTGTATCATATCACGACTGTGAAAAGGTGTCAAGTAAAAATACTTGACACCTCCTTATATTATTGTATTTTATTGTAAACAATTTTACATAAAATTCATATTTTCCTGTATATCTGAAACTGTTTGCCCTTTTTGTCCTATATTATCTAAAACAACATTATTATTGTAAACTTTATTTTCAGACATATTCATTTCATTGGGTACTCCACCTCTATTTGGCATTTCCATCTCATCTGGCATACCATCTGCATTTGGCATTCCCATTTCATCTAGCGCGCCATCATTTGGCATTCCCATTCCATCACTATTTGCATTGCCGCGACCTCCTCTGCCGCCCTGCATATCAGGCTTGCCTTGATTGCCAAACATACCTTGATTGCCTGGCATTCCTCCCATACCAATATTTCCATTTGTTGTAACGCCTTCTGTAGCAGTCAATTCTACACTGCTATTTCCCGCTTTTATTGTATATTGATTTGAACTTTTAATTGCTTCAGAATATACAATTACAGAAGAATAACTTTTCACAGGCGTATAACTCATTATTGTATTTCCTGATGAATCCTTTAATTCAAATGCTAAATTATCTGTCTGTGTCTCAAATGTTGTTACCAGACAACACCCATTCGTTGCTGATGTTGGAACTTCCAGCATTCCGCTTGACTCAAACGCCATCAATGTTCCGCCATTGATTTCAAATTGACTGTCAAAATCCAATGCCGCATTGTTATTATTGGTCGGTCCCATCACAACAATTTCTCCTCCATTGACAATAACACTTCCGTTTGAGTCTATTCCATCACCATCCGCATTGACTACGATTGTACCTCCATTGATTGTCAACAGTATGGTACTTGACGATGCCGTATTTTCCGTCACTTTCTGCCCATTATTTTTCATGCCGCCGCCCATTGAAAATCCTGTGCTGCTTCCATTGGCAGCATTGATTCCATCATCACTCGATATAATGGATATACTTCCTTGATTGACTGTAATTTTTTCAGCTTCAATACCCTCATAACTTTTTTGAATGTCAATACTTCCTCCATTAATTTCAATGGAACTATCCGCATGAATACCATCATCACCTGTATTTAAATAAAATGTTCCATCATCAATAACAATCTGTCCATTTGAATGAATACTGTCATCTTGACTGTCTATTGTATACGTACCGCCTGTAATATACGTAGCATTTTCTGATTTGAGTCCCTTATTGCTCTCTGAATTGTCTGTTGTTGTATTGCTTCCCCAGTCAAACCGCTCTCTGCTATTTGTATTATTGGACTTTAAAGCTTCACTTGCCCCTGTTCCTGTTTTTATTGTAAATGTACCATTACTTACAGCTAATATATTTTGAGATTGAATCCCATCATTTTGTGATGTAATTTGAAATTGTCCGCCCTCAATAACAATATTTCCTTTAGAAGTATCTGTGTCATAAGTCGATTTCATTCCATCCATACCTGCAAGAATTGTATAATTTCCGCCGCGAATAGACAGCAGGTCTTTGCCGACAATACCATCTTCTTTACTATCAATATCAAATGTTCCTGATACTATTTTTAAATCATCTGAACTTTTTATGCCATTGCGATATTTTGCATTGACTGTAAGTGTTCCTTTGCCATTTATTGTAAGGTCTGCTTTTGATGATACTGCTGCCGAATATTCTTCGTCTGCTGTTGTATTTCTTGAATCTATAATTGTATTATTGGACCCTTCAGCAAGGGTAAGAATTACTTTTTTTGCTTCCTCCACAACAACAGGTGCAGCCGTCGAATTGGTTATATGAACACCATTAAATATTAGTCGTATCGTATCTTTTTCATTACAATTTACATGTATACTTTTTTCTGTAAGTGTACCGCTGAGCAGATAAGTTCCTGGTGATGTAATTTCAACGGTTTCATTTCCAAGTGCAATTTTTGTACAAGCTGATTCACCAAAATAAGCATCCAACTCTTCACTTGTATATTCCACATTCAAATCTTGATTCTTTGTAAATATTGTCTGTGATGAATGGTCTGTCTGCACTTGTGTCTGGGCTTGAGACGTAGAATCTGCACACCCTGTAAAAGAAAACATTATGATAGTACCTGTCAATAACGCCATCGTTAATCTTTTATAATTCAACATAATATACCTCCATTTTAAGAATGTATTTTATTAAAAAAACAACAAAAGAAATCTGAAAATATTGTTTCTTTTATTGGATAACGGACTATTTGTGACGTTCCTAACACAAATAGTCCTGTAAAAAATTAACACATAAATGCAATTTTTCACAATGAACCTTATTAGGGAAGAATCCAATTTGCACATTTTACAGAAGTTCAAAATTCTGCAAAACTATCACAAAATGATAATAAGGTTATAAATAAACCGTAAAGCAGATTGCAAATATCTACTCAACGATTTAAATCATAAAGGCATAAAATGGTTAAATTATGGTTAAAGTGTGTAATATATGTGAAAAACTATCAAATTTGTGTTTACCTATATAAAAAAAGAGATGTAAAAACATCTCTTTTTTCTATCAAACTAAATATTCACCTTTACAATTTTAGGTCTTAATCCGTCTTCTTCTAATTTCTTTACAATTTCGTTTTTATGTTCATGTCCAAACGCTTCAATCGTTATTCTAAGCTCAACGGTAGCTTTTCTGTTAATACTTACAAACTGGTTATGTTCCAGTTTAATAACATTGCCTTTTGCCTCTGCTATAATGCTTGCAACGCGAACAAGCTCGCCTGGCTTGTCTGGAAGTAACACAGAAACTGTAAAAATTCTGCTTCGCTGCACAAGACCTTGCTGTACCACAGAAGACATGGTTATCACGTCCATATTGCCGCCTGAAAGAATCGCAACAATTTTTTTATCTTTTACTTTAAGCTGTTTTAATGCTGCCACTGTCAAAAGCCCTGAATTTTCTACAACCATCTTATGATTTTCCACCATATCAAGGAAGGCAACAATCAAATCTTCATCAGGAACCGCAATAATATCGTCCAGATTTTTTTGAAGATATGGAAATAATTTATCGCCTGGTGTCTGAACAGCCGTTCCATCTGCAATCGTATTAACGGAAGGAAGTGTTACCACTTTCCCCTCTTTTAGCGATACTTGAAGACAATTAGCACCTGCTGGCTCAACACCAATCACTTTTATACTTGGATTTAAAAATTTAGCCAAAGCAGAGACGCCCGTAGCCAGTCCGCCTCCGCCAACAGGAACAAGAATATAATCGACTGTCGGCAATTCTTTTATAATCTCCATAGCAATGGAACCTTGTCCTGTAGCTACATCAAGGTCATTAAACGGATGAACAAATGTAAATCCTTCTTTTTGGGCAAGATTCATCGCATATTCACAGGACTCATCATATACATTGCCATATAAAATAACATCTGCACCATAATTTTTTGTTCGATTAACCTTGATAAGCGGTGTTGTTGTCGGCATAACAACTGTTGCCTTCACACCATATTTTTTAGCTGCATAGGCAACGCCTTGCGCATGATTGCCAGCCGATGCGGTAATCAATCCTTTTTTTCTTTCCTCATCGGATAATGTGCTTATTTTATAGTAAGCTCCCCTTACCTTATAAGCTCCTGTATACTGCATATTTTCTGGTTTAAGATAAACTTTATTGCCTGTTTTACTGCTAAAATGTTCACTAAACACAAGATTGGTATCTAGTGTGACTTCTTTTACTTTTTCAGAAGCCTCCTCAAATTTTTTTAACGACAACTCTTCCATTATTTTTATATTCTCCACTTCTATCCTTTTATTTTCATTTCTGTGTTGTTTTTTGATTATTACTTTTAATTTATTCTTCATTATCTTGCTCTTCATGTTTTACATCAAATAACGCATTGACAAAAGTATCCGAATCAAATTTTTGCAAATCCTCAACACGTTCACCAACACCAATATATTTTACAGGAAGCCCCATCTCTGCCTGAATAGCAACAGCAATTCCACCCTTTGCTGTTCCGTCCATCTTCGTAAGAATAATACCTGTAATATTGGTGACATCATTAAATTCTTTTAGTTGAGACAGTGCATTTTGACCTGTTGTAGCATCCAATACAATCAAATTTTCTCTGTACGCATCAGAATACTCTCTCTCAATAATTCTGTCAATCTTTCGCAGCTCTTCCATCAAATTTTTTTTGTTATGAAGTCTTCCGGCAGTATCACAGAGCAAAACATCAATATTTCTTGCTTTGGCAGCAGCAATCGAGTCGTAAATAACCGCCGCAGGGTCTGAACCTTCAGACTGTGCAATAATATCCGTTCCTGTTCTGTTTGACCATTCTGTGAGCTGTTCAATGGCAGCAGCTCGAAATGTATCCGCAGCAGCCATTAATACCTTCTTATTTTGCGCTCTCAAATGTCCTGCAAGTTTACCGACCGATGTTGTTTTTCCAACACCATTCACGCCGATTAACATTACAATAGATTTGCGGTTTTCAAATTCATACGCATTTTCACCAAGATTCATTTTTTCTTTTATCGTGTCAATCAACAATTGTTTGCAATCGGTTGGATTTTTAATTTTATTTTCTTTTACTTTTTCTTTTAAATTTTCAATAATATCCTCTGTAGCCCGAACACCAATATCACCCATAATCAACGTTTCTTCAAGCTCTTCATAAAATTCATCATCAATACTTGAAAAACCACTAAATATCGAATCAATACCTGCTACAATATTATTTCTTGTTTTTGTAAGACCTTCTTTTAATTTACTAAACAGCCCCATTGTATTTCCTTTCCTTTTCCAATTTATCCTCAATCAAATCGACAGAAACCAGTGTTGAAACACCTTTTTCCTGCATAGTAATACCATATAGACGGTCTGCCGAATTCATTGTACCTCTTCTGTGTGTAATAACAATAAACTGTGTATGTTTGGTTAATTTGTGAAGATAATTTGCAAATCGCTCCACATTAGAATCATCAAGCGCGGCTTCAATTTCGTCCAGCAAGCAAAATGGTGATGGTTTTAAATTCTGTATGGCAAAAAGTAATGAGATAGCCGTCAGCGCCCGTTCTCCGCCAGAAAGCTGCATCATATTTTGAAGTTTTTTTCCGGGCGGCTGTGAAATAATTTGAATGCCTGCCTCTAGGATATCCTCATCTTCCATAAGCTGTATGGTTCCCCGTCCTCCGCCAAAAAGCTCCTTAAATACATTATCAAACTCAACTTTAATTTCCTCAAATTTTTGCTTAAACTGAACCCGCATTCCTGTATCTAAATCTTTAATAATTGTATTTAGTACATTTTCGGACTCAATCAAGTCATCATGCTGTTCTTTTAAAAATGTATATCGTTCACTAACCTTTTTATATTCTTCAATCGCATTGACATTCACATCACCTAGTGCCTTTATCTGTGTTTTTAATGCTTGTATTTGTTTTTTAATAAATGCTAAACTGGTAAGATTTTCATCTTTTAATGGAAGCGCATAACTATATGTCAATTCATATTCTTCCCACATATAGTTAATAATGTTATCGTTGGCTTCCTCCTGTTTTTCTATATTAGCATTTAAACGGGTTGCCTCTTTATCCAAATCCGATATATGCGCGCTAATTTGTTCCCTTTTTTCAAAAAATGCTTTGTGTGTCTCATTCCATTGCTGTCGCATAGACTTTAATTCATCTACTTTTTTATGATAATCATTCATTTGCTTCTGAGCATTTTTTATCTGTTCTTTCACGTCTAAAATTTCTTTATTTTTTGCTGCAATATCCTCATTTGTTGTTGCCATCTTTGTGATAATATCTGCTTTTTCATTTTCTAAGCTTTGTATTTCAGACTGAAGACGCTCTATATTTTTATGGATAAAATCATCTTTTTGAACAAGCGAAGAATACTCAATCGTTATTTGCTGTGCCAAAAGATTGTGTTTGCTTTCCTCTTGATGTTTTTGTGATAATAAATCATTTAATACATCCATTTCTTTTTGAACTGCTTGATTTTTACTGTCCAGCTCATTTGAATTTTTTGTGACACTGGATAATTGCAGATTGATATCCTTTATTTCACTGTCAATCTCTGCAATATTTTGAATAGCCACCTTATACGTTTTTATAATATCTTCTTTTTTACTTTTGGCTTGATTCAAATTTATTTGAATTGTATTTACAGCAATTTGAGCCTCTCTCATTAATTGATTGGTATTGTCTAATTTTTCTCTCAATAAGGTTCGTTCTTGTCTTTGTTTAGACAATTCCTCCTTATACTCTCCAAGCTCTTTATTTACACTTCCAACATTTTTTTTGAGTTCTTCTATCTCACGTCTTCTGCCAAGCAGATTATTGGTATTTTTAAATGCACCGCCTGTCATAGAACCGCCCGGATTAAGCTGTTCTCCCTCTAACGTCACAATTCTTATACTATGCTTATATTTTCTGGCAATCATAAGAGCATTATCAATTGTATCCACGACTAAAATACGACCTAACAAATATTTTGCAAGCTTTTCATATTCAAAGCTTACTTTGACAAGATTACTTGCAATGCCCACAACGCCATCTTCCTTTGTGCAAGGTTCCTTTTCAAGCGTATTTTTTCCGCTGATTGTTGATAAAGGTAAAAAGGTAGCCCGTCCAAATTTATTTTGCTTTAAATAAGTGATAAGCTCTTTTGCAGTATTTTCATTATCGGTAACAATATTTTGTATGGTTCCGCCCAGCGCAGTCTCAATAGCCGTCTCATATTTTTTTTCAACCTTAACTACATCTGCAATTACTCCTAGTATTCCCTTATTTGAAGCTTTTTGCTCCATAATCTTTTTTATGCTGTTTCCATAACCATCATATTTTGCTGTAATATCAATCAAGGATTCCAGCTTTGATTTTTCCCTGTGATATATAGCCTGCTGCCTGTCAATAAGACTGGTAAGCTCTCCAATACGCTGCCTATTTTTTTCTATATCAGCACTACATTGATTGGTATTCGTTTCAATTTCTTTTATTTTATTTTGCTCTTCCAAAAGCTGCTTTTCATATTCACAAAGAATCTCATCTTGAATATGCTCTTCACTTTTATATTGAATTATCTGGCTGTTATACTCTGCTTTACGAATATTTAACTGCTCTAGCATTGTTGCAAAACGTTGACTGTTTGCAGCAATGGAATTTTTTTCACCTAGAAGCCCAAAAATAACATTATTATTCCAATCAATTTTTTCAGAAATCTCTGTTATAGAATCTTGTATCAATTTAGATTGCTGCTCTATATCTTTTTTCTTTTGTTCATACTCATTTAAATTATCAGCAAGTTTTTCTTTTTCTTTATTCTGCCTGTCAATCTCTTGCTGTTTTTCCTCAATAGAATGGTCAATTACTTGCTGTCTGTTTGTAAAATGTATATTGCTTGCCTCAATGGTTTTTATCTGCTCTGCATATACATTTATCATACCGTCCAAACGCTCTTTTTCCACTTCTGTATCTGACAGCATATGATTGGTACTATCCATATCATCATTCAAGCGTTTGAGCTGTTCTTCAATATCTTCATATTCCGCTTTTGTCGCCTCATAATCTTCATTGGACTGATTTAAATCCACCATAACAATATCTAGTTTTGAATTGAGGTCTGAAAGCTGTGTTTTGATTTTTTCATGTTCTAATAAAAACGCATTGACATCATGCACTTTTAAATTTTCTTTTAATTTTAAATATTCTCTTGCTTTCTCGGACTGCTCTTTTAATGGTTCAACCTGCTTTTCAAGTTCTGCCAAAATATCATTGACGCGCACCAAATTTTCATGCTCATGTTCTAGCTTTTTAATCGATGCTGCCTTTCTTCTTTTAAATTTGACAATCCCTGCTGCTTCATCAAACAATTCCCGTCGTTCCTCTGGTTTTCCGCTAAGAATTTTATCAATCTGTCCTTGACCTATAATTGAATACCCCTCTTTGCCAATACCAGTATCATAAAATAACTCTGTTATATCTTTTAACCGACAGCTATTGCCATTAATCTTGTACTCACTCTCTCCAGAACGAAAGACCTTTCTTGTAATGGTTACCTCATTATAATCAATTAAAAGTGCATGGTCTGAATTATCCAATGTAATTGATACATAAGCATATCCTACTGGTTTTCTTGTCTGTGTGCCTGCAAATATAACATCTTCCATCTTCGCACCGCGAAGCTGTTTTGCACTCTGTTCTCCCAAAACCCAACGAACCGCATCGGCAACATTGCTCTTGCCGGAACCGTTTGGTCCTACAATACCCGTAATACCTGTTGGAAATTCAAATAATATCCGATTGACAAACGATTTGAACCCTTGCACTTCTATACTTTTTAAATACATTATTTCTTCCCTTTCGGTTTGATATCAATGTTTCTTTTTTTCAATAATAAAAGAGCCTCATATGCCGCCTTTTGCTGTGCCGCCTTCTTTGTATGCCCACTAGCTTGAACATGAAACAAATCACTGCATTTTGCACTGACAACAAATGTCTTGTCATGTTCTGGTCCAACTTCTGATATCTGCTCGTACTCTACATCTAATCCATGCGCCTGTACAACTTCCTGTAAAATAGTCTTGCTATCATAAAAGAGTTTTTTATTTTCTAAATCATTGAGTATAAATTTTTCAATAAACTCTTTCGCATTAGCAAACCCACCATCTATATAAATAGAACCGATTAATGCTTCACAGGCATCTGAGATAATAGAATCACGCTCTCGTCCTCCTGTCAGTTCTTCTCCCTTTCCAAGCATAATATATTTTTCCAACCCAAAACTTCGGGCACACATTGCTAATGTAGGTTCGCAGACAATACTTGCGCGCAGCCTAGACATCTCTCCTTCACTCATCTGATTATTTCGGTAAATATAATCACTTGAAGTCAGTTCTAACACTGCATCACCCAAAAATTCAAGCCGCTCATTATTGCTTACTTTTTTCAATTTTATCTCATTGGCATAAGAACTGTGTGTTAAAGCATTTTTTAACATATTAATATCATTAAATTGATAACCAATACGATTTTGAAATTCATCTAAATTTGTATTGTGTTGAGGCATTTTACTCCTTTCATGCCGCATACTGCAAGGCTTTTATGTCAAATAAGAGGCTACCGCTCCAATGCGACAGCCTCATTTTATGCAACAAAATAACAAAAACTCTAAAGATTAAAGCACCGTTTTAATCTGTTCAACTGCATCGGATACGGTTACAATCTTTTCTGTTGCTTCATCAGGAATCTTAATCTCAAATGTATCCTCAATTCCCATAATAATCTGTAAAACGTCTAAAGAATCTGCTCCCAATTCTTCAAATGTACTTTCCAATGTAATTTTTGATTTGTCAATATCCAACACTTCCGCAATAATTCCCTGCATTTTTTCAAATTCCATCATAAACCTCCTAAAATAATTTTTATTAATTTTCTATTTCTTCTTTTTCTTCTTTCTTCATTGATTTTGCTATTAATTGATTAATGTTTTGCTGTTTAAATTTAACGCATTGAAGCAGTGCATTTTTTATTTCTTTCGATTTTGCATTGCCATGCACTTTTACAACCAAACCATTTAATCCAATTAACGGCGCGCCGCCATACTCTGTGGCATCCATCTTTTTCAGTTCTTGTTTGAGTGCTTTTTTTATCAATAAAGCGCCAATCTTTGTCTTGACATTTTTCATCATACAGCCCTTAATAGTCTTAATTAAAGTTGACGCTGTACCCTCATATAATTTTAAAATAACATTTCCAACAAAAGCATCACAGACAATAACATCGGCTTCCCCGTTTGGAATTTCTCTGGCTTCAATACTGCCAATAAAATTGATATCCTTACATTCTTTTAACAAAGGATATGCCGCTTTTACAAGCGCATTTCCTTTTTCTTCTTCCACACCGACATTAACAATAGCTACTCTTGGTTTTTTAATGCCAATAATATGCTCCATATACAAAGAACCCATCTTTGCCCACTGAATTAAAAAGTTTGGTCTTGCATCGACATTGCCGCCGCTGTCTATTAATATAGACACACCTTTTGCTGTAGGAATCAACGGAGCCATCGGCGGACGCTCCACCCCTTTAATCTTGCCTACAATGGTCTGACCTCCAACAATAATAGCACCAGAGCTTCCTGCTGAAACAAATGCATCGGCTTCATCATTTTTCACAATATACAACGCTTTTACAAGGGAGGATTCTTTCTTTCTGCGAACTGCCATCACTGGCGAATCGCCCGTTTCAATCACATCTCTTGCATCGGTAATTTTTATTCTATCTTTATTATATTTATATTTTTTAAGCTGCTCTTTTATTAACTCTTGCTTTCCAACAAGATTTACCTCAATATTATTTGTTGCATTGACTGCATTGACTGCACCTTTTACAATCTCACATGGGGCGTTATCACCTCCCATTGCATCTAATGCAACTCTACATAGTTGAGCCATATCAACAACCATACCTTTCTGTTGATTCACTTGTTTTGCTTTGAAACATATATGTCAACACAAAATTTGCAACATCAACAAGTATCAGACCAAAGTCTTGCCTTAATATACTATAAAATGGTTTATAAATCAAGAAAAAGTATGGATATTGATGGTAAAATTTTTAAAAGTCAAATACCCTACAGCAAGCTATGGAATGTTTGACCTTCACGGCAGTTGCCAAAAGTAACTCGTTGCTCGCAAAAATAAAAATGGAATTGCCATAAAATGAATTTCTCATTTTACAACAATCCCATCTTTACGATTCCATTGCATTTTATCACCGCATTAATCAACAGCAATAATTTCTTTTTTATTATATGAACCACAAGATTTGCAAACTCTGTGAGGCATCATCAAAGCACCACACTTACTGCACTTAACAAGATTTGGAACGCTCATCTTCCAGTTTGCTCTTCTCTTGTCTCTTCTAGCCTTAGAAGATTTATTCTTTGGACAAATTGACATATAGTTACACCTCCTTAAAATCGTTTAAAATATCCTTGAAAACAGACATTCTTGGGTCTAAAACAGACCTGTCACAACCACATTCGGCTATGTTAAGGTTTGCACCACAAACAAGACATAGTCCTTTGCAGTCCTCCTTACACAAATTTTTTCTAGGCATAGACAGCAATAATTCACTAAAAACAAGCTTGTCCACGTCGAGGTTGTATCCATCAATATAGTCTTTTTCTTCACATTCTTCATTCTCTGATGCCTGTATCATATCAACAGATTCATCAATTACAAAATCAATATCTGTATCGACAGGTTCCAGACACCTATCACAAGGAATACGAAGCCTCACAAACGACTTGGCACTGATATGAAACTTTCCTTTACCTGTCTTTGTCAGGCATAATTCAAAAGGTTCTTTTTTTACAATATCATAACTTGAAACACCATCATTAATCGTGTTCATCTCAAGCTCGACCTGCTGTGAAAGCAAATCCCTTGCATCGAATAGAAGCTCTCTAAAATCAATTAGCATAATTGTCTCCAATTCACACTTTTCCTATTATACGCACCTATATGTTATTTGTCAATAAAAATTTTACATATTATAGGTCATAGCAATTTTATTCTATATTGCCAAACGTAATAACATGCTTACTGCTACTTTTACTGAACGAGTGCTAATGTCTCTCTTGCAATAGCAAGCTCTTCATTTGTTGGAATTACACAAAGTTTTACCTTAGAATCAGGTGTTGATATAATTCCGCACTCTCCACATGCTTTTTTGCTTGCTTCCTCGTCCAGACAAACGCCAAGATAACCAAGATACTGTACCACCATTGGCCTTAACCATGCTGCATTTTCACCGACACCCGCTGTAAATGTAATGGCATCCACACCGTTCATTGCTGCTGTATATGCACCAATATATTTTGCAACTCTATAAGCATATGCTTCCAGTGTAACTTTAGCCACTTCATTTCCTTCATCGGCTGCTGCCTCTAAGTCTCTGAAATCGCTTGAAACTCCGCCAGACATGCCAAGTACGCCTGATTTTTTATTTAAAATATTAAGCATTTCACTGATTGAAAGATTTTCATGATTGCAAAGATATTCCAAAATAGCAGGGTCTAAATCACCAGAACGTGTGCCCATAATAAGACCTTCAAGCGGTGTAAGTCCCATTGATGTATCAACACATTTACCGCCAACCGATGCAGAAATAGATGCACCATTTCCAAGATGACACACAATTACTTTTGCTGTCTTTGGGTCAAGATTTGCAAATTTAATCGTCTCTTTTGATACAAAACTATGACTTGTACCATGAAAACCATATCTTCTAACACCATATTTTTCATAATATTCACGAGGAATTGCATAAAGATATGCTTTTGGTGGCATTGTGCCGCCAAAGGCTGTATCCCAGACAGCAACATTCATCTTGCCAGGCATAGCTGCCTCAATTGCCTCAATACCAATTAAGTTTGCTGGATTGTGCAAAGGTCCCAAATCAAAACATTCTCTTACAACCTTTTTTACATCTTCTGTCACAACACATGATTCAATATATTTTTCACCTGCATGAAGAACACGATGTCCCACTGCTGTAATTTCATCCGTACTCTTAATAACACCATGCTCACTGTCAATCAGAGCATCAAGAACAAGCTTTACTGCAATATTGTGGTCTTTCATTGGTGTCTCAACAACATACTTGTCCTTTCCTGCTGGTTTATGTGTAAGAACAGAACCCTCAATACCAATTCGCTCTACAAGTCCTTTTGCAATGACGCTCTCATCGTCCATATTAATAAGCTGATATTTTAATGATGAACTTCCACAGTTTAATACTAAAATATTCATTATATAATCCCCATTTCTATGTTATTTTAAAATTGTATCTATTTTATACACAATCATGTGCATACTATTTGATTTCACAATATTCATTCATTTTTTATTTAGAAGCATCTTGTGCCTGAACAGCGGTCATTGCTACAACACCTACAATATCTTCTGCAAAACAGCCTCTTGAAAGGTCGTTGACAGGCATAGAAAGACCTTGAAGAACAGGACCATAAGCACCTGCCTTAGCAAGTCTTTGAACCAATTTATAGCCGATATTTCCAGCCTCAAGCGATGGAAATACCAATGTATTTGCTTTTCCGGCAACTTCGCTGTCTGGTGCTTTTAATGCTGCCACCTCAGGAACAAGTGCCGCATCTAATTGAAGTTCACCATCAACGGCTATATCTGGATATTTTTCTTTTGCAATCTTAACAGCATCCGCTACCATTGTAACTCTGTCATGTTTAGCACTGCCATATGATGAAAAAGACAACATGGCAACTTTTGATTTTGCACCTACAAAACTTTCAAATGAACCTGCTGATAATGCAGCCACTTCTGCAAGCTTTTCTGAATCAAGGTCTGGATTAACTGCACAGTCTGCAAATACAAACAATCCATTTTCGCCAAGTTCACAATCTGGAACTTCCATAAGGAAAAAGCCTGATACACTGCTGATTCCTGGCTTTGTCTTTAACAGCTGAAGTGCTGGACGAATGGTATTTCCTGTAGAATGACAGGCACCTGAAACAGCACCGTCTGCATCACCGCACTTGCACATCAAACATGCGTAATACATATAATCCTTTTCCATTGTCTCTTTTGCTGATTCTGGAGTTACGCCCTTTTTACCTCTCAACTCAACAAATTTATCAATATACTTTTGCTTATTTGGGTCATTAAATGGGTCAACAATCGTTGCTCCTGTAATATCATATCCTTTACTATTTTCTTCAATCTCTTCTTTTGTACCAATAATAATAAGATTTGCAATACCTTCTTTTAATATTTTTTCTGCAGCAGCAAAGGTTCTTTTATCCATTGATTCTGGTAATACAATCGTTTTTTTGTCTGCCTTTGCTCTCTCATAAATTGTGTCAATAAATGCCATAAGAATTGATGCCTCCTTAAATAATTAATATAATAAATATGAATAAATTATATACCTTTTTTTTTGGTAAAACAAGGATAAATCTATTGTAATTCAATGATTCCTTCTATTATGTTCTCCTTGTGCTTTTTATATATTTTTGATATACTTGTAACTATAATTTCCATATTATAAGTCAATGCACATTTGATATTTAACACTATATTTTAACTGTTTGTTCTTGATATAAAAAGGACTTCACACAAGACTTGTGATACAATACTTGTAATCAAACATTTATTTTATATTATACTAGCACTTTGTGTCTGTGTGCTGCTTGACACAAAGTTACCAAAAAGAATGAACTATTCTTACACAAAAAGCAACACAGAAACGAGGATTTTTATGAAAGCACTGGGCATCATCTGTGAATACAACCCACTGCACAACGGTCATATATATCATATACAGGAGGCACTGCGCATATCCAATGCAGAATGTGTCATTGCTGTAATGAGCGGAGACTATGTACAGCGCGGTGAACCAGCTATATTAGACAAATTTACAAGAGCACAAATTGCTTTAGATTGTGGGATTGATTTTGTTGTAGAACTGCCTGCCTGCTATGCTCTTTCAAGTGCGGAACACTTTGCCAAAGGCGCTCTATCTATATGTCACGCTCTGCATATAGACAGCATCTGTTTTGGCAGTGAATGTAATCGTATAGACAAACTCCACACAATAGCAGCCTTTTTAACAAATGATAGTATTGCTTATAAAAATTCACTAAAAAAATATTTGGCACTTGGCAATTCCTTTGCCAAATCAAGAAACATGGCTGTCACCAACATTTTGGGGGCAGATTATGGCAAAATATTAGAAGAACCCAATAATATTTTAGGTGTGGAATATATCAAAGCGATTCTAAAAAACAACTTTGATATAAAACCATTTACTATTATGAGAGCTGGCAATGGATATCATAATGATTCAGATAAAGGATTGTATTTAAGTGCTTCTGGTATACGTGAAGCACTTAAAAAAAAGACGCCTATTGATTCTTATATTCCTCCATCAACACTTCAATCAATAGAGACTTACCAGAATCAATCAAAAGACAAAAACTTTATTTATGCAGATGATTTTTCTTCGCTTTTATGGTTTCAATTAAGCACTATACTATTTGAAGCTGAAAGCAGGCAATATCAATCTACAAAAAGTCTTGTTTTATCAGCCAAAAATTATTTTGTACAGCATATGATGCAATTTACGGATATCACACCAGAATTGGCAGCTTCTATTTATAACCATACAATAAAATGGTACGCTGGAAGCTGTAACTATTCTTTTTCAAGTTTCGCAGAGAGCATCAAGACAAAAAATTATGCTTTATCACGAATCAAACGTATCTTATTTCGGATTATTCTTGGCTTTGACAAAGAAAAAAGTACACTGTATGACACGCTTCCCTATATTAAAATTTTAGGATTTAATCAAAAGGGAAGGGCTTATTTAAAATCCATCAAAAGGACTGTATCTGTCCCAATCGTGACAAAGACTGCCGATTATAAAGATTTGTTATTTATGGATATCCATGCTGCAACTATCTACAATAATGTCTATAAAATGCAGCATGATATTTCAATATTAAATGATTATATTCAATCTGGCAATATGTCCTCTCGGCTTTTTAGAACAGATAGGTGAAACATTTTATTTAGCATATTAATTTTAATTATTTTTTTGTCTACACTCTAAATAAAATATCATTTAATTTTTAAAACTATGAATCGGTGCAGGAATCCGCCCTGTCCTATTAATAAACGCCGCACAGTCAAATGAATTAACTGGCATAATTGGTGCATAGCCAAGCAATCCGCCAAATTCAACCGTATCGCCGACACCTTTTCCAATAACAGGAATAACGCGAACGGCTGTTGTTTTTTGATTTACCATGCCAATTGCTGCCTCGTCTGCAATAATGCCCGATATGGTAGATGGCTTGGTATCACCTGGTATAGCTATCATATCCAAGCCAACGGAACACACACACGTCATTGCCTCCAATTTTTCAATCGTCAAAGACCCCGCCTTTACTGCATCAATCATACCTTGGTCTTCACTGACTGGTATAAATGCTCCGCTTAAACCACCTACATAAGAGGAAGCCATAACACCGCCTTTTTTCACTTGGTCGTTAAGCATTGCTAAAGCGGCAGTTGTGCCAGGTGCTCCAGCCTGTTCAAGACCAATTTCTTTTAATATATCTGCCACACTATCGCCTATCGCTGGCGTTGGAGCAAGCGATAAATCAATAATGCCAAATGGAATGCCAAGTCTTTGTGACGCTTCTTGTGCAACAAGCTGTCCTACTCTTGTAATTTTAAATGCTGTCTTTTTAATGGTCTCACAAAGTACTTCAAAACTTTCTCCACGTACTTTTTCCAGAGCATACTTTACAACACCTGGTCCGCTGACGCCGACATTGATAATGGCATCGTCTTCTGATACGCCGTGAAAGGCACCTGCCATAAATGGATTGTCATCTGGTGCATTGCATAAAACAACAAGTTTTGCACAGCCAATTGAATCCCTCTCTTTTGTCTGCATGGCAGTCTGTTTTATAATCGTTCCCATCAGTCTTACAGCATCCATATTAATACCTGTTTTTGTTGAACCTACATTGACTGAACTGCATACAAAATCAGTACATGCCAATGCTTCTGGAATCGACTCAATAAGAAATTTATCGCTAGCCGTCATTCCTTTAGAAACAATGGCTGAATAACCGCCAATAAAATTGATGCCAACTTGTTTAGCCGCTCTGTCTAATGTCCTAGCAATCGTCACATAATCTTTTGACGACTTACAGGCAGCAGCTCCAACTAAAGAGATTGGTGTTATAGAAATTCTTTTATTGACAATAGGAACGCCAAACTCTTTGGCTATTTCTTCACCTGTATGAACCAAATCTTTTGCCAATGCAGTAATTTTATTAAATATTTTTTCATTGACTTCTAAAAGATTGTCACTGGCACAATCCAACAAGTTAATTCCCATTGTTATTGTTCGGACATCAAGATTTTCTTGTTCTACCATTTTATTGGTTTCATTTACTTCAAAAATATTAATCATGTCAATCCTCGCTTTATACCACACTTTTTATATTCGATGCATCCTATCAAATATTTCTTCTCTCTGACATTTAATTAAAACCCCTATACCTTCTCCAATTTTATCAAGGTCATTGATAACCTCGTCATATGTTTTATTAGACTGTGCTACATCGACTATCATCATCATATTAAAATACCCAGATACAATCGTTTGTGATATATCAAGAATATTGATTTTTGTCTCGGCAAGGTACGTGCATACCTTAGCAATAATACCGACTGTATCTTTTCCTACCACCGTAATAACACACTTTTTCATACCACTCCTCATTTCTATATTATTTTTAGGCTGGCTGCTATTGCCTAATAAGCAAGCCTTTGCCCCTTATATCTTTATGATATTAAAGCAAAAGACTTCCTTGATAAGATTAAACACCATTTATCACACGTCCACCATACATGAAGGTGTTGTTCTTGAAGCAACCAATATATTAAAATCATTTGATTTATAATCACTTGCACTTAAATCAATTTCACATTTTACAGTTTCAAAAGCTAATTTATCATAATTATTTTCTTTGCTTAAATGACCTAGTATAATATTGCTGATATCTTTATGTAATAATGTATCAATTAATCTTCCGCACAACTCATTGGACAGATGCCCTTTATTGCTTAAAATACGCTGTTTTAAATAATAAGGATAACTGCCGACTTGCAGCAGATTTACATCGTGGTTAGCTTCAACTAATATAGAATGACACCCTTTCATATGCTGAACAATATAATCATCATAACAGCCTAAATCTGTGACAACTCCTGCTTTTTTGCCGCTGCACTCAACGGTGTATGCAACAGGCTCTTTCGCATCATGTGACACTGTAAAAGGATGTATACACAAATCACCAACCATATATTTATTATCTGCAGCAATGGTGTGCAATAATGATTCATCAATTTCACCCATTCCGCCTAGACGACAAATACCTTCTTTTGTTCCATTGGTACAATATATTGGAATTTCATCATTTCTTGTGATAACACCAAGACCTTTTACATGGTCTGAATGTTCATGCGTTACAAAAATTGCTGAGATTTCTGAAAGCTTGATATTGACCTTAGCTAACCCTTCCATAATTCGTTTTCTAGTAATGCCTGAATCAATTAATATATGTGTATTTTGTGAACCAATATATATACAATTTCCACTGCTTCCACTTGCAAGTGTCATCATTCTCATATCTGTAGCTCAATCCTTTCTGCTCTTATGGCTCCCAGTATAAGTCTACAACATCACCGTCATGTAATGGAGCCATATATTCACTTACAGCACCATTTAACTTTAATACAACAGCACTGCCATGTGGTTTTGTCAAATCAAACTCATAAAAATCAAACAAATCCACAAGCACATAAGAAGCTTTGCCTTTAAGCGTAACTGGCTGATTATTGATAAGTATTACAATATTTTTAGAAATCGACGTTTTATCCACAGCAGTATTATTATCAGCAACGGAAGGATTCTCCATCATCACATTATTTTTATCGGGCATAGAATCCGTACTTCTGCTGTCAGCATACGGTTTATCATCACCATTATGATTGTATTGTGCAATCATTTTTTCTGCCATTTCAGGCGTAAATACTTGCTCATCGGTCTTTTTTGATTTCTTTTCATAGTATGTATCATCTTCTGGCAAATCTTTATACGAAATGGTATTGTCATGTTCACTTGTCTTCACGGTAAAATTTTCATATACTTTTGTATCTTTGTCAGCGCGTTCATTATTGACATAAATATCTAAATTAGCAAGGTCTAAATCAAGAAATGCAAACAATTGCTCTATCGTATAATAATTTTCCATAATGATTGTATCGCCGCTAACAATCTCATAATATTCAGATTTTAATTCACCGTTGACATAAGCAAATCGTGGACACAAAATATTCTTATCATTGACATTAAAAGACACCGTTGCCTTAAATTCATCTAACTGACCTATTGTTATATGCGCCGCTTCGCCAATGGTAGACTCTGTTATCTCAATAATATCATTTTGTTCAATAGATGTGCTTAAATTAGCCAATTTTCCATTGAGCTTTACAATAGCGCCCTCACCTGGCAAACCTCTTACAAGCCTTGTCTTTCCATTAATAGTAAATGTAATTTCAGCTCCGCGTCTTGGGAATAATTTTTCATTTGGAAAACCAACCTGCATAACGGCATCCACAACCGTTAAATGATTATTATCATACATCTTGATACGCTCATTATTGACTGTGACAAACACAAAACTATTTTTTTGCAGATAATAATTGGTACAGATTCCAACAGGAGTAACATATAAAGAATCCTTTTTAAAATCGTCCACTCTAAAATTAATACTGGTTAAAACCTCTTCTCCTCTTATAGCCACACGTTCACTGGCAATACCTAAATGTTTGGCAATTAAACTGGTGTACTCTGGCATCTTGCCGCCGCCGCCCACAACAAAAACTGCATTGACAGACTTACCGCCGTTTAATTTTCTAATTTTTTCAGCCGTTGCCTTTGCCATTTTATTAATCACAGAGTAAATAGCTTTATGGACATCTTCCGATTGAACTTCCTGCTTAAGCCCCATAATATCCTGAAACGTTATTTTCTCATTGTCTTTATTGCTGGCTGATATTTTAATCTTTTCTGCTGTGTTAAAATCCACAAGATAGGTTTTTGCAATTACTTCTGTAATTTCATCTCCTGCAAATGGAATCATTCCATATGCCATAATACTGCCATCTTTTGTGATACATATATCTGAAGTACCAGCACCAACATCAATTAAGCCAATATTAAGAAGTCTGTATTGTTCTGGAATCGCTACATTCATTGCAGCAATTGGCTCCAATGTAAGACTTGCCACATGAAGCCCTGCATATTCTACAGCTTCATACAATCCATCAACTACTTCTTCCGGCAAAAAAGTAGCAATCAATTCCACACCAATTTTATTTGCCTTATGACCTTCAAGATTACTGATATCAAATGTATTTAATTTATAATTAATGGGTGTACTTCCCACACAATAAAATTTAATTTCTTCATTGTCACCGTTAATTTGTGCATGAGCAGTCTCAATTGCCAAAAGATTCAATGAGTATATATGTTCTTGATTTACTCTGGTTTCTTCTTCAAATTTATATTCTGCTGAGGCATTAATCGTTTTTAAAACACGTCCGGCAGCAGCAATACATACGTCTGTCAATACAAAATCAAGCTGATTTTCAAGGTTTACTTTCACTTTGCGAATGGTATCGCCAACCTTATATATATCATGTATCTGTCCATCTATCATTGCTCTTGTATCATGCTCTTTTTGCGCCATCGCTACAACATTAAATATATTATGTTCAAGATACCCTACAACCCCAACAATACTCCTTGTTCCAATATCTAAACCGAATACAAGATTATTTTTAATTGTAGTTAATTCCGCCATATTTCCCTCCATATTGGAGCAACTTGGTTGCAAAAATATTGCATAAAAAATCTGCATATGCAGGCTTTCATCTGCAATCAAGGCTATTTGAAGCTCCGATACAAATAGCCAACGTCCCCGCAAGCAATAACTGCCGCGCGTGTCAAATATCCTATTACTTACAGCAAGATATTTGATTTGACTATTAATATTACCACATTTACAGCAATTTAACAAGCTGTTGCCTTACATCATCACATGTTTTATCATTATCAATCACAACATCACATTGGTTCCTAAACTGTTGTTCTGTAAGCTGACTTTTCATAATTGATTCAATTTTATCTTGTGAATAGCTGCGGCTTACTTTTAACCGTTGAATCCGTTGTTCTTTGGGCGCATATATATACCAAGTCTCATCACAAAACACTTCGTAGTGGTCATCATACAGCAAAGCAGACTCAATAAAAACATAATCATATTCTTCTATGCGCCGATTGTTGATTATATTAATGACTTCTTGTTTTACCAAAGGATGAATAATACTGTTTAACACGATTCTTTTATTTGGATTTTTAAATATAATCTCTGCAAGCTTTCCACGATGAATCGTTTTATCTTTATTTACTATGGATTCTCCAAACAATTCAACAACTTGAACATACGCTTTTTGCTCTGGCTGTAACAAATTTCTGGAAATCTCATCCGTCATTAAAATAGTAAATTTCACATTTTTTTTATGATTTAAATGTTCTTTTATCAAATTGATAATGGTGGTTTTTCCGCATCCAACGCCTCCTGTTATACCAATTACTTTCATTTGTTCCCCTCTAAATAATTTTGTAAAGTTTTCACTATTAAATGCAGTCAAATTAAATATTTACAATTTTTCTTACAGACCTTAATGTGCTTCCAGCCAATTATTTCCCTTTTTCATATCAACTTCTAATAAAACTCTTAGATGGGCAGCATTTTCCATCGCCTCTTGTATAATACGCTCAACGTCATCTAATTCATCTATATACGTCTCAACAAGCAGTTCATCATGTACTTGAAGAATCAAGCGCGACTTTAAATGATGTTCCTTTAATGCCAAATAGACATTTATCATAGCCAGTTTGATAATATCTGCCGCTGTCCCTTGAATTGGTGAATTCATTGCTACTCGCTCTCCAAAAGAACGCTGTGCAAAATTGCTTGATTTCAATTCTGGAATGGGACGCCTTCTGTTAAACATCGTAAGCGAATATCCTTTTTCTTTTGCCTCTTCAACTAGTGAATCAATAAATCCTTTGATATCTGGATACGTCTTAAAATACTGTTCAATATATTCGGCAGCTTCTTTTTTTGATATACTTAAATC
Organism: uncultured Lachnospira sp.; assembly: GCA_910589305.1. Classification (GTDB taxonomy): domain Bacteria; phylum Bacillota; class Clostridia; order Lachnospirales; family Lachnospiraceae; genus Lachnospira. The sequence goes on along the minus strand of CAJUTV010000003.1, from coordinate 77,928 downwards.
TTGACTTAATCCAAAAGAGCTTATCCCATAAATAATGCCAAAATTAACAGCCTTTGCATTACGCCTCTGTAAATCGGTCACTTCCTCAAAAGGTACGCCAAATACTTGCGAAGCGGTGATACGATGAATATCCTCCGCCATATTATACGCTTCAATCAATTTTTTATCACCTGACATATGCGCCAAAATACGAAGCTCTATCTGTGAGTAATCGGCATCAAGAAAGACACAATTTTCCTTTGGGATAAACACCTTTCTTATCTGTTTTCCCAATTCCATTCGTATCGGAATATTTTGCAGATTAGGGTCTGTACTGCTTATTCTGCCTGTCGATGTAATCGTTTGATTAAATTTGCCATGTATTCGCTCATCACTGCCAATATACTGTGCCAAACCATCTGCATATGTTGATTTAAGCTTTGTAAGCTGTCTGTACTCTAATATTTTTTCAACAATTGGATAATCTACGGCTAATTTTTCTAAGACGTCTGCTGCTGTCGAATATCCGCTCTTATTTTTTTTGCTGTGCGGCATATTTAACTTTTCAAACAACATAACGCCCAATTGTTTTGGAGAATTAATATTAAATTCTTCTCCTGCTTCTTTATAAATTTCATTTTCAATAATGCTGATACGCTCTGCCAATTTATCCCCATATGCTTTTAATGCTGCTCTATCTACTAAAATTCCTTCTTTTTCCATCGAAAAAAGGACATAGAGCAATGGCATCTCAATCTTGTTAAATAAATCATACATTGATTCTTTTATTAATGTATTTTTTATATTATCCCAAGCAAAAAGCGATATATAACTGCCTATAGCACTATACTTTGCCAAACCATCTATATTTATCATAAATGCTTCGCTAAAGGCCATTTTGCCAAAAATTTCAGAACGGGAAGCAACGGTCATATGACAATAATCCAGTGCTAATTTATCAATCTCATAGCCGTCATTATTGGGACTGATAAGATAAGCCCCTAATCCAACATCAACAAATGCTTCTTCATAAATATCCATTTTATCAAATACATTTAAAACATCTTTTAAATTAATAGTAATTAACTTACCGCTCGTTTCAGATAAACAATATGTTGAAAGTTCCACCAATTGATGTGCAATATAATCCTCACTAACGATACCTTTCAAGGCAAAATAGACGCAATCCTGATTGAAGCAAAGGGAAAAACCATATAAAATGCCTTCTTCATATAAGAGATAAAATCCCACATTATGATTGGATGCAATCACATCGTTTGCTTTTTTAAATATATCATCCGCCATTGATTGATTCTCAATATGAATAATATGATTATAAAATAAAGGCTCTTTTGTCTTTACACTGGTTATATCTGTGTCAAAATTTTTTAATAACGATTTAAAATTAAAGCGTTTCAGCAACTCATAAGCCTTTTCATTCCATATGTCGTTTAAAACAGCATCATCAATTTTATACGAGATTGGAACATGCGTGTTAATCTCGGCTAAAAAACGGCTTAATTGAACTTGTTCAATATGTTCTTCAATTGCTTTTTTTGCTTTTGGCGGTTTTACTTCTTCAATATGTTCGATTATATTATCAATCGTATGATAAGCTGCAATCAGTGCAGAGGCTGTCTTTGGACCAACACCTGGCGCACCTGGTATATTATCCGAAGAATCGCCCATCAACGCTTTCATATCAATAAATTCAGAAGGAGTGACTCCATATAATTCATAGACGTCTTTTGGGAGATAATCTTCCACTTCTGTCACCTTATTTTTGGTTTTTGGAATCCTTATTTTAACATGCTCTTTTGCAAGCTGAAGCAAATCTCTATCTCCTGATATAATTGTCACGTCCATTCCATTGGCTTCACATTGAGCTGCAATTGTTCCCAAAATATCATCAGCCTCATATCCTTCCAATTCAACCGTAGAAATATTCATAGCATGTAGTATATCTTTTATTAAGGGTACTTGTTGCCTTAATTCTTCTGCCATTGGCTTTCTTGTTCCCTTATAATCTGCATATGCCTTATGTCTAAATGTCGGCGCACTGACATCAAATGCAACAGTCAAATACTCTGGCTGTTCTTCCTCCAAAAACTTAAACATAATATTGAGAAACCCAAACATTGCATTGGTGTGAATCCCCTCAAAATTTGTCAAATCAGGCAAGCCATAAAAAGCTCTGTTTAAAATACTGTGTCCATCAATCAGCATTATTTTAGACATTATTTACCACCCCTTAAAAAAATAAAATAATCATAATTACCACAATTGTTAATATCATAATAATTTCTACAGAAAACAGACATAAATTCATAAAATTATTCATGCTTTTTATATCCCTAATATCTTGTGTTGCATCGTTTAGTTTACGCTCAACAACTCCCTTAAAATCCAATACATCCATATAAGATTTGTACTTTATATTATTAGAATTAATAGTCGTATCATTAAGACCATATTCTATTAGATAGTATATCTCAAATTCTTCCCTACAATCTTTACATTTATCAAGATGTTCAACAAATAGTTCTCGGCTTTTTAACGGCAATTCGTCGTTTTCAAAAGCATGAATTAAGTTTTGAAAATATTTGCAATCGGACATTATATCTCCTCTTCTTGCTCCAATTTCAATTTCCTATTATAAGAACAAAAAGCTTTATCTCTAATGGCTTTTGCCATTCTAAGATAAAGCTTTCAGTTTACAAACTTATAATTGAATGCGGATGGCGGGACTTGAACCCGCACGATGTCACCACCGGCAGATTTTGAGTCTGCTGCGTCTGCCATTCCGCCACATCCGCACGACTATGATACTATATCATAGTCAACCAAATATTGCAAGTATTTTTATATATTTTTTTTATTTTTTTGTAACTGTGTGGCTATGTATTATTAAAAATAACAACATATAACATAATAATTGTTAAAAACATTTATATATTAAGCTATATACTTTTACCAAGCATAAAACAAATAGAAAACATATTACATATACTTGTATAATTCTTCATATTTTCTTGCAGAATTAGACCATGAAAAATCTTTTTTCATTGCTCTGTCAACAATTTTATTCCACTCACGCTTGTTATTATAATATACGCTCTTTGCATAATTGATAATCCCCAACATCTCATGGGCATTGTAATTAGAAAATGAAAATCCTGTTCCTGTACTTTCATATTCATTGTATGGTTCAACCGTATCTTTTAATCCGCCTGTCTCACGAACAATTGGAACCGTTCCATATCGTAAGCTCATCAACTGACTTAATCCGCAAGGCTCAAATAAGGATGGCATAAGAAATGCATCACAAGCTGCATAAATTTTATGGGACAATTCATCGGAATAATAGATATTGGCAGAAACTCTATCATTATATTTCCAGTCAAAATGCCTAAACATATTTTCATACTTTTCTTCACCAGTGCCAAGTACAACTAATTGTACATCATCACAGCATATCTGGTCCATCACATAGGCAATCAAATCAAACCCCTTTTGGTCTGTAAGACGTGAAACAATACCTATCATAAACTTGTTCTTATCCTCTGTAAGACCAAGCTGTTTTTGCAAACCTACTTTATTCTTCCACTTTTCTTTACGAAATGTTACTTGATTGTATTTTGCAAATATCATATTGTCTGTCTCTGGATTGTATAAATCATAATCAATACCATTGACAATACCACTAAGGCAATTTGCTCTGGCATTCATCAATCCATCTAAATGTTCTCCATAAAATGGCGTCTTGATTTCTTCTGCATATGTTGAACTTACCGTTGTAACACGGTCTGCATATACAATGCCTCCTTTTAGATAATTGGCATCATCAAATGCTTCCAATTTATCCGGCGTAAAGAAATAGTCTGGCAATCCTGTTATATCTTTTACTTTTTTCAAATTCCAGATTCCTTGAAATTTTAAGTTGTGAATGGTCATTACAGATTTGATTCCCCTATAAAATTCACCTTCTGAAAAACGCTCTTTAAGATATACTGGTATCAATCCAGTCTGCCAATCATGGCAGTGAATAATATCAGGTCTAAATCCCAGCACAGGAATAGCCGATAAAGCTGCTTTGCTAAAGAAAGCAAATTTTTCAATATCTTCATGAATCCAACTATAAGGTTTTGAACCAGAAAAATAAAATTCATTATCAATAAAATAAAAGATAACGCCGTTATATTCCAACTCAAATACACCTACATATTGTGAACGCCAAGCAAGGTCAATATAAAAATGAGTTTTATAAATCATTTTTTCTCTGTATTCCCAAGGTATACTGATATACTTTGGAAGCATAACCCTTACATCATACTCTTCCTTGTTAAAATACTTAGGCAGCGAGCCTACAACATCAGCTAATCCTCCAGTTTTAATAAATGGAACAGCCTCCGATGCAATAAATAACACATTCTTCATAATTTCCTCCAATCAGCTCTAAAAGCATTATACTAAAATATAATCACCAATATCTTCTTACGCCTGTAATAGGCATAATATTAACAGAAGTTTCACAAACAGTCTTTCCAGGCACAGGGGCATGTACGATTCTTCCATTTCCAACATAAAGTGCAACATGTCCTGCATAACATATAATATCACCTGGCTGTGCTTCTGACATAGAAACAGCTACTCCGCCATAAGATTGTGCCGAAGATGACCTTGATAAAGATACTCCAAATTGTCCAAATAAATAGGAGGTAAATCCAGAACAATCAAATCCAGATGGACTTGCCCCTCCTGACACATAAGGAACACCAATATAATTATATGCTGCAGCAACAACTTGACTTGCCAAAGCTGAATTATTATTTGCTGTTGTAGGAGGAACGGTAACGTTTGCTGTTTGTTGTGATGTGGCTGATGAAGCAACAATGGTTCGCGCTGCTTTTTCTTGAGCATTTTTAAGTTTTGTTGTCAACTCTTCAAGAGAATCTTTCGATTCTGAAATTGATGTGTACAACACAGCTTGCTGCTGTGTCAATTCTTCAGTCATGGTTGTTAATTCATTTTTATCTTTTTCAAGACTGCTTTTTAGCTCTTTAATATTTGCTGCCGTATTGGACATCTCTTCTAGCTTATTTCTGTCATAGCTATAAACTTGCTGTACATATTCGGTCTTATTTAAAACTTCACTCATAGACTCAGAAGTCAAAAAAACTTCAGAAAGCGATTTTGATTGGTCTTCATACATATACTTAATTCTTAATTTCATGTCTTTGTATTGAAGACTTAATTTTTCTTCCGCTTCTGCTAGTTCCTTCTGGGCTTCTTCAATCTCATTATTTTTTTGAGCTAGCGCAAGTTCCATCTCATCTATGCGCACCAGAATATATGCCAATTCGTCTTCATAATTATCAAGCTCTTGTTGTTTTTGGTCTTTCTGATTTTGCAAATCAGTAACTTCATCTGCCAGTACTGTAGTGCCCATAATAGCCGTTATCAAGGATACAGCTACTAAGGATTTAAAAATTTTCTTATACATAGTTCTCCTTATGCTGCCTTTCGTGTATTATAATTGGCAGCGGTATTTTAATTTCTTTTAATACACGCCACTATTATATAATTATTTTAAATTGTATTCAAGTCTTATTTTATCTGCAATTAATGCTATGAACTCAGAATTAGTTGGTTTGCCCTTCCCATTGCTTATTGTATAGCCAAATAAATTATTTAATGTATCTGTATTTCCTCTATTCCAAGCAACTTCTATTGCATGTCTTATTGCTCTCTCCACGCGGCTTGGTGTAGATTCATACATTTTTGCAATGGTCGGATATAATACTTTTGTCACACTGTCAATAGCGCTTTTATCTCTTATCGTTAAAATAATAGAATCTCTTAAATATCGATATCCTTTTATATGGGCAGGTATTCCAATATCATGGATGACTAGGGTAATATTGTTTTCCAAATCTTGTTCGGATGGAAGAATAAAACTTTCTTCGGATGCTTTCTTATCTTTTAAATTTTCAACTTTTGGAATTTTCTTTTGAATTAGGGACAGATTTTTTGTTTTTTTCTCTTTATGTTTTGCCGTTGCAAGTTTTTCTTCCTCTGTAGCATATACTTTTCTAATTTTATTTATTAAAGAATTATTATCAAAGGGTTTCATAAAATAATATACGGCGCCTTTGTTAAAGGCTTCCTCTGTTATGGACTCTTTTCCTATAGAACTAATTATAATAAATACGGGTTTATGTAAAATAGTAGCATCATCATATACTGAATTCATCACAAAAAATCCATCATAGTCAGGCATAATAATATCAAGCAAAACGATATCAGGTTTTTGTTCTTTTATAATTCTTATGATTTGTCTTCCATTGATAGCAGTTCCTATGATTTCCATATCATGTTCGTCCTCAATGATTTCTTTAAGCACCATTAACATATTACAGTTATCATCTGCTACAGCAACCCTAATACTGTCCATAATCATTAATACCCTCCATATCCATTGCATTTTTTCATAGTTTTCAATTATATAGCAAAAAGACTGAAAGGCAATATTAGAATATCGCGACATTCGACAATTTTTGCCAAGCCTGTAACCCAGTAAACTGCTGTACTTCCACGATTTGTATAACCCTTAAATTTGATGAAAATAATCCCAAAATTATAACGAAATTTCAACGAAAATTTCATCAAAAATATGACAAATATTATCCAATTTTTGTATGTATTCAAAACAAAAAATTTTCATTATTCAAAAATTTTTTTGCCAAGATTTTATAAAAAATGCTTTTTATTACTTCTCTTATTTACACTAAATAGTTTACCCAATTCAAAATGATTAGGTTTTATCAAAATGGATGGTATCTTAAAATGATTTTACCAAATTTACTGTTCTATGCAACACTATCAAAATTTTTTCTAATAATATTCCTATAAACACAATTTTACAATATCTATAGAACAATTACCGCTACAATTTGTATATGTTCCTATTTATCAAAAATTTAAAAGAATAGCGGTATACCCAAAAGAGAGTACACCGCCTTACTTTATTGTTTTAACATATTTTCAATAAATATACCATATCCATTTGTAGGTTCATCTACTAAAACATGAGTTACGGCTCCAATAATTTTCCCATCTTGAATAATTGGACAACCAGACATCCCCTGTACAATTCCATTTGTTAATTCCAAAAGGTCTTTTGATGTTACAATAAACGAAAGATTCCTATTACTGTTATACATGACCTCATTAATTACTATCTCATAATCATGAAATGAACCATCATGATACATTCTAATTGCGGCGTTCCCTTTGTGTACATCTTGCTCATATCCCACAGGATACGATTGAAGATTATTTAAAATATTATCTTGATTTGTTATTTTTCCAAAAATGCCATTGGCTGAATTTTTATTAATGGTACCAATGATATTAGAATCCTTATAATCAATTGTACCAACAAGCTCTCCTGGCGACCCCTTTTCCCCCTTTACAATAGAAATTATATTCGTTTTATATAATTGTCCATTTTTTATATCCAGCGTCTGATTGGAACTTCTATCTGCTATTCCATGTCCCAAAGCACCATAATTCATATCACTGTCTAAGTAAGTTATCGTTCCAATACCTTGCGCATCATCTTTAATCCATGTGCCGATTTTAAAATTTCCATCTTGTGCCCGCACAGGTGTTACCTGTGTGTAAACGGTTTGATTATCCCTTATAATCTCTAAATCCAGTGAATTTCCTTCACAATTTTGAACCGCCTCGCAAAGCTGTTCTTTTTCTTTAATCGCAACACCATTGACTGATGTTATATAATCACCTGGCATAATAATATTTTGGCAAGGACATAATTTTGTGTTATCTTCTGTTGTTATTTCTTCTGTTGATACTACATAAACACCATCTGTTTCAATATACAACCCTGCCTGCATACCACAAGCATATAAATTTTGTTCATCAACAACACTTACCTGAACAGAAGGCAATGTAAATATATCAAACAATTTTAAACTTAATTCATAATTGCCAATATCCTTTGCTCGAAACGTTACAGGTTCTTTAAATGTAACATACGTATTTTCTTTATTATGAACCTTACCCGTCACAGGAATCGATAAATCAAGAGTAGTCTCCTTATTACGTACTACATATATATGCCCTGGTATTGCATCATTGATGTTATTGACATACCTGACAGCTATCGTAATCATACAGGTCACGACTGCTAAGGCACATAAAAATTTTATAAATTTAGACATATGAAGAATACTCCTTTCTGATTTTCTTATATGTCTATTATCTGCAATTATCAATCGTTTAAGCTTGCTAATTTTTTCATTTCTCTTGCATTACTCATCACCGTTTCGGTCACCTGACTTCCGCCTAAAAGCCTTGCTAATTCCATAATACTTGCATCCTCATCAAGCTCTATAATCGATGTTGTTGTATGGTCATTTATAACATTTTTTTCTATCATAAAATGTGTAGAACCCATAGCTGCAATTTGCGGCAAATGTGTAATACATATTATCTGATGATTGACTGAAAGACTTTTTAATTTTTTTGCAACCATCTGTGCAGTTCTTCCACTAATTCCTGCATCAATTTCATCAAATATAAGCGTCTGTGTATCTTCTTTTCCTGCCATAACGGTTTTAACCGCTAACATAATTCTTGAAAGTTCACCCCCTGATGCCACTTTTGACAAGGGCTTTACAGGTTCGCCAATATTTGTTGAAATCATAAACTTTACATCATCACAACCATTAGAAGTAAAATTTTCTTTTATGGTAAATTCTGTCTCAAATTGATTATTTAAAAAATTTAACTCTTTTAAGCCTTCACTGATATTTTGACACAATCCTTTTGCAGATTTTATACGATATTTTGTTAATTTTTCAGAAATTTCTTGAAGCTTTCCTTTTTTCTCTTCAATCATTTCTTTTAAATTATTGACAACATCATTATAATTATTCAATTCAAACAATTTTTTCTGCTGATTTGTCGCATATAAAAGAATTTCTGCAATCGTTTTGCCATATTTTAATTTTAAAGAATTTATCAAATCCAACCGTGATGAAATTTCTTCAAACTGCATAGGGTCATAGACACAGTTTCTTGCATAATTACTAATGGAACAAATAACATCGCCTAGCCTATCTTCAATATTTGCTAAATCATCTACAATAGATTCCATATCTTTATCATATTCGGATACAACGGACATCGATTTGACTGCTTGTCCTAACATATCCGACACATTGGCTTCACCCTCTGTAAGAATCAAATTGGTTCGTGACAGCTCCTCAATAATATTGCGCGAATTGCTCATTTTCTTATATTCGGCTTCTAATTCTTCATCTTCACCTTCCATAAGGTTTGCTGACGTTATCTGGTCTACTTCATATTCAAGAAATGAAATTTCACGCCTTCTTGACTCTTCATCCATATCCATATGTTCTAACTTATCACATAAATCACGATATTCTTTATATAATGATGTATATTTTATCTTTATATCCTCTATCTGCTCTGCCCCATACAAATCAATCATATCAATATGTGAAGATTCTTTTAAGAGCAGCCTATTGTCATGCTGTCCATGAATATCAATCAAAACAGAAGCAATTTTTTTTACTTGAGATGGTGTACATGTAATCCCGTTTACCTTGATAGGCGAGCGTGTTTTTGTTATTTTTCTTGATATAATTACTTCTCCTTCTTCAATGTCTGCAATATCCATCTCTTTTAATTGACTTATTTTACCTGCATCATCTACTGTAAAAACAAGCTCTGTCAACGCATATTCTGCATCTTTTCTAATAATATCAGCAGAGACTTTCCCACCTAACGCAATATTAATAGACCCAAGAATAATGGATTTTCCTGCTCCTGTCTCGCCAGTCATTATATTAAGACCTTCGTTTAACTCAATCTGCTCTTCTTCAATTAAAGCTAGATTTTTAACATGCAAACTACTTAGCATTCTGTCTCCTTTATTTTTATATATTTAACACTTATTCATCTGCTAATATATGTTTTATCCTTTTTATAACCTTTTTTGTATCCTCTACAGAACGGACAGCACACATAATTGTATCATCTCCAGCTATGGTGCCTACAATCTCATACATATTTAATCCATCAATAGCAGCACAAACTGCCATCGCCATACCTGATATGGTCTTTATCACAAGAATATTTTGCGCCATATCCATTGATATAAACCCTTCTTTTATAATTCTTGTATATTTATCAAAATCCCCAGACTTGACATCCTGCCAAGATACTACATAACGCATAACACCATTGACTAATGTCTTGGTAAGGTTTAATTTTCGTATATCTCTTGACACCGTTGCCTGAGTAACACAAAAACCAGCATCATTTAAAGCTTTTGCCAACTCTTCCTGTGTTGATATCACATTTTTTTGAATTAAATCTATTATCATACTATGTCTATCTGATTTCATATCTAGCCTCCATGCTGCGACTTCATTTGGGGAGCAGCTAATGGCTCAAGTTTTATATTGTTTTCAATCTTATTTTCTACATTAGCTTTTCTCGAACGCGCTTTAAAAAGCTATCTTTATTCGTTTTTATAAATCTGGACATTCGTCTCGATTTTGTAATTTCTATTATATCATCTGTTCTCACATTAAAAAATTGTTCTCCGTCAAAAGTAACAATTCGTTCCTCAGAAAGTTTTTTATTGTCTGTTATTTTAATTGAAACAACATCATTGCAGTCAAATATAATACTTCGCTTATTCAACGTATGCGGACATATTGGCGTTACCATAATTAATTTTGCATTGGGCTGTAATATCGGTCCGCCAGCAGACAGACTGTATGCGGTAGAGCCTGTTGCAGTGGCAATAATTACACCATCTGCCAAGTAGGAACTCAAAAATTGACCATTTACACAAATATCAAAATCAATCACTCTCAAATTGCCGCATCGGTTGATAACAACATCATTGAGTGCCATATTCTCATATATCAATTGATTCTCTCGATAAATTTTACCCTTTATCATCATTCGTTTGTCCACAATATAATCGTTATTTATTACACTGTCAATTGCTAATTTATATGTATCCATATCTGCATCCGTAAGAAAGCCTAATGTTCCTATATTGATTCCAAGTAAAGGAAGCTCGCTGTGATTTAAGTCTCTTGCCGCTTTTAGCAGTGTCCCATCGCCCCCAAGAACAATAATGCACTCACAATCTTTTGGTGTATCTAAGACAAAGCCTTTATGATGGATAATATAATTGCTTATTTCATTCAACGCTGCCCTTTGAGGGTCCTTAATAGAATTAGAAATTATATAAAATTTATTCAAGTTTGTCCTTTCATGCCATACGCATAACCATTTATTTATTTAATATACGATGTGCCGACCATACAACCTGTTCGGCTTCAAATGGTATCTCTTGATATATACCATCCATATGATTTACAAGATGCAATAAATATTCTATATTTCCCTCTGGTCCCTTGACTGGAGAAAACTCAAGATTAACCGCCCAAAAACCAATGGAAATGGCATAGTCTATTACTTTATCAATCACTTCAAGGTGTATGGAAGGCTCTTTTACTACACCATGTTTACCCACTTTTTCACGTCCTGCCTCAAACTGTGGTTTAATAAGACAGACAATTTGTGCTGTTTCAGAAATAAGATTTTTAACAGATTCTAAAACTTTTGTCAATGATATAAACGAAACATCTATACTAACAAAATCAATAACATCTTGTATATTTTCTGGTGTAACATAGCGTATATTTGTTTTTTCCATACAAACCACTCTTGAATCATTGCGCAGTTTCCAATCTAATTGTCCAAAGCCAACATCGACAGCATATACTTTAACAGCACCATTTTGAAGCATACAATCTGTAAAGCCGCCTGTAGAAGAACCAACATCCATACATATTTTTCCGCTTAAAGAGACATCAAAATTTTTTATTGCCTTTTCTAGCTTTAAGCCTCCTCTGCTCACATATGGAAGAGTATTGCCACGTACTTCAATAGTTGCTTTCTCCTCAAATTTAGAGCCGCACTTGTCCTCTTTTTGTCCATCGACATACACACACCCTGACATAATAATCGCTTTTGCTTTTTCTCTTGAAGGAGCCAATCCTTTGTCAACCAGCAAAATATCCAATCGTTCTTTTGCCATAACCATGCCTTTCTTTTAACTTGTAAATTTCATTGTGTTACTGCTGCCCACAGCTTATTATGCTCAATAAATCATTTCAAAAATGCCAATTTTTATTCTTACAAATTTTTATAAAAAGATGTTACTCTCTCTATTAAACTATTGACATCAATGCCTGCTTCTGCCTTTAAAATAGAGACATTTCCATGTTCTACATAATCATCAGGCAGTGCGATATTAAGTACATTCATATGAAGCTGCGATTCATTGATATATTGACATACACTCTCACCAAATCCGCCTTTTATAACATTTTCTTCAAGTGTGACAATCAACTGATGGGTATATCTTAATTTATAGAATAACATAACGTCCAATGGTTTAATAAACCGTGCATTAATTAACGTTACATGATACCCTTTTTCTTTTAATTTTTCCCGCAAATCATATGCCGTCTCAACCATTGAGCCAACGGCAATAAGCGCGATATCGCTTTCCCAAAACATGATTTCTGATTTGGCATATACGATGGGCTGCCTAAATTCTTGAAATCTTACACACGCCTCTCCTCTTGGGTATCGTATAGCAAACGGTCCATCATACTCATTGACTGCATAGTGTAAAACACGTTCTAATTCCCACGCATTTTTAGGAGCAAATATGGTCATATTTGGAATGCTTTTTAAAAAAGATAAATCAAATATGCCCTGATGGGTCTCGCCATCACTTCCAACCAAACCAGCTCGGTCTATTGCAAATACAACATGAAGCTGCTGTATACACACATCATGCAGCATCTGGTCATATGCTCTTTGTAAAAATGAAGAATATACTGCAAATACAGGAATCATCCCCCCTGCTGATAAACCTGCACAAAATGTCACTGCATGTTCTTCTGCAATTCCCACATCAATAAAGCGTTCTGGAAACCATCTTGAAAATTTTTCAAGCCCTGTTCCTTCAGGCATAGCAGCCGTAACAGCAACTACCTTATTATTTTGCTTTGCAATGGAACATATCGTCTTAGAAAACACCTTAGAATAGGAATCATTACTTGATGATGATTTTACAATTCCTGTCTTTATATCAAAAGGCGTAATTCCATGAAACTTGCTCGGATTGCGTTCTGCCGGCTTATATCCATGTCCTTTCTGTGTAACTACATGAACAAGAACAGGTCCTCCCACGCGTTTTGCAACATGTAGAATTTTTATTAACTTGTGAATATCATGTCCATTCACAGGTCCTAAATAATTTAGTCCCATTGCCTCAAACATTTGTCCTGGAAACAAAATTTGTTTTAGACTGCTCTTTTTCTTTTTTATCGAATCTACCAGTTTACTTCCTCTTGGAAGTTTATATAAGGTATTGGCAACGCCTTCTTTTAAATCATAATAGGAATCCGATGAGCGAATATTGTCCAACATCTTAGAAACCCCGCCGACATTTTTTGATATGGACATAGTGTTGTCATTTAATATAATAATAAAATTCGTATTTAACCTTGCGGCATTATTCATTGCCTCATATGCCATACCGCCTGTCAATGCGCCATCGCCAATAACAGAAATAACATTATAATACTCTTTTTTTATATCTCTTGCATACACATACCCAAGCCCCGCTGAAATGGAAGTTGAACTATGTCCTGTATCAAATGCATCATAATTGCTCTCATTTCTTTTTGGAAACCCACTCATACCACCAAATTTACGAAGTCCGTCAAATCCTGCTTTTCTTCCTGTTAAAATCTTATGTGTATAAGACTGATGTCCCACATCCCAAATCAACTTATCTTGTGGAAGATTAAACACAAGATGAAGCGCCATTGTCAATTCAACAACACCAAGATTTGAAGCAAGATGCCCTCCTGTTTTACTGATTGTCTGAATTAAAAATTCTCTTATCTCTTCTGCAAGTTGATTATATTCAATTGGGTCAAGCTTCTTTATATCGTTTGGTTTGTTAATTTTTTCAAGAATCATAATCTTAATTTATCCTATTTATCAACTTATTAATCAGTTCTGCTAAAAATATATTGTCACCAATGTTTCTTACAATATCCTCTGCTTTTTTTGACATTTTTATAACATCTTCATTTGCTTTTTCCATACCATAAAGTGTAACATATGTCGTTTTTTTATTGCGCTCATCACTTAAAACAGGCTTTCCAAACTGTTCCTGCGTACTTGTAATATCTAAAATATCATCTTTAATTTGAAAGGCTACGCCTACTAAATTGCCCGCCTTTTCAAGCTGTTTTACTGTGTCATCACCAGCTCCTGCAAGCACACCGCCCGCCATAAAAGCAGCTTCTATCAAAGCACCTGTCTTGCATTGAAATATAAATTCTAAATCGTTTTGACCGACAGCTTTATCGGTCAGCCACACATCGACAGATTGTCCTCCCACCATGCCGTATATACCCGCTTTTTGCGCAATAATACTGCCTGCTTTTGCATTTTTTTGCATATCCTTTGAATGAAGTATTGCATTCATCATCACTTCATAGGCATAATTTAACAATCCATCTCCCGCAAGAATGCCAAAATCTTCACCAAATTTTTTATGTGTAGTAAGATTGCCTCTTCGATAATCATCATTATCCATTGCCGGCAAATCATCATGCACTAAAGAATAGGTGTGTATATATTCGAGTGCCGCCATATATGGATACACTTCTTTTTCATTTTGCCCGCTGCATAGCTTGTATGTCTCAAGCATAAGCATGGGTCTTACTCGCTTGCCGCCAACTCGAACACTATAATTTATCGCTTCAAGCAAAAGCTTTTGTTTTCCTTGCACTGCTGGAAGATTACCTATAATAATATCATTTATTTTATTTGCTCTATCTATTAATTCTTCATCAAACCCCATATTTATTTTCCCTTATATTTTTAGTTAAGCGGATATTCGCAATCCGCTACGCAGCTTGCTCAAACCCTCTAGCAATCGCCGTAAAACTCCCCCTAAGATTGTCTGATACGTTACAATTATATCTCTTCTTCGCCCAAAACAACAATTTGCTTTTCTACCTTGTCCATCTGTACATTGCATTTTTCAACTAATTTTACGCCGTCTTTATATAATCTAAGTGCTTCATTCATAGGCAAATTGCCGCTTTCTAACTTTTGTACAATATCATCAAGCAATTTAAAAGATTCTTCTATATCAAAACTTTTAGCCACTATTTCCTCCATTCTCTGTGATTTTATGAATCATAGCTGTAAAACAACCATCCTTAACATAAATATTGACACAATCAGACACTTTTATATCCTTTACAGATTTTACCATATTTCCATCTATCGTCTCTGTATAAGAATACCCTTGTCCAAGTTTTTCTAAAGGTGAAACGCCTTGCAACCTAGAAGCATAAAGTTCTAGTTCGTGTCTTTTTTTAGAACAGTATAAAGCAATAAGATTATCCAATTGTTCTCGAATTTGACACAGATAATGCCTTTTTTCGTCAACAATTGCCTGTGGATTTAAATATTTTAACTTGGTTGATACTGCTTCAAGACGGGTATAATATTTTTCCATTCGTTGATACATTGCATGTTTTAACTTATCTAAATACCCTTGCAAAGCTGCTTCTGCCACACGAATATCACTCACTGCCAACTCTGCTGCAGCAGACGGTGTAGGCGCTCTTAAATCTGCCACAAAATCTGCTATTGTAAAATCTGTCTCATGCCCAACTGCAGAAATAATTGGGGTGTTGGAATTAAAGATTGCCTCTGCAACCATTTCTTCATTAAACGCCCATAAATCTTCTATTGAACCGCCGCCTCGTCCTATTATAATGACATCCAATTCCATCAAATCGAGCTTTTCTATCCCTTTTACAATACTTTTAGCTGCCTTGCTTCCCTGAACAAGCGCCGGATAAAGAATCAATGAAACATATGGATTGCGCCTGTGAGAAATATTGATAATATCCTGAATTGCCGCTCCGCTTGAAGCAGTCACAATGCCAATCTTACACGCATACTTAGGAATAGGGCGTTTATATTGTGAGCTAAAATACCCCATCTGCTCAAACCGTATTTTTAACGCTTCAAACTGTTTGTATAGTTCTCCTATACCATTCATTTCTATACGATTTGCATAAAGCTGATACTTTCCATCACGCTCAAATATATCAATTCGACCATGCACGATTACTTTCATTCCATCTTTGAATTGTATCTCTAAATTTTTCACTTGACTAGCATACATAATAGCAGGCAATGTTCCATTTGCATCCTTTAATGTAAAAAATAAATGTCCAGAAGGGTGATATTTGCAGTTTGATAATTCTCCAGTAACCGAAACTTTATTTAATACAAAATCTTGGAGAAACATATTTTTAATATATTTATTTATCTGTGAAACTGTAAAGGAACTTGCCATATAAATACCTAAGCCTTTCCATTAACCTGCAAATTTACGCCTATGACGCCAATATAAAATATTTTTTTCGTACTGTCTTCATTTCTAACTGATAGTATTCAATCAAGTAATATCCTATTCTATTACAAACTGCTAAATATTTTATTTTGCAATATATACTACTTTATAAATTTTGCCAACACGCCGTTGATAAATGAAGAAGCACTGTCAGCGCCATATTTTTTAGCTAATTCAACGGCCTCATTAATAGCAACACCATTTGGAATATCATCATCATATTTAATTTCAAAGATGGCAAGCCTCATAATCGTAAGTTCTGCCTTGCCAAGTCTGCTTGTCGGCCACCCATTTGAAGTTTCATTTATCATGTCATCAATTTCTTCTATTTTAGAAATAATCGCTCTTGATTTTTTTGTAATATAATCTAAATCTTTTTTTGATATCGCGCCAATATTATCCATATAAAGAGCAATATGTTCGTCTAGCTCCTCCGCTTTATGAAATTCTACTCCAAATAAAATAATAAAGATATGTTCTCTTATCTGTGTTCTTGTCATGGATACAACCTTTCTGCACATGTGTAAAATCGCCAGACCGAGAAACCTCAGTCTGGCGCTAGCTACAATGCAATATATTTTTGTAAGAGCAACAAAGTCTATTTGACTTTTCAACGTTTAATCTTATGCTACTTACTCAGCTTCAATGTTCACGCCGGCAATCTTAATATTAACAGATGTCACTTCAAAACCTGTCATTGTCTCAATTGCTGATTTTACTTTTTCCTGCACATTGGCAGAAACTTTAGGAATCTCAAAACCATATTTAATATTCAGCGCTAAATCAACGGCAACCGTTCTATCATTGACATATACCTTAACGCCTTTTGATAAATTTTTCATTCCCAACTTGCTGACAAGCTCATTGGTTATATTGCCCGCCATCGATTCAACACCGTCTACTTCAGTGGCAGCTAATCCTGCAATAATAGCAACAACTTCATCTGCGACACGAACCTCACCAATATTCACCCTCTCGTGTATTGAGTAACTATTTCCTTTGCTTTCAAAATCTTTAGTCATTGCGGACCTCCTGCGTCATATTTCACACGCATGGCTGCAACCAGACAATTCCTATTCCATCTTTTATTTCATATTTATCATGAAACAAAGTTAGAGCCATTCGCGTTAATGAATATATTATAATCGATTTTTTTAGTTATTGCAAACATTTATTGTAATCTTATCCGCAGTTACACCTGTTTTTCTTTTAATAATATCTTCTATTTGCGCTCTTTGCGTATCCGATATACCAGCAGAGTTAATGACAACATCTACTTCTCCGTCTTGTATGGACACAACAGAATTTCCTAGTCCTTTGGCTTCAAGGAGCAGCTCTGCTGCCGTTTCTTTCTGTGAATTTTCACTAATTTGCGTTATTTGTGCAATGGCGTCTGCCTTCGCTGCTTCATTTAACTCTGTACTGTTAATAATATCTAACAACATCTCTTTATTCTTTGCCCGCATTTGCTCGCGGTTCAACTTTGCTTCTGATATGACCGATGTTGCAACAACTGGTTTTTCACTTGTCACATCACCATTGACACTGATTGTATCTGAATTTCCTGAATTTTCATTATTTTCACCGTTTGACTTTTCTCCCTCTGTCACGTTATCGCCTGCTGTAAGAACAACCGTTCCAGGTTCTTCTAAGGATTCCGATGTAACAGGGACATCTTCGTTTTTATTTTTAATTGAGATAATATCGCCAAGACTTCCTGTATAATTAATATATCCTGCAACGGCAATCATAATTGCCAACGCTGTTATGATAATTTGATTTTTTTTAATTTTTTTCAATGACTACTCCATTTCTGCGCAACAAACGCTTATTGTTATACCATTTTTAATACTTTAATCTTATGGGCTGGTATTCCAAGCAAAGCTTCAATAGCAGATGTAATACTGGCTGACACCGTTCCGTTACCACCTCCTCCTGCAACTACTATCACACCCTCAATTGACTCGTCTTCATTAATTTTGACCATTACATTAACCTCACCAACACCTTCAACTTTTGATAAAATATTTTTTAATTTTTCTTCAATAAATGTGCTGTAGGACGTAATATCAGAATTATAATCCTTCAGCCAGTTCGTATACATATCATTATTTGTATCTTGTAAACCGACAAAGGAATTGTTGTTTTTCGATTCATCTTTTACGGGTATTGCGATAACCATTAATAAAATCCCTATTAATAATACTATTAATATTTTTTCCTTGCCCTTTTTATTCAATATTTTTTCTATGAAATCATTTTTATTATTCATAAAAACAACCATGCCTTTCTTTCTCAATTCTAAAGCACCGTGCTAAAATTGTGCCATAAAGTCTGCTAAGACAATTTTACCGCCTCAACCCTTTTTTGTAATGTCTAGCACAAATAGTTGCAAACTTCACCTTATTAACCTTGTAAAATCTTTTGAACTAAACTTTTTATGTAATTTTTACATGAATACTATCTTCATTTATTTCATAAGTTACACAAATTGTCTCTACAAGTGCTAAAAGCTCCTCACTATACTGTTTAACACCACTTTGATTCGATATACGGCCACTATTTTTTTCATAGCATGAATTTTTCCCATCGGTAACTGTTAGGGTAATCGTTTCTATGCTTCCATAGGTTTCACTGTTTTCATCCATATCCAAAACGATTTTACAGTCCACTGGATTTAATCCTTCTTCTAAAACTAGACTGTTAATATATTTAGAATTAACTTCTATGTAGTTTTGTACATAATAGGATTGGTCTGCTCCCTGCATATTTCCTATCATGGTTTGGTAATCATATTTTTGTCCGATTTTTTCAAAGATATTGATATAATTTTTTATATTGTTTTTATTATTAAAAAAGGACAATATCGGTGAAATACACACCATTGTTAATATTACTCCACAAATTAGCCGCACATACTTGTCATATTTTTTATCTGGCAATAAATGCAATATTAATTCTGTCATAATACCTGTGACAAATATCTGTTTTACCCACTCCATAAAAACCCTCATTTCTGCCCTGCTTTTTTAGTAACTTTGTGTCAAGCAGCGCACAGACACCATTTATACTTTGCAGTAATCAGGCAAGTATTCACAACTTGCTTTGTTATTTGCTCACAACTGCATATGACGTCATTATGGCTTTAACACACATATCACAATAGCCGTCACCATAATAAACAAACTGCATTGAACCGTAACAATCAAACATAACAGCCCTAATATATTTCCAGAAGTATCTATAATCGAAATAAATTGCTTATCTGCCAAAGGTTCAATTACGGCTGCCAGTATTTTTAACATACAAGTAATGGATACCAACTGAAGCAAAGGGGCGCTGACTGTTATTATAAGAACAAGGATTCCTGCTATCCCCACTGCATTTTTTATAACATTTCCTGCTGACACAACAGTCTGAGAAACAACTTCTATCGAATCGCCAACTGCTGGAATTAACTTGGCGGATTTATAAAACAAATTTTTTTTAACGGTGTCAGTCGATTGACCTAAAATAGTTTTAACGCAGCTTAGTCCTGAAAATACTGTCAATGCCAATTTACAGCAAAATTTTACAGCCCGTGTCAACATTTCTCCCAATTTTGTAAATCGTCCACCCTCCGTAAGTATATTTACCATTGATATCATATAGGTAGCTCTTACTACATTAATCAAAATGTCCTTAAATAAAACATTGACAGCAGTAACTATCATAACCACGACTTCATAATAAATTCCACTGCTGATACTGCCTGTAACTGCTGCAATCAAGGGCAGCAAAATAGGAATGATTGCCATATACAAATCAACAGTTGAATGAATTGCTTTGTAACTAATTGATACAGCGGACTTAAATATAGAATAAACGGTAATTATCATTATCGCATATACGATAAAAAGGGAGATATCACTTACCTGTTTATTGTTATTATCCGGTAATAGAATCTTTAGTGAAGCTGAAAAAACAGCAAGAAATAAAATATTTAATATATAGGATTGATTGCTTATAATTTCATTAAAAATGGATTGGATAGCCTGTCTTATTAATCCTTGCGCCTCAAAATCATTGTTATATATATCCTTTACAATATTTTTAAATGAAAATCCATTGTAATTACTATTTTCAAGTATGCGGTCAATCTCTGAAAAGTCTAAATCCTCAATTTCTGTCGTTGCAGCGCTTACAGTCATAAGCGTCATATCAAAGAGACTGCATATTACAGGAAAACTAATTGCTGCTATTGTGATTTTACAAAATAACTCAATCTGTCCTGCAAGTGCATTATATCCGCTGTCTTTGCATAAATCGGAAGCAAACTGAGTGACATAAGTAATACCAATAATTTTAATTAAAAGCGCTATATAATCCTGTCCATAATTTACAATTGCCTGCATTCTTGTGAGCTGTGCAATAATTCCAGATATGCGTCCTGATAAAATATATATAACTAGTACTGAAAAAGTCATAATAAGAACGATATGCAGCTGACTTCCCGCACTTTTTAAAATGGAAATCAGATAGACAACACTGATTGCCAATGCTGCAACTTTAATAATTTCTATCAAAATTCCACCTGCCTTACTGTCTTAGAACTAAAATATTTTGCCTTGTTATCTTATAGCTGAAACATTTTTTTCATCGTTTCAAACAACTCAACAATATATGGAACAATCCAGTATAACACTAATAACAGTCCTGCAAGACTTGTAAGGAAGGCATGTTCTTCTCTCCCGCTATGCTTTAGCACTTGACTTAACACTGACACAAGTATACCCACCGCCGCTATTTTAAATATAATACTCACTTCCATCTCAAGCCTCCAATCCGTATTATAGTAAAAGTATCACAATAATTATCCCTGCTGCTATTGAGGTACATTGATAAATTCTGCATTTGTTGTTTACACCCGATTTAGCTTCAGCAATAATATCATTTAAACGACAGCAAATATTTTCTATATGTTTAAT
Source organism: uncultured Lachnospira sp. (assembly GCA_910589305.1). Taxonomy (GTDB): domain Bacteria; phylum Bacillota; class Clostridia; order Lachnospirales; family Lachnospiraceae; genus Lachnospira. The sequence continues at coordinate 56,376 of CAJUTV010000003.1, read as the reverse complement.
CTGCATATCTTTATCTAAATGTAATGGCAACTCACCAATTTCACATAAAACTTCACAGTCACTTTCTGTCAGATAAATTTCTTTCACATAAGTATAAATGAGCCTTTTCCACAATTCTGAAAAAACAATAAACTCATCTTTATTTAAATCAATGGAAAGCCTTTGATAAAAATTTCTTAAATAATCGTTATGGCTTCCTCTTGCTATGTTCATACATGCAGCCGGAAGGCTTGTCATTCCATAACGTATATCTCCAGATAAAATATAAAGCGACGAGACCATTGCACATAACCGCTTAATTCTTGTCTTTGCTATATAACTAAGACAAATTCCGGCTGTCACTGCCGTCAATAAAATAATAACTGCTCCAACTATTCTAATAATCATTTATGTATTCACCATACTTTCTATTGTTCCCACACCTTTTTTTCCAGACAAAATAATTACTTTTGTAAATCCATGATGTCCTATCATCTCTTTTAACTCTTTTCGGTTACAGCAATCCTGCAAATCATATCCATGTATTGTTGCAATAACTTTACATCCACAATGAATCACTTGTTTTACCGCATCAATATCTTGTACCCCTCCTAACTCATCAATCGCAATGACTTCAGGCGACATTGCCCTTAATGCCAGTATCATACCTTGACTTTTTGGAGCAAGGTCTAAAACATCGGTTCTTTGTCCCACATCATTTTGTGGAACTCCCTCAAAACTTGCCGCTATTTCTGAGCGCTCATCAATCAATGCCACTTTTCTTGGTATACAGTCTATTCCATTTGAGATGTTCCTTATAATATCTCGAAGCAGTGTTGTTTTTCCACAGTTTGGCGGAGAGATAATCAGTGTGTTATGTACGCTGCCACTGCATATAAATGGTATCACATTCTTTGCACAGCCAAGTACTTGATGCGCCACTCTTATATTGACAAATGTTATATTTTTCTGTCCAGAAATTGTGCCGTTTTCAACAATTGCCTGCCCCATCACTCCTACTCGATGTCCTCCTTTTACTGTGACAAACCCCATTCGGATACTGTCCTGATAAGCGTATATGGAATATTTCGTTATCATTTGCAGACAATAATTAATATCTTCTGATGTAATATGAATATTTCCAATAATATACTCTTTTCCATATTCATATTTTATTATCACACTCTGGTTAATTCTTAAATGTATTTCTGTCAGCTTGCTGTAAGCAAGACCATTCCGCTTAATAACATCACTTACTTCAACTTTTATTCTCTCTGGTAATATACGTAATACTTGTGCAATATTGTCCATAAAAAACTGCTTGTTTCTATTGTTTTTCACAATATATGAACAAGCAGTTTTTTTTATTCCAATATAAAATTTTTCATATACAATTTATTGTCACAAACGATTATGCCTGCACAGTGATTAATCTTTTTTTACCCACATAAACCATTTCTTTTACTCAATTGATTTTAATGACTCAACCATCTTAACACGTCTTAATTTTCCATACATCACCACATTGACAATCATTGAAAATACAATGGTCAACACAACGGAATAAATAAAACTTGGCAGTTTTACAGCATTGCCAAACATAATATTATCCATCTCAACCGTTGTCATAATATAATTGTGCAACGCCATGCCCAAAGCCAGTCCCACCAAAGCACCAATAATGGATATTAATATATTCTCCCTGTATACATAGGAAGCCACTTCCAAATCATAAAAACCAAGCACTTTAATTGTGGCAATTTCTCGGATTCTCTCAGATATATTCACATTCGTAAGATTGTACAACACAATAAAAGATAAAATTGCAGCGGACAATATCAATACATATGTCACTAGATTCATCGTTTGAATCATATTTTCAAACTTCGTAATATTGGCGGTCGAAAATGTGATACTGTCCACATCTTCCATCGCTAAATAATCACTTCCTATCTGACTTTCTAATTCCTCATTGGAATTGTGAACATTTGCAATAATACAATTATTGTTATAATCGTTTCCTGTCACCTCTTGATAATATTCTTTTGTCATATATATACTGTTAAATGTATACATTTCAATAATATGAGAAATTTTCATTGATATACGGTTTTCGTCCTCATCTGTAACATACACCGTATCACCTTCTTTGACGTCTAAATCTTTCGCAAGCTTTTCTGTAATATATATTCCAGTGTTATCCAATTGATATATGGTATTGGTATTGCGCTTTCTCAGCAGGACAAATTTTTCAAAAGCAGCAATATCATCAATTACATTTATATTGATATTTTCTTTTTCAACAAAATTTTTATCTTTTAATTGTTCTAAATTGCTTACTTTTGCTGCATAACTATATTGTGCTGCATATTCATTAATTCTAGTATCCTCTTTTACGGTATCATATATTAAATCATCACTATAAGTAATTGTTAAGTTATACTTTAAAATTTCCTCATACTGCTTTACTATAAGAGAAGAAATGCTGTCTTTAATTCCAAACCCCGCATACATCAGCGCGCAGCCGCCAGCTACACCCACAACGGTCATAAAAAAACGTTTCTTATATCGAAAAAGATTTCTTGCTGTAACCTTGCTTGAAAATGACAAATGCTTCCATATAAATCCAATATGTTCAAGAAATATCTTTTTCCCTTTTTTTGGCGCTTTAGGACGCATAAGCTGTGACGGAACTTCAGATAATTCATTATAACACGCATATATTGTTGCAAGCACAATCACTGCTATCATTGAAAGGATAGCCACCAATGATAAAATATAATGGTCTCCGTATTGTATACTTGGCATATAATAGATAATATTCCAACAATTATAAATGATATATGGAAATAACTTTAATCCAGCAATACACCCTATTGCACCGCCAAACGCTGACGCTGTAAATGAATAGATAATATATTTCATTGCAATAGTATTTTTAGAATAACCAAGTGCTTTATATGTTCCTATCAATTCACGCTGTTCGTCAACCATTCTTGTCATTGTTGTAAGGCAAACCAATGCCGCTACCAAAATAAAAAATATAGGAAATACAATCGCTATTTTATTCATTCTATCAGCACTTGACTGATACTCTCTAAAAGAATAACTTGAATCACGGTCTAGCACATACCACTCCCAATCAGCACTAGATTCTTTTAACGTCTTTTTTAAATCATCAAAATATTCATCAATTTCACTGGTATCAAAATTTTTAATACTCTCCTCAACCGCACTTTCTATCATAGATTCAACCATATTAGACACATCGATACCCGGATAAAAAGCCTGATATGTTCCTGTAATTTCTTCCTCCACTCTCTTTCGTATCGTCTGATGCGCCTCATCTAATGCCTCGTCTTTTTTTCTGTCAATCTCCTTAAGGTTATCATCAACTCTTATCTGAATAGTTGAATTGTGTATATTTTCAATTTTCTCCTTTACAGTACCCACACAGTCAAAATAGTCATCAGAATATGTGTTGTACGATTTTGCGCTGTCAACTGTCGCAAAAATTTCTGTATAATACTCTTCCACAAAATCACTATTTGGAATCATCATTGCAAAATTCACTTTGCCGCTTCCAATATCGCTTTGTCCAATATCATAACTCACATAATAAGGAGTATAGACAATACCCACAATCTCAAATTCAGTCACTTTCAACGTATCTAAAATATCGTTGTCTTTATCTGCTGAAACCGTTAGTTTATCGCCAATTTGAATACTATCCTCATAAAAATCAGAAAATCTTATGACACACTCTCCTGATTTTTGAGGCAGCCTGCCTTCCTTTATTCTTAACTGATTGATATAATCCTTATTATCACTATTTAAATTGGCATCTGGCACTGTCATAACACGCACTGTATTTTGCGTGCCCTCTATATTAGAAATAACATCCGTTGTATGTGTTGCAAAAAATCCATCAATACCATCAACCTCTTTTATTTTTTGCACTTCATCTTCTGTAAAACCAACATTAGAAACAATCCTTAAATCATACAAATTATAATCATCATAATATAAATCGGAAGAATACTTCATATCACCCGAAGAAGCTGTAACACCCGCAAAAAAAGCTACACCTACAATCGTAATCGCAAATATAGCAAAAAATCGTCCCAGTGATGACTTAATCTCTCTTAATGTATCCTTTAACATATAGTTGTTACTAAAAACTTATAAAAAGCATATACTATTTTTCACTTTTTATACTGTTACTTGTTTTTTTGTAACCTCCTCCTTTCCTATTTATTATATACTTTTCATATACAGTGCTGTAACTTGCACTTTTCTTTTTTGCCACATTGGTTAAAAATGCGACTTTCCTGTTTAAAAAAGACCATAAAATGACAATAAAATTGTACATAAACAGAAAAGTAACCAGTTTGCTTTGCAAATTCTTCCTGTCCACAGCAAGTTTGTTATACAAACTTGCAAGAGTTGCTTGCAACTCTTTTTTTACCATTCAATCTCCTCTACAGGTGTAGGATTATCATTGACTAATATATCACTAATTGCACCGTTTTTTACTTTAATAACTTTATTTCCCATTGGTGTTAATGCCATATTATGTGTAATAACAACTACTGTAACCCCATTATCAATACACATATTTTGCAGCAGTTTCAACACCGATTTTCCCGTTTGATAATCAAGCGCACCCGTTGGTTCATCACATAAAAGCAGCTTTGGATTTTTTGCCAATGCTCTTGCGATAGCTACACGCTGCTGCTCTCCGCCAGACAACTGCGATGGAAAATTGTTCATTCGGTGTTCTAACCCAACAGAAACAATCGTTTCTTCTATATCGAGAGGATTTTTACAGATTTGTGTGGCAAGTTCAACATTTTCCTTCACTGTAAGATTTTGAACTAAATTATAAAATTGAAAGACAAATCCAATATCATATCTTCTGTATGTTGTCAATTTTTTTGCATTAAACTTGTCCACTCGCTGTGAATCAACAATAATTTTTCCAGTTGTTGAAGAGTCCATTCCTCCAAGTAAATTTAATATGGTACTTTTTCCAGCTCCGCTTGGTCCTGCTATAACGGCAAAATCCCCTTTATCAATCGAAAAACTAGCTCCGTTTAGTGCTTTAATTTTCACATCACCCATCTTATATATTTTATGCACATTTTCAAACTCAATATAACTCATAAAATCCTATCCTCTCAAATAAACATATTATAAACATTATATCATAGCAAGTAAAAATAAAATATGAAATATTTGAAAAAAAATGTTAGTTTAATATTAAAGATGGTTGTGCTAATACTTGTTTTTAATTTTGTTTTCTGTACAACATTGGCATATGCCGACAATGAAAGGATGGATTTATTTGCTAAATATGCTGCTCTTTTAGATGGTGAATCTGGTCGTGTATTATATGGAAAAGATGAAAATACGCCTGTTCCTATGGCTAGTACTACAAAAATTATGACCTGTATTATTGCTTTGGAATATGCGGATTTAGATTTGATTTGTGAAACTTCTGCATATGCTGCTTCTATGCCTGATGTTAAATTAAATGTCAACAAAAAAGATTATTTTAAGCTAGAAGATTTACTGTACTCTTTGATGTTAAAATCACACAACGATGCGGCTGTTGTTATTGCTGAAAATGTAGCACAACATTTTCTTCGCTCCAACCCTGAGGAGTTTCCCGTAGAAGCAAGTACTCTTGCTGACAGACATATCAATGAATTGACAAAAGAGGATTCTAAGAAACTGGTTCATATATTTGCATCGTTAATGAATAAAAAAGCTGCCAGTTTAGGCTGTGAAAATACATATTTTATAACGCCAAATGGTCTTGACGCCAGCGATGAACATGGTGTACATTCCACCACTGCAAGAGATTTAGCTGTTATTATGTCTTATTGTATCAACAACAGTAAATTTCTTGATATTACCCAGACACAATCGCACTCTTTTTCCTCTTACAACCAAGAACATTCTGTTCTTAGAAGTTTTACTGTGGGCAACGCCAATGCTTTTTTGTCAATGTATTCCAATATTATCTCTGGAAAAACAGGATTTACATGTGATGCAGGATATTGCTATGTATGTGCATACAAAGATGACAACCGCACATTTATTGTGGCATTATTGGCATGTGGATGGCCAAATAATAAAACTTACAAATGGAAAGATTCAAAAAAACTATTAGACTATGGCAGAGAAAAATATAATGTTCAAACGATATATGACAAAGACTCTCCTTTAGAATCGCTGTCTGTATGGGATGGATTAAAATACCATGAATTTATGCCTTATGCAGATATCAATGAAAATTTACAGCTTCTCTTATCCGATAAAGATAATATTAATGTTACAATCAATTATAATAATGTACAATTGCCAATATATAAAAATGATATTGTTGGTAATATAAAAATTTATATTAATGACAAAATATGGAATATTATTGATATTAAAGCAAATACAGACATTGAAAAATTAGAATTTGTTGATTATTTTACGGAAATTTTAAATATATTTCTTGGGTAAACAAAATAACTGTTTAAAATTGATTAGCCAAGAAGGAAACAGTCTTATAAAAGGCTGTTTCCTCACAAACTATGTTCTTGAATCAAAACCATGTGCAGTTGCCACTTTGCTTGAAAGATGTAAAATTTCTTTTGTAAGAGGTATCACCCTTCCATTTTTAACTGCATGGTCAAGTAGTAACTGCATTGCCTTTAAATCTGGCTGTGTTAATAATGCCCCTGTTTTACTGTATGTATTATTACTCAACGTTGACATAATTTCTTCGGTACGTGCCAACTCTGCCTGCCACTTGTCATATCCTACTGGAATATCTTTTTCAGCACGCAACGTTTCCTCTCGTTCTTTTCGGTAATTCTCCCAGAACTGCTGATGTTTTTCTTTTGCTTTATCTAACCATTCCCTTTGACTAGGACCATACCCATAATCTGTGTCAAGGTCATAAAGACTGCCATCTTTATAGCCAATAGTAAGCCCACGCTCATCTTCTTTATCCCATCCTTCTTTTACATAAATTTGATACGTTTTATATAAAGATGATATAGGAAGGCTATCTATCTCTCCTTTTTTTAGTTTTTCATTGTATCGTTCTGTCACCATATCCCACAGATTCCGCCCATCTGGTGTATAAATCACGCCATCTTTATTTTCTAGCTTCCTCATATCCAACGCTGTCATATCATTCACAAAATGCCACATTACAACCTTTTCCTGATAAGCTATATCATATAAATACTGCTTTGGCTGTTCAAATCCATTATCCGCAGGATTACACTGGCGTAAATGTCCATACAAATACTTCCCGTTATTTCCTCTGTTAAGAACTTCCTCAATCTTTTCTGCTAACGCCTCATCTACGCCACTTGTAATAATTTTATATTCGTATGGGTCAACCTTTAACCGCAAATCGATTCCTTCTGGTATAATAATCCCATTTTCCTCAAAAAGTTGATTGATAGAATCATTTATATTGCTGCGTACCTCATCATTCCATTCCTTTTCGTCCATAATTCCTCCCCCGAAAGTCTTTTGTATAATAGGGTCATAGCTGTTAACGGGAGCCGGAAGCCCATACAGAACACGCGTTTCTGCTTCTTGGCATATTTCACGTTCCTTATTTGTCAATCCTTTTACAAAATAAGGAGATTTGGGATTATGGTATTTATCCCATATGTGTTTTTCGGGATTATCAAATTTTTTATTTTCTTCATTTACTTTTGCATAATGCTCATTGATGACTTTTGTATATTGTGCTAATCTACAAACACTTGACGGCATAGGGAATGTGGTATTCATATCCTTATCTAACAAAATACTGCTTTTATATGTCTGTTGTGCATATGTTGTGTCAAAATCTGCTCTTTGGTATGTTCTTGCTGCTCCATAAGCTTTTTCAGAATTTTTTATTTCCTCTGATTTTGTATGAATCATACCTGCCTGACTACTATATGCTTCTAAACACCTTCCTGCCACACTGTTTCCTACTGCACTGACACTCATTTCTTAATACCCTCCATTTTTCATGATTCATAAAAAACTTATCGGAAAAATCAATGACATTTCTAATGCCTATTACGTAAATGGTCAATTGGATTACGTGAATGACACATTGTACTATTTTTAAGAATATTTTTTGCACAATCTTTTTTTATATTTTATCTTAAAATAATAGAATCAATTAACCCATAATGCAATGCTTCCTCTGCATTCATAAAATAATCTCTGTCTGTATCTTGTTCTATTTCTTTAATCGTATGTCCTGTATTTTTTGCCAAAATTTGATTTAACCGCTGTTTACTTTTTTGCATATAATCTGACATAATCTTTATATCACTTGCAGGTCCCTTAATACCTCCGCTCATAGCTGGCTGATGTATCATTATTTCAGCATTGGGCAAAGCAAACCGTTTTCCATGTGTGCCGCCCGCTAATAAAAAAGCACCAAAACTAGCAGCAAGTCCTACACAAATTGTTGAGACATCACATTGAATATATTGCATAGTATCATAAATTGCAAATCCAGCCGTTACGGAACCACCTGGACTATGAATATAAAATTGAATATCTTTATTGGGGTCTTGCGATTCTAAAAAAAGCATTTGTGCAATAATTAAATTGGCACAATCATTGCTTACTTCCTCTCCTAAAAACACAATTCTATCCGACAGCAAACGGGAAAAAATATCATAACTTCGCTCCCCTCTACTGGTCTGTTCAATAACATAAGGAATTGTACTCATGCAGCTCTCCTTTCCATTCTTTTTGCAAATAAATAAATTTTTTTAGAATAAACAAGTCCACTCATTGAAATTTTTTGTTGTTTTGGAACAAAAATACCCTTATCTCTATAAATCTTTGGCGGATACAAATAAATTTGTTTAAAAGCTAATGAAAATGCTTGTTGCGAGTGATACCCTGCATCATAGGCAATCTCTACAATAGGGGTATTGGTCTTTACTAATTTTTCAGCCGCCACTGTAAGCCTGCGAATCTGTACATATTTATATATGGTAATATTTGTTTCTTCTGTAAACATTCGGTTTAGATGAAATTTAGAATAGCCTATTGTCTGTGCAATTTTATCTAAATCAATTTCTTGTTCAAGATTGTTTTCAACATAATCAATAATTTTTTTTACAACTTCTTTTTTAAATTTCAAATTGACACCTCCTTATTTTTTTATTATAACAAAGTATATTTCTATCTGTCTTAATAAAAAATGCTGTTTCAAACAATATTGCGTTTTTGCCTTGCATCTGCTATGCTTAGTAAGATAAATATTTACAATCTTTTTTACTATTTATTTGCAATTTTATTGTCCCTTTATAGCATTTTGCATAAAATATATTTTTATAATATCAAAAAATAAAATATAAATTTATATCAATAAAATATAGGAGATACCTACCATGAATATGATATATAAAACGTTTCCTGGCGGAAAACATAAAGTTTTAACATTAAGTTATGACGATGGCAAAATTGAAGACCGTCGTCTTGTAAAAATATTTAATCAATATCACATTAAAGCAACATTTAATCTTAATTCTGGTCTTACACATATGGATAATAGGATTCCAGAACAAGAATGGACCGAACTTTATAAAGGACATGAAGTGGCGGCTCATACTTGTACACACCCTACTCTTGCACGATGTTCTAATTTAGAAATTACCAATCAAATTCTCAACGATAAAAAAAATCTGGAACATGTCATGGGATATCCTGTACGAGGATTAGCTTATCCAAACGGCTCCTATGATGAACGCTGTATCCATATTGCAAAAAATCTTGGCATTGAATATGCCCGAGTTGTCAATGACAAATATGCTGATGTATGCAGTGCCGCAACCTATGCAAATGAAGCTGAAGGACCTATTCTTATAGGGGATGCTACGGGCTTTGATTTGCCAGATGACTATATGCGTTGGTGCCCTACTTGTCACCATAACCATCACTTATTGCAGTTTGGTCAAAAATTTCTTAATTTAAAAAAGACACAATATTTATATATGATGTATGTATGGGGACATAGCTTTGAATTTGAACGAAATAACAACTGGAATGTCATTGAAGAGTTTTGTGAATTAATGACTGACAAAGAAGATATTTGGTATGCTACCAATATTGACATTGTGCATTATAACCAAGTATATGATAATCTTAAATTTGCTGCCGATAATAGTTTTGTTTATAATCCAAGTGCTTCTTCAGCATGGGTTCAATTAAATGACAATGATATTATTGAAATAAAAGGAGGGGAATTATATCGATTTTAAAATTTTGTATGTTTGCCAACAAAAATACTTAACTAAACTTTTTATTATAATAGGAGGAACTTATGAAATTTCTAGCAAATCGAAAACTTGCGACACGTATTGGCATCATTACTACAATGATTACTTTTATAGGAATGTTGTTGCTTTGGTTTATCGTATCCAGTCGTGTTGCTTCTATGGTTAAAAATGATATAACCAATCAAATGATAGACGCTGTTGAATCGAGAGCTTCCATCATTAATGATTATGTAACTTCTGCTGAAGAATATATGATGGCTTTTGCTTTAAGCGGTGAAGTTCGAGAGCTTCTTGCAAACCCTGAAGACCCTGAACTACTGCAAAAAGGACAACAATATACCGAAGATTTTGCTGCTATTAAAGGCATTTTTGAAGGGTTGTACATTGGCACTCCTTCTACCTATATTTTGACACACACTTCTCCAAGTGCTATTGGAATGACTACTCGAACAGGCGAATCTTTAGATACTTTTCATAATACCATTTTAGCTCAGCCACAATTAACCAATCTGGGAATTATGAAATCTCCGGGAACTGGCAGTATGATTCTTTCTATGTACTATCCAATTTTTGAAGACCAACAATGTATTGGTTACGTAGGTTCTGGTGTTTATGCCAGTCAGTTAATGGATGCTTTATTAAATTTAGATATTGAAGGTTTACCTAACAGTGAGTATGTATTTTTAAATGTAGAAACTGCTACATACCTATATCACCAAGATGAATCTTTACTCAACACACAAACAACGGACATTGGTTATCAAGAAATTTTACAGCAAATTAAATCGAATGGCAATACACAGGCAGGTACATATTCTTATCAAGATGAAAATGGTGTCGACCAGCTTGTTGTATATAAATATTTAGAAGATAGAAACTGGGTTTTTATGGTTCGCGACAATGTGGCAGAAGTCTATGAAAAAGTAGAAACTGTGCGTGTTTCTGTAGGTCTTTTATGTGGTGGTGTAGCTGTTGTTATTATTCTTGCAACTTTATTGATTTTATATCGTGAAGGCAGGGAATTAATGATTATGGAACGTGCTATCGGACGACTTGGCAATTTGGAACTTTCTGCTGACCTTGAATTAAAATCATTTTACGGGCGAAAAGATGAGATTGGTATGATTGCACAGACCATTCACCATGTCTGTGACTGTCTAAGAAAAACAATTGATGACATTGGTCGAATTTTAGGTGAAATGGCAAATGGGAACATTGCTGTAGATGTTGAACAAAATGAATCCTACTATGTTGGTGATTTTAAAGTTTTAGCTAAAAGCCTAAAAAATATTCGTACACATCTGATAAATGTCATACGTGATATTACCGATATTGCCAGTCAAGTAGACCATAGTGCCAATAAAGTATCTCACGGAGCGCAAGAGCTATCCGATGGAGCTATGCAGCAAAATCTTTCGATTGATGAATTGATATCCAATGTTGCTGATATTACTGCACAAATTCAAAACAGTACTATTCGCTGCAGCAATGCAAGCGATTTAGTTGATAAAGCTACAGGTTACGCCTCAGAAGCTGACATAAAAATGGAACAATTAATTATTGCCACAAAAAATATTGACCAATCCTCAGCGCAAATTGGCAGTATTGTAAAAACCATTGAAGATATCGCTTTTCAGACGAATATCCTGGCATTAAATGCTTCTGTTGAAGCTTCACGAGCGGGCGAGGCTGGAAAAGGATTTTCTGTTGTATCTGGTGAAGTCCGAAATCTTGCAACAAAATCTGCTGAAGCTGCAAGAAATACAGGCGAATTGATTGGTCGTTCCATTCATGATGTAAAAACGGGTACAGAGTCTTCAAGTGTCGCCATGTCTGCTATGCAGGTTATTAGCGAATGTATCCAATCTATTAAAGCGCTGATGGATGAAATTTCACTTGCCAGTGTTCAGCAATCAGAAATGATTATTTCTATAGAAAACCGAATCAAAGAAGTTTCTAAAGTAATAGAAAATAATTCTGCTGCCTCTGTCGATAGTGCAATTATTTCCAATGAACTATCTGAACAGGCAAAAACACTGAATCATCTAATTAGTCAATTTCGTATTAAGTAAAACTTTATCTATAAACAGCAGGAAAACAACGCAAATTCGTTATTTTCCTGCTGTTTGACTTTTTTAATCTTATATGTTTTTACTCTATTCTTGTTTTATTTATAACAACTTTTTATAAATATATCATTCTATAAACGTCGTTTTATAAACATCGTTTTATAAACATATCAGAATCTTTTATTTATTATTTTTTATAGCTTTAATTGCATTGGATAATTTAATTGGATTACCATATCGCAATGTTCCCATTCTATAGATTGCTGCTCCAAGAAAGCCAACGCCGATAATACTTACAATAAGAATAACTAATGAAACTACTATTTCCCACATAGCAACATTGCCCATAGCAACTCTTGCAAACATAGCACTGTAAGAACTGATAGGAAGCCATGATGCCACTTTCATAACAATACCGTCAATATTGCTAAGCTGTACTAATACAGCAAAATAAACAATCATAATAATCATCTGAATGCCGCCTGAACTCTTGTTGATATCTTCTGTCTTAGAGACAAGCGCACCAACCGCACCATAGATAAATGTATAAAATAAAAATCCGCCAAGTCCAAAAAATGCAAAAGTGATAAGCACTTCTGAAGGTATATCAAGCACAAAATCTAATATACCGTTCCATGCGTCACGGTTAATCTGATAGGATATAATCGTAGCACCCAATATAAGTGCTGTCTGAAATAACGCTGCAACAGCGCCTGCAAATACTTTGCCAAAAAACAACACATTGGTATTTGATGATGTAATTAACACTTCAATGGTTCGATTACTCTTTTCTTGGGTAACCGATGTTGCAACCATCACACCGTATAAGATAATAATCATAAAGATAAAAATAATTAAAATATAACAATACGTATAATTATTGCTCATATCTTTTCCTAATACATTTTTATTACTCTTAATATCAGGATAAAAATATGATATTGATTTTTCGTAGTCTAAACCATTATCTTGACAAAACTTTATCTGATTTGCTGTTATTAAAAGATTGTTGAAAATATCACAATTACTGTCATACATACTGCTGTTATTCACATAATAATCATATTCTGTCATGGAATTGACAACAAATCCAATCGTATCATCACTATTTTTTACAGCTTCCTCAATATCTTCTTTAGAATTCTTTGTCTGGATAGTATAATTGTAAAAAGCACTTTTAACTAATGATAAATCACCAAATACACCACTCTTATCATATATAAGCAAATTGCCTACATTTTCACTACTTTGATTTACATCTTCATTTTCTTCCACAGAATCTTGCGTTGGTGAAGAAGTTGATGTACTGTCGCCTAACATGCCAGACATATCAATCACTCTTGGCAAAAACATAATTGCTGCAAGTAAAACAGCTATCACTATCGTTGAAACCATATAGGATTTATTTTGTATGTAATTTTTAAGCTCATACATAAAAACGACTGAAAATTTCTTCATCAGACTGTACCTCCTGTCATTTTCGTTTGCTTTATGTTATTTTCTTCATCGCCTACTGTGGCAACAAAGATATCATTCAAACTTGGCTTATAGGTCTCAAAATGTTCGATTTCAATATCACATTCAAGGATTTGCGCTAACAATTCTTTTCTGGATATATCTTTTACACATTTTATAATGATATCTTCTTTTGTTCTGCCTGTAGGAACAATAAAATCGGATAACTTTGTATGAATAATTTGCTCTAATTTATCTAAATTACCATCCATTGGAGATAAAACAAGCTGTTTTTCGCCAAATTTTTTCTTTATCTCAATCAAATTGCCTGACAAAACAAGCTTTCCATTGTCAATAATAGCAATATCTTTACAAAAATTTTCCACATAACTCATCTGATGGCTTGAAAAAATAACCAGTTTATCACTGTCAATCAACTCTTGCACAACATCTTGAAGAATCTTTGAATTGACAGGGTCAAGACCGCTAAAAGGCTCATCAAGAATAACAATATCTGGGTCGCACACTAACGTTGATGCCAACTGAACTTTTTGTGCATTACCTTTTGAGAGCGTCTCAAGTTTTCTATTTTCATATTGGTCTACTTCAAGTCGCCTTAACCATTTTTTTGAATTATTAATCGCTACTGATTTGCTTATACCACGAAGCCTCCCCAAATATACAAGCTGTTCAATAACTGTTTTTTTCGGATATAATCCTCTCTCTTCTGGTAAATATCCAATTAAATGCTGTTTTTGTGTGAATTTTTTTCCATCTAGCAGCAACTCTCCGGAATCCGCATGAAACACATCCATGATGACCCTTATTGTCGTTGTTTTACCTGCGCCATTTCGCCCAAGCAATCCCAATGCTTTTCCATTGGACACCTCAAACGAAATATCATGCAAAACTTCAGTATCGCCAAATGTCTTCTTAATATTCTTTACCTCAAGTTTCATAGTAATTCGTTCAATAACTCCTTTCTCTTTCTTTAAATATAATAAAATATCAGCTTTGCTTTTTGCAAGCCACTATTAATATTAATCAATTGTTTCTTATTTGTAAAGTAAAGTTATTTTTTTGCCAAAAATATAAGGGGAGGCATTTCGTTATACCCCCCCCCTAAAAATTTCGTATTTTAATAACTTTTCCAATCAACGCCCATTATTCTGGCTGTTTGCCAATATAAGCAAGGATACCACCATCAACATAAAGAATATGTCCATTGACAGCATCGGATGCTTCTGAAGCAAGGAATACGGCTGGACCAGCCAATTCTTCTGGCTTTAACCATCTCTCTGCTGGAGTCTTTGCAACAATAAACGAATCAAATGGATGTCTTGAACCATCTGGCTGACGCTCTCTAAGTGGTGCTGTTTGAGGTGTCTCAATATAGCCAGGTCCAATACCATTACATTGAATATTATATTTGCCATATTCTGAACAAATATTTCTTGTAAGCATCTTCAAACCGCCCTTAGCTGCTGCATATGCAGAAACAGTCTCACGTCCAAGCTCAGACATCATTGAACAGATGTTAATAATCTTACCATGACCTCTTTCAATCATTGAAGGAATAACAGCCTTTGAAACAATAAATGGTGCATTTAAGTCAACATCAATAACTTGTCTAAACTCTTCTGCTGTCATATCACACATAGGAATCCTCTTGATAATACCAGCATTGTTGACAAGAATATCAATAGGTCCAACTTCCTTAGAAATAGCCTCTACCATCGCATTAACGCCAGCTTCATCACATACATTACATACATAACCATGTGCGTCGATACCAGCCTCCTTATAAGCTGCTATTCCTTTATCTACTAATTCCTGCTTAATATCGTTGAAAACGATTGTTGCACCAGCTTTAGCCATTCCAGATGCGATTGCAAAACCGATACCATATGAAGCACCAGTAACTAAAGCAATTTTACCTTCAAGTGAAAAATTTACTGACATATTTACCTCTCCTTTTTATAAATTTTTGAACTCTTCATCACAAAATAGAAAACGATGAAATTCTTATTGATATTCTTTCCAAACTCGTCAAATTTGCTTATTGGAAAACAGCAAGTATCTTGCATGTAAAATTTTTTCACACTATCTTTAAGCATTTTTTACAACTTTGGGTAGTTCTTGCCCTAATGTTAATTTATGAGTAGATTAAGCTCAAATATAAATGTCTTAATCTTTCATTTTTTCTTATTTCTGCACAGCTTTTGCACAAAGAATTAAAAGTTATTATAACTTTGTAACAAACAATGCACAAACATAAATCCCATGATTGAAATGTTCAATCTTTTATCTACACAAAAAGACTATGTTTATCTCAAATCTTTCATATCTACATCATCCATATCATCAAAATCTTGATTTTCACCAACCATACCCCATATAAATGTATATGCGTGTGTTGCTGAAGCTGAATGAATAGACCAGCTTGGTGAGATAACAGCCTCCTCATTTCTCATAACAATATGACGTGTCTGTGTTGGCTCGCCCATATAATGGAAGACTACCGCATCTTCTGGTACTTCAAAGTACAGATATACTTCCATTCTTCTGTCATGTGTATGACATGGCATTGTATTCCAAACACTTCCTGGCTCCAGACAAGTCATACCCATCTCAAGCTGACAGCTCTCTACTTGTCCTGGCAATATATACTTGTTAATGGTTCGATGATTTGCACTCTCAAGGCAGCCAAGTTCTTTTTTGTTTTCTGGTAAAATATCTTTATCTGGGTCAATAAATACCGTTGGATACGTCATATGAGCAGGAGCACTGTTAAAATAAAACTTTGCTGGATTTGCTGCATCATCACTTGAAAACTTAATATCCTTAGCTCCCATACCTATATACATTCCATCTTTATACTTAAACTTGTACTCGGTCCCATCTACTGTAACGGTTCCATTGCCGCCAATATTGATAATGCCCATTTCTCTTCTTTCAAGAAAATAATTTGCTCGAAGCTCAGCGCCTGCCTCTAATGTAAGAGTCTTGTCCGCTGGTGTGGCAGAACCTACTATAATTCTATCAATCTGGCTGTATATTGTCTTAATCTCATTTACTACAAATAAATCTTGTATAAGAAAATCATGTCTTAATCGGTCTGTATCATAATTTTTTACGTCTGCTGGATTTGCTCCTGGTCTAACTTCCATAGTACTCTCCTTGTTTTTATTATTGCCCAATGGCTAACTATACTAGTTATACCATAATTTACAAATTAATTCAACCATTACTTAAATGGATATTTGCAATTGGCTGCACTACTTGCTCAAACCACCTAGCTGCTATCACAATGCAAATCTCCCACTTATGCCTGTATATCATTAAAGTGAGTGCCTTTCTTGATGAAGTTAAATTACAATTCCTTTGATTAATGGTGTTTTTTCTACTTTTTTATCAGAAAAGCAAAATGCTTCTTTAAATATTTGATTTGCCTGCTGTGCCAACTCTTCTTGATTGGCAAACATCACACCTAACGATTCTCCTTTGACTATATAATCTCCTACTTTTTTACGAAGCACAATACCAACAGAAGCATCAATAGCTGAATCTTTTGTCTGTCGTCCACCGCCAAGCAGCATAACGGCTTTTCCAATATCATCCGATTTGATATGGCTAATATATCCTGTCTCATCTGATACAATATTTTTTATAATGCTTGCATGAATCAGACTTTGAGGTGACTCTAACACAGCAACATCACCACCTTGCGCTTTTACAAAAGCACAGAATTTCTTATAGGCGGTCTGATTGGTTATCGTTTGTTTTAATAAATTTTCTGCCTCTAGTAAACGGTCTGTTATACCTGCTGAAACAACCATATGTGAACCTAAAGCCACACATAACTCCAATAAATCTTTTGGTCCATTTCCCTTTAAAGTATCAATCGCTTCAATCACTTCAAGCGCATTGCCAACAGCAAGACCTAACGGCTGGTCCATCTCTGAAAGAACGGCGGACACTTTCCTGCCTGCTCCTGTTCCAATCCGCACCATCTCTCTTGCAAGCTCATATGCCTTTTGTTCTGTTTTCATAAATGCGCCGCTGCCCACCTTGACATCAAGCACAATAATGTCCGCGCCTGAAGCCAATTTTTTACTCATAATACTGCTTGATATCAGCGCAATATTATCTACCGTTGCTGTCACATCTCTTAAAGCATACATTTTTTTATCGGCAGGTGCCAAATTGCCAGTCTGTCCTGTGACTGCAATCCCAATTTCAGATACATTTTTCATAAATGTATGTACATCTAATGAGGTACTAAATCTAGGTATACTTTCCAGCTTGTCAATTGTACCACCTGTATAGCCTAGTCCTCTGCCACTCATCTTTGCTGTCTTTACGCCCACTGCTGCCACCATAGGACCAAGTACCAACGTTGTTTTATCACCAACACCTCCTGTAGAATGTTTGTCTGCCTTAATTCCTTGAATTGATGACAAATCAAGAATATCACCGCTTTTTGCCATTTCTAATGTCAAATTTAATGTCTCCTCATAATTCATATGTTGATAATAAATTGCCATCAATAAGGCAGACATCTGATAATCAGGTATTGTTCCATCTGTAAAACCTTTAACAACATATGCAATCTCTTCTTTGGTGAGTATTCCTCCATCTCTTTTTTTGAGGATTATGTCATACATTCTCATCAAATCCCTCCTATCTTTGTTCTGTTTATAAACCCAGAAACCATGACATATCTTACTTACCTGCAAAAAACTCTGCTTTTTCACTCCATTTGTCCCATTTTAATTTATCCAAAAAACTTTTACTATCATTCCTATAATTATTATAACATCATCTTAACCTATTTGTATATTATCATCTTTACATTTTTTATAGATTGTGTTAAAGTTCAGCCATGCTATATAGGTGTTTATCATTTATTATCTTTTATCTTTGAACACCTTATTTTACTGTATAATACACAAAAGTAACACAGAAAAGAGGATTACTATGAGTTTTGAATTTATAAGAAAATTACCAACCCCTTCAGAAATTAAGGAACAATACCCTGTACCTAAACATATTGCTTTATTAAAAGCAGAGCGCGACAATGAAATTGCTGATGTTATCACTGGCAAATCCAATAAATTTTTGGCAATTATCGGACCTTGTTCTGCTGATAATGAGGACGCTGTGCTTGATTATACGCTCCGATTAAAAAAAGTACAGGAAAAAGTACAAGATAAAATTATTATTATACCAAGAGTATACACCAATAAACCGCGTACTACTGGAATGGGCTATAAAGGAATGCTTCATCAGCCAAATCCTGAAAAAAAACCGGATTTGCTGGCGGGTTTAGTCGCAATTAGAAAAATGCACATTCGTGTGATGGAAGAAACAGAACTGATGCCTGCTGATGAGATGCTCTACCCTGAAAATTACTGGTTTTTATCGGATGTTCTTTCTTATATTGCCGTTGGCGCGCGCTCTGTTGAAGACCAACAGCACCGATTGACTATCAGTGGCGTTGATGTGCCTGCTGGCATGAAAAATCCTACGAGCGGGGATTTTAGCGTTATGCTTAATTCCGTTATTGCCGCACAGGCAAAACAAACTTTTATCTATCGCAACTGGGAAGTCTCAACGAATGGAAATCCACTGACACACACAATTCTTCGCGGTGCTGTCAACAAACATGGACAAAATATACCAAACTATCACTATGAGGATTTAATACGCCTTGTTGATATGTATCATTCAACAGACCTTGTCAATCCAGCCTGTGTTATTGATACCAATCATTCTAATTCCGGAAAAATGTATCTGGAACAAATACGTATCACCAAAGAAATTTTGCACAGTATGAGACATTCTAGTGAAGTAAACAGCCTAGTCAAAGGTGTTATGATTGAAAGCTATATTGAATCAGGCTGTCAAAAAGTCGGTGAAGGTATCTATGGAAAATCCATCACAGACCCATGTTTAGGCTGGAATGAATCGGAAAAATTATTATACGATATTGCAGAATTACTGTAAAAAAAAGTTTCTGTACAGCTTTTACAAGTCTAAACTTGCTGACCAGTAAAACTTTTCTATAAAGTAAAAATGCTGCATAGTGCAATAGGCTTGTTAAAATCAAGCAGCTATTTACAATCAACCTTGCTACTTGTTCGGGTGTTTGACACCCTAACCTCATAGCTACTATCGTAGCTTTTCAGTGGGAGCTTATACTCCCACTAAAACAAGGAAGTCCCCCACTTATGCCTTTGCAGCATTGAAGTGGGGGACTTCCTTGATGAGGTTAAAAAATCAATGTAAAATATACGGTCTATTACATATATTCAATTTACTTAATAGAACACCTTGTTCAATTTTGTCAAGCTTTTTATATTATACAAACAGTATAACCCTAAAATTATCTTAACAATAACCACTTATAATTTTAAAGCCTCAATCAATGGCATAATATATGACTTTGAAGAAATATCATAAGACGTTGTAATTATATCAGCAAGCTGTTGTTCCTTCTCATTTTTATTTTTCTTCTTTTTCATCATCATACAAAATACTTTCATCATCATCTTATCAAAAAAAGGCATTTTTTCATAACGCAAACCACCCTGCATATAAAAATGCGGAATTTGCTGTAATTCTTCCGATGTAAAATTATTCTTCCACATTTCATCTATTGTGTCTTTTTCTTCATTGGGCATAGCGCCTGTCGCAAAAACAATAAACTGTGAAGCTTTGCTCTGTGCAAATAATTGCTTTGCTTTTTTAAGTCCGTCAACCATTCCTGCGTGCATTCTGCTGCCAAAAATAACAATATCCACTTCGGACATCATCTGTGCTGTAACATTCTTAAAATCTATTAATGAACAATCCAGTTCTTGTGCTATCATTTGAGCATACTCTTTTGTAAATCCAGTTACACTCTTATATACAATCATTATTTTTTTACTCATTTTTAACCTTGACCTCTTTTCTGTATTGCTTATCACCAGTATTACTCCAATGCTGCTTTTAAAAATGCTTCATAGGCTTGCTCCTGCTGTAAATAAATTTCATCAGCCGCTATTCCTGGTGTTGTGACTGAAAAAATTGTGCCTATTCCTATGGTGTAAATCAACATATTCAAATGTAATTTTTTAGCTTGTTCTATACTAATATTTAACTCTTTTGCAATTTTTTGTGCTACTTGGGGATTGGTTTCTGATTGATATAATTCCTCCAGAGAAGAAATATTTTTTCGTTCTTGAAAAATAAAAAGTTTAAAAATATGTGGTTCATTTTTTGCAATCTGTATATATGCCTTTCCTGTACTGCGAAATAAATCCTTTTTATCAATATGTGCTGCTATATATTCTTGTATAAATTGTTTTGCCTGCTTGGCAACATCATTTCTAAGTCCATCCATATTATTGCAATAACTGTAAATAGGCTGTACGGAACAATTCAGTTTTTTGGCAATATTTTTTACCATCACCTGCTCCATCCCCCCTGCCCTTGCCAGTTCAAAAGCAGCATGAACAACCATTTCTTTTGTTATTTTTTGTTTTGGCATTTTAACCTCCATATAATTCATTTATATAAATCATTTATATAAACAGATTATATTTAAAACAATGCTCGTTGTCAATAAAATAAATATATCTCAAAATTTTTCCCATAATAAAAAGCTGACAAGATTTTATCTTTGCCAGCCTTCCTTTTATTTTTCAATTATTTTCTTGTCAAAGCGGATATTCGCAATCCGTTATACTGCTTGCTCAAATTATCTAATTACTAGCACAACACAAATTCTCATTTATATCTACAGCATTGAAGTAGGAACTTCTTTGATTGATAAGGTTAAAGCTATTTGCTGTCTTACATAAACTGCATAACTTTAGCTTGGATTTCCTTTAATTCATCAAGTGATAAGGCAGGAACACAATCTGCAATCTCATCAAGTGACATTTTGCCTTTCTTAATCAATCGTTCTGCTGTTTCTTTTGCTGTTCTTTTCTCTATTTCTCTTGCTGTTCTTTCTTCCGTTTCTTTTGCTGTATTTTCTTTAACATCTTTTATATAAGCCTTCAAAATTTGCTCATCATCAAATAATGTCATCATAATATCCACCACTTCCTGTTCTTTATTTTCAAGATATTCTTTTAATATATTTCTATTCTTACAAATATTAATTGTTTCTGTTATTGCTTGTTTCGTATTTCCATATAATCTTCTCTGTTTATCATACACTTTAGAAAAAATAATATACTGTCCAATAATATCTTTTTGATTTTCTTGATATAAAACTTTTACTTGTACATCAATGGCAATTTTTGCTCCTTCAAAAAATTGTTTTGAAAGCGATATTATATCAGGAATATTTTTTCTATCACCTGTAAATATAACATATAATTCTGGTGCTGGCATATTTACTTTTTTACTTCCATATAAGTTTTGATTTGTACGTTTAAAATAATCATGATATGTCTGTACCATATACATCAATGCACGAATAATAATGTTATATGTCCATGTTGACTGACTTTCTACTAACACCATAAGTCGATTGCCAACAGAAAAACCTAAATCATTATAATCTGCATCAATCAATATATGTTTGATTGTAATATCTGCAATTTCATCTTCTGTTACACTGCAATCTTCAGGATGAAGTGCTTTATATAATTGAAGCAAATATTTTTTATCCTGAAATAAATTGGTAAATACACTATCTTTTATCTTACGCTTTGGTATATCTCCCACTATTATATCACCTCTCTTGTAACTATTTCAACAACAATCATTATGAAAACTATTTTTATTATATTTAAATCATATAAAAAATTTATATTATTTGCAATAAAAATTGTATAAAAACTTTATATCTGTAATTTTATATAAATTAGTGATACGAATTAAAGCATATTCATAATTTTATTTACGAATTGATAAGGTTAAAAAATCGGCAGAGTTTTCTCTGCCGACAGTTAAAATATTCTCTTATACAAACGAACACAAGCTATAAACCCATTTTATAATAAACGGATTTATCATGGTTTCCATATATATTCCCACAGCTACCAACACTATAATAACTGCCAGATTACTAACTATTTGTCTATAATCTGTTCTATATTGATTTAACATTTTAACAAGTACTGCAAATGCCAAAACATACGCTATCCATTGCGGAAATATAGAAGCAACATAAATAAGCACTCCAACAATACCATATGAATAAGCACAACAGCTTATAATAATTCCACTTGTAATGCCCATAAAAGCAATCGCAATTTTAATCCATACATTATAGTAGCGCGTCATACAGCCACACATTAAAAAGATAATCAATTTTATCCTAGAAAATGCCACATGTCTAAAAAGCAGTTCATTACTGATACTAACTGTCTGAAACATTGACATGTAATCTTCTGCAAAAAATATAATGCTATCCTTTGTCAAAAATGCTGCATCAATAGATGCACCTACATTAAATAATATTGTTCCAACAAACATGCCAACAAATAACAATACAACAAATCTATATCGTAATAAAATATTGGATAAATACAATAAAACACCTTTTTCTGTAATCGTTTATTTCATTTTATGTACATACTTACAGATATATGCTAAAACTGCCGAAATGGTTTTTGAGTCCATAATCACCCCTGTATATATCATATGCTGCAATTCTTCTACTGTATATATTTCAACATCGATATCTTCTCCCGCATCAAGGTTTTGCTTGCTTTGCACCAAATTTTTTGCAACATAAATATCTACAATCTCATTACAATAAGCAATGGCAGTGACTATATTTACTAAAGATTCAACCGTATCACTTTTATATCCTGTCTCTTCTTCTAACTCTCTCTTTGCTGCTGCCCTTGTAGACTCATTTGGTTCTACTCCTCCAGCAGGAATTTCTAATGTATATCTATCCAATGAATTTCTAAACTGACGAACTAATATAATACGCCCGTCAGGCAACACTGGAACAACAGCAGCCGCACTTTTATGGTCAATATGGTCCCACTGTTCCACCTTTCCATTAGGAAGCTTAATACAATCTGCATAAATGTTTAATATAGAACCTTTATATTTTAATTCTCTTCCTACTCGCTTTATATGATTCATATAAATTCCTATCCCCACACAATTTCACACCTAATTTTATTTACAAATAAATAGATTTCTATTAATTTTTTGGATTACAGGCGGCATAACAGGCATCCGTTGCTTTGATAAGCGCATTTCTAAATCCATACTCCTCCAAAGCAGCAACACCTTTAATTGTTGTTCCTGCGGGTGAACAGACATCATCTTTTAACTTTCCTGGATGTTCCATTGTCTCAAGAACCATTTTAGCCGAACCCATCACGGTTTGAGCTACCAGCTTATATGCCTCTTTTCTTGGAATGCCATATTTGACAACACTGTCTGCTAACGCTTCAATAAACATATATACATAAGCTGGAGAACTGCCGCTTGCACATACAACAGAGCTCATCAAATTTTCAGAAACGGTAACAACCTTGCCAAATGAATTGAAAAATTGTTCCAATAAATCGCGCTCTTCAAACGAAAATTCTTTTACATCATAACTGATTCCAGTCATTCCTTCGCCAATTAATGCAGGCGTGTTTGGCATAGCTCTAACCACCCTTATATCACGTCCCAATTTGACTTTAATATAATCTGTAGATATACTAGGAGCCAATGAAATGATAATTGTCTCATCGGTAACAATGTCATGGATATTTTTAAGAACAACATCATACACTTGAGGTTTTACAGCAAGAATAAGCATCTTACAATTATTGGCACATTCGGCATTGCTCTCGGCATATTGGACGCCTGTCTCTTTGCTTACCTCTTCCCTTCGCTCACGGCTTGGACAAGTAAACATAAACTCCTTTGCATGAAATGCCTTGACTGCGCTTTTTAACATGGCATATCCCATGTTCCCCATTCCTATAAATCCAAATTTAAACATATGCTCTCACCTTATTATCTTGTCTCTAATATTTTTTCAATACTCACCAATTTCACACAAATAGCAAAGATTTTGGCAGCCTCTAACATTTCTTCAATTGATGGAAATGATGGTGCAATTCTTATATTGCTATCCTTGTCATCCTTTCCATAAGGAAATGTTGCACCAGCATTTGTCAATGTTACACCTGCTTCTTTGCATTTAGCAACAATTGATTTTGCACACCCTTCCATCGCATCAAAAGATATAAAATAGCCTCCTCTTGGCATATCCCATGAGCCAATTCCCAAACCAGACAATTCCTCTTCAAGTACCTTAATTGTCGCCTCAAATTTAGGTCTTATCAAAGCTGCCTGTTTCATCATATGCGCATTTAATCCATTCAAGTCCTTAAAATATCGTACATGTCTTAATTGATTAATTTTATCGTAACCAATTGTTTGTATGGTAAGATTTTTCTTAATGTCGTCTAAATTATTCTTTGAGGCAGCCAATGCAGCAATTCCGCCTCCTGCAAAGCACACCTTAGAAGTTGAGGCAAACTCAAATACTATATCTGCATTTCCTGCTTTTTCGCACTCTGATAAAATATCTAAAATTTCATCGTGTTTATCTTCATATAAATGATGAATTGCATACGCATTATCCCAAAAAATTCTAAAATCCTTAGCAGCAGGTTTTAAATTTGCAAATCGTTTAACGGTCTCATCTGAATATGAATAACCTTGTGGATTTGAGTATTTTGGCACACACCATATTCCTTTTACACTCGCATCGTTTTGAACATACTGCTCTATCATATCCATATCTGGACCATTTTCTGTCATAGGAATATTAATCATCTCTATTCCAAAACTTTCTGTAATAGCAAAATGTCTATCATATCCTGGAACAGGACAAAGAAACTTTACTTTATCAAGTTTGCACCAAGCAGTATTGCCTAAATACCCTTGTGAATATCCCCTTGATACTTGGTCATACATAACACTTAGACTTGAATTGCCATAAACAATCACATGGTCAGGTGTTGTGTCTATCATATCTGCCATCAATTTTTTAGCTTCTGACAACCCATCAAGCAAACCATAATTTCGACAATCTGTACCATCTTCTGCTATCAAATCAGACGAACTATTAATAACGTCCAACATGTCCATTGAAACATCAAGCTGAGCTGTGGCAGGCTTTCCTCTTGCCATATTAAGATTTAAGCCCTTCGATTTGGACTCTTTATACTGTTCACTTATTTTCTTTTTTAACTCCTGCAACTCCTCTGTGCTCATTTGGCTATATTGCATATCATAATCCTCCTGTTTGTATCCTTCTTTTCTCATTTTCTAACTTGTATATTTTAAATAAGAAATAACGATTCATTGCTGTAAACTATTCTTATAACAAAGTCAAAGCGGATATTCGCAATCCGCTACGCTATTTACTCATAACCTCATAGCTGCTATAGCAGCTTTTCAGTGAAAGCTTATACTTCCACTGAAACAAGCAAGCCCCCATTCACTACTTATGCCTCTGTGGCATTAAAGTGAGGGACTTCCTTAATGAACTTAAAATATACATAATATATATAAACCTGAAATATTATACCCCTTTCATTTTCATTTTGCAATACTTAATCGAACAGGCTGTATCATGCTTGTTCTGGTAAATATAACAAATCATAAAATTTCTTAATCCAAATGAAAGAAAGAAACGATATACTAAAAAAAGACTTGCAAATGTGTATACAACACAACTGCAAGTCCTTATGAACTCTAATTATTCTACTTGGCGTAATCAACAGCTCTCGACTCACGAATAACGCTAATCTTAATCTGTCCTGGATATTCCATCTGGTCTTCAATCTGTTTAGAAATATCCCTTGCCATAAGTATCATATCTGAATCACTGACAACTTCAGGAACAACCATAACTCGAATCTCTCTACCCGCCTGAATGGCAAATGATTTTTCAACTCCTTTAAAGGAGTTTGTAATATCTTCTAATTGTTTAAGTCTGTTTGTATATGTTTCTAATGTTTCCCTTCTTGCGCCTGGTCTTGCTGCCGATATTGTATCAGCGGCTTGTACAAGACATGCAATAAGCGACTCTGGCTCAACATCGCCGTGATGAGCCTCAACTGCGTTAATAACAACAGGTGATTCTTTATATCTTCGACATAAATCAACACCTATCTGTACATGTGTACCTTCCATTTCTCTGTCAATGGACTTGCCAATATCATGTAACAATCCTGCCCTTTTAGCAGTCTTTACATCACAGCCCACTTCTTCAGCCAACAATCCTGCTAACTGTGCAACTTCAATGGAATGTTTCAAGACATTTTGACCATAACTTGTCCTAAAATACATTCTGCCAAGAAGTTTTACCAATTCTGGATGAATACCATGTACGCCAACTTCAAGAGTAGCAGCTTCGCCCTCTTCTTTAATAACCGTCTCAACCTCTCTTTGAGCCTTCTCAACCATCTCTTCGATTCTAGCAGGATGAATACGTCCATCAAGAATAAGCTTTTCAAGGGCAATTCTTGCAACCTCTCTTCTAACTGGGTCAAATCCAGATAAAACAACAGCATCTGGTGTATCATCAATAATAAGTTCCACACCAGTAAGAGTCTCTAATGTACGAATATTACGACCTTCTCTGCCTATAATTCTACCTTTCATTTCATCATTTGGAAGCTGAACTACAGAAATAGTCATCTCTGCAACATGGTCAGCCGAACACCTTTGAATAGCAGAGACAATGCAATCTCTTGCCTTCTTTTCAGCCTCCTCTTTGGCTCTACTCTCATAGGCCTTAATCATAACAGCAGTTTCATGTTTTACTTCATCTTCAACAGTCTTTAATAGATATTCCTTTGCCTGTTCGGAGGTTAATCCTGAGATTCTTTCGAGTTCCTGTTGTCTCTTCTGTTCAAGTTCATCAACTTCTTGCTTTCTTTTACCAAGTTCTTCTTCTTTCCTGGTAAGATTGGTGTCGCGTTTCTCAACAGCTTCTATTTTCTTGTCAAGCGATTCTTCTTTAGAAAGCACACGTCTTTCATACTTCTGTAATTCAGCACGTCTTTCTTTCGTTTCCTTGTCAAGCTCATTCTTTGTTCTTAAAGACTCTTCTTTAATCTCTAACAAAGATTCTTTTTTCTTCGCTTCAGCCGTTTTTAATGCTTCATCTATTATTTCTCTTGCCTTATCTTTTGCGTTGCCAACCGTCGTTTCATAGGACTTTTTCTGGGCATTTGATGCAATAAGCCAAGTAATAGGTGCGACTATAATCAATGTAGCAATTATAGCGATAACAACTAGCACAGGAGCACCTCCTTATTTAGTTTTCATTGTACAAAACATACAATGCTCTAATTTTATACTTAATTTCATATGTTGTCAAGAAATACATCAATAGCCTTACGAATAGTATCCATGCTAAAACCTTTCCTATACATGTATGCCATCATCTTTTGTTTTTGTTTATAATCTAATTCTTCTATAAGAATTGTTCCATATTTCTTTTTAAGTGTACTTATAATCAGATTGATTTCACATTCTGACGAATCACCATAATAAGCTTCTAATGTGTTCTCAATTATATCGAAATCAATACCTTTTTCTTTTAAAGACTGTTCAATCTGTTTTCTGCTTTTTTTATTGGCTTTAAATGATATATAATTTTGTGCATAACGTTCATCGTTAATATATCCATAATGTTCTACATATGCTAATGCATCATGGATACTTTTTTCTGGATAATACGATAATTCCAATTTACTCACAAGTTCTTTTTTTGTATAATCTTTGGATTTTAAGAGATTCATTGCCCGAACAGTAGCTCTTTTTGATAACATCTGAACAATATTACTATAATCTTGTTCAGAAATAGTCTCATTTTCTTTTACACTATATGTTTTTAATTCCTTGTTATAGAGCGCAAAAGCTGGTTCATAATTAATATAAACCAGCTTTTTTTTATTGGTATAAGAATGTTTTATCTCTTCAATGGAGGTAACCAGATAATCCATATCTATTCTTATTCTTCCTTTGCCTTAACCGTCTTTTTCTTTACTGCCTTTGCATCACTTTCATCATCAGGTGTTGGTATAGCAGTATCTTGTGAAAGGTCATCCTTTTTTTCTTCTTTATTAAAATAATGCTCTCGAACTTTAGCATCAACCTCATTATAAATATCTTTATGTTCCATAAGAAATTGCTTAGCGTTTTCCCTGCCTTGTCCAATTTTTTCTCCATTATATGAAAACCATGCTCCGCTTTTTTGAACAATTCCTACATTGACCCCTAAATCAAGAACATCCCCCTCACTGGAAATTCCCTTTCCAAACATAATGTCAAATTCAGCTTCTTTAAATGGAGGCGCAATCTTGTTTTTGACAACTTTTACTCTTGTTCGGTTGCCAATCACTTCGCCGCCTTGCTTTAATGTCTCAATTCTTCTTACATCCATACGAACAGATGCATAGAATTTTAAAGCACGTCCGCCCGTTGTTGTCTCTGGATTGCCAAACATAACACCAACTTTTTCTCTAAGCTGATTGATAAAAATTACAATACAATTATTTTTGCTGACAACCGGTGTCAACTTTCTTAAAGCCTGCGACATCAATCTTGCCTGAAGTCCGACATGAGAATCACCCATATCGCCGTCAATCTCAGCCTTTGGCACAAGCGCTGCAACCGAATCCACAATAATAATATCCACAGCTCCAGAGCGCACCATTGTCTCTGTGATTTCTAATGCTTGTTCTCCGCTGTCTGGCTGTGATATATATAAATTATCAATATCAACCCCTATATTTTTAGCATATACAGGGTCTAGGGCATGTTCTGCATCAATAAATCCTGCGATGCCCCCCTGCCTTTGAACTTCTGCCACCATATGAAGTGCTACAGTTGTCTTACCACTTGATTCTGGACCATATATCTCAACAACACGTCCTCTTGGAACACCGCCAAGACCTAATGCGACATCTAAGCTCAATGAACCTGTCGGAATGGTCTCCACATTAAAATTGACATTGGATTCACCCAATTTCATAACAGAGCCTTTTCCAAACTGCTTTTCTATATTGGCAAGAGCTGCATCCAACGCTTTTAATTTCTCATCACTAATCATTTTTAACCTCATTTCTGCGCTGCTTTTAATACTTTTAATAAACGATTACCCTTAAAATAATCTTGAAACAATCTTGTATCAAGCAACACACAAATACAGGATTGGTAGTCATCAAATGGACATGCTTTATAGCAGTTTTTATAACCATTAAATTCTATCATTTTTAAAGCAGCCACTATTTCACTGCCATTACATACACTTGACACAGATTAGCTTTATCCCATAATTCTTCCATGCACTCTAATTCTTTAAATCCCATTTTTTGATAAAACGCATTCGTCAAGTTATAGTCTGCATATATTCCCTCACAGACTGTCTTTACCTGAATAAACTCATAATTCTTTTCCTTTGCATATAAATAGAAAACATCAAAAAGCTTTTTGCCAATTCATTCAGGTAATGCTTCTAAAATTTCCATACAAATATTTTCTTTTGTTTCTTTATCTTCAATTTTTATAATCATCTGTTTTGATATCCTATTTCATAAGCGCTTATGAACATCTGTTCGCTACCTATCATACAATAATATAGATGGAATGTCAATAGAAAAACGAATATTTGTTCGTATTTTTAATAAAAACCCAACTAATATTTACAATATGATAATAACACAAACGATATATATTATCAATACTTTATTTACAAGTCGTATCAAGGATAATAGAAAATGCTGCTTGTACTGCTTGATTTCTTATGGATGTGCGGTCTCCCAAAAAATGAAACGCATATGCATCACAATGATTTTTATAACAACAGCCAATGTAAACTAATCCAACTGGCTTATCATCTTCCATATCTGGACCAGCCACACCCGTAATTGATATTGCAATATCTGCCCCTGATATTTTTGCGCACCCCTCTGCCATCTCTATGGCAGTCTGCCTGCTTACTGCATAATAGGTCTGTAATGTCTCTTTGCGAACACCTAACATATGAATTTTGGCATTATCACAATAGGTTATATATCCTTCCTTAAAAATGCTTGATGCCCCTGCAACACTGACAATACAAGAAGCCAGCAGTCCGCCTGTGCAGGATTCTGCTGTGCTTATCACTAATTTTTTTTTCTTTAATTCTTCGACAACTTTATATTCTAATGGTTTGCCATTTAATTCTTTATTCATATTGATTACATGCTTAACACGATATCTTTATTTAACCTTATCAGGCAAGAGTTTGACTTGCCTGTTTAAAAAGTCATAATCAAACAACAAAGCGGATTGCGAATATTGGCTTGAATAGACTGTTTTAAGAATGATATATACAAGCATATTCCTTCCTATTTTTATCCATTATTTAGATAATTGTAGACCTTATTATTTTAAAGTATAAACTCATTTTACAATTACCTAATTTATTTTATACATTATTGGTACTTTTCATAAGCACTTTATAATTTTTATATATGTAATCAAATAAAGAAATAATTGTTAAAATTAATGCAATATACACAAAAAAATTATTTATTACATACATATATGGTATATCCAAATCCACAATCAGCAATACAATCATTATCATTTGACATGTTGTTTTAAGCTTTCCCCAATAACTGGCAGCTATCACAATGCCATTATCTGCAGCCAACACACGAAGTCCGTTTATAATAAAATCTCTTGCAATAATAATAATGACAATCCAACCAGCAAGCTTTTCTATATCAACAAGCGCTATCAATGCTGAACAAACTAAAAGCTTATCAGCCAAAGGGTCCATAAACTTGCCAAAATTCGTCACAAGATTATATTTACGAGCAATCTTCCCATCCAATAAATCAGTAAGACTGGCTACTATAAATAATAATGCTGCAATATATGAGTTCACATTATCCCCAATATCGACATATAAAAATAAAACAAAAAGTGGTATTATCACAATTCTAAGTATTGTCAGTTTATTGGGTAGATTCATATCCTCCAACCTCCATTTTACACAATTATTCATGAACCAGGCTTCCCATCAAATCATATTCATATGCACTTTCAATCTTAACCTTAACCATGTCACCTGACAACAAATTTTCATCTGTATGAATAAACACATATCCATCTACATTTGGTGCATCTTTGTAAGAACGAGCCACATAAACATCATCATCTATCATCTTTCCTTCCACTATACAAGAAAGAACTTCACCAATAAGCTGTGATGATTTATCTAATGAAATTTCCTGTTGTAACGCCATAAGCTCATCTCGGCGTTGTTCTTTAACCGTCTCACTAATTTGATTCTCCATCTTAGCAGCAGGTGTATCTTCCTCAGCAGAATATGTAAAAACGCCAAGTCTATCAAATTCCATATCATTGACAAAATCGAGCAGTTCTTCATGTTCTTTTTTTGTCTCTCCCGGAAATCCTGTAATCAATGTTGTTCTCAATGCTATATCTGGAATTTCCTCTCGTAGCTGGTCAATAATAGCAATCAATTCTTGCTTAGAAGTACGTCTTCCCATCTTTTTTAAAATAGTATCACTGGCATGTTGTATTGGCATATCTAAATATTTCACTACTTTAGGTATATTTTTGATAGCGTCAATTAACTCTTTGTCAATCTCTTCTGGATAACAATATAATATTCTAATCCATTCTATTCCATCTATCGCCGAAAGTTTATACAATAATTTCGACAAAGACTTTTCTCCATATAAATCAACACCATACATGGTTGTTTCCTGAGCTACAAGTATTAGTTCCTTAACACCATTTTGGGAAAGCATCTGCGCTTCTTTTATAAGATATTCCATTCGATAACTTCTATAACTTCCTCTTATCTTAGGAATGATACAGTATGTGCAGTGTTTGTCACAGCCTTCTGCAATTTTTAAATATTCATAATATCCACCTGTTGTAATAATTCTATCACTAGATACCTCGACAAGTCTATTAACATTTTCTAAAACATTGTTTTTATTCAATAATAAATCATTTGACAATTGCAAACTATTTTTAAATAATAAATCCTCTTTAGACAATAAATCATTATTAAATAATTTTGATAAAACAACCTCTGCAATTTTATCATAACTTGATGTTCCAATAATAGCATCTACTTCTGGCAGTTCTTTTAAAATTTCATCTTGATATCTTTGCGCTAGACAACCTGTAACAATAAGTACCTTACAACAGGCATCTTGTTTATGCTCTGCCATCTCTATAATCGTGTTGATACTTTCCTGTTTGGCATCGTGAATAAAGCAACATGTATTGATAACAATAACTTGAGCTTCCATCTCATCATCTGTAAATTCAAATCCTTTATCTTTTAGTATACCAAGCATATATTCTGTATCGACAAGATTTTTATCGCATCCAAGCGAAATAAACATTATTTTCAAAATATATTCCTCCATATATTTTTGTACATTAAACAATCCAATATATTGTTAAAAAATGAGACTATCGCATTAAGAAAAATCACGGCAAAATACAGTATTTTTTATCTAAATCATACTACATTTTGTGTTTTATTACTTAGTGCGACAGCCCCATTCATTGTACTTACGCGGCATTATCAATATCAGAGCAAGCTGAATTGAACATTGCTTCCAAGAATTAAATATTTTCTAAACCATTTCCAACAATTTTAATCTTACCTTCATGGAGTTCTCTGACAGCAACTAACAATGGTTTAATCCCTGAAGCATTATCAATTAATTCCTGTCCTAGTGCAATTTTTCTCTTATCTTCAACAGTCTTTTTAGGCTCTCCGTCTTTACTATCTTTTTCTGCCAATTTGAGCTTATCATATTTTTCCTCAAGATATCTTGCATCAATAATCTGTTTTGCTCTTGCAGCAGTAGCTTTTACAATCGAATAACGACTTTGTACAATTGGCTGTTCACCTTCCTCAACCTCACTATTAACAACTTCCATTAACTCGGAATATGATGGATGTAACATATAAAATTATTCTCCCTTCAATATATTCTTTAAATCATTTTTTATAACCTTAATAAATGCTAAATTTGCTGAAATTTTGCAATGCTCCATAACTGCACTGTCATCCTTTGCAATGGCATTTATCGTATCAACACAGTTTTCTATTGTATCATTAACTACAACATAATCATACTTTTCTACATCATCAGCTTCATCAACAGCCCGTGTCAATCGTTTTTGAATAACATCGGCTTCCTCTGTACCCCGAAATGTAAGCCTATCGCATAATTCCTTTGCATGTGGAGGAACAATAAATATCATCACCGCATCGGAATAAATCTTTTTCACATTGCAAGCCCCAACGACTTCAATTTCAAGAATCACATTATTGCCTTTAGAAAGGTGTTGTTCTACATATGCTTTTGGCGTCCCATAATAATTATTAACATATTGTGCATATTCAAGAAATTCATCGTTCTCAATCATTGTCTTAAACTCATCTACTGTTTTAAAGAAATATGACTCACCATCAATCTCTGCTTCACGAGGTTTTCTTGTAGTCGCTGACACAGACACAGTATAATTTTTATACGTATCAAGCAAGCTCTTGACTACAGTTCCTTTTCCAACCCCAGAAAAGCCTGAAATAACCAGTAATTTTCCACGCTTATCCATCGTTTAATCAGCCCTTCTTTCTGACCTGTACATTTTCACATTACAAGTAATTATATCGAATTAAACAAAAACAATCAAGCAAAAACTACAATAAAACTTGTCAAGCATTGTTGCCAAAATTCAACCCATTTTTTATTCAATATTTTGTATCTGTTCTCTTACTTTCTCTATCTCTGTCTTTAACTCAATTGCATGATTGGAAATATCAATATCATTTGCTTTTGATAGTATTGTATTGGCTTCTCGGTTCATCTCCTGTGCAATAAAGTCCATCTTACGACCTATCCCGCCATCTTCATTTAGACAATTCTTTGCATGTTCAATATGACTTTCTAATCGAACAGTCTCCTCATCAACACATATTTTATCTGCATATATAATCACTTCTGTGGCAATTCTGCTCTCATCAATATGTGTGTCGCTAAGCAACTCTTTTACTTTATTTTCAAGTTTGCTTCGGTATTCTTTCATAATCTGAGGACTTCGCTCCTTTATGTAGTCAACAATCACCTGCATCTTATCCAGCTTTCCAATCAAATCATTCTTTAGATTATTTCCCTCTGATATTCTTGTCTCAACAAGCTGTTTACATGCACTGTCAACTGCATTTTTAATAAAATTCCACAACGTTTCCTCATCAATGCACGCTTCCTCCATTGCAATCACTTCTGGATACCTTGACAAAGCGCCTATTGTCACATCATTAACTCTTTGAAACTGTCGCGACATCTCATCAAATATCCTCATATATTCTTTTGCCAAATCACTATTATACTTTAAACTTACTTGATTTTGTGTCAAATCTTCATAGATAATAAATACATCTATTTTTCCTCTGCTGATATGTTTTTTTAACACATCTCGAATCCTTCCCTCAAATACATTGAGCTTTTTTGGCATCTTAATACTTGTTTCCAAATATCGATGATTAACCGATTTGATTTCTATAATAATTTTTTTCTGTCCCTCAATACATTCATATCGGCCAAAGCCCGTCATACTTTTTATCATACTTCCTTCCATTCTGAAGCGTTTTATAGTCAACGCAGATATTTGCAATCCGCTATGCTGCTTACTTAAAACGGTCTAACTGCTATCACAACACAAGCCCTACCCCACTTATGCCTCTGTGGCATTGAAATGGGAAACTTCTTTGACGACGTTAAAAAATAAACAAATAAAATTTATGACGCTCCTGCACAAATTCTTATTTTCATTTTTTCAATCCTTTATTGACAAATCAACCATCTTCGTTCATTATAAACTGCACAATATTGAATTGTATAATCATTTTATATATCTTTTCATATTATATAGTTGTTAATACAGTATACTTTATATATATTTAAAAAATTATAAGAAACTATTTTTATACCTTATATTTAAGCAGTATATCAACATTTTGTACAAAGTACAAGACATATTATAAAATTTATGCTAAAATAACGTACAATTAATTGCAACTTTATACTGTACCATTTAACACAAAGCTACAGCAATTTTGCTTGTCTGATTTTTTTCTATATAAAAAATGGCACAGAAACTTAAATAAAAATACCATTAAAAATCAAAACTTTGAAACTCAAGTTTATACACAAACTTGAAACATATAAAAACATGTACACATGGAGGGAACTATGGCACTCGACGGAATTGTAATTGCTAATATTACACAAGAATTAAAAGACACACTGCTTGGCAGCAGAATATATAAAATTGCACAGCCTGAAACGGATGAATTACTAATAACATTTAAAACAAAAGAAGGACAGTATCGATTGACTTTATCTGCCAATGCCAGTCTGCCATTGGTATGTCTTACAAAACATAATAAACCAAGCCCTATGACTGCGCCTAATTTTTGTATGCTTTTAAGAAAGCATTTAAATAACGGACGTGTACTGTCTATAACACAACCTGGTTTAGAACGTATTATTGATATTGAAGTGGAACATCTCAACGAAATGGGCGATTTATGCAGCAAACATTTAATTGTTGAAATTATGGGCAAACATAGCAATATTATATTTTGTGACAATAATATTATTCTCGACAGTATAAAACATGTTTCTGCACAAATAAGCTCTGTGCGGGAAGTGCTTCCAGGTAAACCTTACTTTATCCCAAATACAACGGATAAATTAAATCCTCTTGAAGCCAATGTGCAATCTTTTTGCGCAATATTAAAAACATCGCCAACTAGCATATTAAAGACGCTCTATCAAAAATATACAGGTATTAGTCCCCTTGTCTCACAACAAATATGTTCTGATGCTTGTATCAACCCAGAACTTTCTGCAAATGCACTTGATGAAAAAGACCAAGTTCATTTATATAATATATTTTCTCATGTAATGGATTATGTAAAATGTAATCAATACACACCCAATATATATTTTGATAATGATGTGCCAAAAGACTTTGCCTCCATTCCATTAAGCATGTTTGATAAAACCGTATCTTACCATTCTATCAGTGAACTTATTGTTGATTTTTATTCTAAAAAAGAGATGATTACTAGAATACGCCAAAAATCCTCTGATTTGCGAAGAATTGTATCCAACGCGTTAGAGCGTTCTTATAAAAAACAAGATATTCAAGAAAAACAGATAAACGATACCGAAAAACGAGACAAATTTAAAGTTTATGGTGAATTGATTAATACCTATGGATACAATATACCTGAGGGAAGCAAATCATTTAAAGCACTCAACTATTACACCAACACAGAAATTGAGATTCCTCTTGACTCAACTTTAACAGCTAAGGAAAATGCTATTAAATATTTTAACAAATATAACAAATTAAAGAGAACTTATGAGGCGGGAAGCAAACAATTAAATGATACTCAAAATGAAATTATACACTTAGAATCAATTGCGACTTCTCTTGATATTGCCACATCCGAAGAAGATTTAATTCAATTAA
Source organism: uncultured Lachnospira sp. (assembly GCA_910589305.1). Lineage (GTDB taxonomy): Bacteria > Bacillota > Clostridia > Lachnospirales > Lachnospiraceae > Lachnospira. The sequence continues at coordinate 18,980 of CAJUTV010000003.1, read as the reverse complement.
AACAAGAATTGATTGATTCTGGTTATATTCATAAGAAAATAAATACCAAACGCAAAGAAAAATCAACTAGTAAACCATTTCATTATATTTCTTCGGATGGTTTTGATATCTATGTTGGAAAAAATAATTATCAAAATGATGAACTTACGTTTAAATTTGCCAAAAATGATGATTGGTGGTTCCACGCAAAGCAAATGGCAGGTTCTCACGTTATTTTAAAATCGGAAGGAAAAGAAATTCCTGATAAGACCTTTGAGGAAGCAGCCGCTTTAGCTGCCTACTACTCAAAAGGACAAAATCAGGAAAAAGTTGAAGTTGATTATGTATTAAAAAAAGAGGTCAAAAAACCTGCTGCCGCAAAACCCGGATTTGTTGTCTATTATACCAACTTTTCAATGATGGCCAGCACGGATATTCGCAGTATAAAAGAAGCTGATTAATGCGACCAGATTTGCTGCTGCACAGCCTGCAAATATTGCAGAAATACCAATAAAACCAAGTCCCATAACCGCCAAAATGCTGATAACAAAATGTATTGCAATCGTTATCAGTATTTTTTTATGGCTATAATTATCTTTTAAACATACAGCTGTCAATATACTTACAAACACAACATCAAGGGCATACATAATCATATATGCAGCATTGGAAGAATCCACCATATCACAAATATGTTCATCAAACGATAAATAGCCAAACAATCGCGGCGGATTTACAAGGATAAAAACAATCTGCACAATATATGCCAAAGCAAAAAAGATACCTATAACCGTTTTGTTAATCTGAAATCTACGGACAAATCGATTGACCAGTACAATAGCAATAGCAGATATCAATACAACCCATATTAGTTTTATATGAAATAATGGTATCCCCTCAAAATAATGTTGCGTCAAAATACTATATACTTGTCCACTCTGTTCTTTGATACCAATAACATACTCTAATAACAGCTTTTTTACAATCTCCATAAAAATACATCCATAAAATACAGGAAGCATAGCAATCAAACCTGTATGCTTATAAGAACTGCTATACGAATAAATCTTTTTTACATTGCTGCTTTTGATAATCATAATGGCTAAAATGCCAATAATGATAAGAACAACTCCTACAATTATAACTTTTGCATGAAGTATTCGCTCTCCATCAAGATAATTTCCAGCTTCATGCAGATAAATATACGATGCTGCCTTATGTAATAAAACATTATTTTCTAATATATATACAAATACTATATAAAATCCTGTGACAACACTGCTAACAGCACCACATACTGCAATAGACGAAACTCCTTTTAATTTCAACAGTAACCCCATTGCACCTATAATGGTTGTATAGAGCGTTAAATCAAATAAAAAAGTATAAATCGTATTCACTCCATTAAAAAATGCTACATTATAAGCTGAACCTGCCATATTACTGTATTCATTGTTATTCATCATCTCTATATAACGATAAAACAATCCTGACTGGGCTCCAAATAATAAAATCAATGCTAACGCAGCAAGCAATATTGCTGCGCTTGTTATTCTTATAATAATAATATCTTCTTTTTTCATAAATATTCCTATTTCTGTGCTGCTTTTACACAAAGAACAAAAATCTTAACCTTGTTCCTATTTTTTCAAAGTCACTTTTTTAAAGCTCTTTTTACCTTTTTTAACGACAACCCCATCTTTAAAAAATTCTAAAGGAAACTTCTCTTCTATCGAATTTACCCGCTCCCCATTGATGCTGATACCGCCCTGTTCTATGGCTCTTCTAGCCTCTGAACGGGAAGTAACTAGACCTGCCAAATGTACAATGGATATAATATCAATATTCCCCTCCTTAAATGCATCTGAAGAAATCTCAACCGATGGCATATTGTCGGAATCTCCGCCAGTAAAGATAGATTTAGCCGTCTGCTCTGCCTTTTTTGCTTCCTCCTCACTATGAACCAGTTTTGTAAGTTCATATGCCAGAATCTCTTTTGCCTTATTGAGTTGTGCACCTTCCCAATCCTTCATTGCTTCAATTTCTTCTATTGAAAGAAATGTAAGCAATCGGAGACATTTAAGCACATCCGCATCATCTACATTTCTCCAGTATTGATAAAATTCATAAGGCGTTGTCTTTTCAGGGTCAAGCCACACGGCACCTTTTTGTGTCTTTCCCATTTTTTTGCCCTCTGAATTTAAAAGCAATGTAATTGTCATTGCACTGGCATCTTTGCCTAATTTTCTTCGGATAAGCTCTGTTCCGCCAAGCATATTGCTCCATTGGTCATCACCGCCAAATTGAAGCGTACAGCCGTATTTTTGATACAACATTAAGAAATCATACGACTGCATAATCATATAGTTAAACTCCAAAAAGCTTAATCCTTTTTCCATTCTTTGCTTATAACATTCTGCTCTTAACATATTATTAACTGAAAAACAAGCACCAACTTCTCTTAACAATTCAACATAATTAAGCTTTAAAAGCCAATCTGCATTATTAACAATAATTGCTTTGTCATCCGAAAAATCAATAAATTTTTCCATCTGCTTTTTAAAACAGTCCACATTATGCTGTATAATTTCTGGTGTCATCATTTGACGCATATCCGTTCTTCCAGAAGGGTCTCCAATCATTGCCGTGCCGCCGCCAATAAGCACAATAGGCTTATTGCCTGCCATCTGAAGTCTTTTCATTAAACATAATGCCATAAAATGTCCAACGTGAAGACTATCTGCTGTAGGGTCAAAACCAATATAAAAAGTTGCCTTCCCACTATTGATTAATTCTTTAATTACTTCCTCATCTGTAACCTGAGCAATTAACCCTCTGGCTACCAGTTCATCATATACTTTCATTTTTTTATTCCTTTCTCTTGCTTATACTGTAAATATTAAAAATACTGCTAAACTATAAATTTCTACATTTTAATTTTACCGTAGCTATCTTATCATATAAACACATAACAAACATGCTCCTACCATGCCATTTGGATTATAATCATTTTCTATTTCTTCTTTCAGTCAAAGCAGATATTCGCAATCCGTTATGCTACTTGCTTATAACCTTCTATCTATCAGAATTATATTACAACTTTTCGCCTTTTATCGCACATCATACAGATAAATATCGCTATAAATCCGCCTGTTGCATCAATAAGCACATCTACAATCGAGCCATTTCTGCCCGAAATAAATAACTGATGAATTTCATCCGTACAAGCATATGCAACAACAATTAAAAACGCTGCATATTTTGTCCAACGCCACTTTATTTCATTAACGGCAAGGGCAATATATACACTCAGTGCAAAAAACGCATATTCTGTCATATGTGCAATTTTTCTTACAGGGGTTTGCATCTGCTCAATCGCATGTTCTCTTCCAATATACTTTATATCAATTAAATGTAAGGCATCAGCGCCATCTACCAGTATTTCCGCAACCTTATAGCTCAATCCTTTGGATTGTTCTCCATTTTGACCTGAAAATCCAAATATGATAATGGCTAATATCACTGCTGGAATCCATATCAATATTTTTTTTGCTTTATCCATTATTTTCTCCATATGACAGCCTGCTGCCAATACAGCCGCAGGCAAACTTCAACATAGACAAGACTAATTTTTCCTGATGAGATGAGGTTAAATCGTAACGACTCTCATTGTATTTGTCAGACCTCTCTTTGACGTTGGCGCTGAATTTGTAGCAATACCTGCCGATACAATAACAACATCACCCTCACTGATATATCCTGCATTTTCTGCAACTTCAATTGCATGGTCTACAATTTTATCCGTTGATTTCTCAACGGCTGTCTTTAAAGGTTTCACGCCCCAATATATCTGCATTTTACGAAGTACATTCTCATATGGTGAACAGCCGATAATCAATGCTTCTGGTTTTAACTTAGAAGTTAATCTTGCTGTAAAACCAGAAATCGTTGGACAGACAATCGCTTTAGCATTTAAAATATCTGCCGTTTGTACAGAAGCATTGGCAACGGCGCTTGAAATACTCCTTTTTGTATGCACTTGTGTATTGTCAATTCTTCTGCTCACACAATCTTTTTCTGTTGATTCAGCAATCTTAGCCATCATCTTTAATGCTTCAAGAGGATATTTTCCATTGGCTGTTTCACCAGATAACATAACAACATCGGTGCCGTCATATATAGCGTTGGCAACGTCTGTCACCTCTGCTCTTGTAGGACGCGGATTGCGAATCATCGAGTCTAGCATCTGCGTTGCTGTTATAACTGGCTTATAAGCTTCATTACATTTTCTAATAATATCTTTTTGGATACGTGGAACCTCCTCTGACGGAATCTCAACGCCCATATCGCCTCGTGCAATCATAATGCCGTCTGATACACGGATAATTTCATCAATATTGCGAATCCCCTCTGCATTCTCAATCTTTGCAATCACTGGAATATCAGCATCATGCGACCATAAAATTTCTTTTATTTCCTGAATACATGCCGCATTGCGCACAAACGATGCCGCAATAAAATCAAATCCTTGCTCGATTCCAAACAAAATATCTTCTTTATCTTTTTCGGTGATACCTGGCAGACGAATACTTACATTTGGCACATTGACGCCTTTTGTAGAGCCAAGTTCTCCGCCATTGACAACAATACATTCAATATCCGTATCTTCAATAATCTTTGTCACTTTCAGTTCAATCAATCCATCATCAATTAATATAAGATTTCCTTCTGCAATATCTTTAGGCAGTCCTGCATATGTGATATGATTGATATTTTCGTCACTCTCTACCTCTCTTATGGTCAATGTATATTTTTGTCCTTCATTCAGTGTAATTTTTTTGCCATCTTTAATAACGCCCGTTCTAATCTCTGGACCTTTTGTATCAAGCAATGTTGCAATCGGAATATTTAACTCACTTCTCACACTGTCAACAAGTTTTAATCGTCCTCCCTGTTCTTCTTGGTTTCCATGAGAAAAATTAAATCGTGCTATATCCATACCAGCAAGTGCGAGCTGTTTAATCAGCTCTCGGTCATTTGTATTTGGACCCATTGTACATATAATCTTTGTTTTTTTCATCAAACTATCCTCCATTATAAAAATATTTATGATTGATTTCTGCAAACACCAATCCTAATATTTTACTTTACTGTAAAATATTTTATGTGGCAATTTATTTATACAAGAACACATCAAAACCATGATTGTTTGATAATACATTCTTATTTTACATGAATATGTGTATAGAGATGTTCATTGCAATACTCTTTTCCTCCTACACATTTAGAACAATATCGAAAAACCAGACTGTCATCATCGAATTCTGTTCTCTTGCACACAGCACACTGGTGTTTTGCACCGCCCCTGTTTATATAAGGTTTATTGGCACTCTCCCACGTTGACTTTTCACTGTTGGCATTGTAAAATTTTTCATTAAAACTTGGACGCTGTTGATTCTTTTGTGCTTTCCTTGCCGTTTTTTGCATCTTTTGATAATTGCGCTGTGTTGCTGTTCTAGCAGGCTTTTTAAATGTAATCAACAAAAAGACAAGGAAGTTTAACATGGATACTAGTGCACAGGTTGCATTGACATAGCAATAATACACACTGCCTGCCAAAAGCCCCATATTATATAATCCATACCAGACAGTCTCTGGCAATATTGTCACCATAAATCCGCCGACAATCGTAACTCCAAAAATAATGCCGTCTAAAATGCCCAGCCATTTCATCTTGATAGGCAACACAAAAAATAATAATACCTGCGTATCGGACTGTTCCACCGCAAATGCCATAAAAAGCGCTAAGTTAATATAATAGGTAGACATTGAAAAAGACTGTCCAAAAATAAAATATATAACAAACGCTGCAACAATATGCAGGATTACCCCGCTAAAATAATAGACATTAAATCGAAATGCCCCCCATATACGCTCAAGCACTGTACCAATCATATAATAGAAATACAAGGTAAACAAAATAAAAATCAAACTATATGACGGAGGCTGTAACATAAATGTAAACAGTCTCCATATCTGCCCCCTTAATATCATTTCCACATCAAGACTTAGATACGCACTGTATACATCTGGAAAAAACATAGCCACTGCAAAGCCAAGTACATAGATACCTATGATATAATACATCAGATTGTGTATGGCATATTTACCAAATCTGCGTTCTAATTTATCAAACCATTTCATTAAATTAATTATCCTTTCTTTATTTTTTCACACCATGATGAAACGATGATTTTTAACAAATTTATTTTTTTAGTTAATTCTATAATTTACCTCTACAAAAATTGAAGTAATTAGTTTAAAGTATAAAGAAGTGCATGTTTTTTGTCAACAATTACATGACACAACTGTTTGTTTAAACTAATGTTGAAAAAAAATTTTATTCGTAATATAATATTCCTATTACGGTTTCGACCTTTTTCGACAGAACCTATAGATTTTAAAAGGAGGCAGCCTTTGGCTAATATATATGAATTCATTTAAGTTAGGTATTGATATTGGTTCTACTACTGTTAAGATTGCCTTAATTGATAATCAAGACAACGTAGTATTCTCAGATTATGAAAGACATTTTGCAAATATACAGGAAACATTACAATTACTGCTTGAAAAGTCTGTTGAACAATTGGGTACATTTGATTGTTTTCCTGTTATTACTGGCTCTGGTGGATTAACTCTTGCAAAACATCTTGAAGTGCCTTTTACTCAAGAAGTTATTGCTGTTTCAACGACACTTCAGGCGGAAGCTCCACAATGTGATGTTGCTATTGAACTAGGTGGAGAAGATGCCAAAATTATCTATTTTACAAATGGTATCGACCAACGTATGAATGGTATCTGTGCAGGTGGTACAGGTTCTTTTATTGACCAAATGGCAGCTCTTTTACAAACCGATGCACTCGGTCTTAATGAGTATGCCAAAAATTATCAGTCTATATACCCTATTGCTGCTCGCTGCGGCGTGTTTGCCAAATCCGACATACAGCCATTAATTAATGAAGGAGCTACAAAACCTGATTTATCTGCTTCTATCTTTCAAGCTGTTGTCAACCAAACAATTTCTGGTCTTGCCTGCGGCAAGCCCATTCGTGGAAACGTTGCCTTTTTAGGCGGACCGCTTCATTTTCTTTCAGAGTTAAGAAATTGTTTTATAAGAACACTCAGTCTTGCGCCAGAACAAATTATTGCACCACAGCATTCGCACCTTTTTGCAGCTATTGGCGCTGCTATGAACTATAAAGAAGATATACATATTCCTGTTTCGGCTATGATTGAAAAATTACAGGCAAAAATCAAATTAGATTTTGAAGTGGAACGTATGCAGCCGCTTTTTGAAAATCAACTGGTCTATGATGCATTTATCAATCGTCATGCCCATGCCAAAGTAGAAACGGCTGATATAAAAGAATATACAGGAAATTGCTATCTTGGAATTGATGCGGGTTCCACCACAACAAAAGTGGCATTGGTTGATGAAAATGGTAAATTATTATATTCGTTTTATTCAAGCAACAATGGCTCTCCGCTTGCTACTACTATAAAATCGCTAAAAGAAATTTATTCTCTTTTGCCTTCTAATGCCAAAATTGTCCATTCCTGTTCTACGGGATATGGCGAAGCTTTAATTAAGGCGGCATTGATGATTGATGAAGGAGAAGTTGAGACAGTTTCCCATTTTTATGCTGCTGCTTTTTTTGACCCTGATGTAGACTGCATTATTGACATTGGCGGTCAAGATATGAAATGTATTAAAATTAAAAATCAGACCGTCGATTCTGTTTTACTAAATGAAGCTTGTTCTTCTGGCTGTGGTTCTTTTATTGAAACCTTTGCAAAATCATTAAACTTTACGGTTCAGGAATTTGCAAAAGAAGCATTGTTTGCCTCTAATCCAATTGACTTAGGAACACGCTGTACAGTATTTATGAACTCTAAAGTAAAACAGGCGCAAAAAGAAGGCGCTGAAGTTGCTGACATCTCTGCCGGACTTGCATATTCGGTTATTAAAAATGCACTGTACAAAGTTATAAAAATTTCAGAACCAAAAGATTTAGGTACACATATTGTTGTTCAAGGCGGAACATTCTACAATAATGCTGTGCTTAGAAGTTTTGAAAAAATAACAGGTGTCAATGCCATAAGACCTGATATTGCAGGTATTATGGGGGCATTTGGTGCTGCTCTTATCGCTCGTGAGCGCTATGACGGCATATCCGAATCATCTATGCTTGGCATTGATAAAATCAATGCTTTAACCTTTGACACAACCATTGCACGATGTAAAGGCTGTACAAATAACTGTCACCTTACCATCAATAAGTTTTCTGGAGGCAGACAGTTTATTACTGGCAATCGATGTGAACGAGGTCTTGGCAAAGAAAAAAGTACTAAAAAACTTCCAAACTTATTTGATTATAAACTGCACCGATTATTTGACTATGAACCATTGGAAGCACATGAGGCTACAAGGGGCGTTGTTGGTATACCTCGCGTTCTTAATATGTATGAAAATTATCCTTTTTGGTTTACATTTTTTACAAAATTAGGATATCGGGTTTTACTATCGCCGCAATCCAATCGAAAAATATATGAACTGGGTATTGAATCCATACCTTCCGAATCGGAATGTTACCCTGCAAAACTTGCACATGGTCACATATCATGGCTTATTAAGCAAGGGGTTCAATTTATATTTTATCCTTGTGTTCCTTATGAACATAAGGAAATTGATAAAGCAAACAACCATTACAATTGCCCTATTGTAACATCGTATGCTGAAAATATTAAAAATAATGTAGAGGAATTAAAAACACATCATATTGATTTTAGAAATCCATTTTTATCGTTTGAAAATGCAAGTATCCTATCCAAACGACTGATTGAAGAATTTTCGGATATCCCTGCAAAAGAAGTTAAAAATGCAGTGATATACGCTTGGAATGAGTTGATTCAATTTCGGCTTGATGTCCAAAAAAAAGGTGAGGAAGTCCTCTCATACCTTGAAGAACAAGGAAAGCGCGGTATTGTCTTAGCTGGACGACCATACCATGTAGACCCTGAAATTAATCATGGTATTCCTGAGTTAATCAATTCTTATGGAATTGCTGTACTGACAGAAGACTCCATATCACACTTAGGAACAGTAGAGCGTCCTTTGATTGTAATGGACCAATGGATGTACCATTCAAGGCTTTATGCAGCGGCTAGTTTTGTTAAGACAAAGGAAAATCTGGATTTAATTCAGCTTAATTCCTTTGGTTGCGGTCTTGATGCCGTAACAACCGATGCCGTTAATGATATTTTAGTAAAATCAGGCAAAATTTATACGGTCTTAAAAATTGATGAAGTTAATAATCTTGGCGCTGCAAGAATACGAGTACGCTCATTAATCGCTGCGTTAAAAGTGCGTGATAAACACGACTTAAAAAGAAATATTATCAGTTCTGCATATGAACGTGTAGAATTTACACCTGAAATGAGAAAAAATTATACCATATTATGTCCTCAAATGTCGCCAATTCATTTTGATTTATTAGAACCTGCGCTCAATTCATGCGGATATAATTTTGAAGTTCTTGATAATGACAATAAATCGTCTGTTGATGTCGGTTTAAAATATGTCAATAACGACGCCTGCTATCCTTCGCTTATGGTTGTTGGACAGATTATGAATGCGGTATTATCTGGAAAATATGACTTACATAGAACAGCTATTATTATCACACAAACTGGAGGCGGATGCAGAGCTTCCAACTATATTGGCTTTATACGCAGGGCGCTTGGAAAAGCTGGTTTATCGTACATTCCTGTTATTTCTTTAAGCGCACAAGGGCTTGAATCCAACTCTGGATTTAAGTATGATTTAACTATGCTAAAAAAAGCAATGATGGCAATTGAATATGGCGATATTTTTATGAATGTTGTATACCGAACGAGACCTTATGAAAAAGTTGCAGGTTCTGTCAATGCACTTCATGAAAAATGGAAAGATATCATTATACAGCAACTAAAAGAAAATAAAGTTTCTATGAGTGCATTTAATAAAAATTGTCAAGCTATTGTAAATGATTTTGACACAATCGAACTTTTAGATATTAAAAAACCACGTGTGGGCATTGTTGGTGAAATTCTTGTTAAATTTCTTCCATCTGCCAACAATTATATTGTTAATTTATTGGAATCCGAAGGCGCAGAAGCTGTTGTTCCTGATTTAATGGGATTTCTTTTGTATTGTGCAGAAAATGCCAACTTTAAAAAGAAGTATCTTGGTGCTTCTAAAAAGTCCGCATTTGTCAACAATTCCATTATAAAAATTATTGAATGGTTTAGAAAAGCAGGCAACAATGCACTTAAAAACAGCAAACGATTTACGCCTCCATCCAATATTAAAGACACGGCAGACTTAGCAAAAGACTTGGTTTCACTGGGTAACCAAACAGGTGAAGGCTGGCTTCTTACCGGAGAAATGATTGAACTTATGCACAATGGTGTCAACAATATTGTATGTTGTCAGCCATTTGCCTGCCTTCCAAATCATATTGTAGGAAAAGGCGTCATTAAAGAGCTGCGAACAACATTTCCAGAATCCAATATTATTGCTGTGGATTATGACCCTGGCGCTTCTGAAGTGAACCAGTTAAACCGAATTAAATTAATGTTAGCAACCGCAAATAAAAATCTTGAAAAAATGGTGCAATAAGATTATAATAAGACTAGCTTAAGAAAGGTCGGTGACATTATGTTTTTATTATTTATTGGTCCAATCATTGGCGTTGCCATTTCTATTATAGCAACTGTTGTTATCGTATCATCTGTTGGCGCAATTGCTGGCGATGAATTGGAAGAAGAAGAATAAAGATAAGGACGGCACGCTTGCGTGTCGTTTTTATATTTTAACATATAATGATACTATATATTATTATGATTATATATAGTATCACAACAATATACAATAAAAATATATTTATCATATATTTTTTTAATATAATATTCCTGATAAAAATTTCCATTTCTGTGCTGTTTTATTGTATAAATGTTTTAGTAACTTTATTTCAAACACTCCATAGACATCAACTGCAATGTAAAAATCTACTTTTTATATGAGTTACTTATAACAATAATAAATTATAATCTTATTGAGGGTAAACATGTACTTTAAAGATTTAACAAAATATAAATATATGAACAAAGAAGAATCCCTAAATATTGGCTGGTTAAAGAAAGGGCATTTTTTCAAGACAGGTAAAGTGCCTGAAGAATTTATAGAAAAACTTTGGAATTATTTAAGATATCCTGTACAAGTATGCAGAGGATTTCATACTTGCGACTTTTGCAAAAATGCAAAAGCAAACGTGCCAACGGTTGCGTTTAAAGGCGAAAAACGAGAAGTTGGTTATTATGAAATCCGTGTCTGGGGACAAGATAAAAAAGTATATGCTGCTCCTAGCTTAATCCTTCACTATATTTTAGAGCACCATTATAAACCACCACAACCATTTATTGATGCCGTTCTATATTCGGATACACATTCTAAAGAATATTATCAAAAAGTTTTGGCATACTCAAAAGGCTATGATTTTTGGCTTGCACAGGACCAAACGAAACTTTAAAAATTTAAAATGGAGGACAATAAATATGCCAACAAAAAAGCATGATAATACAAAAGTACATTCTTCTAAAATAAAAACGATTTACTGGATTCTAATAGTATTATTCTTATCCTTTCTTTGTTATCTGCCCATGTTATTACAAAAACAAGGCTTACATATTCCTGCCGCATTGTTAAATGCCAAATATTTATTTGTTCTTACTCCATTGACTTGTTCCATTATCGTTGAAATAAGTGAACATACGCTAAAGCAATGGTTTTTAGACTTATTTACAAGCAAAAAAATTTTTCAATCGATTTTATTATGTATATTATTTATTATTGCGGGATTAACGACTTCTTATATATATTCTATCACCAAAGGAAGTCAACATTTATTTTATAATGTATATCCAACAATTTCTTTCATCATCATAAATGGCATTTATCTTTTTATTATGGCATTATTGGAAGAAGCAGCATGGAGAAACTTTTTTCTTAGAAGAATATCCAATCAAACAATAAAAATTCATTATACATTCTATACAGGAATCATCTGGGGACTATGGCATATCCCAATGTGGTATATCCGAAATTCATTAACTATAAAAGAAATTCTTTTTTTCTTTATATGGACTATCCTTTTATCACTTATTATTGGTTTTGCCTATTATAACTATCAAAATATATTTATATTGGCATTTCTGCATACTATTTTCAATACTTGCTTTCTTGCTCCTATGGAATGGAATATTATTCTGTTAATCATTATTCTTTTTATTTTTGCACTATTTACAAATTTGTTCAAACATAAAAAATGCTCAATATAATTGCTTTTTCTTTGGGTGTCTGTAACCAAGTAGAGAAGATTTATCTTCCCCTACGCGCGCCGGGCGTCCGTCAGCTTGCTGACATATTTCATTTGGATGCCCATGTACATAAAAAAGACCCCTATACCAATTGGTATAGGAATCTTATAAAAACTGCTTATTTTTAATTTTAAACACTTCCACAATAATTATCTATCAACCGTAAACAATACATATCGCTTTTCTTCTGCCGCTTTTTTCCAAAAATCTAAACTATCTTGGAGATATTCCCATGTGTATTCAAAATCTTCATCATCTAACGCAAAACCATAATCTTCTTCATCAATTTTATCATAACATTCACGACATTCGGCTTTTGTTCGTTCTGGAAGTATTTTTGCTATTTCGGCTACTTGTTCTGGCGTCTTTAAAATCATAAACTCATCGTCTTCTTCTTGTGGTGTTATAACTTCTCCAGAAGGTTCACGTACAAGTCCATATAAAAACTCCCCGCCAAAAATCACATTGCACAGTGGTTGAAATTTATTTTCAAAATTAAGATTGCCATCTGTCAACATTCGATGCATAGCGTCCCATGACTTATCTAATTCGCATGTATATTCTGGATAGTCATCAAAAAATACCTCTTCAATTTCTTCGTGCATATAATCGGAACGCTCTTGTCTTTTTACCAATCTTAATTGTTCTACTTCCTGTTCACTTAAAGCAAACAAAACAGCTAAACACCCCATTAAAAATAACCTCCTATTATATTATTAATTTAAATTCATTGTTTGAAATATACTTTTACAATCTACTATACTACTTGCTCAAACCATCCAGGTTTTATCATAGCAAAAATCCCCACTTACACCTCTGCGGCATTGAAGTGGGGTACTGATAAGATTACAATCAATATAATACAGCTTTTCTGTATAACAGCCTTTTTTAATTTTACCTTATATTTTCTATCTGCCAATCAATTTCTTCTAATCCATTATTCTTTAAAAATTCATTGGTTTTGCTAAAATGCTTGCAGCCAAAAAATCCTCTATGTGCTGATAATGGACTTGGATGTGGTGCTGTCAAAACCAAATGTTTTGGATTGTTTAACATTGATTTTTTCTTTTGTGCAGGTGTTCCCCACAACATATAAACAATTGGTCTATCTTGGTCATTAACAGCCTGAATAACGGCATCGGTAAATTGCTCCCAGCCTTTATCTTTATGTGAAAATGCCGCATGTGCTCGAACAGTCAACACTGTATTGAGCAATAAAACACCTTGTTTAGCCCACTTTACCAGATTACCATTATCTGGTACATAGCAGCCACAATCTTCCTTTAATTCTTTATATATATTTTTAAGTGAAGGTGGAATGACTTTTTGATTTTCCGGAACAGAAAAACTCAAACCATGTGCTTGATTTTCTTCATGGTATGGGTCTTGTCCTAATATTAATACTTTCACCTCACTTAATGGCGTTAAATGAAACGCATTAAAAATATTATCTGGTAATGGATACACTGTATTTGTGTTATACTCCTCTTTTACAAATTCATATAACTCCTTATAGTAATTTTTTTTAAATTCATCTCCAATGGCTTCAAGCCAATCATTGTCAATCATTGTCATAATTAAATCATCCTCATTGAAATATTTTTCTCTTTTAAATAGTGCTTTAAATCCATAATATCAAGCTCTTTGTAATGAAATAATGAAGCGGCAAGAGCTGCATCCGCTTTTCCCTCAACAAATACATCGTAAAAATGTTGTTTATTGCCAGCACCCCCTGATGCAATAACTGGTATTGAAACGTGTTCGGCAACCATTCTGGTTAATTCAATATCATACCCTGATTTATTTCCATCGCAATCCATACTTGTTAAAAGTATCTCGCCAGCGCCAAGTTTTTCTGCTTTCATTGCCCATTCAATAGCATCCATATACATATCAACTCTTCCGCCATTTTTATATACACTCCAGCCCGTTCCATCTTCACGCCGTTTTGCATCAATTGCCACAACAACACATTGACTTCCAAACTTATCAGCAGCTTCACTAATTAAAGTTGGATTCATAATAGCAGCTGAATTAACAGATATCTTATCTGCCCCTTCTCGAAGCAATGCCTTAAAATCATCAACAGACCTTATTCCGCCGCCAACTGTAAACGGAATAAACAATCTTTGTGCAACCTTTCTAACTAAGTCTACCGTTGTATTTCTTCCATCACTAGAAGCAGTAATATCTAAAAAAACAACTTCATCCGCTCCTGCCTTATCATACATAGAAGCAACTTCAATAGGGTCTCCAGCATCGCGCAAATTTAAAAAACTAGTTCCTTTGACTACTCTTCCATCTTTGCAATCCAGACATGGTATAATTCTTTTTGTAAACATATCAATCTCCCATTCTTGAACTTACAAGCTCATAAACAGCTTGATGTTGTATATGCAAGCATACATTTGTCAATCAATCTCTTGCCAAAACAGACAAGCCTAACTTTGCTTAAAAAGTGAGGCTTTCCTGATAAGGTTAAACAACCGCTTTATAATTTAGGCGTTATAAATCAGCAAAATTTGAAAGCATCTTTAATCCTACAGTACTGCTTTTTTCTGGATGAAACTGACAGGCAAATAAATTATTTTTTTCAACGGAAGCATGAATATGTGTTGAATATTGTGTTGAAGCAGACACGATATTTTCGTCTGCCGCCTTTAAATAATAAGAATGAACAAAATAAACATATGGTGCCGTTTCAATTCCATCAAACAGCTTAGAACCTTGTTTTACATCCAATGAATTCCATCCCATATGAGGAATTTTAAGCCCTTCTTGCAAAGGAATCCTTAAAATCTCACCCTCCAGTAAAGAGAGACCTTCAATGCCAGGCGCTTCTTCACTTTTTTCAAAAAGAAGGTGCAGCCCTAAACAAATTCCTAAAAATGGTATCCCTTTATGTACTGCCGTTTTAATCGTATCAACTAATCCCAAATGGTCTAAATTGTTCATTGCCTCACCAAATGAGCCAACACCTGGCAGAACAATCTTTTCAGCTTCTACAATTTCACTGGAATCTCTTGTTACTAGTATTTCATGTCCTAATAAAAGAAATGCCTTTTCAACACTTTTCAAATTACCTGCATCGTAATCAATTATTGCAATCATTCTTTTGCCTTTCTATACTTTACTAAAGAAGCATAATATGATACAAAATCTGTCTCTTTAAGCTGCACAAGCTTATTTGCATCTTCTTCTGACATATGATAAGTACTCTTAAAATACTCTAAAATCTTATCTTTTTCAGAATCAAGATGTGTAGTGATACCTAATTCTTCTGCTTCCCTATAATACTCATTATATCGTTCAAGACCTTTTACCAAAGAATTTAAAGCTTGGTCTTTCATATCAAGCTGCATATAGTTGTTATAGGACTCTGTCTGTCTTTGAACAAACATAATAACAGAAACTTGCCTTAACAAAGCCTCATCATTCTTTCTGACAGACAAACCTGCAAGTCTTTCATATGCTTTGGCATAATTTCCTGATTCAATATAACCTTTTGCTTCACTTATATTTTTATTATAATGAAAAGCAGAATTAAAAAGTATAATCAAAACAATGACACTTGCAATAAATAATATAAAGAGTATCATTGATTTTGGCTTAATTTTTAATATATCACCTGGTTTTGGTGCTGGTTTTACTTTCTTTTCTTTCTTAGGCTTTTCCTTTTTTGGTTTTTTCTCTTTTTCAGCCTTCTCTTTTGCTTTTTCTTCTTTAGCTTTCTTAGCTTCTTCTTTTTTATCCGCTTTTTCTTTTGTCTTTTCCTCTTTAAGCTTTTTCTTCTCATTTTGGTCTGCTATTTCAGCTTCTTCTTCTAATCGGTCTTCTTCCTCACTTCTTTGCTTATACTGTTGAAGCCTATATCGAATCTTTGCAAACAAACCTTTTTTTGGTGCAATATTTTCATCTAAATTATCCTTGTCACCATACATTTCATCTAATAACTGTTGATTTTCATCAATTGGTTTATCAGACTCTGCATTAACATCAATTGATTCATTCTCTACTTTCTTTTCTTGTTGAGCCTTCTTGCTTTCTTTTTTTGATGTTTTATCCTTTTTACTGTTCTTTCCATCACTTGAATTAGCCTCTGTATTTGCTCCCTCAACAAAAGCTTTAACCTCTTCATCAACATCTTCAAAGAAAATATTTTTAAGCGCAGCCATCAATCCTTTTTTCTTTTTTTTCTTACTATGCTTCTTCCCTTTATGCTCAATATCTTCAATAATATCTACTTGTTCATCGCTTGTATTATCAACATCTTTATTATTTGTTGTATGGACGGTCTCGCTGTCCGTTTTATCAACAACTGCACTATCTTTTTTTGATTCCTCAGAAGTATTACTTACATCATCACTTAACAACTCCTCAACAGATATTTCATCTGATGTAACTTGCTCAATAATAGAATCTAATTTCATACTTTCTAATCTCTCTAAATCACTCTCTGATAAATCTGGCTCACTTAAATCCAGATTCATATCCTTTTCTTTTTGTGCTTCTTTACTTGTATTATTATCATCATTATATGTATCAGCGTTCTCATTGCTTGTAGGTGATTCGCTATTTTCCTTTGATTCTTCCTCATCACCAACTGAACTTAATAAATTATCCAGATAATTCTCTTCATCTGCACTAGCCATAATTTTATTTACTCCCGTTTTTGTAAAATAATATGAACAATTATAACATATTTATTTGAATTTAACAAATAACATTTCTCTCTTTAAGTATTTTCATCAATTCCTCAATAAAATTATTAACATCTATTTTATATCCATATGCTCTGTCACCAATATTTTCAGGCAACTGATAAAATTTTTCATTTAATCTATATAATGTTGATAATTTATTAATAAAAAGAATTTTTTCAAATGGCCACCTAAATATATGAGGTCTGCTGAAATCTTCACCAATCTCAATAATCAACAACTTTTTATTTAAAGTAGCTGATAACCATTTATTATATAATTCCCACTGTTTTTCATTACCTTCTAATAATACATTGCATACCCTTTTTTCACCTATTGATAAATTTGAAAAAAGATTATCTGTTCTTGATGTAATGATAAAACAATCTTTTTTTTCTAAATATTCACTATAAAAATGAATTGTTTTTGTATCAGGTTTATTAAGCCCTGTACCTATACCTATCAATACCTTATCAGCGTTAATAAATGACTCTACGATTTCGTTGTATAAATCCATTATAAACCTTACTCCAATGCAGCAAAATATAGTAAAAATATATATTATTATCAAACAATATTTAACTAATGATTGCTATTATATAAAATACTCCGCAGCATCTACGGAGTATCAAAAATTTTTCTTTACACTTTATTCAATACCATAAAATACTTACATCAATAATTTATCAATCTCATCAACCAAAGAACCAATCTCTGGCTTTGACAACTGCACATCTGCTCCTAAAGATTCACCTTTTATACGCATCTGCTCATTAATTAAAGAAGAAAAGATAATAACTGGTATCCCCTTTAAGGCTTCGTCTGATTTTACCAATTTTGTCAAACGGTGTCCATCCATTAACGGCATCTCAATATCTGTAATAATACACTTTACATCATTTGCAACAGCACCCTTTTTGACATCACACATATAATCCCACGCTATTTGTCCATTAGGACATGTTGTAAGATTTACATATCCTGCCTTTTTGAGTGACTCGCTTATCAATGTCATTAACAAAGGAGAATCTTCTGCAATAAGAATATGTGCATCACTTCTATTTCTTCCTTCTAATGCTTCAATATCGGAAACCTTTAATCCTGTCTCAGGACTAATATCGGAAACAATCCTTTCAAAATCCAAAATAATAATAAGCTGTCCATTAATCTTTACAATACCTGTTGCAATTCCACTATCTGCAGAACTTACTGTAACATCAGGTGTAATAATATCAGCCCATGAAACTCTATGTATACCAACAACTGCATGAACATGAAATGCAACATTTAATTTATTAAAATTGGTTATAATAAACATATCTCTCTTCATATCAGCTGAAGGCTCAGCATTAATAACACTCGCTAAATTAATAACTGTAATCATCAAATCTCTAGGCATAAAAATGCCTTCCACACTTGGATGTGAATTGGGAACTGGTGTAACAACATTAAAAGGTACAATCTCTTTTATCTTAGCAACATTAATCCCATAATGATTATTACCTACTATAAACTCAAGAACTTCTAACTCATTCGTTCCACTTTCCATCAAAATGTTCGTCTCCATAATTATACCCTCCAAATCACTATGTACGTTATAGTCTCATCTGATTATAACAAATTTTATATGGCATTTCAATGATAAATATAAAAATAAAAAATGAACATCGTTTGCATAAACAATGTTCATCTAAATAAATCAAATTATAATACAAAAATGATATATTATAAAAACAATATATCAACAAATATATCTATTAAAAGCAAAAATTGTTCCATCAAAACTGCATATTAACTATACCATACATGAAAGCCTTGTTCAAG
>CAJUTV010000002.1 GCA_910589305.1 uncultured Lachnospira sp. | reverse complement strand
GGTTTACTATTCTGCTATCGTTTTTTCGATTTAGCATTTATTTTCAAGGTTCAATTATAAATAAAAAACAATGTTTTAATATTATTCTTTATTTTCCTCTTTTTGTCGCTCTTTGCGGCTCCCGCTCGCGGCGACTTGATTATATTATCACTTAAGTCGAATCCTGTCAATAACTTTTTTCTATTTTTTTACTCATCTTTTTACATTATAAATCAATTTTAATTTTTTCTTATTTTTCTTCTCTTTTTTATACTCTATCATGTCTCATTATTATTAGTATAACTTGAATCCATATGCCCCTTATTTTACTTTTCATTTTTCATATTAGAGGCAAATTTTAACTTTATTTTTTTACTTTAAATCTTTCTATAAATTTTTTAAAAAGTTTAATAGACCAAATCTTTGAATTGTATAGGTTGCAATGATAAATAATGACCTTTATTTCTCCAAAGTAATCTATTCTATCATTTTCTTAATTTATAACAACAATTTTTTCAATCTCTTACTAATAAACAATTTATTTGCACTTATCTAATCTCCTTATCCGTCGCTTGCTGGCATACAATTTCAAATATATTTCCATTCTACTGTTCCTCTTTTATATTCTATAGTCTATTAGCTAATATTATATAGTTCTTTGGAATCTATTGCACTCCCTATGTATGATGTAGTCTAAAAGTAAATAAAATAAATGCTATTAGCTTATAAAACAGGTGAATATATGGAAGGAAAAGGACTTGACAAACGTATTAACATAGTGAGGAAAGACAGGGAATTCACAGCAGACAAGCTATCAGAATTGTGCAATATTAACGCAACATATCTTCGACAGATTGAAGGTGGAACAAAAGTTCCCAGTCTGCCTGTATTTATCAATATTTGTAATGCACTGAAAATCTCCCCTAATTATCTGCTGCAAGATATGTTAGAAGATAATGAAGTCAGCAACATTCAGGAACTGACAAATCTGTGGAAAAATACATCACTCTATCAACTAGAAATCGTCATTGCCATGATTCGAGCAGTATTAGAATGTAAGAAAGATTAGAAAAACCAGCCAAGCAATGGCTGGTTTTTCCATAATTTAATCATATAACTTTTTATAACCTTTTTATTCAATATGTATATTATATTTCTGCCTCCATCATACCATTGTTTTTATTATAAGCTCCCAATACTACGTTTACAATATCATTTACTTTTAAAATATTTTCATTAGAAACAAATAGATGTACTTTTATATAATTATCGGTATAGCCAACTGCATATTGCTTATTATCTATGCAAACAAATTCTTCTATCAATACCTCTTTTTCTTTGCCAACAAAACATTTGCGGTAATCATTTGACATCTTGCTGCCTAATTCTATTAATTCATTGCTTCTTCTTGTTTTTACTTTCTCATCAATCTGACCTTCCATTTTATCCGCTATTGTGCCTTTTCTTCTGGAAAATTTAAAAATATGCATCTCATAAAAATTTACTTTTTTTAAAAAAGCATAAGTCGTAGCAAAATTTTCATCGGTTTCCTTTGGAAATCCAACAATAACATCGGTTGTGATTGCCGGATTGCAATAATATTTTCTAAGAATACAACATTTTTCATAATATTCATCTGTTGTATATTTTCTATTCATATGCTTTAAAACAGTATCACATCCACTTTGTAATGAAAGATGAAAATGGGGACATACTTTAGGTATTTTGCTGATAACCGATACAAATTCATCCGTAATAATACTTGGCTCTAAAGAACCTAGACGTATTCGTTTAAGCCCTTCTATATCACTTAATCGAACAATAACATCCAAAAGTGTTCCTGTATGATTTTCAACACCATATGAACTAAGATGGATTCCCGTCAAGACAATCTCTTTGACACCGCTTTCCACAACCTTACAAACCTCTCTATAGATATTATCCATTGAGCGGCTCCTTATTCTTCCTCTTGTATAAGGAATAATACAGTACGAACAAAATTGATTGCAGCCATCTTGTATTTTAATATACGCCCTTGTATGCTGAGTGGTCTTTTCAATATGTAAATTTTCATATGCCTGCGTTTTTCCCATATCCACAACATTGACATTATTTTTATGATTCTTAAAATATTCTTCCAATGCCTCAACAATATTAATTTTCTTGTTATTCCCTAATACAATATCAACCGTGTTATCCTCAACTGCCTTTTTGACATCTGCATTCACATAACAGCCTGCTGCCACAATAATCGCATTTGGATTTTTCTTTTTTGCCTTATGCAGCATTTGACGGGATTTTCTATCCGCTATATTGGTGACGGAACATGTATTAATAATATAGATATCGGCTATACTATCACTATCAAAAGCAACGATTTTATAGCCTGCTTCCACTAATAACTGTTCCATTGACTCTGCCTCATATGAATTTACTTTACAACCTAAATTATGTATTGATACTTTTTTCACGCAATACTCCATTCTCTTTATAATATTTATTTTAATAAATATGTGGTTAAAGGATATTCACAATCCATTTTACCACTTGCTTAAACCACCTAACTGCTATCACAATAGAAATCCCCATCACACCTGCTTATAACTCTGCGATATTGAAACAGTGTACTTCCTTGATGATGTTAAAACCATTTTCTGCTTTATTTACTAAAAATTTGATTGATAAATCATTGACAATCAATACCAATATCATTATTATTAATATTAGACAAAATATTATTTATAAATTAGGAGGTTCTTATGAAAACTGTTCAAATTTCATTAAATTCAATAGACAAGGTGAAATCTTTTGTAAATGACATTACAAAGTTTGATGTCGATTTTGACCTTGTATCAGGACGATATGTGATTGATGCCAAATCCATTATGGGTATTTTCAGTCTCGATTTATCTCAGCCAATTGATTTAAACATTCATGCAGACAATGATATTGATACGATTCTTTCTGTTCTTGCTCCTTATATCGTTTAAGTTTAATCTTGACGTTTTTAAGGTTTGTCACAATATAACAAAAGGCTGTGTTTTAAATAACCTTCTGTTAATCAAACACCCCACAGTAAACCGCCATGTAGGAATCTTTATATATGGCAAAACTGTGGGTGTTTTATCTTCATTCTATTGATTAATAAAAAATACGCTAAATCAAGCAGCGATTTGCAATATACTTTACTACAGCTCATAGCCTGATTACAGATTTTTAAAAAGTTTTTATTGAATAACAATTCGTTCCACAGTATCTATTGCTTTTTTATACAATTCTTCAATACAGTCATCAAGCTGTTTTTCATCCTTTTTTATAACATTAAGATTTGGCTTGGTAACTGGATGCTTGGCAACAAATATTGTACAGCAATCCTCAAAAGGCTGAATGGACGTTTCATATGTACCAATTTTTTCTGATAAATCAATAATTTCTTGTTTATCAAAACCTATAACAGGTCGAAAAACTGGCATAGTGCATACTTCATTGGTACAATATAAACTCTGTATGGTCTGGCTTGCAACTTGTCCGATACTCTCGCCTGTGATAAGTCCCATGCATCCGCTTTGTTTTGCCAAATCCTCCGCTATTTTCATCATATATCTTCTCATAATAATAGTAAGTTCGTCATGCGGACATTTCTCATAGATAGCCAATTGTATATCGGTAAATTGAACTACATTTAATGTAATTGGTCCTGAATACCTTGAAACCAGCCTTGCCAAATCAACTACTTTTTGTTTTGCGCGCTCACTTGTATAAGGCGGTGCATGAAAATAAGTTGCCTCTATTGAGACACCTCGTTTTGCTATCATATATCCTGCAACAGGACTGTCAATTCCTCCTGAAAGCAAAAGCATAGCCTTGCCCGCCGTTCCGATAGGCATCCCCTTTGCGCCTGGAATTTCTATGGAATAGATATTAATCATACTGCGCACTTCAATCTGTATCAACACATCAGGCTTATGTACATCTACCTTTAACTTTGGATAGGCATCTAAAAGCCGCTCCCCTATATCCATATTGATTTCCATTGAGTTTAACGGATAATTTTTTCTAGCTCTGCGGGCATTGACCTTAAATGTTATTTCTTTCTCTTCATATATATCCTTATAAGCCGCTCCAAAATACTTGATAACCTCATTTGCCAAATCATCAAATCCCTTATCTTCAATTTGAACAACAGGACAGATGCCAACAATGCCAAAGACTCTTTGCAGTGCCTCTACTGCCTCGTCATAATCAAAATCAGATTTTGCAGTCGCATAAATACGTCCATTTTCTTTGGTAACTGCAAAATCCCCTTCAACATCTTTTAATGCAAAACGTATTTGTCTCACAAGTGCATCTTCAAAAAGATATCGATTTTTTCCTTTTACACCAATCTCCCCATATTTAATTAAAAATGCTTTATACATTTCTTTCTCCTCATCAATAGTTTTTATATTTTCTTAATGTTGGCAATAATTCTTTTAATGCCTGAATCGTATAATCCAACTGTTCTTTTGTCGTATCAAAACAAAAACTAAAACGAAGTGTTGAATCTAAAAGTTCTTTATCCAATGCAATTGCCATCAATGTTGAACTAACTCCTGGATTATTAGAAGAACAAGCAGAGCCTGAAGACACATAAATATTTTTTTCTTCAAGCGCATGAAGCAATACCTCTGCTTTTATTCCCTTAAAACTAGCACTGACAACATGAGCAGCAGTCTGCATTTTTTTACAATCGCTGTCACAAACACCATTTATATACACATCATCCAACATCATTAGCTTTTCAATAAAATATGCCCTCAAATCATACAAATACTGTATCTTTTTATCAAAATCCGATGTATATATCAATTCGACTGCTTTGCCTAACCCTGCAATTCCAGGTACATTTTCTGTTCCTGAACGCATCTTATTTTGCTGTCCTCCCCCAGTTATAATAGGATTTATCTTTGTCTTTTCTTTGATATACAAAAATCCGCTGCCTTTTGGACCATGCAATTTATGTCCGCTTACCGACATTAAATCAATGTTATATTTTTTTGGAACAATTTTCATTTTGCCATAGGCTTGAATCGCATCCACATGAAAAAGAATATTTTTATTAAATTTTTTTATAATATTTCCTATTTCTTGTATAGGTTCCATCGTCCCAATTTCATTATTGACCATCATAACTGAAACAAGAATTGTATCATCAGTCAACATATTTTTAAAACTTTCTAAATCAATCATTCCATTCTTTAGAACAGGAATATAATCCACCTGAAAGCCTTGCTTTTCAAGGTATCGAAATGGTGCTTTTACAGACGAATGTTCAACGCTGGATACAAGAACTTGATTACCGCTTCTCTTATTTGCCATAGCTGCACCAATAATTGCCATATTATTGGATTCTGTACCGCCGGAAGTAAATATAATTTCCTTTTCGTGACATTTTAATGTTTTTGATATTGTTCCTAAAGCTTGTTTGATATATTTTTCTGCTTCAACACCTTTTGTATGTTTGGACGAAGGATTGCCATAATCTTCAAACATCACCTTTGAAACCATCTCAACAACTTCTTTTGCCGCTTTGGTCGTTGCAGCATTATCTAAATATACTTCCACGCTAGTAACCATACCTTTCTCTTAGAATCCTTCCATTTTATACATCAAAACCGACATTAACATTATTCCAGCCGTCTCAGTCCGAAGTATCCGCTTTCCAAGCGTAATACTTTCCCATTCATATTGTTTTGCTAATTCAAGCTCTGATAAATCATAACCGCCCTCTGGTCCTATAAAAATTCCAACACTTTGACCGACGGCTAATTGTTCAATAATATTTCTTGTTTGTTCCATACCTTCGGCGCACTCGTAAGGCAAAAGCTTGATATCCAGATTTTGAGCATAGGTCAATGCCTCTTTAAACGTCATCACCTGCTGAACTTGTGGAACAATACTTCTTTTGCTCTGCTTTGCAGCGCTTTCGGCTATATTATTCCAGCGTTGTACCTTGCTTTTTGCCTTTTTGTTATCAAGCTTGACAACACATCGCTTCATCGTCACAGGAATAATTGAATAAACGCCTAATTCAACCATTTTTTGAATAATTAATTCCATTTTTTCCTGCTTTGGAAGCCCTTGAAACAGATATACTTTAATGGGCAATTCATTTCCCGTCTCATCTATGGAAAGGATATCTGCTTTTATTTTATTTTCATCAATTGTGGATATACAACAAATATAGTCTATATTATCGCCGCTGCTAATGCGCAGTTTATCGCCGACTTTCATCCGCAATACATTTTTTATATGATTGACATCATCATCAACTATTTCTATATGATTTTTATATATATTTTCATGTGCAGCAAAAAAATGATACATAACACTGTTACTCAAAACAGAGCAGTTCTCCCCTTTCCATCTTTTCGTTGTTTTCAATGTTTCTTCAAGTCTTCATTCTTGATAAACTACATTGTATTTATATTTCTATACCATAAATCAAGTCAAGCAGCTATTCACAATGCGCTCACTGCTTGCTTATAGCTTTATACAACCCTTTATTATACTTTCATTGCTGTTACATTTACCCATTCGCCGTCACGATTGACATCAACTATTTCCAATAAAGGATTATTGTCAAAACATTGAATAATCTCTTTTTCCTTTGTATTAATAATTCCTGATGTAATAAAGTAAGCACCTTTTTTCATATGCTTTGTTATTTCATCAGACAATGGAATCAACACGTCCGCAAGTATATTGGCACACACAATATCATAGCAATCATATCCGCACTGTTCTTGTATCGCTTTATCATCTATAATATTGCCCTCAATCACTTTAAATAAATCAGCAGCAATATCATTTTGTCTTGCATTTTCATTGGCAGCTACAATTGCATTGGGGTCAAGGTCTGTGCCAAGTGCAAAGTCAGCTCCATATTTTAATGCAACAATGGATAATATCCCGCTGCCACACCCCACATCAAGCACTTTATCCTTTGGTTTCACATATTTTTGAAGCTGTTTAATCACTAATTTTGTTGTCTCATGAGAACCTGTCCCAAATGCCGTGCCAGGGTCAATCGAAAGTACCGGATGATTTTTCATCTCGTCTGTTACTGGTTCCCATGTAGGTTTGATATATAAATCATTAATCATAAACGTATGCCAATACTGTTTCCAGTTATTAATCCAGTCTTTATCTTCTGTCTGGCTTTCTGTCAATGTGCCTTCGCCAATATCAACAAATGCTCTTAATTCTTCCAACCCATTTTTTACTTTATCAAGAATGCTTTTATCATCTTCCTCTACATCAATATAAAAATGCACCTTTGCTAAACCGTCATCGGGCGGCAAATCGGGTATAAAGTCAACAAACATGGTCTTTGCCTCTTGTTGTGTAAGCTGAATATTATCTTCGATTTCGATTCCTTCAATTCCCAATTCACCAAGCATACAGCTAATAAAATCAATAGCCTGTGTTGTTGTCTGTATTGAATATTTATTCCACTTCATTGGTATTCCCTTTCATTCATCATCACTTATTTTCTTACGCTTCTCTTAAAAATACCTCATAGCTTTTTAGCGCTTCATATAAGTCCACCTTGCTGATAACCTCATATGGTGCGTGCATATTTTGCACACCAACGCCGCTGTCAATCACATTCATTCCATAATTAGCAAGTATATAAGCAATCGTTCCGCCGCCGCCAACATCAACTTTTCCAAGTTCAGCCGTCTGATAACTAATCTTTGCATCGTCTAAAATCTTTCTTAAATGCGCCATATATTCCGCACTGGCATCATTAGAACCGCTCTTTCCTCTGGCTCCTGTATATTTCATTAACACAACGCCTTTACCAAAATAAGATGCATTTTTCTTTTCACTAACCGATGGATAATTAGGGTCAAATGCAGAATTGACATCCGATGAAAGCATATTTGAATTTGCTAATGCTCTTCTTAGTGCCAACTCTGAAAATTGATTGCATTGATTCATCAATTCAGCAGTCATATTTTCAAAAAACTTTGAGTGCATACCTGTTGCACCAACACTTCCAATCTCTTCTTTATCAACCAAAATACATGCGGTTGTCTTTTCCGGATTTTCTGTGTTAAGCTGTGCCACCAACGAAGGATAAGCACACACCCTATCATCATGTCCATATCCTATAATCATACTTTTGTCAAATCCATAGTCTCTTGCTGCTCCGGCAGGCACAACACACAACTCAGCAGAAAGGAAATCTTCTTCTTCAATCCCATACTGTTTTTTCAAAAGTTTTAATATATATTTTTTTACATTTTCTTTCTCATCTTTTTTAGGTTTTACACCGATTTCTGGCATACTTCCCACAAGGACATTCAAATCTTCTCCTTCAATAACCTTGCTTGCTTTTTTATCCATCTGTTCACCTGCAAGATGAATCAACAAATCCGATATTCCTACAACCGGTTCATCTGCTTTTTCACCCATTGTAATCTCCACACTCTTACCATTTTTTAAAGCAACTATGCCATGCAATGCCATAGGCATAGCTACCCACTGATATTTTTTGATTCCGCCATAATAATGTGTATCAAGCAATACTAACTCATTGTCCTCATACAATGGATTTTGTTTGATATCAATTCGCGGAGAGTCAATATGTGCACCCAATATATTCATGCCTTTTTCTATAGGCTGTTTTCCCACACAATAAAGCACAATTGCTTTATTCATATTGACACAATAAACTTTATCGCCCGCTTTTAATGTTTTGCCGCGCTCAATAATATCCGATAAATTTCTATAACCTGCACTTTCAGCCATAACAATGGCTTCCTTTACACATTCTCTCTCTGTCTTGCACTTGCTGATAAATTGTCTGTAATCTTCTGCAAAAGCAAATACGTCCTTTACACTCTCCTCATTATACTTATTCCATGCAACTTCTCTTTCCATTTTTACCCTCATTTCTGCGCTGCTTTTACACATAATATATCAACGCTATTTTATTATTCCTCTATTTTTGTTTGCAAAAATTTTTTATCTATAAAAATCTTTATTTATAAAGATTTATCAAAAAATGTTTTACACCTATATTAAAGCGGTAACTTCCTTGTTGATGTTAAATACTCAATGTCATCTGTTCATGTTCTTGCTCTTCTAAATCACCTGCTTGAACTTCTAACATTGCCTCATTTTTAAACTGTTCAACAACTTCCTCGCTAATCACAGGAAGTTCCTCTATGGAATGTACGCCAAATGCTCTTAAAAATTCTTGTGTCGTGCCAAATAATACAGGTCTGCCAGGTGCATCCAGCCTGCCCAGCTCCTTGACTAATCCATATTCCAGCAGTTTATTAATGGCATGTCCACAGCCCACACCGCGTATCTTTTCAATCTCCATTCTTGTAATAGGCTGTTTATAAGCTATTATTGACAAATTTTCCAGCAAAGCATCCGTCAATACATATTTTGTAGGTGTACTTGCAACTTTTATTAACTGGTCATAATAATTGGTCTTGGTACACATTTGATAGGAATTTTCCAATTCAATAATCTGAATACCACGATTTTCATCTTCATACTTATCCATCATATTATGTACAATTTTTCTTGTTGTATCCACATCATGTCCTATCGCTGCTGCCAGTTTATCCACTTCCACAGCATTTCCCATAGCAAACAGCACGGCTTCAATTGCTGCTTCTGTTTTACTTAAATTCATCATTTCCTCCGCAACATATATTCATTTACTTTATATATCTATTTCACCTTTACAAAATTTTAGCAACTGTCTGTCAGACTGGTATTTTTGTGCAACTTTCTCACTTGACAAAATCAACTTCATATGCTAACCTCTTTAAAGAAAGAAGCAGTTTTGTACCATTTGACTACTTTGTAGTCTTGAATGGGTTACTTGCTTCTTTTTTTATATCCACCAAATCATAAAGATACATCTTTTCTCCCAAAGTACAATTAACTACCAGACAGCCTACATATATATTGTATTGGCTCGTCTTTATTTCATTATTATAAATCGGAAGTGCAAATCGTGTAGTATAATAATACCAACCATTTCTAGCATCAGATTTGTGCTTTTCCTTATGATTTTCGCGAAATGTTTTATTTGTGGCAATTTCTACCATTTCTCGTATTCCTTGTACTGCATTTGCTTTTGCTTTAGCTCTTGCACCTTTTGTTTTTCTTGTATATTTTGAACCTGTAAACTCGTTAGGAAAATCTTTTCCACAATATATAATATCCTTACTTTCTGTTATAACAACAATTTCTCCCACATATTGTTTCAAATATATCTCTACTTCATCCCAATCAATATTTTGCTTATTTGCAAAAATTATATCAGGAATTACAACTACTTTATTGCCATAATCATCTTGTATAGTTTCTAATTTTTTCATACTTTTTGTTTACCTCTTTTGTCTATTATACATATATACCAATACTTATTGCACTACACAACAATCTTCTATGTACTAAAAAATAAAAAGTGCATTTTTATTTTATGAAAACAACTTATCATTTTGTATATTCTATCAAATCAGGGTCTTTTAGTACATCAATTTGGATATCCCCACAGATATTTTCCTGTGAAACGCTTATAAATCCTGTTTTCATCAATTCAAGCAGCACCAAAAAAGACACAATAACCGAAATTTTGGAATGATTATTCATCAGCATATCTTCAAAAGCAACCGTTTTCTTTGTCTTTAAAAAATTTTTTATCTGTGTGAATCGTTCAGACACACTTACTTTTTCTTTTTCTATCTTGCCAAATTTACTCCGAATGGGGTCAACCTTTTCTTCTTGTCTTCTTAAAACATCCTGGAAAATAGCATTGAGTTGTATTAAAGTAGTATCTTTTATAAGCTCATTTAAATCAACAGGCGGCTTATATGCTTCAATTTCTTTGGGAACGGTTGATGCTTTATAAAAAGAACGCTCCGCACAGGCTTGCTTTTCTTTTAATTGATAAGAAATATATTTGCATAACTTATACTCCAACAATCGCTCTACCAACTCTGTTCGTGGGTCTTGCTCTTCTCCCTTTTCGTCGATTTCTTTTGGCAGCAGCATTTTAGATTTGATATCTAAAAGAGTAGCTGCCATCACCAAAAATTCACTGATAACATCAAGGTCTTCCTTATCCATCTGACTAATATATTCCATATATTGTTTTGTAATCATTACAATAGGAATATCATATATATTGACTTTATTTTTATCAATCAAGTGGAGCAGCAAATTGAGCGGTCCTTCAAACGCCTGCAGCTTGACGCAAATCTCCATAATTTCCTCATTTCTGCGCTTTTTTTGCGCATAAAACATAATTTTTCATCTTACCCGATAAGAGTCAAAGCAGCTATTTACAATCTGTCGTGCTGCTTGCTCCAATCACCAACTGTTATAGCAGCGCAAATCTCCACTCACCACTTATACCTTCACCGCATTAACATAAGGACTTTTTGGATAAGGTTCAATTTATCTTTATATGTTTAAATACAAAAAATCAGAATATATTTTACTAGGTAATTTCATTTATTGCAAGTAAATCACTTTATATTTTTATCAATCTATGTTAAAATAAACCCCAATAACTTTGAAAGGCAAATATTAATGAGAAAATTTATCATTCTAATTAAACGCATTATTCATAAGCTTTCAGAAGATAATATCAGCAGTTACAGCGCACAGTCCTGTTTTTATATTATATTAAGTATTGTACCATTCTTATTGCTCTTAATGAGCCTTTTAAAATACCTCCCAATTATACCAGACAATATCATAACCGTTATGGGTTCTATTATTCCTATGCAGATTATGCCTGTTATCACAGATATTGTAAATGATGTATATAACAATTCAAGTATTACACTGGTTTCATTAAGTACATTAATCGCTGTATGGTCTGCTGGAAAAGGATTTACTTCTATTATAAAAGGATTAAATACCATATATGGAACAAGCAGAGGAAACAATTGGTTTATCTCAAGAATTTTATCAACCGTTTATACAATAATTTTTATAATTAGCATTATTGCTTCCTTAATCTTGTTAGTATTTGGACAAAAAATTGTGAATCTTATTAAAATTGGTTTTCCAACAATAGGAGCAGTTCTATCTCTTATTATTAACAACTCCAATCTATTGTTTCCTACTGCTCTTACACTGATTTTTTTAATTATGTATAAATTTATTCCAAACCGAAAGACAACAATATTAAATGAGCTGCCTGGTGCTATTCTTGCCTCTGCTGGCTGGGTGCTATATTCTTTTTTTTATTCATTGTATGTCAATAATTCGCCGAACTTTTCCAATATGTATGGAAGTTTAGCAACACTTGTATTTGCATTAATCTGGTTATATTTTTGTATGACTATTATATTTTGGGGTGCAGAAGTCAACTCTTTTATTGGAGAGTGGCGTTCAAAAAACATTCGTTCCAGGAAAGAAAAAGAGTAATATACTTTTATAATCCATGCCCAACTCAGTCATTTTTTTAACTGCATACTGGCTCATACCAATGCCGTGTCCATTTCCTCCGCCTGTTATGGTATAGCCAGTTTTTCCATCTACATCAGTTTTTTCGATAATAAAAAATGCACTTGGAAGATTAAATACTTTTCGGATATATCCTTCACTCTCTATAGTAACTTCCGATTTATCGCCTACAATTCTTATATTCTTTACAGCACCCCCCGCCACTCTGTCACATATAATTTCTTTTATATTACCAATATCTTTTTGCGCTTTAACAATATTATTAAACTCTTCTTCCGTAAAATCATAACTCCAGCGATAATATTTTGTTCCATAATCATAATCATTTTCATTGGTATTTTTAATGAGTTCTTTAAATTGCTCTTCATTGGTATAATCAATGCCACTTTGCGTTTGGCTGATTTGTTTGCTCTCATAATAAGGGTAAGAGGCACGGCTTGAGCCCCACAATGATACGTCTGTACCAATACCACAAGATGTTGAATAATAATATGTTTGAACAAGCGCATCGGCATAATACAGCATTTTTCCTCTTGTCATTTCTACGGCTGTATTGGATGGTTCATATTCAATCGTATTGTTATAAACCTGATACTGTATACTGTCGTCCATATGCGCACCATAATCGGGATATCCCGGTGCGTCAATATGTTTATATGCGTAGCTTCTAGCACACACTGCCTGCACCTTTAAAGCTTCCACGCCAAAACTTGTCGGCATCTCTGATGGGACAACTCTTTTTAGATATTCTTCCAAAGCTACTTGATTTACTAAAACGACGCCATTATCCTGAACAAAAACCTCAATTTCTCCTTTATACGATGGATTTCCCTGTGAGCGGTTCATCGTCAAAATTTGAATTTGACCTGTTGGATTTTCTGGTTTAATTAAATATCTGCTGCCTGCTGGCATTGTCTCACTTGCCGCCGCACTCCATTCCTCTTTGGCAGACATATTGGTTATACTTCCATCTTGTATATTTTCGATGGTATAATTTATATCCGATGTAAGCGTTACATTACTATGTACAATATCCGTATATCCGGTTGTCTTTAAAACAATTCTTAACTGTTCATCTGCAATATCAAATCTTACTGTAATACCAGTTATCTGCCCTTTTTTTATCTGAATATCACCTATATTATCTTGAACCTCTTTTGACGTTCCTTTTATTTTATACTGTCTGTCTATGCCATACATATTGACTTCTAAAACACCATCATTGACACCGCTAATCCAAATATTTTTATACGTAACCTCATTAGAAATATTATCGCCAATCATCAAGACTTCATTTTTGCACACTAACAAAGGTACCGTCTTATCCACCATACCATTCAAATTTAATCCTGTATAATAAAATTCCCCTTTATTGGTACAGACCTTCCAACTGTCAATATCACTGTTCCATGTATCCATATCGGGCGTTGCAACAATACCTGCATAGAGTAGTTCTGTACTGTCTGCTTGCTGCCATATATCCAGATGGTCTATAACAAAATCCATAAATTCCTCTTTGGTGACAAAATAATAACGGTCTTTAGAAACTTCTATATGTTTATATGTTTTTAATTCATTAAAATAGGTTGAACTAAAACCATCTTGTGGTTCAAATTCAGAAAAAATATGTAATTCTTTTACATAATTCACATAATCAGTATACCAATATAATTCATTTTCTTTTACATGTTCAATTTCTTCAATCAGTGATATTTCTTTAGAATCGTATCCTTCAAGATAAGCAATTACTTTACAAACTTCTGCCATTGTCAATGGTGTTTTGGCATTGTAGCAGTAATTGATAAGATATATATTAATCATTGACAATATAATAATCATCAAAAAACTAATAACTATTGCTATGATTTTTTTATTCTTTTTCAATGTGTCCCCTTTTCATTTTTACAATAAAAACTATTTTAACTGTCAAACAAAATTTTGCAACCTGCTTGACTTTATTATATGCGTTTATGTAAAAATTTAGGACAAAAACAAAGACTGCCCTGTTTCGTTTGAATGTTACACTTCACAAGACAGTCTTATAAATAATAAGAAAAGGTTATGCAGTGACACCCACATAACCTTTATATATCCCAGCAATGCCGTTCCCATCTTTTCCGACTCCTAGCAATGCTAGGTGGGTTACCGCAATCATACCGCTGCCTTCCACTGACAAAGGAGGCCTGACATTGGCATGACAATATAGGAGTCCCTTCGAAATAATGTAGGATCAAAATATGACAGGCTCTCGTACATTCCAGGATATTTATTATCATCACAAACAATAAAATACTATGATTTTTTATTAAATATATTATAGTACGTTATTGCTGTATACACAATATATAATATGCTTATTTTTATAATTTATTCTGTAAGAATTATCCGTTTTTAACAAGTCATTTTTTATAAAGACTCAGCCTCTTCTACTAACTTTTTAAGTGCTGCTAATGCTTCATCAGGAAGCTTATCATAACCTTCCTTCTTTGTTGCAAAATCTTCAACAGCCTTTACTCTTGTCTGCATAGAAGACTTTAACTGAGCAACATAATCCGCATCTTTAAGGTCTGGTGTAAAATCACCAGTCTTGCCTGACCAGTCGTTCATAATTTCTATATCTTCAAATGGTCCCCACTTTTCAAATGCAGCCTTTCCTTCAACAATCGTCTCAAGAATACCAAGTGTATCTTCCTTTTGAACTTTATGTCCCATAAAGTCACCTGTGTTGACAATATAACATGCTACATTCTTTTCCTCAACCAACTTCTTAAACTTCTCATAGTCATTTACTAATGGATATGTTCTGAATGGATTTGCATAAGGTACAATACGGATTGCATTAAGGTCTGTACCAGCGGCAACTCTCTCTGCTGTAGAAGTCTTTGTAGCAAGTGTTGCACCCATTACTGAAGCAAGCGCTGAACCTGAAAGCTTAACGATTGGTGGCAATGTAGGGTCCTTCATAATCCAGAAAATAGCATTAACTGGAGCGTCAATCTTATCCACACGGTTTGGTGACCATAACTTTGACTTGATAGCACGTCCATTACCATTACGGATATCTTCTGTCACAAGCTGAATCTTGCCTTCCTCATCTAATGTAGCAGAACAGTTCTGTGCTGTAAGAAGATACTCATTGTCTGGACAACCTGTAGGATAATCTGCTGTCTTATCAAAATATGTAGGCTCAAGAGCAATCGATGCACATGTATCTGTATTGATAATAAATGCATCGTCATGTAAAACCTTAATACCACCAAATGCATCATATTTTCCATCATGCTTTGCGTGTGTTAATGTAGACTTGCCAGAACCTGAAAGACCATATACAGAAGCAACAAACTTCTTATCACCCTCAAGAGAATATTCTTTTTGACCACCATGACATGAAGCATAACCATTTCTGTTTGCTAAAGCCCAAGCCATTGTAAGTGTACCTTTCTTATGTTCACCAAAATATCTCATGCCAAGTATAGCAGCGCAGTTTTGGTTTGTATCAAAATAGCACAATGTCAATGGGTCGCTCAAACAGCTATAATCTACATCTGGTGCGTCATGTGGTGCCCACTGTGGGTCTGATAAAATATAGATGTCTGGTTCATTGCCATCGCCAATTGGCTTAGAATTTTTGTACATCTTAACATATTCATCAGACATATATTGGAAGTTTAACATCCAGTTGTAAAGTATATTTTCTTCTCCTTCTGGAATAAGAAGATGTGCTTTTACCATAAATTCTGGGTCAAGTCCAATAAAACATTCTGCATGATACATGGTCTTCCAACGTGTCTCATATACAGCGTCCATAACAACTTTATCCAATTTTGCATCGTCAACACCTGGTTCACCCTTAATACGACGAGCTCCTGCATAACGACCTGTTACAGCACCGTCATTAAACAACAATACTTTTGCATCTTTTTCCAATCCAAAAAGCTCACCGTTCTTAACAGGCATATCTGTAACGATTGTACCTGGAGAATTTTTAGCTAATTCATATGCTTCCTTCAATGTGTTTACTTTAACAACATTGTTTCCATAATATGCAGCCTCAATAATTGAACGTGTCTTAGAAAAACCAACCTTGCCAGCGCCGATTTCATTCAGCGGATAATATGCTTTTGTTGACATTATATGTCCTCCTTTATCTCAATATTCTTTCTAATTATTACATTTTGTCTAATAAATGTCAATATAGATGCCAAATATATCTGCGTTGTTTTGCCCACACCTGGAATATTATCAATAAGAATATGTCCGCCTCCAATAATCGTCATTAAGATTTTATTAATCACTTCATCTTTGCCAAAGATAACCTTTTGAACTTCTTTACGAATCAATTGAACTTGCTTTACATAAATATCTAAATCTTTCAACGTTTTCTTCTTTCTTTTATATTGAATTTTAGATAATTGCAAAACAACTATTTGTTAAAGTGGGAGACTTCCTTGATGAGGTTAAAATATAAATGAACCAAATCAAAAAAATAAAATCTTACAATTATCTGATACTGTCTTTATTTTTCGTCAATAAACTCCATATTATCCGCAGTAAAATAAATTGCTTCCCGTACATTGTCAACGCTTATTCCCGTTTTTTTTGCAATCTCTTCAACCGTTGGATTTCTTCCCAACTCTTCCTTTAATCGAAACGCCCAATCATTGACAAAATTAACCTTATAGAGTACCTTTCCTGCCATCTTATTTGAACTGCTTTGCTCATTTATCATTATCATTAAAGCCTCTTGAATTTCCTGCTTTATCTCTTCCTCCATCTGATTTAATACGGATAGCAAATCCTCTGTCAAACCTTCTTTTATCTGTTCTTTCCACTCATAATGATTTAAAAAACGTTTTTCACTCATATACCCCATCATAGCAAGATTGGCTTCTTGAATTAAATCACTTGACAACACACCTTTATTTCTATAAGGTTGTATCCATTCCACAATTTTATGAAGCATAGATTCTGATAAAATTTTTAAAGACTGCGCATCATTATCTTCCACTATATTGATAAGCAAAAAAGCTCTTGTTGTGTCTGACAGCGATTCGAGATGTTCTAAGTCTTTCATATACATTTTTATATACTTTTTATCGTTTTCGTAATCTTGCAGAGAAAGCGTTACAACTTCTTCTTTTTCTTGTTCAAAAATAGTATCACTGTCTGGAACTTTCACATCAGCAACAAACTGATAAACCATATTTAATTGCTGTTCATCTAATGTCAATCCTTTAAAATATTGTTCAATGTCTTCTTTTGTAATCGGAGAACCTTTTACAGACGCATATTTTTTTATTGCATCCAAAGCTTCCATAAACATAGTCAATGTATCTTTATTATTTTGCATTTTTAGCCTCCATGCTGCGACTGATTTTTAAAGCTGTTTATATACGAATAAGCTCATACTGGTCTGTTCCAAGTCCAATCTTTACTGCATGTTCAATACAGCTTTCCCACTCTGTATCAGGGTGTGTCATTGAAAAATGGTCATGATTATGGCTGTGTTCACCATCACCATTATGCTCACAAGATTTACTATGATTTTTTATATATTCCCCTAATATACTTTCACCAACGGGCGGCATTTGATTACATAAATCAACACATGCCTTATCCAATGCAACCGGGTCAAAAGAAGCCAGCATACCGACATCTGGTATAATTGGAATATCATTTTCCGCATGACAGTCACAATTTGGCGATACATCACAAATTAATGAAATATGAAAACATGGTCGGTCTTTACATACGGCAAGGCTATATTCTGCAATTTTATAATTTAAAATTTTGACAGAATCACTAAAACTTGCCGATATTGCATCCTTTGGACAAACAGCCAGACAGCGTCCGCAGCCAACGCATTTATCATGGTCGATGACAGCCTTCCCATCGGTGATAACAGGTGCTTCATGAGCGCATATTTTATAACAAGAATGACACCCAACACAATTTTTTTCATTGACTGTCGGTTTGCCGTCACAGTGTTGTTCCATTTTACCAGCTCTTGAACCGCTGCCCATGCCGATATTTTTTAATGCGCCGCCAAATCCTGCCATCTCATGCCCCTTAAAATGTGTAAGGGAAATAAACACATCGGCATCCATAATCGCTTGTCCTATTTTTGCCTCTTTGACATATTCTCCATGAATTGGAACCAATGTTTCACTGGTACCTTTTAATCCATCAGCAATAAGAACATGACACCCTGTCTGTAATGGTGAAAAGCCATTGACATAAGCTGTATCCAAATGGTCAATCGCATTTTTTCTGCTGCCTACATACAATGTATTGCAGTCTGTCAAAAACGGCTTACCACCCAATTCTTTTACATAATCTGCAACAACCTTTGCATAGTTTGGTCTTAAAAAAGCAAGATTTCCATATTCTCCAAAATGTATTTTAATTGCTGTAAATTTGTCTTTAAAATCAATGTCCTCAAATCCTGTTATTTTCATTAATCGATGTAACTTTTGTAAAAGATTTTCACTGTGTGTTGTCTTAAATGTTGTAAAATATACTTTTGATTGCTGCATATTCATGTCCTCCTAATTGATAGAATAGTACCAAATATTGATATATTTATTATAGAAGATTTATACCAATCTGTCTATAATGCAAATATCGTTATCTATACAAGAATCGTTATTATTTATCTAAAAAAGAAAAATATAAAAAAACTATTGCAAAATTAAAAATTTTTATACAATACAACATTAATATTATTTAGTAAATATTAATATTTTATATAAAAACTTTACTTTGCAATAGTCTTTTAATGTTCTGCTTCGTATAACAATTGTTAAAAAAAGAAGCATTTTGATAACAACAAAACAGCTCCTTTTTTATCTATATTTTTATCTCTTTCTTATGAGTACTTATTATTTATTTTTATAAATTTCCAATATTCCTGTATACTATATTGGTAATATAACGCCGTTTGTTTCTGACCTAACAGCAGCATATCACTTATTTGTTTTTGCAGCATACTCATAAAATCTGCCCTATCATGTAAACCCATATGTCCTGTTTCCAATGGAAGGGAGGTAAATCCTCCCCGTTTGCTTACACCTATATGCGCCTCCAATGCTCTCATTTCCACAATCGTTGCACACTTTGGATTAATTTGATTGATATGTATGGTCTGTTCAAATTCATTACCATTTTCATCAACACCTTTTGCAAGAACGATTGGGTCATCTTTTGTTGATTCTTTTGCATATTTGATATAAAAAGATAAACCTGTTCCATTTCCACCAGAATATATCATATCATCTTCCATATAAATTTGATAGACTTTCTGTGTGTTTGCCACATTGCTTAACTGCTCTACCTGTCTGCGTTTAAAGGCACTTTTCTCTGCAAGCCTTTCATACTCTGCCTGTTTTGCTTTTCTTGCCTTTTGCTCTTCAACAAATTCTGATGATGAAACGGTAACTTTCCCCTCGCTAACAACACAAGCATGATTGATTTCCCCATTTTTATCAAATGTTATTAAAAAACCTTGATTTGCTTCCATTCTATAATGCGTTGCAATAAAATAATCCACACGCTCTAAAACTTGCTGTGCAAGTTCTGGATTACTTTGCATTTTTTCTTCTAATTCCGGTGGTATAACAATAGACATCTGTCCAGCCATCGAATTTATTTTTGACTGTACTTTTGAATCCTGCATAGAAGGTTCTGCTCCTGACGGCGTCCACTCTAAAACAGACTTATCTGCAGGTTCTAAAAAGTATGCATCCCAAGGATAATCATTGCGCCCCCACAAACCATCATCAATTTTTGAAGTATCCATTACATTATAGTATGCTTTTGGATATTTTGATTTCAACAGTTCTTCAAAATTTGCACCCTCTGCTTTTTGTGTCATCTTTGCAGCAGCAATTTCTGAAAAACTTACTCCTTCACTCTTTTCCATTGTTCTATTCTTTTGGTACTGCTTTGTCAGACAGTACCCGCCTATCACACCAAAATCCATCTTTAACTCTCCCTTTCATTTTTTATTATCATAAGACCATTTCCTTTAACTTTATCTATTCGACTTACCTGTTTAAAAAATCCCATAAAGTGACAATAACGTTATAAACGAATTATAACTATTCGTTTGGCTATTTTATAAATTCACTCTAAAGCATCTATTTTTTATATCGGTAAAAAATAAATGTTTTAGAGATGAAAGGAACGAAAAACAACTTTTAGGGAATGAAAGAAAATCTATATTGATTTACAATAAAATTTATATAAAAACACAACATTCTTTCATTGTATTATTTTAAAAAAAATTGTATAATAAACAATATATTTACTTTCACTTTAACAAAAAAATATGTTACTTCTTAAATGTACATTTAACCTGCACATTTTGACAAGATTTTAACATTCCATAAAATACCGCAAAACAGCAATGCAGCTATAAGCAATCATTAAAGCACATTATATGATGCCTGACTTTTATTTTGTATTATTATTTTATAAAATCCATTTATGAAAGGATACTTATGAACGAAGAAACTCTTATCCGACGTAAAATTCTTGACAGTGCAACAAAAGCATATCATCAAAATATCTATACATATACAGGATTTCTAGGAATAAATGAACTTTCTATATATCACTCCATGACAAACGATTTATCGTTTATATCTAGTTGTTGTTTTGGAGGAACCGAAGCCAGTGAACGGCAAATGATACAATTTGGCTCAAAAAAAGAATTGGGCTACTCTGAAGAGTTCCCCATTGATATTATTAAAATTTCGCCTTTGTCCCCTAAATTTGCAGAATCGCTAGGACACAGGGATTATCTTGGAGCATTGATGAATACAGGAATTGAACGAAGTCTTTTAGGTGATATTATCATAAAAAATACAAACGCCTATTTATTTTGTGCAAGACATATTTCAGACTTTATTGAAAAAAATATATCAACAATCAAACATACAAATGTTGTCTGCACCAATATTACCAACTCTATTGATACAAGCGATATTGACGGCATAAAACCAGAATTAAAAGAACTTGAACTGATTGCCGCCTCTCCCCGAATTGATGCAGTTGTAGCCAGCATCACAAAACGTTCACGCAGCAATGCGGCTGAATTATTCAATGCAAAAAAAATATATATCAATGGCATATGCAATGAAAATAAAAGTTATCAATTAAAATCTGGCGATATTGTTGTTATTCGCGGCACAGGTAAATTTATCTATCTTGGCTGTGGCAATGAAACCCGAAAAGGCAGGATTTATGTACATTTAAAACAATATGTTTAACATCGTTAAGCGGATATTCGCAATCAAAAAGACTATTGCAACATAGAAATCTTATACTAGATGTAAACGACATCTTGTAGCAAAATTTCCTTTTGCAATAGTCTCTTTTAATAATATAACTAAAATATCACACTTTTTTCCTTAAAAATAATTGCATTTTTTCAAATAAAAGTTTTGTCCTTTTTTAAGGTCTGCCTATTCTGTCACATTGATACAATCCCTTAGACGGCATAATCAATATTTTTTCCTACCATCGCTTCATAATCTGCACCCTTTTTATTTTTCATATAAGGATTGGACTCATCATACTTAATGGATGTTGCTGTTGTTCCTCCTGCTGTGTATGACCTGCCGCACTCTGGACAAACGGCTGTCTTTATAGATACAGAAGCTTGCAAAACCTTTCCATTGCCTTTTTGTGCCTTATCATACGCATTATTTACATGCTCTTGCTCATGCGCCCTTACTGCTGCACCAGAAGCTTGCGGTGAAACATGGGAAGCCGCCTTAAAAGAGACATTTTCATTAGAGCCATCTTTATACTTTCTGCTAGCACATGTTGAACATTCCACTGCACCAGCCCTTTTTAAAGAACGAATCTGTGCATCGCTTATGCCTTCTGTATGCCCCGATTTAATTGCCGAAACCATATCATTTCTGGACATATGATTGCTTGAAACGGCACTTGAATATCCATAATTAAAACCTGAATTGCCTAAACCAATAATCATATTGAACCTCCATACTGTGACTGATTTTTAGGAGCAGTTAATGACTCCTGTTTTTACGTTCAATCTTACTCCTTGTATCTATAAAATAGAACTGTTTATATGTATCTTTGGCAATATTATACAAAATATGTAATATAAATGCAATCCTCATTTATGATTGTTTCTACTTCTCACACTTGTGCTTGACTTAAAAATGCTCCAAGTTTTTTATCCTCTGTTCGGATATGTGAAATCAAAACACCAATATGCCCGTTTAGTTTTCCCAATTCTACAATTGTTGGACCTGCTGCTGATATTTTCGAT
Organism: uncultured Lachnospira sp.; assembly: GCA_910589305.1. Classification (GTDB taxonomy): domain Bacteria; phylum Bacillota; class Clostridia; order Lachnospirales; family Lachnospiraceae; genus Lachnospira. The sequence continues at coordinate 249,461 of CAJUTV010000002.1, read as the reverse complement.
GTAATTTCTTTTAACGTCTTTTTGTACTGTTCATGGAACGCTTTATGTGCTGTAATGTTAGGATATTTACTTTGCTGCTGGAGCCTTTCCTCATGCGAAAAATGCTGCTCTACATAATTATTTAAAAATTTGATTGTTGCATCCATTGAAGTACGCCCTTCTCCCCTGCTGCAAGCCTCTAACAGCTTATTTACAGCCTGTATCAACTCACGATGCTCTTTGTCAATAATTGCATTTCCTGTCTCCAATTGCTTTGTAAATTCATACTTACTCATTAACATTTACCTCCATTTCCCATACAATGATGTTTATCCTCTCCACAATGATGACCTTTATGGTGGTCATGGTCACAGCAAACATCCAAATCAAACTTAAGATTATCAGCAAGTAAAGCATTCACTGCTTCATCTGCACTGCCAGACACACCCCCATAAAGCTTAATTCCAGCTTCTGATAATGCTATTTTTGCACCTCCGCCAATTCCACCACAAATCAACACATCTACACCAAGTGATGTAAGCAGGTTTGCTAAAGCTCCATGTCCATTCCCATTTGTGCTGATAACTTGTGCATCCACAACTGTGCCATCTAAAGTATTATAAACTTTAAATTGCTGTGTATGCCCAAAATGTTGGAATATATTTCCATTTTCATAAGTAACTGCAATTTTCATCATCCCTAATTCCTTTCTATCTACGCTCTGAATATTGTCTGCATACTCTTCCCTGTTACATTTTCTTCCGCACGACATCCATGCTGAACCATCACAAAGCGCATAATTTCCGCCAGAAATAGACAATGTTTTTCCATTGACAATACAATCCGCAATTTTTGTTCTCGCCCTCTCATACATTTCAGTAACCGTCGTGCGGGAAACTCCCATCTGCTTGGCACACTGTTCATGTGTTCTCTTTTCATAATCAATTAAACGGACAGCCTCAAATTCGTCTACCATCAATAAAACCTGCTCTGTACTTTCCATTCCACATGGAGCAAAACTGTTATATTCTGGTTCAAAACAAATTCTTCTGCATCGGATTGGTCTTGCCATCTATTCACCTCCATTTCCGACATATGACGATAACATTATAGCTCAATGCTATATAAATTTCAAGATATTGTAAAATTTATCTATACAAAAAAGGACAATAACTAAAAAGTTATTGCCCTTTTATACTTTTAATTATCATATTATTTTTACAGAAAAATCAATATAAAATTATTTTTTAATAAAATAAACAATTTTACAATAATTGTGCAAACCATCAGAAAAATTACTCTTCAACAGCCTCTTCTTCTTCATCAGCCTGTCTCTCATCATAGAGAAGCGCTTTCATACTTAAACTAATCTTCTTATCTGCTTCATTCATATCAACAACCTTTGCTTCAACTTCCTGTCCAACAGAAAGAACATCTGAAGGCTTATTAATATGTTCCTTTGAAATCTGAGAAACATGAAGCAGTGCATCAATGCCGTCTTCAAGCTGAACAAATGCGCCAAAATCAGTCATTCTAGCAACAGTTCCCTTTACTACATTGCCGATAGCATACTTTACTGCAACATCATTCCATGGATTAAGGTCTGGATATTTTACACTTAAAGCTATCTTCTCACCATTAATTTCTTTGATAAAGCACTTTACAGAATCCCCAATCTTATACATCTTCTTAGGATTCTCTGTTCTTCCCCATGACATCTCTGAAATGTGAAGAAGTCCATCTACTCCGCCTAAATCAATAAATGCACCAAAATCTGTTACATTTTTAACTGTACCTTCAATGGTATCACCCTCTTTGATTCGGTCAAGAAGCTCTCTTCTTAACTTTTCCTTAACAGCAACAATAAGCTGTTTACAATCACCGATAATTCTTCTCTTTTTAGGATTATACTCTGTAATAATAAATGAGATATCCTTATTCATATATACCGATAAATCCTTGACAAATACATCTGAAACAAGACTTGCGGGAATAAATATTCTTGTCTCGTCAATAATAACGCCAAGACCACCCTTCATTACTTGATTTACTTTCGCTGTAAGGACTGTTTGATTTTCAAAAGCCTCCTCAAGCTTCTTGCTTCCCTGTTCTGCAATAAGACCTTTCCTTGAAAGGATAACCTGTCCTTCGCCGTCGTTGAACTTACGTACTTTAGCCTGCATCTCATCGCCAACTTTAACAACATCTCTTAAATCAATACCAAGTTGAGATGAGTAATCACTTCTTGATATAATACCATCGGCTTTATATCCGATATTAAGAACAATCTGGTCTTCCTTAACATCGATAACAGTACCGTCTACGACCTCTCCTGTATGTATTTGCTTAATTGATTCCTCTAACATCTCTGCAAAATTCTCTGACATTAGTGCAAACCTCCTCAATAATATTATTCGGGGTTGATGCCCCAGCTGTAATACCTATGCATTCTGCCATGGCCAAACCACTAAGGTCAAGGTCATTAATCGTCTGAATGTAGTATGTCTTTTCACATTCATTCTTACAGATTTCATACAGTTTTCTCGTGTTGGAACTGCTGCTGCCGCCAATAACAATTACTGCATCAGCTTGCCTTGCAATTTCTCTTGCCTCCGTCTGTCGTTCCTCAGTAGCATTACAAATTGTATTACGAATGACAACATTGTAACCCTTTTTTTCAATAATTTCAACTAATTCTTTAAATTTATTGTAATTAAATGTCGTTTGTGATACTATGCACACCTTTTTTTCGACATCCAGTGCCAAATTTTGTGCTTTTTCAACAGTATCTATCACAATAGCAGGTGTTTTTGACCACCCCATTATTCCCTCAACTTCTGGATGCTTCTCATTACCTATAATAATTATCTGACTGCCATTTTGACTTTCCTGTTCAACAATGCGATGAATTTTTAAAACAAATGGACAAGTCGCATCAACAACATTCATATTATTATTTTTTAATTCTTCATATATATTCTTTGCTATGCCATGTGAGCGAATCACAACTGTTTTCTCTTTTGTGCCATTTTCTGTCAATACTTTTGTGTCTTCCACAATCTTAACACCTTTATGTTCAAGGTCTTTGACAACTTCTTCATTATGGATAATCGGACCATATGTATAAACATTGTCCTTGCCACACTGTTCATAAACGGTATCCACTGCCCTTTGAACGCCAAAACAAAACCCTGCCGACTTTGCGACTATCATCTTTTTCATCGAAACAACATGCCTCTCCTATATAAATTAATCTTTTTCTTTCACTTATGTGCTAAAAGAACAGCTTGTTATTCTTTTTGTAAACATAAACGGTGAACATATTTATTTTTACATATATATACCTATTTATCAACTTCTAATTTTTTACTTTGAATCATCTTAATTATTGTCTCTAACACTTCCTCAATACCCATATCCGATGTGTCAAGCAGCACAGCATCGTCCGCCTGCTTTAAAGGGCTAATTTCCCTATTCATATCTTCATAATCACGCTTTTGAATATCGCTCTTAATTTCATTAAAATTACATGGTACACCTTTTTGGTTTAATTCATGAAACCTTCTTGTTGCTCTTGCCTCTACGCTTGCTGTAAGATAAATTTTACAAAACGCATCGGGCAAAACCGTTGTGCCAATATCCCTGCCATCCATAACAACATTGGATATAGCTGCCAGTTTTCTTTGCAACTCTACCAACTTTGTACGCACAGAGGCATATTTTGATGTTTTTGATGCTATCTTTCCAGTCTCTTCTGTCCGAAGAAGCGCTGTTACATTCTCGCCATTTAAAAAAACTTGCTGTTCCCCATCAATATATTCAATTGTAATATCTACATCGTTTACAGCACCATCAATTTCTTGTTCATTATCGGCATGGATGCCATGCCTGTTAAAATATACTGCCATCGCTCTATACATTGCACCTGTATCTACATATATATAATTCATCTTTTTTGCAATTTCTTTTGCAATGGTACTTTTTCCAGCTCCTGCCGGCCCATCTATCGCTATTGAATCATTCATATTCGTCCTCCATTCCAAAGCGCAGCGCAAAAAATTTGCGCAAAGTTTTTGGCATCAAATCTATTTGTACTGCTTTGACAAAAATTTTCACACTGCTGCAGCTCCTTACAAATTCGACGCTGCCGCATACGCTGTTGACCATGCAATCTGCAAATTAAATCCGCCTGTCACGGCATCGACATCAATCAATTCCCCTGCAAAATAGACGCCCTTTACAACTTTTGATTCCATTGTTGCAGGATTAATCTCCTTTACTGCAACACCACCCTGTGTAATAATCGCTTCCTCAAAACCTCTCGTCCCTGTAATAGTCATCGTAAGATTTTTTATTAATTTTACTAATCTAAGTCTTTCTTCCCTGCTTATAACATGAACTTTTTTTTCTGAATTTATACCGCTAAGTTCGACAATCACTGGAATAAGCTTTTTAGGCAGCAACTTATCCAACGCATTTTTAAACGATTTATTCTTTTCCTCATCAAAATCCCTCAAAACACGCTCGTCCAATTTTTCAAAAGACAATACAGGTTTTAAATCTATTACCATTTCTAGGTTGCTCTTTCGGGCAGCCGATGCAATATAGCTGCTTGCCGATAAAATAATAGGACCGCTAACGCCAAAATGCGTAAATAACAATTCACCAAAACCTGAATATATCAATTCTTTATCATCAAAAAAATAAGCCGTTATATTTTTAAGGCTTAAACCTTGTAGTTGTTTTTCCCACTCTTCAGCGATGGTAAATGGCACAAGTGCAGGAATTAAAGGCGTAACTGTATGACCTAAATCTTTGGCAAACCGATAGCCGTCGCCGCTAGAACCTGTGCTTTGATACGACTTTCCTCCTGTTGCAAGAACAACTTTATCTCCATAAAGTTTTACTTTTTTACCAGAATTATCCTGATATTCAATATATTGAAATTGATTCTCTTGTGCGATAATATTTATAACTTTACAATGCAATAAAATATCAACCTCTAATTTTTGAAGTTCTTGTGCCAACACACGAATCACATCCGATGAATGGTCTGATTTCGGAAAAACGCGGTTTCCTCTTTCCACTTTAAAAGATAGCCCCAACTCATCAAAAAAACTCATAGTGTCATAATTGGAAAATTTGCTAAATGCACTATATAAAAATTTACTGTTTGTCACAACACTTTTCATTAAGTCATCATAATCGCCTGCATTGGTAAAATTACATCTTCCTTTTCCCGTTATAAAAAGCTTCTTTCCAAGTTTTTCATTTTTTTCCAGCAAAGTCACTTTATGCCCATTTCTTGCGGCAGTAATAGCCGCCATCATGCCTGCTGCTCCGCCGCCAACTACAATTATTTTTCCCATCGTCTCATCTCCATACTGCAACAAGCAGCTCTATTTAAAAGTCTTATTTAAGACATTTTTCTTAACTCTTCAAGCACATTCTCATCTAACATATCAATCTCATCATTCTCACCAATTTGATAATTGCCAAGAACTCCGCCTAACAATTCCAAATTGCTGATTAACGATTGTTGTCTTTTAAGGCAAACTGCCACTATCAACGCATTAATCACACTAAGAGGTGCTACCAATGAATCAACCACCGATGCCATATCACTTCTTGCAAATAAATTACAGGACGAATACATATTCATAGGAGAATACTTACTGTCTGTGACAGAAATAATCGTTGCATTGCGGTCATTTGCATACTCCATTGCTTTTAATGTCCGAAAAGAATACTTAGGAAAACTGATACTTAACAGTACATCTTGACTTGATATATGAAGCAGCTCTTCCAACAGCTCATTGGTATTACTGCTTTTAATAAGAATAATGCCCGGTCGCACAAGCTTTAAATAATATGCCAAAAAAGAAGCTAATGGACTGCAATTTCTCAATCCTATTATGTATATATTTTTTCCCCTCAAAAGAAGATTGACCGCAACACAAAATGCTTTTCGGTCAATCAATTTCAATGTATCTATAATTTTATCTGCATCAGCCTTACAAACTGTATCAAGTATTTTTTCCTGCGGTATATTTGAATTGGCAATCTCAATCCTATCCATTGAATGAATTTTGTCTCGAATCATTCCCTGAAGTTTTTTCTGCAATTTGGGATATCCAGACAATCCAATACAAGCGGCAAAACGAACAACTGTTGACTCACTTACATTAACCTTCTTCCCAAGTTCCATCGCGGTTAAAAATGCTGCCTTATCATAATGTTTTAATAGATAATCAGCAATTTTCTTTTGTCCCTTACTCATTGATTTGCGTTTATCCCTAATCACATTCAAAATTTCAGGTTCATTTGACATACTGTTTATACACCCTTTGCGTTTACATTTTTAAGATATTGAATAAACTCATCTTGTGGTAATGGTTTAGAAAAATAATATCCTTGAATATAATTAATACCAAGTGCGTACATTTCGTTATACTGCGATTCATCTTCAATGCCTTCTGAAACAATCTTTAAATTCATACCTTGAATCATGTGCATGGCGGCTTCCATGACATATTTTGCTTTTCCATTCTCAAAATAAGAATTAATCATTTCTTTATCAAACTTTACTATATTGACAGGCATATCGACAATATAGTTTAAATTAGAATGTCCTGTACCAAAATCGTCCAACGAAAAATGAACTCCATATGCTCTCAATCGTTCTATATTTTTTAACATATTGGATTTAGAAACCGTTGATGCCGACTCGGTTATCTCAAAATTAATCCACTTAGGGTCAATATCATACTGCTGCATAATAGCAATATAATCGTCTGCAAGTTTTACATACTCACACTGTATCATCGATAAATTCACTTCAATATATCGAATGCCTAGTTCATCTGGAGAATGGTTCTTTAAAAATTGGCATACTTTTCTAAAAACAATCTCACCAAGCTGAATAATTAACCCATTTTTTTCAGCTACCTCTACAAATTCTGACGGCGGAACAATTTTTCCCTTCTCGTCACGAATCCTTACTAACGCCTCTGCACTGATAAAAAACTGTTCATATGTTGAAAAAATAGGCTGATAAAAAACTTCAATCCTATCATGGTCCATAGAATCAACAATCAATTTTACCTTTCTATGCTGTTCATACATGTCATAAATCATTTTTTCATCGGCATATACAAAATGAGAATCGGTCTTGTCAATATTGTTTACTCTTAAATATCGAATACAGGTCAAAATATCTTCTGGTCTTTTTAACAAACGCGTTTCTTTAATACATATAATATATGGAGATAAAATAACAGCATTATTTGTACCCCAGCCTTTCTCAAAGCGTTCCTCCAATTCAAGACCATACTCCCGCAGCAGTTTTAAATTCTTATAGACTACTAATATCTCATCTTGTCCATTAATAAATACGGTTATATTTTTTTTGGCATTGATATAATTAACAGCCTCCATAATGGCACTGTCAAAAACCGATTGTTCCACACTGCTGTCATTGCGAAAATCAAAAGCAATCGCTACAATATAATATTCTTGTTTCGTCTGAATCATCTGATTTACATAGGTTATAAATGCCCTCTGATTAAATAGACCTGTAATTTTATCCATATTCAAATCAGGATTTTCAAATTTAATATAAATAAACAAAAGCCCCATAGAACATGCAAATCCTACAATTAAAAATCGTTCGGATAAAACTTGAACAACAGCCGAAGCAATCCACATTCCCATCCAATAATAGATGGATTTGCGTGTCTCTTGGTTGATATAATTTTTTGCTTTAAAATTAATGTGTAATGCCTGTATAAGATAGGAAGCAACACACAGATACGTTGCAATAAGCGAAGGTCCTGCACAAAACACGATATTTCTATCTTTATCGATAACGTAATCAATAGGTAAAACAGCAATCGCAAATATAAAGATACCTGTCCATATAAAATACAGACACATCGTCTTATAAAAATCATCAACGGTCACTCTTAAATCACCAATAATATAAAACAAACTATTTACACCAAGCAAAATAAGAGTAATAAGATAAGCTTTCGCGACTATATTTACCAATACAATAGGCAGATTGTCCTTATTATATATCACAATAACAGAAAGTATATCAAATATAACACTAGCCATTGTAATAAATAAAAGAATTAAATATGTCTTTTCATTTTTTAATCCTAACTTTCTTTGTCTTATATAAAAAAACAAAACAAAGAACAAAATAGCCAACCCACAACATTGTGTTCCTATATTCATAACCGCCTCACTCAAAATATCTTAATATCCATTACACACCAACTAACAAAATAATAACCTTTTAATGAAGGAGTATGCTAATTTTCGAGAAAAAGCTCTTTAAAATATGGCAGGCTTTCAATCCAATCACAAAATGTATGCCATTCACTAAGTTTATGATTCTTTCTGGAATAGTACATATTTGCTACATTCTCATATGAGAATGTACAGGTTCTCATTTGGTTATAACTTTCTGGAAGAAGCTGAATCATACTATACCAAGACTTGTTATCTTTTGTATTGACAAAATCCAACCGTAACTCTTCAAGAAAATCAATTATATGGTTCATTATCTTTATTGTTTTATCATTCATATGGTCTGTGCTAAAATCATCCATGGCAAAAGGTTTACTGTGAATCTTGTGCATAGTGCTTGTCGAATTAGCTACAGTCCCTACTTTATAGGTATCATATTCCTTCCACCAATAAAGTGGTGCTGTTATATCTACTGTAACAAATATCATTCGGATAAATTTTCGATGGTCTGTTCCAGCTTTACATAAACGTTTTGCAAGGTCTAAATCATTAGGACCCATTATAAATTTGCCATCTTCTGTATAGCTGTCCATTCTATCCCAGCTATTAAGAGGATTACGTGCACCTCGCATCGCATTTTCAAAATTCATCACACTAAATCGTTCAAGTTTAATCATGATTTTATTTCCTTATTTTTATATAACAAGATGTTAAACGTTTGCAAAGCAAACTTTTATAGCTCGGCTTTTGCCGAGATTATTTTACCATAATTTTGCTTTTTTTCAATGAGTAACAATAGATAAGTACCATAGTACTAAAAGCCAGCAAATAACTACATATATGGATTATTCTGACATCAACTGAATTGCCATCGTTTCAACAGCAAAACATTTTTTATATTGTTCTACAAATTTATCAAACCCTTCTACATCGTTTTTATCTGGTGCCATTGTTTTGCCATTATCTTTCTGAAATACATTGTCATCCATATAAGCCTCTAAACATTCGTTCTCTTTTTTATTTTGCATATAGGATGCCAATACCGCCATTCCCCATGCGCCGCCTTCACCAGCGTTATCTAGTACAGTGATTGGCACATTTAATGCTGCCGCAAGAAATCGCTGTCCAACACCTTGCGTTTTAAAAAGCCCTCCATGCGCACATATTTTATCTACTTTTGCACCTTCCTTTTTAAAGAGAATATCCGTGCCTATTTTTAATGTACTTAACGAAGAATACAACAATGTCCTCATAAAATTAGAAAGCTTCAAATCGGCTTTTGGCGAGCGGAACAAAAGTGGTCTGCCCTCATTGACATTCATTATATTTTCCCCTGACAGATAATTGTAAGACATCAATCCGCCGCAATCTGCTTCGGCACTCAGCGCACTCTTAAACAAGACTTCAAACAATGTATTTTTATCGACTTTTGCATTGCACAATTCTAAACATTCACCAAACAGAGAAACCCAGCTATTTAAATCCGATGTACAGTTGTTACAATGTACCATTGCTACATGATTTCCTGTCGGAGTCACCACCATATCAATCTCAGGATAAACTTCGTCCAATGCGTTCTCTAAAACCACCATTGCAAAAACAGAAGTGCCTGCCGACACATTTCCTGTACGGACAGCAACACTGTTTGTCGCAACCATACCTGTCTGTGCATCGCCTTCTGGCGGACAAAACGGTATTCCACTCTGCAATTTTTTTGAAGCATCCAAAAATGCTGCGCCCTCCTGCGTCAATGTGCCTGCCTGTTCACCGGCAACAAGCACTTGCGGAAAGATATCTTTTATCTGCCAAGAATACCCATATTCTTTTATTAAATCCGCCACTTTTTGAAGCATAGCTTCATCATATTGTTTCGTCTTATTATCAATTGGAAACATACCTGAAGCATCCCCTATTCCAAGCACCTTTTTTCCAGTTAGTCTCCAATGAATGTAGCCTGCAAGTGTTGTGATAAAGGCAATATCTTTTACATGTTCTTCCCGATTTAAAATTGCCTGATACAGATGTGCAATGCTCCATCTTTGTGGAATATTAAAATGGAGCTGTTCTGTCAGCTTTTGGGCGGCTTCCTCTGTAATAGCATTGCGCCATGTGCGAAAAGGTACTAACAGTGTTTTATCTTTGTCAAATACCATATACCCATGCATCATAGCACTGATGCCAATACTGCCTATCACTGTCAATTCTTCATCATACTGATTTTTTACATCTTCGCACAGGCTTTGATAACATGCTCTCAACCCATTTTCAATTTCCTCTAAATGATATGTCCATATTCCATTTTCTAATTGATTTTCCCACTCATAACTTCCAACAGCAATTGGAATATTCTCTTCATTATTTAAAACTGCTTTAATTCTCGTTGAGCCAAACTCAATGCCAAGCGATGTTTTTCCATTTTGTATTGCTTCTTTATTCCCCATAAAAATAACCATACCTTTCCATAACCTGCGAATATCCGCTTTGACTAAACCATTTGCTATTGTATGCGCAGGCACAAATCACGAGCTAAATATTATCTAGCATATAAAAAATTTATTTTTCATATTGCTATATTTCATTTAATCCTGCCCATAATACGCATTTTCACCATGTTTTCTATAATAATGCTTGTCTAATAAAAATTGTGGCGCTCTTTTTGCACTTGGATTTAACATTTGTGTTTTATATGCCATCTCGGCAACCGTCTCCATCACAACCGCATTATATACAGCATTTGCTGGACTTGTTCCCCAAGAAAACGGTCCATGATTTTTGACAAGGATTGCTGGTATCTCCATAGGATTTTTGTCCTTTATACATTCAATAATTACCTTGCCTGTATTGACTTCATAATCCTGTTCAATTTCCTCTTTTGTCAAATCACGTGTACATGGTATATCCCCATAAAAATAATCGGCATGTGTTGTTCCATAAGCTGGTATATCAATACCTGCCTGTGCAAAAGCTACGCTCCAAACAGAATGTGTATGTACAATACTACCTATATTATTATATTTTTTATAGAGTTCTAAATGTGTTGGTGTATCTGATGATGGCTTATATGTTCCTTCTACTCGATTTCCAGAAAGGTCTACAACTACCATATCATCTGGTGTCATCTGCTCATAATCCACACCGCTTGGTTTAATAACAACCAAATTTGTCTGTTTATCAATAGCACTTACATTACCCCATGTATATATTACCAAATTCTTTTTAACAAGCTCCATATTGGCTTTATAGACATCTTCTTTTAACTGTTCAAGCATTTTTTCCTCACTTCTGTGCTGTTTTTATACAAAAAATAACCGTTCTTACAGGTTTGTGACAAACAGCACTCTGACACAAATTCTGCAATTAAACATTTTAATTGTTTAACTTTTGTTTTTACCAATTTTCCAGTTCTTCTAATTTACTTTTTAACTCTTTTCTTGCATCTATAATTGTATTTCTATCGCCTGTATCTAATTTTTTTTCAAAATCTCGCAGCCACATACCTATCATAATGCGTTCTTCGCCAGTGCTTTCTTCATACATGCGGTCTCCTCGAAGCAGCAGCCATTTATTTTCTTCCTGCTCACGAGGGCTGACTTTTAAGTATGAAAGTTCCTTCATTCGCTCTTCCATCTCCTCATAAGTCAATTCATTTTCTTTTCCCTTGATAATTGTCTTTTTCTTTTCTCCTGTTGAAACGACTTTTGCCTCTACTTCCAAAAGCGAATTTACATCATATGTATAAGTAACATCAACGGCTTCCATACCCGCCTTATTTTTAGGCAATTCAATTTCCAACTCGCCAAGTAAAAGATTATTGCGGGCAAACCGGCTTTCTCCCTGCAATACATTGATACAAATACGTGTTTGATTGTCATATATGGTACATACACGCTCTGTATGGCTTACAGGAATAATGGTATTTCTTTCAATAATAGGAAGAAAATGACCGCTCTCATACATACCATTTTCTTTTTCAACACTGACTTCTGTTCCCAGTGTAAATGAACATACATCGGTAAGTATCACTTCTTTTACTGCTTCTTTTCGCTCTTTCATAGCCGCCTGTATCGCTGCTCCAAGTGCCACTGCCTCATCAGGATTAATATGTGCATTTGGAAACTGCTTAAATAATTTTGTGATAAATGTTCTCACAATTGGCAGCTTTGTACCGCCGCCCACCAACACAACTTGGTCAATATCGGACAATTTAATATGTGCATCCGATAAACTACGTTGAACTGGTGTTCTGATTTTATCAAATAAGTCGCTGCATAATTTTTCATATGTATTCGTTGAAACATCAACGGTTTTTAATTCTCCTCGAAAGGTATATTCCATCGTGACTGTCTCAGCATCGGAAAAACCTTTCTTTGCATTTTCAGCAACAAATGATAACTTCTTTAATTCTAATGGCGTCAACTCTTCAAGGCTGATATCTGTTTTCTTTAAAAAATAACGAATTAAAACCTCTGTAAAATCTTCTCCACCTAAATAATTATCGCCTGCAACGGCTCGCACTTCCAAAATATTTTGAAACAGCTCTAAAATAGATACATCAAATGTACCGCCGCCTAAATCAAATACAAGAAATCTTGTATTTTTTTCTTTTTCATATAAACCATAAGCCACTGCTGCTGCTGTCGGCTCGCTGATAATTCGCTCTACCTTTAAGCCTGCCAACTCGCCTGCATGTTTGGTCGCCTTGCGTCTCTTTTCATTAAAATACGCTGGCACACTGATAACTGCCTCTGTCACAGGCTGTCCAAGATACTCCTGCGCATCCTCTTTTAACGACTTTAATATCAATGCGGATAATTCTTCGGATACAAATTCTCTGTCTCCAATCTTATAACGCTTGTCTGTACCCATCGTCCGCTTAAAAACCTGCACAACTCTGTCTGGATGCAACAACCCATATTCTTTGGCAGTCTCTCCAACTAAAATGGTATCCTTTTCATCAATCGCCACCACAGAAGGCGTGAGATGCCCGCCCAAACGATTGGGTATAATTGTCGCCTTCTCTTCATCAAAATATGCCACTAAACTGTTTGTGGTACCTAAATCAATTCCTACTATCATAAAAAAACTATGCCTTTCCTTTTTCTACTTTCCATCTTGCCACATAATTATCTGTGTCAATCTCTACTGCTCTCTTATAACAAATCAACGCCTTTTCTGTATTGCCTTCTGCCTCATAAAGAAAACCTAACAGCTCATAATAATCTTCACATTCTTCTCTCATACAGCCATCACACATCGAACAGGCTGTCATATCATTACAATATTCCTGCGCTTTTTTCACATTGCCATAGCACAGATAATATACTGCCATATCAAACAGACAGTTCTTATGTCCATAGACATTGTTTACATATTGTTCTTCTGCGCTCTGTGCTGGATTAAAGGCATATTTTTGCTTCAATTCTTCCATAAATTTATCGGCATACTTTTTTGCCATTGATACATTGCCTTGTACCCAATAAGAATACATTAAATGTTTATTGACGTCTTCTTCACCTGCAAAATTTCCATACAGTTCATAAAACTTATTGGCTTGCTTTGCATCATCTAAATAATAAGCATATATATTTGCTATACAAAATATATTTTCACAATATTTTTTCTTATGCAAAGCGCCTTTTATATAAACTTCCCATTTTGAAAGAAGTCTTTTTATTTTATTTCGTACTTCTGTCTTATCACAAAGTCCATAATTGTAATCTAATTTTAAAACTTCCCATTCATAAGAAAAAAGGGAATTATAATTTTTCGTTCTCATCATCTCTTTGGCTTTGTCAAAATATTCCATTTTTTTATACAATCGTATTAATTTATTTAAAAATGCATCTTCTGAATAATAATCTTTACCATGATACTTTAAACCTGCCAGATAATATTTCTCTGCCTTTTCATAATTCTTTTTAAACTCACATATCATTGCCCTAAGCAAATTATATTTTGGTCTTATCTCATTGTCCTGTTTTCCTGATGCAATTTTTTGTATATAATAATATGCCTTATCATAGCTTTTCAAATAAAAATATGCCTTTGATATTGCATAATAAGCATTTTCGGATGTACGATTGATTTTTAAAACTGCCTTTGCATCATCAATAACCTTATTATACTCCTCCAGCGCAATATATGCAAAACATCTATTTACATAACACTCTTCTGTTTTATAATCATATTGAATCAGCATAGAACTTACATCAATCACTTTTTTTGCATAATAATCGCTTTCTTTTTCTTCCATAAGTTCATAATAACAATCACACAATTTGTACATAATATCAATTTTTAAATATTCATCATCACATATACTTTTTGCATATTCCAATTCAATAACAGCCTTATCATATTTACCTGCAAAATTTAACATCCAGCCGTAAACATAATAACTATCTGCATTGGGAAGACATTTAATAGCCAACTTTCCATAAGACCTTGACTCTTTATACTTCGTAAGCCAATGACTAATTCTGCCAAGCAATCCATATAAATCAGAAAAAACTTCTCTGCTTGGCTTTTCTTCCTGTTCTTTTAAACGTTTTACCAACGCTTTTGCTTTGTCATAGATTGTTCCAACATTCGTCTCTGAATGCGTCTCATACAAATATTTTAATTCCAGCACTTCCAGCATAGGACTGGTAACTTCCTCTTCCTTTGCCGCATCGAGTATATTCTTAAAATCCTGCATCTGGTTGTATCTTCTAAATGTTTCTGCTGCACGCTCATAAATTTGCGGCACCTTGGCATAGATATCTTTTGCCCTATAATACAAATCAACAACTTCCTGCGCTCTGTTTGTCTTAAAGCTTGCTTCCTGCTTTTGCACTATCGCTGCATACCAATTTGGATAACTCTTTAAAAGAGCATCTACACATTGATATGCTTCCTCATATTTTTTCATCTCCATTAAAATATTAAAATAAAGCTGTTTATGCATCACCTTATCCGGGTCCCACTGTATGGCTCGTACAATCGCTTCCTCAGCCTTTTCTAAAAATGAATTATCATAAACCAGTGTAGCTTTTTGCTGTCTCGTTGCATATCTTGCATCGTCCATGCTTTTTGCAATATTATAATTGGCATCCGCCTCATAATGATAAGCCATTGGAATCTCTTTGCGTTCGTCCTCGCCTCCTTTTTGAAGCTCAACATTATAAGAAACAGCTGCTTTTAACGCACTATGAAAATCTTTTTTAATATTATAAAATAAATATTTATAAAAGTACGCTTGATATGCTGATATCTGATTATTTTTTTCCAGTAAAGCAAGTCCCTCGTCTGCTTTACTTAATCCATAACAGCACTTTAAAATTCCAAGAACCGTCTCTTCGTCCATCACTTCGACTTTATAATAACGGTCAAATGCCTCTTGTTGTATCTGTGATAAAACAGATTCAAATTCATCATCTTGTACATGGCTTAAATACTTGACGCCAGCTTTTGAAGCGCCAAGCAAATCCCCTTCTTTCCATCTGCTCAATGCAATATATTTTTTAGAAAATATATCATTTTTTTCTTCAGACAGCATATTAAAAATGGATACAGCTTGCTGTTTTTTATCACATTTCCAGTAAATTTCCCCCACGCTATACGGAATACGCATACTGTCTGGATATTTTTGTGGATATTCTTTAAGCAATTTATCTGCAAGCTCTATTGCTTTTTCTTTTTTATCCAACATCACATACAATCTTGCTTCCTCAAGTGCGGTAAATGGGTGATATATTCCAAAATCCTTTAATGTATCAAGACAATCCTGTGCCTCATCAATATTTTCCTCATCAATTTGTTTTTCTAAATATTCTTGTCCTTCTAAATATTCATCATAGGGCGCATACTCATCACCCTCAAACCATTCATAAGCAAAATCACTTTTGCCCTCTTTATCTTGAATTTTATTCAAAATATAATTGACAAATCCTTCTGGAAGAAACTCTTTATAACTATCTGCATTGTCTGCTATATGAAAATAGGTATCAAGCAATCCATATGTAGCGCTGTTTAAACGAAAATAATCAGCTAAATACAAAAACAGTGTATGTTTTGCCTCCTCGCCATACTCTAAATCCTGTAAAATCCCATCATCTAAAAGTGTTCTCCACTGCTCTATATCAAACCTTTTTTTAATGGATGTATACACATCATGTACCTTATCCATCCATTCTTTAACAGGAACACTGGAATGGGCTTCATATGCTTTGCTTTCTTCTTTTTTATATTCGGATGCCGCCTCAGCTTCTTGTCCCTCTTGTTTTATCCACTTTAACGCCTCCTCATACGCTTCCCTCAGCTTCATAAACCCTTGCGGGTCATCTTCAGGATTTGTTACCATTAATTTTTTTCGGTATGCATCGCGTATTGCTGCCTCATTGCGCGTCTCTTCAATCTCTAATATTTTAAAAATCGTTTGTTTATTCATTACCCCTGCTACTAAAAACAATATTTGTCTTTTATTATGCCTGATTGGTTTTTGTATATTTTGTCTAGTAGCTTCTCCTTTCTTAATTTTTATGTCTTTTTACGTTTTCATATATTCTGGATAGACTGTTCTTCTTTTCTCTTGCTGCTTGCTTAGACCACCTAGCTGCTATTGCCAAGCAAGTCCTTGCCCCGCTTATATCTCTATGCCATTGGAGCGTAGGACTTCCTTGATAAGGTTAAATTATTCAAATAATGGGGTTGAAAAATAGCGTTCTGCTGTGTCTGGAAGTACTGTGACAACGGTCTTTCCTTTGCCAAGCTCACCTGCAAGGCGAATTGCTGCCGCTACGTTTGTACCGCTGGAAATGCCACACATCAAGCCTTCCAATTGGGATAAATCCTTCGCTGTTTTCAGTGCTTCCTCATCTGTTATAATAGCGATATGTTCATATATTTTTTGATTTAACACTTTTGGTATCACCCCATCGCCAATCCCCATCTGAATATGCGTTCCAATCGTTCCGCCTGCAAGAATAGCGGCATTTTCCGGCTCTACCGCCCATATTTTAATATCGGGATTCACAGCTCTTAGCGTCTCACCGATTCCTGTAATCGTACCCCCTGTACCAATTCCTGAACAAAATCCATGAATCGGTCCTGCGACTTGTTCAAGTATCTCCAATCCTGTATGATGTCTATGTACCATTGGATTTGCCTGATTTTCAAACTGCTGCGGCACAAATACATGTGGATTTTCTTCCTTCATTTTCATTGCGGTTTTAAGACACTCATCAATACAATCTCCTATATTGCCCGCATCATGGATTAAAATCACCTCTGCCCCATAATGCTCCACTAACATTTTTCGCTCATGGCTTACAGAATCGGGCATAATAATAATGGTCTTATATCCCTTTACTGCGCCTACCAGTGCAAGACCAATCCCTTGATTGCCGCTTGTCGGCTCCACTATAATGGAATCTTTGTCAAGTATTCCTTCTTCCTCTGCCTGACAAATCATATTATAAGCCGTTCGAGTCTTAATCGAACCGCCGACATTTAACCCTTCAAATTTTACTAAAACTCTTGCATAATTTTGTGGCACCATACGTTGAAGCTGTATGATAGGCGTATGACCAATCGCTTCTAAAACATTCTTATAAATCATTTTTATAAAACCTTTCTCATTCAAATATGTTTTATACAACTTATTTTTTTATATAACCATTCAATCAAACTATTTACAAAGATGCCGACAGCATTTTTTATAGCAATATATAACTGAACTATTACTTTAAAATATTCTGCTATTGCAAAATCGTTACAATTCCCCACTTATGCCTCTATGACATTATATAGGGATTTCTCTAATGGAGTTAAATATAATCCAAAGACATATTTTTGTGTCTTACACTAAAATCTCCTGAAACGGTATTAACTTTATACTTTGCTTTTCCATCACCAACTGTATAGGTATTTCCACTTTTTTTGGTCGAAAATCCATCATTGTTATAATCTCCGCTCACTGTAACAAATTCTACTTCATAACCAGCATCTTGTGGCAATTCAAAACAAATAGACCCTGACACCGAATTAAATTTTCCTTTTTGAGGACATGTTGATGTGATTAAATTAATACTGCCGCTAACCGAATCAATATCAAAATCTTCCATTGCAGACGATTTGGCTACAATATCGCCTGATACTGTATCTATGTCAAGTTCTTTAACATTAATATTATCCATAGTCAAATCAGCAGACACCATATTAATATCAACCTCATCTAACAAAAGGGACTCTGGCAATTCAACGGTAAGTGATTTTTCCAAATTTGAAAAACGAAATTTTCCTGATTTAGCAAATTTAATATGTAATGTATCATCTTCTACATAATAATACATGGAAGTATCATCATTAACTTTTTTATTTGATGTCTCATTAAATGCAATCGTATTTTTAGCATGTTTCAATATCTTTACATCACCGCTAATCCAGTCAATCTCAATATTTTTAATGACGGTTTCAAGTGTTGCTCCTCCTTTTGTATACTTATCAAAATCATCATAAAAATAAGTTGTATTACTGCACCCTGATAAAACTAGACACAATATCACACATAATAATAACACACTTAAAAACTTCTTTTTTGTTTTCATAAAAATAACCCTACCTTTCCGTAATCTGCGAATTTAATAAACCGTTTGCTATTCTATATGCAGACACACATCAAACATCCTTTATTTTTCACATTATCCTTTATTCCACGTTGCTTTTGTGCAAAAACCTTTTGGTTTTTTAGGTACTTATGTACAAATAGCACAAACACAAAATCATAAAAAAAGTACCACAGCTTTGCTGTGGTTATTATACCATAAATAAGCATATTGTTAAATGCCAGAAGTTTGCGAAGCAAACTTAAATATCACAGCTTTGCTGTGGTTATTATACCATAAATCCATATAATAGAAATCAAAAAATTTATAAACCTTCTAAACAGCATCAATAAAAATCTAAATCATCTTTGTTTACAATTACATTTAAATCAATCCATAACAAAATGAGCGTTCAAAGGTAAAAACCCATAACGAACGCCCAATTTGGAAAAGAATATATATGATTATGACATCACCTAAACATAAAATAAGAAATGTATCTTTATAAAAATAATCAAACACATCACTTACACAATAAGATTACATTAAATTGCCAAAAATTGCAACCAGTTATTATGTATTTTTTTTTATACATATTAATTAATTGAACTTTTATTTTGTTGATTATTTATCTAAGTCTATCTGCTCCTTTTCACTTTGGACACTTTCTGCAATATCCTGATTGATTGACACTGTCTTTTGTATCACTTCAGCTTGCCTGCTGTGAGCTTCACCCATAGTTTCTACTGCATTTGCAGAAATCGTCAAAAGCTTTGTCATTGTCTGCATACACTGAAATACATTTGTAAAATATTCATTCTGTGTTCCCATCTTTTGTGAATTTTCTTCCACCTGTACCGTAATTTCTTCAACATTTTGCTGTATCCGCTCAATAACAGACTGAACAACCTGTAAAGATTCCTGTGTATTATTGGCAAGCTTTCCGACTTCTGCGGCAACAACCGCAAATCCCTTTCCAGCTTCTCCAGCTCTGGCAGCTTCAATCGAAGCATTTAACGCCAGCAAATTGGTTGACTCAGAAATATCATTAATTAAGCTAAGTGTAACACCAAATTCATCTGATAAAGTCTGAATTTCATTCAATACATGATTTAAATCCTGTTCTTTCTTATCAACCATCCCAAATAAGACAATGGCACGGTAACTGATACAGGCGGAATACAAGCGTAGGCATATTTCGCCCAACTACCCAATTTTATCCTCCTGGTATTTTTTTATTTTAACAAACAACCTTTGCCTTGTAATTATTTTTTCCAACAATTAAATCAAAGTCAATGCGTGTAAAAAAGAGCTGCATCCAACTAAAAAATTGTTTGCAGCTCTTATACATTCATCTCATAGATAGAACAACTATCCTTTTATATTTTATTGTACATAGTATTCCATTCTATTATTATCTTCTTTATCATAATTGGTATATGTTATTCTATAAATTGGTGCATTCATATTAAATTGTTTCTTTGCATTTTTTTCTTCCAAAGCTGTAATACACTTATCTATAATTTCCTGATTGGATGAATCCCATATAAGCGTATCATTATACTGATTACCCACAACAGTAGTATTATTTTGACTTTCCATAACATTGTTATCTTCTATACTTGCATTGACAATATCAATTGATAAACTTTCATGTTTACTTAAACTTACACTATGCCCAGCACTCAAATTTTCTAAAATTTCCTTTACTTGATTCATCTCACTGCTGTTATTTTGTATACACATCTCATTGGTATACTCAACATAACTTTGTGCCGCTTTTGGTGTCTGTGAAGTAATTGGAAGCTGTGCTTCATACGTCTTTCCTTTTGAATTAAACGTTAAACTCATCTGTATAAGCGGATTTGGAGTAACCATATGGTTTAAAATCTTCTCATAATCCATGTTATAATACTCTTCCTTATAAATGTTATAAATGCGCCTTGAATTTTTAACATCCATATAAGCTGAGTCCCAAATGATAGCAGCCTCCTCTGCAATGGGAAGGCTTTTAATTCGTTCCCGATATTTTTCTTCCTTGCCTGCCGCTGTAGCTATCACGTTAATATCCTCACTTTTAATATAGACTTTTCTATTTGCGCCTATTAAACCATCTTTGACAAAAATATCCATCTTGACATAATTGTCCGAATTAAATTCTTTATAATACTGTTTATTGTTTTTGATAATAGAATTATTATCCGCAATCGCTTTTGCCACGATTTCACAGCTTTGCTTATCTTTTATCTGAATCCCCTCAATAATACTGTCAAAATAATTGGCAGCCCTATAACCATACATGGAAGCCTGATTATCCGACATTCCATTAATCTTTATATAATCAATACTTTGTGCTTTTGGTGCATATTCTAGCATTCCATCAGCCACTGTTCCCACAAGCACACCAAATATTAAAGATAATACATATGCCATCAAAATGGATGGAACACTGCGTTGCAGCAAATGATTTTTCTTGCCTGTCGCCAGCTCATAAACAATAATCACAAATGCTGCCACAAGAAAGAACACAACAAGCATAATATAATCTCTGTCACCTTCATCTTCTGCAAATGTAAATATAACACTAATAAAACATATTACAAATCCCAATGTCATACTGATTGCCACTTGAAGCTTTTTATTTAATGCCGACTTTTGTGCAGCTTCACTCTTTCTAAACTTAAATACTAATAATCCTAACCCCATATATATGAATGCTAATATAAGGGTATATACTAAACTTGAAACAGAAAACATCAAGCTATTATAATCAATTTGTACAAACGCTCTTAAAATATAGCCTGCTACAATATTATGTGCATCATTAATCAGTGGAAATACTTGATAATCACTTACCGTTGGAACTTTCATTGTAGCAAACGCTTCTATCATAATACACAAAAAACGCGGTAAAAATATAATCAATCCTGAAAGACAAATATTGCTAAACACATTGCCTGTAAGCGCACATGCCAGTGAAATTGCACTGCCGCACAATAAATTTGCTATAAATATACTTAAAAATACTCGAAAAACCATCCACATTTCAACAATAAAACAGTCTTTAAATACAGCAAATGTAATTATCAAACAAAGATAAGTCACAACATGTATAATAACTTGCCATGCAAATACAGCAGCAATCTTAGAAAAATATAAACATTCTCTTTTATATGGCAATGAATGATAAAAATCACTTGAATTTTTCTTATTCAGAAAATTCCACACATACAATACCAATATTGGGGTAAACAGAATAAAGGTAATAGAAAGAACGTCAATATTGGAAGCATAAACCATTTTTGCCGATGCATCCATTTGTTCTTCCCCATATAATTTTATATGTTTAAGATAGTATAAAGCATCGTTAATCTGTGGAAATACCACAAAAAATAAAGTGACTGCCATACTCAATATTCCTACTACTTTAAGCTGTTTAAAGGTCTGCCAGAACATATTGACACTAAATATCTTTTTATTATTCATTGCTCTTCTCTCCTTTTGATACATCTACATTGTCATACGTATATCCCAATGCTTCCATCTCATAAGTAAACACTTCTTCCAAAGACAATGGAAGAACATCCATAATAACTGGATTCATCGCTCTTAGTTTGCAAATGGTCTCCTCTCTGTCACCGTTGACAATCATATTGGCAACCGATGCTTCTTGACGATAACGAGTCACATCAAACTGCTGAAATTTATCCTGATTAAATTCTTCTTTAAACGCTACCTGAACCTTAAATTGTGAAGTCTTTAATTCCAGTACGTCACTGTCAAGAACCAAGCCGCCTTTATGAAGCAATGAGAGATGGTCACAGATATCCTCCAATTCTCGAAGGGAGTGTGATGTGACAATAACGGTTGCATCTTTGTCTACTACATCGCCACATATCAGTTTTTTTACCAGATTTCGCATAACAGGGTCTAATCCATCAAATGTTTCATCAAAAAACATATATTTTGCTTTGGTGGAAAGTGTCAGTATAATTGCAACCTGTCTTTTCATGCCCTTAGAAAAATCTGAAATACTTTTTGTGACATCCAATTTAAATAAATTTGATAAATAATTAAATCGTTCATAATCAAATTTATCATAGATGGACGCATAAAACTTTGCCATCTTTTTCATATTTGCGCCTGGCAAAAAATATAAATCATCCGCAACCAACGCGATATTATCCTTTATTACAGGATTCTCATAAACACTTTGCCCTTCCATAAACACATATCCGCTGTCTGCTTTGTATATACCTGCCAATATTCTTAAAAATGTTGACTTTCCTGCGCCGTTAGAGCCTACCATGCCATATATACAACCGTCAGCTATACTGCAAGAAATATCGTCTAATGCCTTAAAACTATCAAAATTTTTTGATACTCCTTCTACGTTAATCATTTAAATAACCTTGCCTTTCCAATACCTGCAAATTATGCGTAAACTAAATTTCAATGCCGCTATACACTTTATTTACAATGTCTATTATCTCCTCTTTACGAATCCCTGCAAAATGCATCTGTTTTACCATGCTTGCAAGTTCTGTCAATCTATCCCGTGACGCTGTTAAGATAACTTCACTTGCTTTATCCGACACAAATGCTCCTTTGCCAGGAACCGTAACAATAAGTTGCTTTCGGTCTAATTCCGTATATGCTTTTTGAATCGTATTCGGATTAATAGACAATTCAATAGAAAGACTCCTCACAGAAGGCATCTTGTCTCCTGCCCTCAATACGCCGATAAGAATCTTTTCTTCAACCTGATTAATAATCTGCTCGTATACCGGCACCCGTGACATCAGGTCAATTACAAACATAATTTAATCCGCCTTTTCTAATTTTTTCAAACACCTTTGCGCTAAGTGTACTATTTGTATTAATACAGTTAGAGATTACCATACACATTTTTATTTGTCAATATATTTTTTAAAAAAATCAAACGATACTTACAATCCGCTTCAATACTTACTTAAACCGCCTAGCTACTATTGCAGCACCAATCCTCACCCGCCTATATCTCTACCATATTGAAGCAGGCAACTTCCTTGATGATGTCAAAATACAAAATAACTATATCATTTATCTTTCATTTTTGAATGTAAAAAGTATAAAAAAAAGAATTATATGCTAAATCTTTTAATTTTATTTTTAAAGTTTATTATATATAAAAATTTATTATAAACTTGCTGATTGGTTAAACTTTCCTGTAAAGTAAAAAAAAGAAAAGCTGCCTCACATCCATCTTTGTGAAACAGCTTCCTTTTATATCATTGAATCATTGTATTGTATTACATAAGCGAAAGATATAATTCTTTAATATCGGCAACACTTGTATCTCTCGGATTACCTGGTCTGCAAGCATCATCATAAGCAGACTGTGCCAGAAAATCAACATCTTGCGTTTTGACAATATCTTTAAGGTCTGTTGGAATACCAACATCCTTTGATAACTGCTTTACAGCATCAACTGCTGCTTTTCTTGCCTCGTCTAAACTCATACTATCTACTCCCTCAACGCCCATAGCTTTAGCGATATCCCTATATTTCTCGCCAGTAGCCGAAGCGTTATATTCCATTACTATAGGAAGTATAATTGCATTAGCAATACCATGTGGTGTATCATAAAGCGCACCTAAAGGGTGTGCCATTGAGTGAACAATACCAAGTCCAACATTAGAAAATCCCATACCTGCTATATATTGACCAAGTGCCATGCCTTCTCGTCCCTGTGGTGTATTATCCACAGCGCCACGAAGGTTTTTAGAAATAATTTCTATAGCTTTTATATGAAACATGTCACTAAGTTCCCATGCACCAGCCGTTATGTAACCCTCAATCGCATGTGTGAGTGCATCCATACCTGTCGCTGCTGTAAGTCCCTTTGGCATTGAAGCCATCATATCTGGGTCAACAATTGCCACAACAGGAATATCGTGAACATCAACACAAACCATCTTTCTGTTCTTATCTGCATCGGTGATTACATAGTTAATTGTAACCTCAGCCGCTGTACCTGCTGTAGTCGGAACTGCAATAATAGGCACTGCCTTTTTCTTTGTTGGTGCAACCCCTTCAAGTGAACGAATATCTGCAAACTCTGGATTTTCTACCACGATACCAATCGCTTTAGCGGTATCAATGGAAGAACCTCCGCCGATTGCAATGATGCAGTCAGCCCCACTCTTTTTAAATGCCTCCACACCTGTCTGGACATTTTCAATCGTAGGATTAGGCTTTATGTTACTATACAATTCATAAGAAATCGATGCTTTATCTAAAACATCGGTCACTTTCTTTGTCACATCAAACCGAATTAAATCAGGGTCTGAACAAACAAACGCTTTCACAAAGCCTCTGCTTTTTACTTCATTAGCAATCTCTTTAATCGCTCCTACTCCATGATAACTTGTCTCATTGAGTACAAATCTGTTTGCCATTCTGAAAAAATCCTCCTTAACTCACGTAATCTATAACAAGCTGCAAGCCCGTTCTCCCTCGAATATGAACCAACTTGTATGTACTTGTTTTATAGGATTATTATACCACTTTGTTAAGTTTCTGTCATGCTTTTTCTGCATTTATAAATATAAAATTAATTTAATAATTTGTGATAAAAAAATATATTTTAATGACATATAAATATACATAATTAACAAATTCTTGGCAATCCTTCTCCTGTTAATACCTCAAGATTGCGTAGTCCGCCTATGGATGTTTTCATCAGCAATTTTCCATTGCCGTCCTCAACTTGTCCAATAATTGCTGCATCATGTCCATATGGACTGTTTTGTATAATTTCAAGAGCTTTCTGGGCATGATTTTTTGATACGACCGCAACCATTTTCCCCTCATTCCCCATATACAATGGGTCAAGTCCCAACAAGCCGCAAAAATCCTTTACAGTACTTGATACTGGCAAACTATCCTCACCAATAATAAAATCTTTTTGAGAGACAACTGCCAATTCTTTTAAAATTGTCGCTAATCCGCCTCTTGTTACATCACGCATGGCATGTATCTGTATTTTTTCTCTAAGAAGCGCCATAACCATGTGATTTAATGGGGCACAGTCACTTTGGATTTGATTTTCAATATTCATTCTGCTGCTAAGAATGGCTGCATGATGTTCTCCCAATTTTCCGGATACAATAATAGAATCGCCTTGTTCACAACGCTTTGCGCCCAATTCTTCCTGCTTCTCATCAATAAAGCCAACACCTGTTGTATTAATATAGATATCGCCCTTACCATTTACTACTTTGGTATCTCCTGCAACAATAAAAATATTTGCCTCTTTTGCAGTCGCTTCCATTGACTGTGCAATCTTTTTTAAAGAAACAATAGAAGCACCTTCCTCAATAATAAAGCCACATGTCAAATATTTTGGCGTTGCACCTCTCATCAGTAAATCATTGACTGTGCCGCAAATACAAAGCCTTCCAATATCACCACCCAAAAATTCAATTGGTGTTACCACAAAACTATCCGTTGTCAACGCTATTTTATGACTTCCATCAACAATAGTACTGTCTTCCATCTGGCTTAAATATTTATTGCCAAATGCTGTGGCAAAAATCTCATCAATTAATTTCTGCGTTTCAAGACCTCCGCTGCCATGTGCCATTGTCACATAATTTTCACTCATTTTAATCCCCATTTCTATATTAATTCAAGTCAAGTCCATATTTACAATCTGCTTTATTGGTTACTTCTAATCTTATTGCTGTCTGTGGCATTTTTTTAACAGGCAAATCGAAGTTCCTCTTAAAAAACAAAAATATTCCTAATATTGTTAAACTATTTATCCATTTGTATAATACGCATGACAGCTTCCCTCTGATGAAACCATACATGCACCCTGCGGATTTAATGGATTGCATACCTTTTTGTATAAAGGACACTGTGTAGGCGCTATTGTTCCCATTAGCACCTCATCACACCGACAAGCTTGATTGCTCTTTTTATCTTCCATCAAATCAGCACTGCCCGCATCGTACATACTATACGCTTCTCTTATTTTTAGTCCTGAATCGGAAATAATACCCATTCCCCGCCAAGCAGCATCCGTCTTAACAAAATATTTTTGTACACATTCCTGTGCTTTTTGATTTCCTTTTGCACAAACTACAGAAGGATAAAAATTCATAACACATCCTTTGTCTTTAGCCTTGACAATACCATATATTGCTGTAAGAAGCTCGTCTCCCAAAAATCCAGACACACCAAAAGGAAGATGATATTTTTTAGCAATAGGAAGAAAAATATCACTTCCTGTGACAACACTTACATGTCCAGGCGCCAAAAATCCATTGATTGGCGCACCCAACACGCACAAATGTTCGATAACAGGCGGCATCGTTTTTAACGCTGTCAACAATTGAACATTATTTATATTTTCTGCAAGTAGCTGCTCTAGCAGCAGTGCATAAATAGGTGTTGTTGTCTCAAACCCAATAGCTGCAAATATAAATGTTGTTTCAGGCTCTGATTTTGCCATCTTTACAAGGTCAAAGGGAGAATATACAACCTCAACCCTTGCACCTCTCCCCTTCTCAATACTTAAACTGCTTGTACTTCCCATTACTCGAATTAAATCGCCAAATGTAACAATACATTTTCCTGCCCTTGCAAGCTGTAAAAGCTTATCAATATAAGAAGAAGCCGTTACACAGACTGGACAGCCTGGTCCTGAAATCAAATGAATATGCTCAGACAACAAACTTGGAATCCCTAATTTTCTAATAGCGGCTGTATGACTTCCGCATACTTCCATAATATGGATATCCGACGCGTCATATTCACGCAAATATTTTTTTATAACTGATAAATCCATCATGTAAATGCTTCAATCTCCTCCATAAGTGCAGCTAGTTTTTTTGCCTCGTCTGCCTCAACCTTTTGCAAAATACAGCCAGCATGTACAAGACAATAATCGCCTAATTCAATCTCTACAAGTCCTGTTTTTGCTGTTAATTGATTCCCATTAAAATCAATTACTGCATCACTGCCATTTAATTTGATTACCTTACCTGGCAACGCAACACACATATTTTTTCTCCATTCTATTCTTCCTAAAAGTCCATTTGGACAAATTTTATAAACAAATTTTTTAATATACAAAAAAATATTCATACTTCAATCAAACGAATATTTGTAATTGGCTTGCTTTTTATTCATAACATCGGCTTCTATGGTAACAATGAAGCAAGATATGCCTGTCCTAATGCAAGTCCGCCGTCACCACAAGGAACCTTCTCATTAATATAAACCTGTATATGATTGTTTGATAATTTTTCATATATATTTTTTAATAATATTTTATTATAAAAAGTTCCTCCTGATAGGACAACTTGATTCACATTGTTATTATTACAATAGGACATACAAATTTTAACACAGGCATCACATAAAGCTAAATGAAAGGCAAGTGCCAATTTTTCTTTTAAAATCCCTGCTTGTTTTGCCTTATATAAATCCGCTATAAACTGCACACCATCTATTATATATTTTTCATTGTAACAATGAATTTTAAACTCAAGCGTCTTGCCTTCAAAATCAAGATTGGATACATACATTTTTCTCATCATTGCACGCTGTGCTGCTGCTTCAAGATAACAAGCACACTGCCCTTCATAGTCATTGTCATAGTGAATATCTAAAAGTGCGCATACCGCATCAAAAAACCTCCCCATTGATGTTGTTTTTATAGTGTTCATATTGTTATTTAATGCTGCTTTTACTAATTTTATATCTTGACGGCGAAAACAGGATAATTTCCAAACGCTTTCATCTAAAAGTCCTCTATTATATGCCATATTGACATATGCAGCAAGTGATATAGCAGCATTTTTTGCAGCCATATCACCTCCTGTCATCATCACTGGCATAAGGTGTCCTACACGCTCAAATGTATCCTGAAAACAAGACAAAAACTCGCTGCCCCATATCGTTTTATCCTCACCATACCCTGTGCCGTCAAATGCTAAACCCAATACCTTCCCTGAAAGATGATGTTCAGCAATAACCGATGCTACATGTGCATGATGATGAAAAAAACATATATCTGCATCTTGAGCAGATGTATAGTTAGGATGTTTATCTCCAACAATTAACTGCGGCTTTAATCCTATTAATTTTACCATATGTCCCGCTGCCATATGCCATGCTTTTAATGCTCTGTAATCCTCTAATTGCCCAAAATGTCCACCCATATATACATTTGATTTTTTTACAAGAGCAAAACAAGCTTTTAAATCACCGCCTGCTACAATCATTTCTTTTTGAGGTGTGGTATTTATAACAATGGGTTCTGGGACATATCCTCTGCTACGGCGAATCATTTGAACCAAAGGCGTTCCATCTGAACATGTAGTCACTTGAAGAATTGAGTCTTCTAATGGTGTTACAATCTTTCGGTCATGTGTAAGCACCATATCTGGACACCCTGACTTCATCAATGCCTCCATCGGCTCATCATCAATAATAATCGGTTCTTTATCTTTATTTCCACTTGTCATAATCAAAGCACCGCAAGCATCGGTCAAAAGCATCTGCAAGGGATTACAAGGCAGCATAGCCCCAATATATAATTGCTCATCACATATACCCTCATAAAAATGATTATACTTTTTTTGTAAAAGCACAATGGGACGCGGTGCAGACAATAATAATTCCTCTTCTTTTTTTGAGATATAGGCATATTGTTTTATACTTTCAATATCGCGAAACATTACAGCAAATGGCTTGCTATCACGATTTTTAAAATCACGCAGCCTTTTGATAGTCTTTTTTTTGTCTAATTGAATAGCAAAATGAAATCCGCCAATATCTTTTACTGCAACAATTTTGCCTTCCTTTATTGCCAGAATTGCCTCTTGTAGTGCTTCTTCACCATAAAAGACCATACCATTTTTATCCATTAAACGAAGCTGCGGACCACAATCGTGACAAGCAATTGTCTGCGCATGGCGACGTCTGTCACCATGTTTTGTATATTCATTATTACAGGAATCACACATTGCAAACATATCCATTGTTGTTGTTTCCCTGTCATAAGGGATTCGATTTATTATACTATATCTTGGACCACATGCGACACAACTAATAAATGGATATCGAAACCGCCTATTTTTTGCATTATATAACTCTGCTTCACACTGTGGACATGTAGGCAAATCAGGAGGCAGATAAATTCCATTAAAAGAGTTCTCTTTGCTTGCCACAATACGAAAGTTCAAAAAATGTTTTTTGTCCAACGATTCAATGGCTTCTATTTGAACATCTCTTACAAAGCCACCCTGCGGACAAGTTGTTTTTAAACAGTGTATAAACTGGTTTAATTCATCACTTTCACCCTCTGCAACGATTTGAACAATTCCCCCACAATTTCTGACTTCACCAACAAGATGTAATCGTTCTGCAAGTTCTGCCACAAAAGGTCTGTAACCAATACCCTGTACCAGACCATACACTGTAATATTTATTTTAAAATAATCCATAATTTCCTCAAAATTGCAATAAAGCACTTTCACATATGTACTCTTTTTTTTAATGACATCAATATAACTATAAATTTCATTCTATTTATCATATATTTATGTGCAATTTTCTAATATCCAATATATTATAACGAAAAATAGCCAAAATGGCAAAGATAATTTTTTGTATAATAAGCTTACCAATAAAATATAATAATACAAAAAAGTATGCCAAAAAGCCATTTGATAAACAACGCCTACAGACATACTCTTTTATTTTATATTTTCTAATAAACAACAATTATTTCAATATTTTTTGCAGCACCTTAAACATATGATTCCAATCAATTGGCTTTGTGACATGCTCATTCATTCCTGCTGCTAAAGCAGTGTCAACATCAGAAGAAAACACATTTGCAGTCATCGCTATAATAGGAATTGTTTGCAAGTCTAATCTATTGCTTAAACGCAGTAAATGTGTTGCCTCATAGCCATCCATAACAGGCATCTTAATATCCATAAGAATAACATCATAATAGTTTTTTTGTGATTTTAAAGCCATATCCACAAGCTTTTTTCCATCATTGACTGAATCCACATAAAATCCAAACGATTTTAAAATCTCTACGGCAATTCGTTCATTAAGCTTATTATCTTCTGCCAAAAGCAATCGCATTCCCTCAAACGTCTTCATCTTAATAATAGATGGCTCTTGCTTTTCATTTTTATTTAATATACCATCAGTCATATTTTTATCTTGACATTTAATATAAAAATGTGCTGTAATGCGAGAGCCAACTCCTTTTTTGCTCTCCACTTTTATATCACCATTCATCATTTGCACAATATTTCGTGCAATAACCATGCCAAGCCCTGTACCTTGACGTTTTGTAACATACGCATCATTTTCTCGCACAAATGGCTCAAATATATGTTGGATAAATTCTTTTGACATGCCTATACCATTATCTTCTACCACATATTCAAAATATGCTAAATTCGATGTACGAACAGGCTTTTCTATAATTGTCACTGTAATTGTTCCGCCATCTGGTGTATATTTTACAGCATTGCTAAGCAAATTCATAAAAACCTGCTGAAGCCGGCTTTGATTGCCAATTAAACGCTTATGTACCACATTTTTCATATCAAAATGCAGCGTATGCCTCTTTGAAGCAATATCAAATTTGCTCATCATCATAAGATTGTCGCACACTTCTGACAATAAAAAAGGAGTTTCATGTAAAGCTTGTACACCTGATTCAAGCTTTTTAATATCAAGTACTTCATCAATTAGTGCAAGCAAATGATTGACTGCAATGGTAATATTCGATAAACAGTCTGCTACATAGCTCGGTTCATAAATTGAACTTTCAGCCAATGCCGTCATACCCATAATCACATTCAGCGGTGTTCGGATATCATGGCTCATACTGGCTAAAAATTCTGATTTTGCCGCGCTGACGCGCATCAATTTTTCTTCTCGTTCACAAAAGTCATTGACATCATTTAATGATAAAATCCACATAGGTCTTCCAGAAGAGTCTACTGTGTCCACCTTAATCTCTTTAACCCACAGTGTTTCTCCATCTTTTTTTACAAGGCGATATGTTCTTGAATCAGATACACTAGCAAAAGTCTCTCTCTCAAAATACGGCTTGTCTTCACTATAGATAATACTTAACAGTTGATATCCTGTCTCTTTATAATAATGATAAAAACTTTCATATCCTAATGTAGAAATCATAAATAGGCTAATAAATTTAATAGGCAGTCCAACATCATAATAACCGCCCACTACGCCAACAGCACTATTTTTATTTAGCACTTCGGCAATAGCAATTTGATTGCTGTCCGATAAAGCAAATTCTTTATCTTCACAATATATTCCTTCTGTATAGCAATCCTTCATAAGCACTCAACCTCATTCAGATTCTATACTATCAATAGCCATCTCCCTGCCTGCATCTGTTGGCTCGCCGGGTGTCCCGCAATGCGGACATTCATACATAAGCGGCTTCTTGACAAATAATTCGTTACAACTTGGACAGCGAAGCATAGTTTTTGTTGTTCTCACTGTAATTTCAGCGCCTTCACACATTGTATTCGGCGATACTTCATCAAAGTATTTCTTAACTGCTTCAAAAGAATAGCCTGAACTTTCTCCAATTACAAGATTAATTTTTGTTACTTTTGTATGTCCTAAAGCCTTTGCTTCTTCCTCTGCATGTTCAATAATTTCCACAGCACCATGATATTCGTGCATAACAATCATCCCTCCTGCTTCGTTTCTGGTTTTATTGTTGGTTTTGCTGCTGGTTTTGGCGGCTTATAAGGTTGTGACCTTGTATATACATCTTCTGTTTTTAATCCCATTGGTTCCTGATAACCAGGAACAATACTTAAACATTTTTTAGGACATTTCACAGCACAATATCCGCACTGAACACAGTCAAACCGGTTAATTGTCCATGTACCTGCCGCTTTGTCTACTTGAATTGCCCCTGAAGGACAACTCATCTTACATATCCCACATGTTATACAGCTTTCAATATCAATCTCAACATGTCCTCTGCTCCGTTCAGGATAAACAGCTGGTTGTGCGGGATAGTTTTTGGTAACAGGCTTAGAAAACAGATTCTTAAGCATGGTACCTGTAAAATTCATTATCTTCGCCATGAAACTCTCCAATTCTACAAAATTGTAATCATTCTATCACAATCAAATCTATTATTTTAATTGCTTAACAATATCTTTTATTGCCTCATTTATATATTGTACAAAATCAGCGTTCTGTACAGCTAATACATGGGTCAATCGTCAATATAAGAAGCGGAACATCTGCAAGCTGTGCTCCTTTAATTGCTTCCAACATACCTGGCAAATTGGCAAAAGTCGGTGTACGAACCCTCATACGGTCAAGGAATTTTGTTCCATTTGCTTTTACATAGTAAATAGCTTCTCCTCTTGGCTGTTCTACTCGCATAAAATATTCACCCTTTGGATTTCCTTTTGCCATAACAGCAATTTCACCCTGTGTCATCTTTGCTGCCGCTTGTCTTATAATATCAATCGATTGTGTCAGCTCTTCAATTCGGCATTCACATCGAGCATAACTGTCCCCAATATTACTTGTAATCGGTTCAAAGTCAATTTCTGCATAAGCTGCATAACCGCGTTTTCTCATATCCATACGGACACCGCTTGCCCTTGCAAACGGTCCTGCACATCCTAAGTCATGCGCTTGTTGTTTTGATAAACATCCGACCTCTTTTAATCGGCTCTCAACCGTATAATCAAGCAAAAATGTTTTTTTGATGGTATTGATTTCCTTTTCCATATCGTTTAACACGCTAAGAATCGTCTTTATCATATCATCTTCAATATCTTTGAGAACGCCGCCGATTTTATTGACGGAAAAAATACATCTTCCGCCTGTTGTCATCTCAAACAAATCAAGAATTTTCTCTCTCATTCTCCAACATTCATAAAACAGACTCTCAAATCCAAAACCATCTGCAAGCAAACCAAGCCACAATAAATGACTGTGCAGCCTTGACATCTCACACCAGATGGTACGTAAAAACCGACCTCTCGATGGAACTTCGATATCCATAATATGCTCAACACTCTCACAATAACCCATCCCGTGCATAAAACTGCATATTCCGCATGTTCTTTCCACCACATACGTCATCTCATTAAAATCTTTTTTATCAACTAAACTTTCTAAACCTCGATGTACAAAGCCAATCGAAGGGATTGCCTCAATAACTTTCTCATCTTCAATCACTAAATCTAAATGTATTGGCTCTGGAAGCACTGGATGTTGTGGTCCAAATGGAATGATACTTGTCTTTCCCAATTCTTACACCCCCTTCTTTAAAAATGGTGTCTCTGCCTCAATACGATACAATTTATTATGATAATCAACATTAATCATTTTAATATTTACACCAAAAAGTTCTTTCATTTCATTTTCATAGAGAAAAGCATACGGATAAAATTCTGTAATACTGCAAATTTCTGTCTCTTTATCAATTATTACTCTCAGCGTTGTATATTCATATGTATCTTCATTGGCAAACGAATAACTCAGCTCATATTTATCATTTACATAAGCTGCACATGCCTGTGACAAGCGCAGTCCTTTATTTTTCATCTCCATAACAGTATCAAGAATCCTGTCAGCTTCAATTTCAATAAGCACATTATCTGGACATATTACTTCAGACATTTTTTCCTCCATTCTAAAGCGTTTTACGCTACATCTTTCTCTTTCTTTTTTCAAGAGCATCATGGTCATCGGAGCGTTGCTGAAACAGCTCAACAGCCTTTATAACGCCGTCAATAATAGCCTGCGGTCTCGCTGCACAGCCTGGTACATAGATATCTACTGGTATAACGGTATCCGCACCGCCTAAAATATTATAGCACTCCTTAAACACTCCACCCGTACATGCACAAATACCTACTGCAACCACCACTTTTGGTCTTGGCATCTGGTCATATATCTGCTTTACTATGGATTGATTCTGATAATTGATGCCTCCTGTTATCAACAAGATATCTGCCTGCATGGGGTCACCTGTATTTACAATGCCAAACCGCTCAACATCATAAACCGGAGTAAGGCAGGCCAAAACTTCTATATCACAGCCATTGCAGCTTGAACCATCATAATGCAACAGCCATGGTGACTTCTTAACATTTGCCATAATTAACCCTTTCTAATATTTATAAGAACCTTTTTTGTTGCTATGCAACTATTTTTTATCTTCCCAACATCAGTACCATCAAATTCACGCCTGCTGCCAATAATGTTACAAGCCATGTTGATTTTAACATCGTATCCCATTTTACTCTGGCACATGTATTATCAATCAATGTCTCTAAAAAGCATACGGCAAGTATAACAATCACAGCAAACAAATAACTCAAAGGATTTTCATTGACAATAAAAATACCAACCACACCGAGTAAAAATACATTTTCATACCATTCTGTAATAGAATATATCGCAAGATTCGTTGCACCCATCTCTGTTGTAATACCTTTTACAAGTTCTTGGTGCGGATGATGTGATGTACTAAAATCAAATGGCGACTTTCTCATCTTAATGGTAAGAATAAACACATAGGCAATAAAAAAGCCCGGCAAAAACAAAATAGCACTTACATGTTTTTGTATAATTTCATTTACATTAAAAGAACCTGTCGCAAGATATAGACCAACACATGCAAGTAAAACGGCTGGTTCATAAACCATCATTTGAAACAGCTCTCTTGAAGCGCCCATTGTACTGTAAGGCGAACTTGTTATCGCAGAAGCAAACACTAAAAATGTGGCACCTGTAGAGAGAATAAAAAAGCAAAACAATATATCAGAACCTGCAAAAAAAAGACAACCTGTAAAAATTTGTGTAATGCAAAAACACAATATCAAAAAAGACTGTGATTTATTGACAGAAATCTTTTGCTTATGTAATAACTTTCTCACATCATAAAACGGCTGTAACAATGGAGGTCCAATTCTGCCCTGCATTCTGGCTGAAATCTTACGGTCAATTCCATCAAGCAATCCTCCTATAATTGGAGCTAGCAGCAGATAAATTAATATGGATATAATTCTTGTCATAATAATGCACCTCCCAAAATAACACTTAACATCACTATAAGAAGTACGGTTGCAAATATTTCTGATGGAACCATCAATTTTCTTTGTCCAATAAAATCTTTAAAATACCAGTTTGACATCTGTAATTTTTTTGCCTCACCAAACGCATCTGTAAAACTGCTATTATCTCCCTCATTAATACCGCTCATATAAGCCAACTTTTTATTTTCATGCAATTTTCTTGTATAGCCAAACGTAATAATTGGAATAGCAAAAATAAAACATATAATTATAACAAGTGTATATAACATACTCATTGAAAGAACCGTAACATAAGAGCCATACATTTCTTTTAACAGAGGTACAACATAAACTTTTGACAATATTGGAAAAGACACACACAATACAATCATAAGAACGGCATGAATGGAAAGCGATATCAATTCATTCTTTTTGGTGATATCTTTTATTTTAGATTCATTGGTTGCACTTATCAGTTTTGCCATCCATTTTGTCCAGTAAAACATGGTTGTAGCACTGCCAAAGACAATCAGAATAACCATCACAATATTATTGTCATCAACACACGCTTTTAATGCTGACCACTTTGAAATCAGCATACCAAACGGCGCAAGAAACATTCCTGCAATACCAATAAACATAAATGCACCTAATCGTGGAAGTCGGTATAACAAACCGTGCATATCTTCAATATCTCTTGAGTGCATAGCATTTTCTGTCGCACCAATATCTTGAAAGAGCAACGATTTTGACACGGCATGGAAAATCATTAAAAAGATTCCTGCCCACAATGTCTCTGATTCACCTACACCTGCACAGGCAACCATCAGTCCTAAATTGGATATGGTAGAAAAAGCCAGCACTTTTTTGCCGTCACTTTGTGCAATTGCTATCAGTGAAGCCACAAAAAATGTAAATCCACCAATAAAACTAATCATATTTCCAGTCACTGTATTAGTCATTGCTGGAGCTAAACGAAACAATATGTAAATTCCTGCCTTTACCATTGTAGCACTGTGCAAAAGTGCCGAAGACGGCGTAGGCGCAACCATCGCTCCCAAAAGCCATTTAGAAAATGGCATCTGAGCAGACTTGGTTAGGGCGGCAAATGCAATCAGTGCAATGGGGATAACTGCTGAGCCAAATCCCCATGACCCCATACCCACAAGATATTGCAGGGAATCATTATTCATTTTATAAATCTGATAGACAATCCCTAATGCAAGCGCTGTACCACCTAATAAATTCATCCACAATGCCCGAAACGAATTTTGAATTGCCTCGTCTGTTTTGGTATAACCAATCAATAAAAAAGAACAGATACTTGTCGTCTCCCAAAACAAATCAATCCACAACAGACTTGAAGAAAGCACAAATCCAAACATGGCTCCCAAAAAGATAAAAAGCAACATAAAGAAATAATTTCTTCTATCTTCAACTTCTGTATGATGATGATGGTATCCGTGCATATATCCTACTGCATAGATAATAATTAGTCCACCAATAATACCGATAATAATACACATAAGAACAGACAGATAATCAATTCGGATATGATTAATCATATCTCGCTTGGGTCCCCATATCTCCACATATGCTATTAATAAAGTTGGTATAATCGTAAGTAAACTGATTATGTATTTTTTATATTTAAAACAAAGATGCACTACAATAACCATCAATAACAATTCAACTGAAAGTATCACTTTATCAACAATTTCAGTCTCATAATACAATAAAATTGCGTTGCAGCCGTCCATAATCCACAGAACAGACATTATTAAAACTGCCACCATTATCACTCCTGCACTAATGTAGGCAATTATATTCCGTATTTTATTTACTTTAATGACATACATCAACAAAGCAACGAACAACGGAAAACATATTAGAAATGGCACCATCACTTTTTCCCTCCTTGTCATGTGTCATAATCAAAGACCATCAGCAAATTGTTAAATCTTTGACATTAATAAATCACAAAAATTACACATCAACAACGCATAACGAACATGGTGAAGTCAATGTGAAAAATTGTAGTTCACTATAATTTTTTATATATAGGTCTGCTGCCTCCTTTATTTGTACCTCATCTTGAGCTGAAGCCTTATCTTGTACTGCCACTGTAAAGAAGCCGCCTTTTTTTGCCCCTTTTACAGCTGCAAGTACATCTTCAAACACAATACAGTCTTCTTTTTCTACGCCGCATTTTAATGCGGCGCACTCATAAACATCTGGAAAACTTTTTCCCCTTGCAACTTCACTTGTCTGTGTAAAGCTATCAAAAAAATCATAAATACCATTTCTTTTTAGACACTTTTCAAACAATTTTCGGTCTGATGAAGTTGCAAGAGCAATTTTTAGTCCCTGTTGCTTTATAAACTCAAGAAGCTCTTTTACACCATTTTTTAGCTTAATTTCATTATCATAAGCAAAAACAGCCATATCAAACCATTCGCTTATAATTTCTTTTGGATTTTCATCAAGTCCAAAACGCTCCACTACATATTTTGCTCCAGACTCAAACGTATGTATTTTTATTTCCTCTATAAAATCATCCGGAATTGCAATACCTCTTTTTTCCAAAAAATCAATGTCAACTTTATGCCATACTCCCGTTGAATCTATCAGTGTTCCATCAAGGTCAAAAATACAGCATTTATACTTTGTTATATCAATACTGTTTAACATCATCATTTACCAGCACTATGACTCTATTGTCACATATCTACCATTTGTATCAACCGTTATTGCCTCCATATAAGGCTTTATAAGTTCTGAATAATTCTGGTCAAGAAGTGTATTTTCAATAGCTGTCGTGCTGTCCTCTTTTTTATTTGTTCGGTCGATATAAAACAACACGGTATATTTTGGCACACTATCACCATGGTCATGTTCTATTAATGTTTTATCGCCATTTTCTCTGCTTGCATCAAAAAGCCACTCGGCTATATCCGTCTCACAAGATGCATAGGTTGCATTAGAAACTAAGGACTTTGACTCATCATCAGTATATTCTGATGCGGAATCTGTAGCATAACCTGGACAAAGCTCAATAAATGAATGTTCATCTGTAATTTTTTCAAGCATATTATCAGCGGAACTTTTTGCAGCCTGCACCGATACATCATCGGTATCAGCAGCCTTGATATCCAGATAACGATAAGAAACGGTATCATAATCGTTTTTATGCTCCTCATAATACGCAGAAACTTGTTCTGTTGTCGCAGCAAGCTCACCGTCAATACTGTCCCTAAATGCAACGGCTTTTAAATAATCATTGACATATGCCTTTGTATTGCTCTTGCTTGCATGTTTGCCAAATGCTTCTTCATAGTACGCATTAAATGACATAGAAGCAGATTCTGCCTCTGATTTTATCTGGTCAATAAACTCATTGTAATCTTCTTCTGCTGTTGTATACTCAAAACCTCTTTCATCAGCAATCTTTAACAATGTTTTATACTGTTTTAATGAAGTTACCCCATTATTAGCAAAATAATCATACCATGTATAATTATCCGAATACTTTTGTTTTTTATCACTCTTTGTCATATCATAACCCATATAAGATTGAAGATATTGTGCATAAGTCATATCAGAGCTAACATTCTGATTTAACATACTATTTTTAGATAAACTATAGTAAAAATCAAATTCAATTTCACTGACAGGATTGCCATCAACCTTGATATAGCTGTAATAAATTTTATATAAATTGACGCCGACTGCCGTTCCTATACCGATAACTAGCCCTATACACAGCAACAGCGCAACGCTGACAGCAATCTTTTTATTTCTTATCTCGCGTGCTCTCTCTGCCTTTCGCTTGGCAACCTTTCTGTCATATTTTGTCATTACTTTTTCTTGTCTGCTTTCATTTGATGTATTTTTGCTAGACTGTGCCATCTTTTCATTCCTCCAAATTATTTGTTTCTTTTATATAATCCAGTTCATGCATCCACAACAGAGCCGATGCATCACTTGGCATCCTTAAATCGCCGCGTGGAGATAAAGCAACAGAACCGACTTTAGGTCCATCTGGCAAACAGGAACGCTTAAACTGTTGTAAAAAAAATCGACGGACAAATATTTTTAGCCACTTGTATATCGTCTCCTTATCATACTCCTTATCAAACGCTATGTTTGCAATCCTAAAAAGTTTTTGCATGGAAACTCCAAACCGCAATATATGATACATGAAAAAATCATGCAATTCATATGGTCCGACAATATCTTCTGTTTTTTGAGCAATATTGCCGTCTTCCTGCGGCGGCAAAAGCTCTGGACTCACTGGTGTATCTAATATATCATAGAGTGCTTGTGTCAACAACGTATCTTGACTGGAATCTGCATAATATCGAACTAAATGTCTTACTAAGGTCTTTGGCACGGAAGCATTGACACCATACATGGACATATGGTCTCCATTATACGTTGCCCAGCCTAAGGCGAGCTCGGACATATCCCCCGTTCCTATCACCATACCACCCGTCTGATTGGCAATATCCATGAGAACTTGTGTTCGTTCTCTCGCCTGGCTATTCTCATAGGTTGTATCATGTATAGCTTCATCATGTCCAATATCTTTAAAATGCTGTTTTACTGCCTCTTTTATATTAATTTCTCTTAATGTACACCCAAGCTGTCTGGTAAGTGTCACCGCATTGCGATAGGTTCGGTCTGTTGTACCAAAACAAGGCATCGTCACACAAGTTATCTTGTCTCTTGATATGCCACATTTGTCAAAGGCTCTTACCGTTACTATCAAAGCAAGTGTAGAATCCAGTCCGCCGGAGATGCCGACAACAGCGCTTTGACATGCTGTATGCTCCAGCCTTTTCTTTAATCCATATGTTTGAATATTAAGTATCTCTTCACACCGTTCATCCCTGCTGTGCTTATCGGAAGGTACAAAAGGCGCCTTGTCAAAATATCGTATCAATTTTAAATCTTTTATCTGTGTACAAAATTTTACTCTAGTATATGAACGTTCAGACTCAAGCTCGTCCATATCAAACGTATTCATTCGGCATCGCTCGGACTGCAGCCGTTCTAAATCAATATCTGCATAGATACACTTATTCATAAATAACTGTCCCGATGCCAAAACAGAACCATTTTCACATATCATATTGTTTCCGCTAAATACAATATCTTGTGTTGACTCCCCTTCACCAGCACTTGAATATACATAAGCCGATATAAGACGAGCGGATTGTCCTTTTACTAAATCATACCGGTACTCAGATTTTCCAACAACTTCATTGCTCGCCGAACAATTGACTAAAACTGTAGCGCCATGCAACGCATGTTCAATGCTTGGAGGTTTTGGACTCCACAAATCTTCACACACCTCCGCCCCTATGACAAGAGAAGGCATATTGCTGCATTCAAAAAGCAAATTCATTCCCATTGGAACAGTCCAATCTGCCACTTGAATATCAACACATTCTTCAAAACCAGATACAAAATATCGCTTTTCATAAAACTCGCCATAATTTGGCAAATTTCTTTTTGGAATAAAACCTAAAAGCTGTCCATCACACATCACTGCAATCACATTATACAGTTTACAGCGATAGATTAATGGAAGTCCTACAAATAAAATCATTCCTTTATAACATGATGTCTCTTTTACAATTTTTATAAGACTTTCTTTAGCGCTGGAAATCAAAGTGCTTTGCAAAAATAAATCATTACAAGTATATCCTGTTATACACAATTCAGGTAAAACAAGCACTCTTGCATCTTCATCATACGCCTTTTTTGCAAGTTTTAATATCTGCTTGGTATTATACTTGCAGTCGGCAACCTTTATCTTAGGCGTTGCTGCTGCCAACCTTATATAACCATGTCTCATAGGCATACTTCCCCGCTTTTTACTTTATATTGAACTGCCAAAGCAAAACTGTGGCTATTATATCATAAATTTATATATAGTGAAAACATATAGCTCGGCTTTTGCCGCGATTATTATATCATAAAAGCCATTACATTTGCAATAATTACAAATATAATGGCTTATTTAAAATTTGA
The DNA here is from genome assembly GCA_910589305.1 of uncultured Lachnospira sp. GTDB lineage: Bacteria > Bacillota > Clostridia > Lachnospirales > Lachnospiraceae > Lachnospira. The sequence goes on along the minus strand of CAJUTV010000002.1, from coordinate 207,487 downwards.
AGTAAAAAGATTACTTTTAATCACATAAATTTTAATTGTGTACTTTGGTTGCTGTATCTGTAAACATTTCCTCTGCTTTTGTCGCAGCATTACTCAACTTTTCCTTTGCGTCCGTAGCCATCTCCTTCAAATCATCTTTTATGTCGGTAGCCATCTCTTTCATATCCGTAGCGGCTTCGTCCGTATGATTGGTTGAATTTGTCATTTGTACAATCCCGTTATCTGAATCAGGACTACTCCCAGTGTCATCTTTCATTTCTTCTCCACAACCTATAAGAGAGCCAACTACAAAAACTACCATAGCTGTAAGCAAAACAAACTTTATCTTTTTCATAAATAATCACGCCCTTTCTTTCAGAATTTTTCTGTGTCCGTATTATTACAAGAACTTTCTTTTCAAAATAATTGAGCATAATTATTATTTCCGCTGCTTTTATGAATTATTCAATGCACCTTTAAAAGTTTACTTAAATATTTATACAACAATATGGTTATAATACTTACAAGTGTAGCTTTTATAAAATTAAATGGAGCAACCGCCAAAACCCCAAATGTAAGAACATTATTAATCCTACCATTAATAGAATGTCCCATCTCAATAAATTTTTCAACAGGCATACCATATAACTGTGAATATTTAGGAAGCAGATAGAACGCATTTAAAAATACGCCTGATACAATAAGCGTCAAACCTCCAATAACCAATCCTGCAATCGCTCTTTTTTTCGTTTTATGTGTATGATAAATGACAGAGGCGGGAATTACAAATATACAACCCAATATAAAATTGGAAAAATCCCCAACAAATGCTGTCGATGTACCCTTTAAAAAGATTTTTAAAAGTATTTTTACAGCTTCAATAACAACCCCTGCACATGGTCCTAAAAGAAAAGAGCCTATCATAACAGGAACTTCACTTAAATCCAACTCGTAAAAAGCAGGTGCTATAAAGGTCAATGGAAATTCAAAGAACATCAATATAACGGCAATTGCAGCAAGCATTGCCATAATAACCAATTTGTTAATCTTGGTCTTTTCGGATGAGAATTTAATATTATTTTTCTTCTCAATTAATTTTTCACAGCCAAAAGCTGCAAAATAAACGACTACCACCATTAAAAGTGATACTAAGATAAATACAAGGTTCTCTTGTACCGATGCAAATGTCTTTTGCATCGTTTCGATAAAATTGGACATATCGTTCACTCCTTCTTCTTTCATCCAGACTATACTGTCGGTTTAAGATTCACACTTAAATCTGCCTCTTTAAGGCTCGCGGACTTGTGCATACAATTGTTTATCACAATTCTATGCCATCACCGCCGGTCAAGAATTGATATGTTTTCTAAAACACATCGCACTTTGCCCTGAAGGTGAGTACTACTCACGAAACTGTCTAACAGTTTTTTATTCAGTTGTATGTCATACTATTGACGGACTTACTATATCACTATATAGATGTTTTGTCAATTGTCGAATTTAAATCTGCCATTTTATTTTATAAATCAAATATCTGCTTTGCACAATGCCCATGTATTATAAAGTAACACAGAATTTGATAAACAGTGGTCTCTACTATTCTGATGAAAAAAATGAAGAGATAGTAAGTTTATATGTTCCTTTTCCAGTTTTGATTACAGTTCCATCGGCTTCATACTGATTAAGGATTCGTTGTAATTGGCGAACACTACAATTCAAATGAAATGCCGCATGTTGCAAACCTTTTAGTTCTCCTCCACTGCATTTGTACTTCATATAAGTAAGGACACGCTGTTTTAAGCTTGCAGGTGCAGCGTCAATTGTTGTGATGGATTCCATTTTTTGTGTTAAAGATTCACATATCATCTGCAAGAATTGACAGTTTTCCAAAAGTATATCCTTGCTTGTCTCAATAGACAGAGCAAGACAAATTACATCATCATTTGCTTCAGCATAAACATTGTTTGGTTGGTGTAAGAAAATTTCCATTTCGCCAAGCAAATCATTTGCTTGACCATTTGCAAGAGAATATACTGAACCATCATCTCTAATAAAATAAATACTTACAGAACCTTGAATTATAATTTGAAACAGGTGTTCTTTCTGTAATGGCATACTAACAAATTCGCCTTTTTTATACTGTATCACAAATAAATACTTCTGTAAGTTACTTATTATAGATTCAAACTTTGTTTGCTTCATATAGGTTTCAATGAGTGCTTTATCATAAAATTTTTTCATATATTTTCTCTCCAAACAAGACATATGTCTCAGTCTTTGCACTCATTATAGTGTATCTTAATAAAGATTACAAGAAACAGATTGTGGAGGTTTTATTTTGATGACAACAGTATTTGAAGAAAAAAATATTTCAAAAGCAATTATGCGCATGGGATTGCCTGCCATGTTGGGGCAGCTTACAACTCTGATTTATAATATCGCAGATACTTTTTTTGTTTCTTTGACAAAAGAGCCTGCAATGATTGCGGCAGTTACACTATGCACACCAATTCTTTTAATTATTATGTCTATTGCTTCTATTTTTGGTATGGGTGGAAATAGTGTGATTGCCAGACTCTTAGGAGAAAATAAAAATAAAGAAGTCAGAAGTACACTGAATTTTTGTCTATATGCAATGGTGTTTGCTGGAATTATTATTTTGCTTGTTGGAATCATCTTTATGAAACCAATAGCAAAAATATCGGGAGCAGATGCAGAAAATATGACTCATACCTATGATTATCTAAAATATATTTTTATTGGAGCGCCCTTTATTATCCTCTCCAATGGATTGGTTCATCTTTTTCGTTCACTTGGCTTTATTAAGGAAAGCACCATCGGACTGGCTCTTGGAAATACTATCAATATTGTCTTTGACTTTGTTTTTATTGTATTATTAGGTTGGGGAACCGCTGGTGCTGCGCTTGCCACATCCTTTGGTTTTTTCTGCTCCACGACTTATTATCTGGTTTGTATGATTAGGGCAGCAAAAAAAGGAAATCAGCTAATGTCGCTTTCAATAAAACAATTTGCACTACATAAAAAAATGGTTTGCAGTGTAGTGAGTATTGGGGTACCTAGTGCACTTATTACTGTTTTACTCAGTGTTTCTAATATCGTTCTCAACAACTTTATTGGAATTTATGGTTCCAATGCAATCGCATCATATGGAATTGCCTACAAAGTTGATATGGTTCCAATCATGCTGTCGGTTGGTCTTTCACAAGGGGTCGCTCCATTAGTAGGATATTATTATGGCGCAGGAAAAAGAGACGATATCTCACAAGTGATGAAAAAATCAATAATTTATGGAATGCTTTTAGGAGCAATCTTTTTAGTTGTATTTTTTCTATTTGGAACAAAGTTATCAAGTGTATTTCTCCATGATGAATCGCTTATATATCAAGCAGGATATTTTATCAGAATTTTAGGTCTATCAGCACCAATGCTTGGCATTATCAATATGATAACAAGTTATTTTCAGGCATTAGGCTTAGCAATAAAATCTTTACTTATTACGATTATGAGAAACATAATATTATTTATCCCAGCAGTGATGCTCTTAAATAGGTTATGGCAATTAAATGGTATCATTGCTGCCCAGCCAGTTGTAGAAACTGTTTTAGCAATTATTTGCATTGTGATGTATATAAAAAATTCAAGTAGAACCACCATATAGCAGCAGTTAAAAACAGCAAATAACGCTTTTAAAAGGTTGTTACCACAAAATTTATATTAAAATAAAAAAGAATACTGCCGCATAAAGTCCCCCTTCATACGGCAGCATTCCATTTAAACCAAACTTGAAATATTTGCTACTCCTATCTCTAACACACGATGTCCTTCCAACAACTTATTTTGAATATTGATAAAAACAACCGCCTTTATTTTACTGCCATCTTTTGCCAACATTTCATGCTGATAACAAGCATATCGCTCATTGATAAAAGTAGCACGTAAATCCGATATAATTTCATCGTATTCTATATCTGGAACAAACTGTTTAAATACAAGCCCTTCCTTGACATCTTCCTCTGTGTACCCTAAAAGACTGGTAAAGCCTTCATCAATTTTAATAACCTTGCCACTTCGCATCTCAACCGAATATCTCCCATTTGGAATCGAAACCATACTAGACATAAAATATCACCTCCTTATTCTTAAACCTAATTTTTTCTTAAACTAAATAATTACTTCTTTTCAAATGCCACAATGCGCTCATTAACCTGTTCAAACATCTGCTGATATTTGACAAGCTTTGCTTTTTCTTCTTCAATCTTTGAAGCTGGTGCTTTAGAAATAAATTTTTCATTGCCCAGAATCTGATTGCAACGATCAATCTCTTTTTGCAATTTGCTCTGTTCTTTTTTCAATCGCTCCAATTCTTTTGCAATATCAACCAATTCTGCAAATGGAATATAAATCATGGCATCTGGAATAACGGTTGAAACGGCATCTTCTGGAATATTTGTTTTATCTGCCTGAATTTGAACTTCATTTGCATACCCTAATGTAGCAAAGAAAACCTTGCCATTTTCAAATATATTACGCACAGTTTCTGATTGAGACACTACATAAACCAGTGTTTTTCTGCTTGGCACAACATTCATCTCAGCTCTTAAATTTCTAATATTTCTTACTGCTGCCTTAATCGTCTCAATATTTTTTTCCTCATCAGAAAAATCAAAAGCAGCATTTGTATCTGGCCAATTTGATACCATAATGGAATCTTCTTTATCTTGAATATTGCAAAAAATTTCTTCTGTAATAAATGGCATATATGGATGCAGCAGCTTTAATGCATCAATAAGCACTTTCTTTAATGTCCATACAGCGGCTGTCTTTGTAGTATCAACTTCATTATACAGACGCGGCTTTACCATCTCAATATACCAATCGCAAAATTCTTCCCATATAAAATCATTTAACTTTGATACAGCTATACCCAGCTCATATTTTTCCATATTCTCTGTAACTTCCGCAATCAAATGATTCATCTTTGACAAAATCCATTTATCGGCATCCGTAAGATTATCAGGCATAGCATCGGTTGCCTTTACTGTATTATCAGGGTCATTCATCATAATAAATCGGGAGGCATTCCAAACTTTATTAGCAAAATTACGGCTTGCCTCCACGCGCTCCCAATAAAAACGCATATCATTTCCGGGTGCATTTCCAGTGATAAGTGTATAGCGCAATGCATCCGCACCATATTTTTCAATAACTTCAAGAGGGTCAATACCATTTCCCAACGATTTGCTCATTTTGCGTCCCAAAGAATCTCTTATCAATCCATGAAATAAAACTTTGCCAAACGGTTTTTGTCCCATATGCTCATAGCCTGAAAAAATCATTCGTATTACCCAGAAAAAGATAATATCATATCCTGTCACCAAAACATCTGTTGGATAAAAATACGCTAATTCTGGTGTTTTTTCTGGCCAGCCAAGCGTTGAAAATGGCCATAATGCTGAAGAAAACCATGTATCTAGTGTATCCGGGTCTTGCTCGATATGGGTACTGTTACACTTTGGACAAGAGCAAATTGCTGTATCAGATACCTCCATATATCCGCAATCCCTACAATAATAGGCTGGAATCCGATGTCCCCACCATAATTGCCTTGAAATACACCAATCACGAATATTGTCTGTCCAATTATAATAGGTCTTATCCATAGAAGCTGGCATAAGCTCAATATCGCCATTTTTAACGCCTTCCACAGCAGGCTTAATCAACTCGTCCATCTTTACAAACCACTGCTGCTTAACCATTGGCTCAACCGTTGTCTTACATCTATCATGTGTACCTACATTGTGTACATGGTCTTGCACCTTTACAAGAAGCCCCAACGCTTCAAGGTCTTTTACCATCACTTTTCTTGCTTCATATCGCTCCATTCCTACATATTTACCGCCAGCGGCATTAATGGTAGCATCGTCATTTAAAATATTAATCTCTGGAAGATGATGTCTTTTTCCCACTTCAAAATCGTTTGGGTCATGGGCAGGCGTAATTTTTACAACACCTGTACCAAATTCCATGTCAACATACTCATCTGCAATAATTGGAATCTGTCTGTCTGTAAGTGGCAATTCTACCATCTTGCCAACCAAATCCTTATAGCGTTCATCTTTTGGATTGACAGCAAGCGCTGTATCGCCTAACAACGTCTCTGGTCTTGTTGTGGCAATCTCAACAAATCGATTTCCTTCACCCACAACTGGATAATTGATATGCCAAAAATGTCCTGCTTGTTCTTCATGTTCCACTTCGGCATCCGATATTGAAGTGTTACATACAGGACACCAGTTTACAATTCTTGAACCTTTATAGATAAACCCTTTTTTATAAAGATTAATAAAAACCTTCTGAACGGCAGCAGAACAGCCCTCATCCATTGTAAAACGTTCTCTGTCCCAATCACAGGAAGAACCCATTTTTTTAAGCTGACTGGTAATCGTTCCGCCATACTCTTCTTTCCATTCCCATGTTCTCTTTAAAAAGCCTTCTCTTCCAAGTTCATGCTTGTCAATACCTTCATCTTTTAACGCATTGGTCACTTTCACTTCCGTTGATATACTGGCATGGTCTGTTCCTGGAAGCCAAAGTGCTTCATATCCCTGCATTCGCTTAAAACGTATAATAATATCTTGCATTGTATTATCAAGAGCATGTCCCATATGAAGCTTACCTGTAATATTTGGCGGTGGCATCACAATGGTAAATGGTTTTTTATCTTTATTTACCTTTGCATGAAAATATTTTTTGTCCAGCCATTTTTGATACAATCTGCCTTCAATATCCGCAGGATTGTAATTTTTTTCTAATTCTTTACGCATACTATAATCCTTTCTTTTTCATATATCTTTGTGTAATTTAGTAGAAAAATAGTCTTTCGCACTTATCACACAAAGTGACAATAATTATTTTTTTGCACACTCTATGCAATCAAGCCCATGTGCATAAAAAAACGCCCTTCATCTCAAATCGATGCAAAGGGCGTTCTATACGCGGTACCACCTTTATTTATCACTTATAAATCACCATAACAACCATTTTTTATGGCAATTTTTTGTCCTTTAACGGGAACGACTCGTCACAGCCTACTCATACAGCTACAAAATACCATTATTATAAAACCGTAAGTTTCTCAGCCATGCTGCTCAAAAGCTACCTTCCATATCTGTTCTCCCAAAGCTCTTCCACATTGCAACTGTTGTTAAAATACATTATCTTGCTACAGGACTTCTTGATAGTAGTCTCATCGAACAGTATGCAGAGCTTCTCTCTGGCGGCACATAATACGTACTCCTCTTTATCTGCGCATTTTTTATTAAATTGAACTTTATCATAATATGTTTAGCAAAAAAAATCAACCTCTAAACGAAAAAACTTTATCATATAATCAACAGCCTTTTTCTATAATAGCTTTAATTTCCTCAGCACTCTTGTCTGTCACATCCGCTATTTGCTCTAATGTATAACCTTTCTTATACATATTTAAAATAATTTTTGCTTCTTTCTTCTCTTCGCCCCTTACTTCGCCCCTTGCTTCGCCTCTTGCTTCTCCTCTTGCTTCTCCTTTTTCCAAAATTCCCTGACTTAAATTACACATTGTAGTCACATCCTCTCTTATTCCATCATCTGTCAAAATATGATATTCTGTTTCCATAATCTCTAACTTTCTTGCAGCAGATAAGTCCATTGAGAACAATGTATTTAATAATCGGTGTAATTCATACTTATCATCTTGCTGTGAAACTTCATCAGCTATTCCTATTAATACAATATTTAGTAAGTCAAGCCGCCCTTTCCATTGATAACCGCCTACTATATCATCCTTTGTCAAATGCACATAGGACATACTGTTCTCTTTCATATTCATACAAATCCATATTGAAAATACTCGTTTTATATCATTATAATTTGTCTTTACAAAATCTCGTTCTTTTTGTGAGGATATAAGACGACTTACGTAAAAAACTGCTCTGTCTAATATAGGATACTTTGTCGGCTCATCTTTTTGTGCTTCCACATTAACAATAACCTGCGAAATATCACTTTTCTTACTATTAGCTAATGGTAGCCGTACATAAAATATAATATCAAACCGAATAAGCCCCTCATTAATCTCTGCTGCTTCCGTATTCATTCCAACAATTCGCTGTCCGTCATTTTCCTTTTCTACATTAGTTAGTCCTGACTCTATTGGAACCACTCCAACAAATGGCTCTCCTTCTATATAAGATACAACATCTTTTGGACTCATTCCTTGAAACTCTTTAATTGTGTTTACTAAAATATATGCCAGTATAATTTTATTGCTTAACAGTCGTTTTGCCTTTTCATCATATTGTGCTTCTATATCCGATGCATGAATTGTATTTTTTATCTCTGTATTCATCTTTTTCCCTTACAATTTCAGTAAAAATCTTTTTTCTTTCTCAATTCTTTAATAATTATATACCATAAAAAACTGGTTATCAATATTAATCCAGCAATATTTGGTCTGCTGTAACAAACACATATCCCTGACTTTGCAAAATATCAATAATTTCTAATGCTGCCTCTACCGATGTATCATAAATATCATGGAGCAAAATAATATCACCGCACTTAATATTTTTTGTTACTTTATTGACAATACCGCGTATATCTTTTGTTGCCCAATCTTCTGGGTCAACGTTCCACAACATTGGCATCATATTAATTTCTGACAATAATTTATCCGAATAAGCGCCAAAAGGCGGTCGAATATACTTAGGACATTGCCCTATCACTTCTGTTATTTTTTCATTGGTCTGAATAATCTCAGACTTTGCCATATTCACATTAAGCGTATCAAGCTGAACATGAGTATAAGTATGATTGCCAATTAAATGCCCCTCCTCATACATTCGCTTAACTATATCTTCGTTTCCTTCAATATTTTTTCCAACCAAAAAAAAGGTCGCTTTTACATTGCGTTCTTTAAGACCATCTAATAATCGCTGTGTACTTTTAGGATTGGGACCATCATCAAATGTTATGGCAACACACCGTTCTGTAGTATCTGTACAGATACCCGACTGAATATTTTGTTTATCTGCCTGTGCTTTTTGTACAAAAATGACAAGCGTCAATATTGCCATTATAATAATACTGCCTATTCCTATTATTATTTTATTTATATAATTATAATGTTTGATTTTATTAACCATACCTTTTGAAAACCTATACATTTTTAACAGTTAATGAATTATATGAAAAGGGTTGAGGGCAAATTACTAGGAAATATGAATTATGTTATTAACTCAACTTTTCTATTAACATAACTTAATATTATAGACTGAAAAAAACATTGATATACACAAAAATCGCTTTATTAAAGTGCTTTCAAATAGGAAATCACCCATAAAATAAGAAGAATAACAACCATTGCAATCCCAAGTAGTACAGAGTATTTTGTAATTGTAAGAGTACGTTTTATCTCAACAATATCTTTTTCTTCTTCTGGCAATACAAAAAGCTTTTCACGTGCGTAAACTTCATCATTTTCCACCTGAGTAAGTGCAGAGCCAATTATCATTGCTATAACATTCAATACCATACCTATAACGGACGGGTCAAGATAAAATGGCAGACTCAAACCATATAAATTAGAATACAATTTCATAACAAAACACCCAAGAAAAGCAACTGGAACCTTATGTTTTATACAAAGGTCTTTAAAAGCTCTTTTGTCGTTTGCTCATAACCTCATTTTATTGCCACTTCATAGCATTTTTTAACAGGCAAGTGTAATTTTTTTATAATAAGATTAAATTATTATTTTATAGTTTATATTTATCATTTACATATATTAAAACATATTTAACTTTATTGGTCTATAATTTTAATAACTCAACCATATCTTTTCTTATAAAAAATAAGCTCTATCAAACGATACAACACCCCTTATAGTTTTTGCTATCGTGATAGAGCTTAAAAAATTATATTTTAATTATAAAAAAATAACAGACATAAAAAAGCCTATACAGTATCTTTGTCTGCTTTAACATGTTTCATTATATATTCATCTTTTAATATGGAATATATAAGCATATTGACAAATTTTCCATTTTTGTATCTAGCATTTCGTTTTGTGCCCTCATGCACAAATCCAACTTTCTCATAAAGATTGCGTGCTATTATATTATCCTCTAGCACCATCAACTCTACTCGTTGTAAGTTTAAATTATTGAAAGCATGATAAAGCATAGCCAAAACTGCAAAAGTGCCTACGCCCTTACCTTGTTTATTTTTATTGCCTATCATAATATGAAACTCGGCTGACTGATTCATATAATCAATTGAGACCAAACTAACCAAACCAATAATGTCATCATTACCATACTCAACAATAGCACATCGAACTTGACTATTTCGATTTTGCATATAGCCATCAAACCATTCTTCATCTACATTTAAATTGATAAATCGAAAAGGAGTTCCTAATTTTGAAATCAATTCTGTGTCATTTCTCCACTGATTGATAATAAATAAATCCTTTTTTTCTAATTCTCTTAATTTATACATTCAAGTACCTCATTCACTTTTATTTTTATACTTTATTATTTTACTAAGAAAATATAAATAAACATATTTATACTATATGTCGTGTTTTTTAACATATCCACAACATTTAAAGTATATACTTTTTCAATGGTTTAATCTGCCCCATCACCCATGAAGCAATAAATGAACACAACACAAATATAATCCAAAATACGACTGTCATAAACAAATAGCCTCTCCCAGCATTTAATGGAGTTACATCTAAAAATTTGTATACAAAATTAATAAATATTGGATGTACAATATAAACACCAAAACATAGACGGTCTATTTGCCATAATCTCTCTGTACTGTTCACCTTTATTCCCTTTATTAACGAGAACACCAATATAGTTATTACAACCATTAGCGGGCTATTATAATTAAAATAACTATTTCCATTTGAAAGTAAATAACTATTTGCTACTATAAGCAAGACGATACATCCTAATAAGGCAATAGCACAGAACTGCTTATTACAAAGTATACTTGGCATTTCTTTATCTAGTTGATATCCTAGCAACAAATAAAAAATGGTAAATGAAACAATAGGAATTTCAAATGCAATGGATATCTTAAATATGCTATTTACTATTGGTATAATAAAATTAAAAATAAACAATACAATCAAAAATGTTTTGATTTCAGCATAACTACATTTATCCACAAAAGCTTTTAATAAAGGCAAGACAAGATATACACCTATCAACGCATAAAGATACCAAAGATGACTCCAACTTTTTCCTGTTATTACATTTATAATCGCATCTCATAGTATTGTAAAACTGATACGTTTTGTAGTCATAATAATTTCTAACATTGAAAATGGTATTCCAAATACAATCAGTGCCAATAAAATCCGCTTACTATATTTTTTAATGCAGTCATGATATGTAATCTTTTTTTCTTTGTCTAATAATAAGATTCCTGTAATCATAAGAAAAATAGGTACAGCCCAATTCATTAAATAGTTGCCTGTTGTAAAATACAACAACGAACTATCTGACAAGTCATAGTTTGATGCATTATTTGATATCGTATTACATGTATGTAAAAAAATAACAGCAACTGTTGCTAAAATTCTCATTATTGAAAGATTTGCTTGTTTGTTTGCTAGAAAATTGTTATTCATTTTTTCTCGTTAACCTAAACTCCTTTATTTTGTTTAACTTATTTATATATTTTTTATTGTTTAATCCTATAACTACTCCATATCCCATCTCCTTGAAAATTTTTAAGATGTATATGATCTGTAATTTACTACTATTGTTTCTATCATATAATTTAATTCTTCATTTCCATATCTTTGGTCAATTGGCAGTGGCAAAATATTTTTTGCCATATCATACTCCAGTTCATTCTCATTACAACGATTAAAAACAGCAGGCCAAAGTGTTGGAATATATATTTTATGCTGCTGCAATAATGTTCTCACTTCAGCTCCATTCTCAATATATAATGGATACATAAAAGCACCTGAAATATCTATTAATGACAATTTATTTATCTCTTTGAATCGCTTATGCAAATAAATAAAATTTTGAGTTCTTTTTTGCTTTACCATATCATAATCGATACTTCGGAGTAAATTTTCTGTCAACTTTGACATCTTTTTTATGGATTCTTTTTCAAAAAGACGATTATTTTCTACATACTCTGAATAAAATTCTGAGGCTGTTCGCTCAAATCTTCCAAGCAGAAAACGCATACGCTCAAAAGATTCATCAATTGGAATATTTCGTTTCATTTTCTTATCTGTATACAAAATGGCGCCATCAGCAACCCCAAAGAACTTACGGCATGTGTACAATGTATCAACTCCATCTACTGGTTTCTGAAAATAAGCTTGAGCATAATCAACAATGATACGATGATATATACTCTTTAATTCTGATATAAATTCATTTGTAAGCTGACCATAAAAATTAACGATATAAAGCCATTCATTCTCTGCTAATGATAAATCAATAGGTTTAAAATTTAAATCTATAGAATAATATCGAACAGAAACCTTATATTTTTTTAATACACCATCACATGAATCACACATAAATTTAGGCATACAAATTTTTTTAATCGACTTTGTTTCAAGCAAATACGCCAAAGCATTTCTTCCACAATTTAACTTAATTGCTTTTTCATGCAGCATTGGTCTATTATATTTTTCAAATTCAATATATCCACCAATTTCCATACTTATTTCCTCTCACAGAAAAATTATTATTAATGCTTCTTAAACAGCCTATTCAATATAATTTGGGGTTTTCTAATATAACTTGGCATAAAATACATTCTTGCAGCAAATAACGATGGAAGTTTCATTCCATGCTCTTTGCAAAATTTGTAATTATCAATAGAAAAAGCATCCCGCCCATTATTTATAGTTAATCGACACTTTTGTGCATAAGATATTTTTTTCCATTTATCTAAATCAAATACAGCTTTATATGCATCAATTTTCCCCATTGCCTCTAACGGCAAAAGCGTTCTAACACATTTTATACAGGTACAACAATTCTCTTCTGAATCATTAATACAGCAAACATTTAAATATTTTTTTGAAATATTCCAATCAGAAATCAACTCCGTTTTCTGACTTCTCGTATATTGACATCCATCACTAACCAACTTTAAATTTGCACTATGCATCAAAGGCAAAGCAGATGGGTCAGCGTATTCTGAAAAATCACGGTTTCGAGCTTTCATTCCATACTTCATTACTTCACCATAACTAAAGCTGCTTGATATATAATATCTTGAAATCGCTTTTTCCATAGCAAATATACAAGTATATATTGAAAAATAGGAAGACTGGTCATCTAATTGTGGCAAAAATGCGTGCAAATTAGAATCCACCATGAAAAGCGGCAATCCTATATCGGCTGCAGCTTTGCCATTTACTTTACACCTTTTCTCAAACAACTCAAATGTACTTTTATCATAGTAATTGCCATGCCAGCCACAATTAAGCATAAATAAAGCATTTAATTTATATTCTGGATTATTTTCTTTTTCATAATATTTATATATAGTAGCAAGACAGTCCACTCCACAAGAAATTCCTGTACCAACAATTTTTTGCTCTGTCTTGGTCTCTTTAAAACCATCAACAATAACATTCACAGGACTTAATTTATCTGAAAAACTACAAAGAATTGGCTGAATGTAATCAATCATGTTTCTATACAGAATTTTGGACACTTCACCATGAATACACAAATCTGTATGATAATACATACTCATATACATTGGTAAAAACAAAAAAGCGTTATACACATCGGTGGTTAACATTGACGCATTTTCATTCTTTACACCAATCCAAATAGTTGATTCCTTATCTGTACGAACAACATCGGAAGTAATATCTGCCACTAATCTTATCCACTGTCCATAATTTTCCAAACGTAATTGGCTTATTTCAATCATGATTTTATCTCTCTTTCTGATTACTGTACCGTCACTTTTATATGTTCATTTACAGCATTTAAAATTTCCTGCATCTTTTTATGTGAATCAAACTTTAAAAAAACAATTCCTATAGCCTTCGCAGCATTATCAAAATATTCAACAGCTTCTCCTGGTTTTTTATACAAACATTCTCTTACAATAAAAGGTCTTATCTGTTCAGAATAAATAACACCTTCAAATTTCCCATTCTTTGCTGTATGCAGATTATGTGTTGCATAAAATGGAATGCCTCTGTGTGATTCAATCTCAACGATTTCGCCCATTGCTGATTTTATAGCCATTTCAACCACATCAACATTAAAAATCATACCTAATAAATCAGGTATCATATTTCCACCATTGCGAGGTCCTACATCAATCGGCCATACCTTTCCATTTTTATCAACCACCAGCTCCACATTCATACCACAAGATTTCATATGAAGCTTATCAACCATAGCTTGAAGAGTGGCTTTTACATTATCAATATCGACTGCATCCAACTCCAAAGGATAGCTTTTGCCAACTGGAACTAATGGATTGACATTGCTATCTCTATGACAATTTAAAAGTCCCCAAAGAATAATTTTTCCATTTTCAACAAAAATATCGCCGCCAATTAAATAAGGATGTTTCTTTTCAATAAATTCTTCTACAATAATTCGATGTGAACGTGAAAAGGAAAAAGCATAATTAAGTGCCGCTTCCAACTCATCCAAACTGTGTAAAACTGTAGCACCTTTGCTGCCAGATGAATCAACAGGTTTAATGATAATTGGAAAATGAAATCGACCAATATCGGCATTTGCTTCAACTGCGTTGTCATATCCGCCAGACTGTGGTGCATGGAATCCATTTTGATATAGAAATTCTCTAAATTTATCTTTATTACACAAAGTTTCTACCGATTTATAAGGGCTTGTAGGAAGATTCATTTTCTCTGCTACATATGCTGCTGTTGGAGCAGCAGGGTCTGAAGCATATGCAATCACCCCATCTATAGATTCATCAAGTGCAACTTTAAAAATAGCCTCTTTATCTGTTGTAGATATTAAATAAAACTTATCTGCATAATACTGACCAGGATTATCTATTAAATAATCACAAAGAATCGTATAATACCCTAGTCGCTTTGCCGTTTCTATGGCAATGACCTGCTGGGCAGAACCGCCAAGTAATAATATTTTTTTCATTACCATCACCTTCTACTTAATATTTACAGCTTAAAATAATATCACAAATTCTATCCACATCTTCAAATGCAAGTTCAGCATATAAAGGAAGTGTTAAAACTCTTTTGCTAATATGCAATGCTACTGGAGTCTTAAGCACATCATATTGATTATGGAAACATTCAAATGTATTTGTCAGTGGATAAAAATACTTTCTTGCACCAATGCCGTTTTCTGCAAGCTTATCAAACACTTCTGCTCTGCTTGCACCAAACTGTTTTTCTTCAAAAACAACAGGAAAATAAGCATAGTTGCTTTTGACATCTTTTTGAATACAATTAAGCTGTATTCCATCAACTCCACCAAGTCGTTTACGATATCTTTCTACAACTTTACGCCTCTTTTCAATTTCTTCCTCTGCATGTCTAAGATTACATAATCCCATTGCGGCACAAAACTCATTCATTTTTGCATTCGCACCAACAGCTAAAACTTCCTCTGGTCCATGAATACCAAAATTTTTCAACTCATAAAGCTTTGTTCCAAGCTGCTTGTCACTAAAACAAACGGCACCGCCTTCAATACTATTAAATACCTTTGTAGCATGAAAACTAAAACAAGATGCATCTCCAAAAGAACCAATCCCTTTTCCCTTATATGTTTCACCAAATGTATGTGCTGCATCGTAGATAACCTTTAACTCATACTTATGAGCAATACGTTCAATTTCTTCAATATTACAGATATTTCCATAAACATGTACTGGCATAATGGCACAAGTATAATCTGTAATAAGTTTCTCAATCTTACTTGCATCTATACAATAAGTCTCTGAATCAATATCACAAAATACAGGCGTCAATCCATTTCTTACAATGGCATGAGTAGTCGATGCAAAAGTAAATGGTGTAGTAATAACTTCCCCCTGCAAATTTAAAGCCTGAAGAGTAAGTTCCAAAGCCATATGTCCATTTGTAAGCAAATCAATATTTTCCACCCCCATATAATCACAAAGAGCTGCCTGCAATTGTTTATGCTTCGGACCCATATTCGTAAGCCAATGACTGTCCCAGATAGAAGAAATCTCATCCATATACTCTTGTAATTCCGGCATTGATGACCGAGTAACTAAAATGTTGTTTGCCATGTCGTTTATTTACTCCTTTTTAAAATTGATTTAACAATACCCCAAAGGTATTGGAATGAATCTATCTTTACTATAATTGAACCTACAATATAAATACTTGCACCCAGAACAATCTGAATAGTAAGCAGCAATATATGGTTTAAGTGCAATAATGAAATAGGATAAATACAAACGCCCATAAAAACTGCCAGCAATATACTTGGAATAATGTCCTTTAACTGTTCTAAATAACTATAGTTAAGAAGTTTTTTGTTTGGCCAGCTATTGATAATTTGTGCAAGAATACCGCTTACAAAAGAGCTATAAGCCATAGCCTCCACACTTATCCACATAGTAGAACACAACAAAATTAAACCAACAACTTTTTTCCAAACTTCAAGTTTTAAAAATAAATCACTTCTTCCCAATGCTTTAATAGCATTTAAATTGGCCGTATGAATTGGTTGAAACATATAGGTAACACAAAATATTTTTAAAAAGAATACACAAGGTAACCACTTTTCTGTAAGTATAAGCACAATAAGTGTGTCTGCTGTAACAGCTAGTCCCATCATAAGCGGTGCCATAACGTAAGTACTAATCTTAATTGATTTGCGAGTTATCTCCTTAATTTGTTCTACATTATCCTGTTCATTTGACATTACAGGTAAAAGAACACTATCAATAGAATTATTAATATTGCCAACAATAATATTAGGAAGCTTGTCTCCCTGATTATAAAAAGCTAAATCGGACGCCGTATAAAGCTTTCCTGTTACCAATGACCTAATATTGTTATAAATCGTTTCCAGCAAGCCTGATGCAAGCAGCTTCCACCCATAATTAAATAATACTTTCAACCGTTGGACTGAAAACACCTTTTTTGGACGCCATTTGACTGTTATCCAAAGAATCAATGTATCCATCGCTGTATTAAATAACTGCTGTGCTACCAATGCCCATACGCCAAAACCAAAATATGCCATTGTAATTCCTAAAATAGCTGCTCCAAATGTACCTCCAAGTGTTGCGAAAAAAAATTTCTTAAACAGCATATTTCGACTAACAAATGCCTGTTGAACATTTTTTAAACCGGAGATAAGAACGGTGATACCTAAAACCCTCACAATCACTGTAAGCTCTGGTATTCCATAAAAGATAGAAATCACTGGAGCAAAGGCAAAAAGTAAGAGATACAATATAAAACACCAAATTAAATTAAAATAAAACACACTCGAAAAATCAAGGTCATCTGCATTTTTTTTCTGTATAAGTGCATTTCCTAATCCACTATCAACAAATACATTTAGAATCGTTATAAAAACTGTAACTAAAGCAATGGTTCCATAATCATCTGGTAACAAAAATCGAGCTAAAACTAACTCTACAATCAATTTTACAGCTTGTGCGCCGCATCGTTCAGCAAAGCGCCAAATAAAATTAGAAAATATTTTTTGCTTTCGTTGAGCCATATGCTTTTATCTCCTAATTTGACATTCCTTTACGTGTAACATGAATACTAAACATTCTAAAAATAAATAATCTTATTGCTTTCCATTTTTTAGTTACATTTTTCATATATTTGTTAAACTCTCTAAAAGAAATACTCTTCTTTTTCAATCCATGTATAAGACAACCTATATAAAGTGCTTCTACATATTCAACACCCTTTTTCTGCTCTTTGGCAAAAGATAGAAGCTCAAAATACCAATGTTCATCTGTTTGAAAATGATACTTATAATTTGCACTATAACTTGACCCATGCTTTCGGACATGCCTATATGCTGTTAGATTTTCTTGTAAACACTTTACCTTTCCGTTTGTAACCAATGCAAAATATAACAACTTATCACCAGGAATTAAATGCCTTTCCATTATCGTTGGGTCAAACCAATTATCTTTAATAAAATTTCTACTCAGAACTGTAGCCAACTGTCCAGGATAAATACCTTTTAAATAATGGTCAAGTGTGTATTCTTCTTCTTTGCAACATGGATATATCTCATCAATCTCTTTGCCATCTTCTCCCACAACAACACAATTATGAGCTACTGCAATATAATCTGGGTGTGTTTCCAAAAAAGAAACCTGTTTTTCCAACTTATCATCTGCAATCCAAAAATCATCGCCTTCCAAAGTAATCAAATACTTTCCTTTTGCTCTTCTGCGCAAATCAGGAGCATTTTCATATTTATCCTTGCTCAAATTATGTTCCCGATAAAAAACGGTAATTTTATTTGGATGCTCTGCTTCATATTTCTTTAGTACCTTACGTGTTCCATCTGTAGATTTATCTTCACCGACAAGCACCTCATATGAATATTGGGTTTTTTGCATCAATACACTGTCAAGAGCCTGTGTTATATATTGTTCGTGATTATATGTAGGTATAACTACACTTACCATTACATCGCCCACTTAACATCTCCTTCAACATATTAATAAGTCATAAACATATATGGATACGTAGCAGCTCCATTTCTTATCACAAAAGTAATCAACCAGTATGCAAAGACCAATACAAATAAAATGACATATCCGCTGCTCTTTTTAACATTGCCAAATTTAATTCCCATTCGCTCTGCTAAATATGGAATAAATAAAACTTGATATATATCAAAATAATACGCAATACGTACAATCCAAGTTGAACCTAAAAATGTAATCAAGGACATAATTGCAGATATAATCATATATATTTCAAGCGTTCTGTAATTCTCAATACTAGACTCACATCTTTTCCTTCTTACCCACATAAAAACAAGTAAAATTCCCCAATAGGTTAAGCGTACAAAACGTCCTCCTACCTCCGTATCTGTCATATAATGTGAATATTTTGTCGCTGAAAGTATGCCTAAGTTCGATATAAAACTAAATACCTGTTCATATCCTACAACAAGAACTAAACTTACACCAATAATTCCAACTTTAGCAATACTTTTCACCTGTTTATTTTCAATAGCCCAACTTAATGGATATAAAGCTAGTCCAACAATACTTGAACTATGAAATGAAAATGCTAATAAAATTACAAGAATAAATTTAATAAGCTTTCTTGATACAACATATTTGTAAGCAAATAAAACAAAAATAATAGCCATTATTTGTCGAAGGATATTTAACGAATCATTGTAATAACAAAAAAAGTAAATTAAATAAGCATATGGCAGGCTTATTTTATCTTTAAATGGTTTAAGTGCAAAATATAATAAGCTCAACTGTAAAAGTTCATATACAAAATAAAAGAAATGAGGATTGTCTGTAAACCTTGATACGCACCAGTTCACAGTAGCATATCCTAAATCTACGCTATATTCTTGTGCCTTTTCTAAGAAATCAAATAATGAATTATACATACATGATCTCTCAAACCATTTATTTCCATATAACAATACATCATTTCCGATTGAATAATCACGAAGTCCCGCCAATATACTCGGAATCAACAATGCTAATATAATTAGTATTCTTTTCAGCAATTTACTTTGTGTTTTTTCAGAACAATATATGAATCCTGCTGATACCCCAAATATTAATACGTACATCTCGTTCTTTCCTTTCAATATAATGTTCTATGGAATCCATAATTTCTTATATACAAATAACAAGAATTTTTCAAAATTAAACGCATACAAAACATCTGTGACAAGACCAAACTTAGAAGAGTAACACTTTATATTTTTTAATAAGCGAAAAATTTTTTGTACTTTTCTTTTCTCAATTAAATCTTTTCTATCTTGTGCAAAGGATTTATATTTTTCAAAGCACTCTATCTTTTTTTCTGTTATTTTTATAATTAAATTAAATTCTTGTATTCTTTGATTTAGTATAGTCAATTGTTTTTCTTTTGTTCTATCTACAACATAACTTTTTTTCTTAGTTTGTGTTGCATTTGCATCATGCAGACGGTGACTATCATATATATCAGCACACATATAACATTCACCCAAAGCGGTTGACATCAACCCAAGTAAAATATCATGGTAAATATAAACAGACTTACATTTATTTAGTTTATTTTCAAATATTTTTTCTTTGACTAATTTTCTAAAACTCATTGTGTAACCTGAACCAGCAAATTTACACATATCCTCACACTGAAGCAAAATCAAACCACTTGTTTTTTTCTTCCCATGATAATTGTACGAAATTTCAATCTTATCACTGTTTTCATCAATAAATCTCATATTGGATTGAATCATCATTGCTGATGGATTCTGCATATAATACTTTTCAATTACTTTAATTTTATTTAAATCCCAAATATCATCCTGATCTGAAAGATAAATCGTATCTCCTTGTGCTAACAAAATAGCCTTAAAAAAATTATCAAAATGCCCTAAATTTTTTTCATTTTTTATAATTTTCCAATTTAATAGTTTATGTTTTTCTATATATTTTTCTATATACTCTACTGTCTTATCTGTTGAACCATCATCACACATAATCACCTCATCTGGTATTTGTGTTTGACATCGAATAGACTCTAATTGTTGTTCTATATATTTCTCTCCATTATATGTCGCCATTACTACAGAAACCATTACAACTCCCTCTATTCTTTATAGTAGTTTAGCATCTTTATTGCAGTAGTTTTCATATCATAACCTTTGGCAATAACTTGCTCTAGCAACTTAGCTCTATTATATTGATTTGTTTGAAGTACTTTTGTTATTGTATCAGCTACCTTTTGATTGCTATCTTTCAAAGCAAACCACGATACAGCATCCGTAATTTCTGTTTCTGGTGATATCGTATCTGATAAAAACATTGGCAACCCTGCTGCTTGCGCCTCTATTGATACGATTGGCAGTCCCTCATAAAGAGATGGCATTAAGAATGCATCCATTGCCATAAGCAATTCAGGAATATCATATCTTACCCCCAAAAGAAAAATATCTTTTTCTAAATTCTTGCTGATAATATAATCTGAAACACTCTCCATAAACTCTCCGTTCCCTACAAGAATCATCTTCGTATTCATAAGTTTACTATGAAGTACCTCAAATATATCCACTGCTCTTTTCTGATTTTTCTGTGGCGTAAATCTTCCAATATTTCCAATTAATATCGTATTTTTATCTAATTGAAGCTCTTTTCTTTTACGTTCTCTAATACTATTATCAAATTGAAAATTATCTGTAATAATTCCATTGGACAAAACCTCAAAAGAATCATTTAAAAACAACCAATTACCTGCTTGTGTAGAACAAGCAAATTTTTTAGTAGCTATTTTATTCAAATAAGGTTTATTTATTTTATGAAGAATTTTTGAAACTCCTCCAATACTTGGTGCAGTATTATGAGAATGTACAAAAATTTTTTTCATTCCACATTGCTTGCTTAACAATAATGGAACAATGTTAGCTGCTGAATTTTTATGGACGTGTACCACATCCACTCCACTTTTCAACAGCTTTTTTACATCCTTATAATAATTTATAATATCTGAATGAGCTGAAACATGATGAATAATTCCTCCTAATGATAAAAATTGTTCTTCTAAAGCAGCCTCTTTTGCTGTTGTTACAAATTCAAACTGCACGTTATCTCTATCAATTTGCTTATATAAATTAAGCAAAAATGTTTCTATTCCTCCTAAATTTTCATCCAACTCAAAATGAAGCACTCGTATCTTCTTCATAAACTAAATCACCATACATATTTTAAAATTTGAAATCTTCTTAAAACACTTTTTCACGTGTCCATTTTATATTTTCTTTTACAACGACTGCTGGATGTCCAACTGCCAAAACATTATCTGGTATCGTTTTAGATACCATCGAATCTGAGCCTATAATGCTCCCATTACCTACAACTGCACCTTTCATAATCTTAGTGTTTGGTGCAATCCACACATGCTCACCTAAAATTACATTTTTAGCAGAATTTATCCTTATATTTGTATTTAAATCATATATAGGATGAGAATCGGAAGTCCTAACAATAATATTATTAGAAAACATACAATCTTTTCCTATAATAATTTTAGAATAATCTTCCTGTGCACAGAAATGCACCGTATGAGTAAATGTACTCCCTTCGCCTACAATAATTTCAATATTATTGCCCTCTATCCAGAAAGAACAATTTTCCCCAACCCAACAATTGTTTTCAAAAATAATTTTGTTATTATTTCCTCTAATCCGAAAGGTTGTATCATATAGGGTACACCTATTATCAATTTTTATATAATTATCTTTTCCTTGAATATCTTTCTTTAATCGTGTATAACCATTATTCTCAATCCAACATTTCCCACTTTTTCGATTTTTTAAAGTTTTTGCTAATGAATATAAACATTTATGCTTAAATACAAACTTTTTTACCAATTCAAAAACTTTCATTATAGTTCCTTCTTAGCTCTATACATCTGCTCAATTAATGCTTCTGTTTCTTTTGCTAGCCTTTGTGCATTAAATCTTTCATATACACCTTTTTTTCCATTTTCTATTAAAGTTCGTCCAATATTTGATGTATAAATTTTTTCTACAGCATTTGCAGCGGCACTATAATCATCCATATCTACTAACAGACCATTTATACCATCTGTAATAATATTGGGGATTGCATCTACCTTTGTTGCAATAATTGGCTTTCCTTCAAGCATATATTCAGGTAATACCAATCCAAAGCCTTCCCAGCGAGAAAGAAGCATTGCAACGTCAAAACAACGAATATAGTCTAAAGGATTATTGACCCATCCTGTTATAAGGAACGATTCTGATAACCCATATTCGTTTATTTGTTTTACGATTTCTTCTTGTTCATTACCATTTCCAACCATTACAAAAAATGTATTGGGTATTTTCTCTTTTATTTTTTTTGCGGCTTTAACAAAGATATCAGGAGCTTTTTGTCTATCTAACCTTCCTACGCTCCCAACAACAAAAGCCTCTTCTGGAATACCTAGATTGGTTCTAGTTAACCCTGATTGGGTTCTATGCTCCTCAAAATCTATACCATTATATATAACTTTGAGTTTATCAATCCGACATATACCTTCTTTAATTGCAGATTCTTTTTCATAATCTGAAATACAAATAATATTAGTACATAAAGGAGAAAGCATTTTCTCAATTAATGTATATATCTTTTTTTTACTTTTACTAATTTTCATATTAAATGCCCAACCATGAGCATTATAAATACATTTGTTTTTAAATCCTAAATTAGCGATTCTTGCTACCACGCCAGCTTTACTGCTATGAATATATACAACATCTAGATGATATTTTTTAATCAACTTACGAATATTGAATACCGCTTTTATTTCTTTTAAAAAACCGATTTCTCGATACATTTCAACTATTTCTATTTTCGTTGCTAGATTCTTAAACTTTTGAATGTCATAATTCTGAGAAAGAACCAAAATATTGTTATATTCACTCTTATCAATATACTTAAGCAGTGTGTAAAGATAACGCTCCACTCCACCAGGAGCCTGAGCTACATGCATAACAGTTCTCATTTACACCTTCCCTTTGCTTACTCAATCTTTAAGGTAAACATTTAGATATTCTACTACTTTTTTAATAACAAATTTAATTGTTAAAATATGTTAAAACTGCGTATTCCACATTATCATCATGCAGCAATACACAGTTTCAACAACTCTCAAAGCATATTAACACAAGTTTTTACTTTAATCAATAACTTTCCCTAAATTAGCACAATTTTACACGCTTACTTACATAGCCTCTGCTAATTAAGCAGATATTTGCAATCAGCTTTACTGCCTGTTTATAATTGCAGTGCTACTTTATAGCATTATTTAACAAGACAAGCGCTCACTTAAAAAGATAAAATTTCCTGATGAAATGAAATTAATCTTCTCCCTTGCTCTTTACAAACTGCATTCCTAACACCAACGCTAAACCTGCGATACATGCAATAATATGAAATGTATCAAAACGCATTGCAGGCATAGCATTTTTTAAAGTTGTAGGTCCCATAACAATAGCATAAAACGAACCTAACATCATACCCAAAATCATATATACGGTCTGTGTACGAAACTTGTCAAGACACACTTTAATCACTTTAACAACGGTTAACGCACCAAATATTATGCCCAGTCCAAATACAAACAACGCTGGGAAATACGCCAAATTAAAATGTAATATTTCTTTGATAGCAGCCATAATCGGCATATACACACCAAATACTAAAAGTAATGTAGAACCTGATATTCCTGGAAGAAACATTGCAGAGATAGCAAACATGCCAATAAAAAATAATTTTACACCCAAGCCAACAGAAAAAACAGCTAAATCTGAAGTCGCTTCAATCCTTCCATTAAGCCATGTCAACCCAACAACAAACACAATTCCTAATATGGCAAATAAAATACCTTTTCCAACATCTTTGCAGCTTTCTTTTTCCTCTTTTACAATCAATGGAACCGCTCCTGCAATAAACCCAATAAATAAGGAACTAACCACATAGATATGACTTTCAAACAGAGACGATAATACCAATGCAGCCAACGCCATGCCAACAATCCACCCTAATCCTAGCTTAATTAGAAAATAGAGTGCATTTTTTCTGTCCTCCCCTTTCTTAAAAGCAATATCGTGAATCGAACCAATAAATTTATCATAAAATCCCATAATAAATGCTATTGTTCCGCCAGAAACACCTGGAACACTATCGGCTAGTGCCATGCAAAACCCTTGTATCATTGTGATTATTAATTTCATAAAAATTATTATTCCTTTCCATAATCTGCTCATTTAATCAACAGTTTACTAGCTTTATACACAAGTATCAATCTAATAACTTAACCTTATTTATCTTGTAAATAAATTAATTTGTAAATTTTTTTCTTGACAAAATTTTCAAAAATCAAACAGTGACAACTGATTGCTTTCTGCCATCTTTCCCAGTATACCTAAATCGCTAAGTTTGTCAATAACGGTCTGACCAACTTTGGCACGCTGGCGCAAATCATCTTTTGATAAAAACGTTCCATCCCTTGCTGCAATCTCGATACCTTCTCCTGCAACTTCACCTACTTTATCAATCACTTTAAAAGATGGCATTATCTTTCCATCTATAATTTGAAAATTTCTTGCTTTTGCCTTGTAAATGTCAATTGGCATAAACGCAAAGCCTCTTGCATACATTTCTTGGACAATTCGCATATCTTTCAGTTCGCCTTCCTCAGCGGCTGTAATGCTTCCGTCATCTGCCTTTTTCTTATATAAATCAATAAAATAATCCAGTCTATCCCTGCCCATCGTCATCTTTTCATAATCAAAGTTATTCGCTCGTATGCTGTAGTATGCACAATAATAAGCTAACGGATAAAAAACTTTACAGTATGCAACACGCCATGCCATCATAACATAAGCTGCTGCATGTGCTTTTGGAAACATATATTTAATTTTTTTACAAGACCAGATATACCAGTCTGGCACATCATGCTTTCGCATAATCTCTTCTTGTTCTGGACTCAACCCTTTTCCTTTACGCACTTTCTCCATAATGGTAAATGCAGTCTCACTCTCAATGCCTTTTTGTATCAGATATATCATAATATCGTCTCTTGTGCATATTGCTGTCGAAATCGTCGCTTTTCCTTCTTTTAACAAGGTCTGTGCATTGCCAAGCCATACATCGGTGCCATGTGAAAGCCCTGCAATTCTTACTAAATCCGAAAAATATTTCGGTTTTGTATCCATAAGCATCTGCATGGCAAAATCTGTGCCAAATTCGGGTATTCCCAATGCGCCAAGCTGACAGCCGCCAATATCTTCTGGTTTAATTTTTAGTGCTTTGGTTGATTGAAATAAAGACATGACTTCTTTTGAATCCAGTGGAATATCAAGCGGGTCAACCCCTGTCAAATCTTGAAGCATACGAATCATCGTCGGGTCAAGATGTCCTAATATATCCAATTTTAAAAGGTTGTGGTCAATGCTATGATAATCAAAATGTGTCGTGATAATAGGTGTTGTCATATCATTAGCAGGATGCTGCACAGGTGTAAAGGAATTGATTTCATCTCCAATTGGCAGTACAACAATTCCGCCCGGATGCTGTCCTGTCGTTCTTCTTATATCAATACATCCTTCTGAGATACGCTCTATCTCACATTTTCGCTTAACAATCGCCCTTCCTTCCCGCTCTGATTTTTCTTCAAAATATTTTTTCACATATCCATATGCCGTCTTATCTGCCACCGTGCCAATAGTTCCTGCCTTAAAGGTCTGTCCTTTTCCAAATATAACCTCTGTAAAAGTATGTGCTTTACTTTGATATTCATTGGAAAAATTTAAATCAATATCTGGTTCTTTATTTCCCTTAAAACCTAAAAAGGTCTCAAACGGTATATCAAAACCTAATTTATTTAATTTATGTCCACATTTCGGACAATTTTTATCGGGCATATCACACCCTGCACCGCCAGAAAATTGTTTTACTTCTTCCGAATCAAATTCATTGTAAAAACAATTGGGACATAAATAGTGCGGACTTAATGGATTTACTTCTGTAATTCCCGCCATTGTCGCAGCAAACGACGAGCCGACAGACCCCCTTGAACCTACCAGATAGCCGTCATCATTGGATTTCCACACTAATTTTTGTGCAATAATATACATCACCGAATACCCATTGCTAATAATAGAATTAAGCTCTCTGTCCAAACGTTCTCTTACGATATCTGGCAATGGATTTCCATACAGTTCATGCGCTCTGTCATTACATATTTTTCGCAGCATCTGGTCTGAATTTTCAATGACTGGAGGTCGTTTATCTGGTCGGACAGGAATAATATTTTCACACATATTAAGAATTTTATTGGTGTTTGTCACAACAATCTCATATGCCTTATCACTTCCAAGATAATCAAATTCGTGGAGCATCTCTTCTGTTGTGTGAAGATATAACGGAGCTTGATTATCTGCATCGGCAAAACCTTTACCTGCCATAATAATCCTGCGGTAAATTTCATCTTCGGGATTTAAAAAATGGACATCACAGGTCGCCACTACTGGCTTTTTTAACTTATCGCCAAGTTCAATAATTCGTCGATTTAGATTTCGCAAATCTTCTTCATCTTTTACATAACAATCCTCTTTATCTATCATAAATCGATTATTTCCAAGCGGCTGTATTTCAAGATAATCATAAAAATCGGCTATCCTTACAATTTCGGCTTCTGAACGACCATTTAAGAGTGCTTGAAACAACTCGCCTGCCTCACAAGCACTCCCCACAATAAGCCCTTCACGATACTTATTCACAAGACTTTTTGGTATTTTAGGAAAACGACTAAAATACTGCAAATGCGATGCAGAAATTAGTTTATATAAGTTAATTCGTCCCATCTCGCTCGATGCCAATATAATACAATGATATTGATGCAGCTTTTTTATTGCATTTTCATCTAATTTTCCCTTATTATTTAATGTATCTAAATTGTCAATATCTCTATCTTTTAACATCTCCATCATCTTTAAATAAATATGTGCTGTGGCTTCGGCATCATCAACTGCTCTATGATGGTTTTCTAAAGACACTTTAAGATGTTTACAAAGCGTATCTAATTTATAATTATGTAAATTAGGTATAATAAACTGTCCTAACATTACGGTATCTAGTATTGTAGGATTCCAAACAATTCCAAGATTCGCCGCCTTATTCATAATAAAACTGGTATCAAACCGTGCATTATGCGCCACAACAACTGCATTTTCACAAAATGCTAAAAATTCAGGAAGTACAACTTCAATAGGCGGTTCATTTAGAACCATCGCATCATTAATTTTTGTAAGTTCTTCAATTCTAAATGGAATGGGTATCTTTGGATTAACAAATCGGCTAAATCGGTCTATAATTTGACCGTTTGATATCTTTACAGCACCTATCTCAATAATACAGTCAAATTCTGCTGAAAATCCTGTTGTTTCAATATCAAATACAACTACTGTATCATCAAGGCTTTGCCCCTGTGAATTGGTTACAATAGTCATTGTATCATCTACTAAATAAGCTTCCACTCCATAGATAATTTTAAAATCAAGCTCTTTTTCTTTTTTCTTATAATCGCCTTTTATTTTATCAATTGTGTGATAGGCTTCTGTAAATGCCTGAACAATGCCATGGTCTGTAATCGCAATCCCTTTGTGTCCCCATTTAATAGCCTGCTTTATAATATCGGAGACGGAAGACACACCATCCATATCGCTCATTTTCGTATGACAGTGCAGCTCTACTCGTTTATTTAATGCAAGGTCATTTCTTTGTGTTCTTGTATCAAAATGTTTTCTGATTCCCCATACATTTGTAATGGATATTTCTTGGTCGTATTTATCTATCGTTGCCGCCCCTTTAATTTTTAAAAAAGCACCTTTTTTTATATATTCTTTTACCTCAGGAAGTTGCTCATCTTTTAAAAACATTTTTACAGTAATGGTATCTGTAAAATCAGTCACATCAAATATTAATATCGTTCGCTCATTTCGGATAGGTCGCTCATCAACTTTGCGCACCATACCAGCAACAATAATTTCACCAATTGCAGAATCAACCTGCTCAATAGGTGTTATATCGCCATCAAAATCTTTGCCAAACAATACGTCGTCATTAGATATTTTTCTTTTATAAGACTCATTTTTATAGTACCCATTGGTATCTGCCTTATATGTATTTCCCGAATAAAAAGAGGATTTTTTAACCGATGTTTTGCTGATAACACTTGTATTGCTATTATTTTTTCGCTTTGTTTCTGTATTTTTATTTTCTGCTGCCTCATTTTCTTTGGCAATATTGATATTTTTTTCAATCTGTGCAACCCTTAAAGACAGCTTATACTTATTTTCTTTTTCATAATGACTTTCTTCTTTTTCTGCATATTGATAAATAACATCAATTTCCATATGAAATCGGTTTAAAAAAACTTTGGTAAAATAATCTTTTAAATCATCGGCATATGTCCTTGACATAAAACCATCCTCCAGCGTGATAACAAGACAGTCTTCGCCTTGAAATTCAACGGTGGAGGTTTTTAAAACATTATATTGTAACATCCAGTATTTTTCCAATTCAAATAGTATACTATTATAATATAACTCCATTATCTTCTTTGGGGTATATTGTTTAGAAAGATGATATCGGTCAATGATGCGCACATCCATATTTTTCATTTTAAATACTTGTCGTTTGAGTGCATCCTCAACTTGATATATGACAGGCTTTTCAATCAGCCTGTCACTTTCTATATATATCTTTGCCATAGAATTTGTAGATGTTTTTGACACCCGAACAACATGTGTATCTTCCATATATACATACAATTCTTCAGGCACTTTTAAAGACCAAAACACTTCAAAAAATTTATTTTTTATATTCATGCTATTACCTTTATCGACCTATTACCTTGAACACTAACTATTTTTAAAGTCCATTGCAAACTTCAATTTTGTGTAATAAAATGAAACTTGTCAAGCATATATTCACAATCCGCTTTGCTGCTTATTGATTCCAATGTTCTAATTCATATTTTAAAGCATCAAGCAATTGACTCTCATCAACCTTTCTAATCACTTCACCTTTTTTTATTAAAACGCCGCAGCCATCTCCTCCAGCAATACCTAAATCTGCCTCTTTTGCCTCACCGGGTCCATTGACTACACACCCCATAACAGCTACTTTTAAATTCAAATCATAGCCTGCTGCCATCTCTTCAACCTTTGTTGCAAGACCAATTAAATCAATTTGTGTTCTTCCGCAAGTAGGGCAGGAAACCACTTCAATTCCGCCTTTTCTAAGACCTAATGTCTTTAATATAATCTTGGCGGCTTCCACTTCTTTTACAGGGTCATCGGTCAACGATACTCTTATGGTATCACCAATTCCTTGATTTAAAATAATGCCAAGTCCTATTGCCGACTTAATGCTTCCTGAAAAAATCGTTCCTGATTCCGTAATCCCTACATGCAATGGATAATTGGTCTTTTGTGCGATTATTTCATGTGCTTTTACACACATCATAACATTGGAAGACTTTATGCTAATAACAATATTGTCATATCCAAACGATTCAATGATGTTTACTTTGTCAAGTGCGCTTTCTACCAAACCTTCGGCAGTAACACCATGATATTTTTCTATTAGCTCTTTTTCTAAAGAGCCGCTGTTGACACCAACACGTATTGGAATATTTCGTTCCTTTGCAACCGCAATAACCGCCTCAATTTTTTCTTTTCCTCCAATATTGCCTGGATTAATACGAATCTTATCAGCCCCATTTTCCATTGCTGCAATTGCCATTCGATAGTCAAAATGTATATCTGCTACTAACGGTATATGGATTTGTTTTTTTATTTGACTTAAAGCATCTGCTGCCTTTTGATTAGGAACAGTACAACGCACAATCTGACAGCCAGCAGCTTCCAACTTCAATATTTGTGCAACACTAGCTTGGACATCTTCTGTTTTTGTATTGGTCATAGACTGAATAGCAATCGGATTTCCACCGCCAATAAGACAATCCCCTATTTGAATTGTTTTTGTATTCATTTTCTCTCCTTTTCAATTCTTTATAATCAGCAAGCAAATTAAATTTCCTAAACTCTCGCTTAAAAAATAGGATACTTTTGTGATGAACCTCAAGCAACTATTTGCAAATCTGCCTTACTGCTTGCTTATAACATCATAGCTACTATCGTAACACAAGTCCCCACCCCCACTTATGCCTTTGCAGCATTGAAGTGGGGGACTTCCTTGATGAAGTTAAAATAAATTTACAATATCTTTTACAAACACATAAAATGCCAATATCATTAACAGCACCATTCCAACTAAATGAACAACGCCTTCATGTTCTTTTTTAATTGGTTTTCCTCTTAAGACTTCTATAATAAGAAACAGTAATTTTCCTCCGTCTAATCCTGGAATTGGCAATAGATTCATCACACCAAGATTGGCACTGAGCATCACAATAAAATTGGTTACATTTAAAAATACATACCAAGCCCCATCTTGTCTGCTTTCCTCCACAACGGTACTGACTGCATCCACAATTCCTACAGGTCCTGACAAGTCATTGACGCCAACTTTGCCTGTAAACATCATTCCTACACTTTTTACAACAACCTCTATCCAATAGCCAACCTCTTTAAACGCATTGCCTATTGTTGCTGCAGGTCCTACTTTGATTCGATTTCCATAACAAGACATTCCTGTTACATAACCTGAATTTTCTACTAATTTTGGTGTAACTTGAAGTGTCTGTGTATCTCCGTCTCTACTAATAACCACATCAATTGTCTTTGCTTTTGTCTCTTTTAAAATATCAGTCAATGTCAATTCATTGGTAATTTTTTTGCCATCAAGAGAAACAACAATATCCCCTTTTTTTAATCCAGCTTCAGCAGCGGCAGAATTTTCAACAATACTGTCAATCAGCGTATTATTTGTTACCACAACGCCCAACATATAAGAGGAATTGGTTACATATTCTGGTGTAACGGTTGTCTTAAATTCTTCACCATTTCTTTTATAAACAATATCCATTGTCTCGCCTTCATGGTAGCTGTTATAAAAAAAGTATTCTCTTGCAAAAGACATTTTATCCTTATTGATACTTACAATTTCATCGCCCACTTGCAATCCGGCAGCCGATGCGGGAGAATTTTCTTGCACAACATCTATTCTGCAAGGGTCAACACCAACAGAGCCAATCACTACAATTGCTCCTACAAAGGCAAGTATAAAGTTAAAAAATGGACCTGCCAATTCAATTGCAATTCTTGCCCAAACAGGTTTATTATTGTATGTTCTGCTCTCATCATACTGTTTTAACAGATTTTTATATTTGCTGTCTTTTTCTTCTTCGTCGTCCTCATCTTCCTTTGCTGCCTCAATAAGCTCATTGCCAAGCATAAGACAATAACCGCCAAATGGAATCAGCTTCAGGCAGTATTCGGTATCATTTTTCTTAAAATGCAGCAATTTTGGTCCAAACCCAATAGCAAACTCTAAAACAACGACACCATTTGCTTTTGCTAAAATAAAATGCCCAAATTCATGGACAAGTATAAGCAATCCTAAAATAACTATTGCTAATAAAATATTCATATAAATTAATAACCATGCCTTTCTAAAAATTCCATCTTTATGTGCAACATATTATTTATATCTATTTGTTAAACATTTTTCAATGATTAAATAATAAAAAATTACTAAATAATAAAAAATTGCAAAGTAATTTTTTTCATGGTTCAACAACAAATGTCACTATATTACACGTTGGAATCCATCCTTACATTCATTCTTTATATTTTCTAAGCAATTCATAAACGGATTGCTCTGTTTCTAGTATCTGTTCTACATTCGGATTATCAATAAATGAAATGGTACTGATGGCATATTCTATCATATCATAAATTTGTAAAAAAGTAATTTTCTTCTCTAAAAAACAACCAACAGCATACTCATTAGCAGCATTAAACACGGTTGGAACATTTCCGCCTTCCCTAGCTGCCTTGTAGGCATACGCCAGCCCTTTAAATGTTTCTATATCTGGCTTTTCAAATGTAATCTGCCCAAGTTCATAAAAATCAAGCGGCTTGATATCAAGCGTTTGGCGATTCGGATAATACAGTGCATATTGAATAGGAAGACGCATATCTGGACTTCCCATCTGTGCCATAACACTTCCATCAACAAACTGTACCATCGAATGAATAACGCTTTGTGGCTGAACAACGACTTGTATTTTATCAAAAGGCACATCAAACAGCCATTGTGCCTCAATAACTTCTAATCCTTTATTAACCATTGTAGAAGAATCAACTGTAATTTTTTTCCCCATTGCCCAATTAGGATGTTTTAGTGCATCTTCTAATGTAACATGTCTTAAAAATTCGATATTTTTTCCTCTAAATGGTCCTCCTGAAGCGGTGAGTAGTATCTTGTCAAGCTCCTTTTTATTTTCCCCATGAAGACACTGAAATATTGCTGAATGCTCACTGTCAACAGGATAAATACAAATATGATTTTCTTTTGCCAGCTTCATAATAATATGACCTGCTGTGACAAGTGTCTCCTTATTTGCCAGAGCAATATCTTTATGTGCTTTTATGGCTTCTATTGTTGGGACAATGCCCATCATGCCTACAATTGCAGTGACAACCATATCGGCACTCTGTAATGTAGCCGCTTCGATTAGTCCCCACGAACCATATACTATCTTGACATTTATATCGGAGACAAGAAGCTTTAATTCATCTGCACCTTCCTTTGTCGCCACACATGCTAACTGTGGCTTAAATTCTCGTATCTGCTCTGCTAATTTGGCAATTCTTGTTCCTGCTGCCAATGCGACAACCTGAATATCTTTATTATCTCTTACTACTTGAAGCGTCTGTGTTCCAATGGAACCTGTAGAGCCCAATAATGATATATTTTTCATAATCATTTTAACTGCATTTCACTGCCTTTGAGTGATAAACACAGCTCCTTCCTGTAATAATTTATATTTAAACAATTATAAAACTTACATTTCTTACTATATACATTGTACAAAATAAGGCATTTTTTAATTATTTGCCTTATAATAGTGAAATAACCTATATTCCTTACAAATAATCAAAAATCATTTACCAATATAACGCAAGTACTTTTGCATATTAAAATAAAACGTATGTCTACATCAATGTATTTATCAAATAAATTGCCCAATATACAGCAGGTGCAGTAAATATCACACTGTCAAATCGGTCTAATATACCGCCATGTCCTGGTATTAGTTCTCCATAATCTTTAATATTATAACTGCGCTTTATTGCTGATGCCCCCAAATCGCCTATAATGGACAAAATAGCTCCAATAAAACTTGCAATCCCAAAGGTATATACTGGGTGAACAAAAACTTCTGTCATTTTTGAACTAACCAGATAACCATATACAAATCCTACAATTGTTGCTGTTAAAACACCACCAAACGCACCTTCCCAAGTCTTTTTAGGCGATAGCTTTACAACCATCTTATGTTTTCCAAACAAGACACCTGTAAAATAAGCAAAGGTATCATTTACCCATGAAGTAACAAATACTAGCCATATAACATAAATACCATCATCAAGCACTCTTATCTTATATATATATGAAATCATAAAAGAAACATAGATAATTCCTACAAACGCGGTCATCATCTGGCTTACACTATACTTTGGAAAAGTTATGACATACGCTGTCATAATAGCTATAAAAGCCATAACAACAATAAAAATCTCGAACTGTTCCATTTCTAATTTTATACATATATAATATATAATAGTAGCAAAATAACCTAAAAATCCCATAATATTATTATGAATATCAACTACTTTATATAATTCATACAAACCTATCAACGCAATGCCAAAACATAATACATATAGATACCAATCCCCCAATATAAGGGCTGAAACCATAATTACTGCAAGCACTGCACCGCTTATCACTCTGGTTTTCACTTATTTCCTCCTTATACACCGCCAAATCTGCGTTCCCTTTTATTATATTTTTCAAACGCTTTTATTAACTCTTCTTCGTTAAAATCTGGCCACAAAGTATCTGTAAAATAAAATTCTGTATATGCAAGCTGCCATGGCAGATAGTTTGACAAGCGTTCTTCACCGCTTGTTCTAATAAGCAAATCAGGGTCTGGAAGTTCACCAGTATCAAGATTGCTATTGATTATCTGCTCTGTAATATCTGAAGCGGACATTGTTCCTTCTTCAATTTGATTTGCAATTTTTTTAACGGCTCTGGTTATCTCATCTCTTCCGCCATAATTAATTGCAATCGTAAAATTTAAACCAGTATTATTTTTTGTCGTCTCTTCTAAAACACAAATACTTTCGATAATATCTTTGCTCAGTCCTTCTCTTTTGCCAATTACTCTACACCTTACATTATTTTTCATAGACTTTTTAACACAATCTTTTAAGTATAATCTTAGTATACTCATCAAAATTGAAACTTCTTCTGCTGACCGCTTCCAATTTTCTGTTGAAAAAGCATATACTGTAAAATATTTTACACCATATTCATCCACAATATAAAGCATATCTTCAACAACTTGACTTCCTACCTTATGCCCATACGTTCTTGGCATATGACGCTTTTTTGCCCAACGCCCATTACCGTCTAAAATAACGGCAATATGAGCTGGAATATTCAAGCCTAATCTCTCATTATAATAATCCATATTTAGCCTCCATACTGCAACTGATTTTTAGGAGCAGTTAATGACTTTTATATTTATCTTTAAAAAAGTAAGTGTATTGACATTATTTTTCACACTATCCTTTTTTATTACAAAATCCGTAGAATATGGTAACTAATCACACCAGAATTCTACGGACTTTCACTTTAAACAGTCATTATTTCCTTAGTCTTATCCTCAATTGCTTTATCAATTATAGCTACATATTTATCTGTAAGCTTTTGAATCTCGTCTTCAACATTCTTTAGCTCATCTTCTGAAATCTCAGAGGCTTTATTCTGCTTTTTAAAATCATCATTTGCATCGCGCCTGATGTTACGAATGGCAACTTTTGCATTGTCCCCTTTTTTCTTAACATCTTTTGACAATTCTTTACGTCTGTCCTCTGTAAGTTCAGGAAATACCAATCGAACGATTTTGCCATCATTATTTGGTGTGATTCCTAAGTCGGATAATAAAATAGCTTTTTCAATCTCTTTTATAAGATTGCTTTCCCAAGGCTGAATTTGAATCATTCTTGCCTCTGGAACAGAGATATTGGCAACCTGCTGCAATGGAGTAGGCGCCCCATAATAATCAACCCTAATTTTATCTAAAATATGAGGGTTTGCTCTTCCTGCTCTAATAGATGTATATTCATCTTCAAGTGCTGCTACTGATTTTTTCATTTTCTCTTCGTATTCTTTTATTTCGCTCATTTATACTCTCTGCTAAAAACATATGTTTATACTATAAAATATATGTTTGATGATTAAAAACAATCCTTTGATTGTCTACCATCGAAATAGCTTTTCCTTTCTTAATTTTTTATATTTAAAATTTATTTTTTTACTGTTACTTTATATTCTAAACTGTAACAACGGTGCCATTAAATTGACCTGTCATTGCATTTAATATACTATTTTTTTCTTC
Organism: uncultured Lachnospira sp.; assembly: GCA_910589305.1. GTDB lineage: Bacteria > Bacillota > Clostridia > Lachnospirales > Lachnospiraceae > Lachnospira. Next base: position 171,045 of record CAJUTV010000002.1, on the reverse strand, counting down.
AAGACCAAATATCATAAGCGGCATTTTATTTTCCATACACATAACCGATGCCGTCATATCAATAACTCCAAGCTTTTTGTCAACAACTTCCTGAATAGAAAGACTTTCATATTTCTTTGCATTTGGATTTTTCTTAGGGTCGCTGTCATAAACACCATCTATAATTTTTGCTAAAAAAATAGCATCGGCATCAAGCTCAATCGCACGCAAAACAATTCCTGTATCAGTAGAAAAATATGGATGCCCTGTACCGCCTGCAAAAAATACGACAACACCTTCAGCAAAATATTGATTTGCTAAATCTTTAGAAAACCGCTTTGTCATTGTCCCACATTCAAAAGGGGTAAGAATCTGTGTTTTAATTCCATATGAACGGAACAATTCAGATACATATATACAGTTCATCACTGTGGCAAGCATACCTATCTGATCTGCCTTTGTGCGGTCTATATTATCATTTGACCTGCCCCTCCAATAATTGCCGCCGCCAATAACAATACCAACATCAAGACCTTTGTCAACAATCTGCTTTACCTGTGTTGCTATGTCAATAATGCGCTCATCGTCATAACCTGAATGATTCGCACCTGCAAGTGCTTCACCACTCAATTTAAGAAGTACTCTTTTTAACTCCTTCATCATCTTGACCTTTCTAAAACTATTTATTTTTTCTATAAAAACTTTTTCTTACTAATCCATAAATTTAATCATTTTTTAATCACTTATTTTTTTCTATAAAATCCTCAAATATATCTGTTGGCTTAAAATCAGCATAGCATTGTGAACAGCAGCCATTAATCGTTGCTCCATTATTGACTTGTACAGACTCTGATTTGATATTGCCAAGCACCACCGCTGTCGAGTCAATAATAACAGGTCCATGTACATCGACATCACCTTTGACTGCCCCTGCTATCACAGCAGATGTGGCAGAAATATTGCCGACAATAATTGTTTTATGTCCGATTTTTATAGGTCCTGTACTTTCTATATTCCCTTGAATATGTGCATTTTCAGCAAACATTTCTTTTGCTTTGACATCACCTATCAATTTTCCGCTTACAGTCAACTTTCCCATACAAGTGACATTTCCAAGAACACAGCCATACAATTCAATAGAACCTTGCGAATTTAGTTCACCTTTAACAGTCAATTCTTTTGCAATAATAGAAATATTTTCTTGCGGCAAAACATTATTTTCTATACTTTCATCACTGTCAAACAATGCTGATTGCTCTGCAAATTCTGGCTCTTCCTTTGATGGATTCAAAGCAGATGAATTATCAACTAATATATGATTTATTTTATCTGATTTTATTTTATCATTTGAATTAAAATTATTTGAATATTCTTTATCTAAAGATAATTCCGCTTCTTTTGCAAGACTGGCAGCTAATTTAGCAAGCTCTGGCTCTGCAGAAGACTCACTAGCATATTCTGAATCAAGTGTATGAACTATCATATTATTTTCAACACTATTTTTATCAAAATCACTGGCAGTCTCATTCAAATTATCCTTCAAATCTCTAAAAAAACCCATCAAACCCTCCTTTGCAGATAACAAACTGTGCTTATTATAGCATATTAATAAAAACAATTCAACAGTGAAGTGCCAATTGTTCCCTCTGGCATTTTGACACCAAAGTTATCCGCTATTGTCGCTCCAATAACAGCAAATGTATCCGCTTCTTTCAAGTCTTTTTTAGATGTCATTGATTTGGAATAGGCAAGCATTGGAACTTTCTCTCTTGTATGGTCTGTTCCTTTATAAGTTGGGTCGTTGCCATGGTCTGCTGTGATAATTAAAAGGTCTTTTTCTCCAATAAGCGGCAGCAACTCTCCTAATTTTATATCAAATCGTTCCAATTCATCACCATATCCAACTGCATTTCTTCGATGCCCCCACAACGCATCAAAATCCACAAGATTCACAAAACAAAGTCCGTTAAAATCTGTCTTTGCTATTTGAATAGTCTGCTCCATTCCATGTATGGAACTTTTTGATTTATTGATTTGTGTAATACCTTCACCGTCAAAAATATCACTAATCTTTCCCACAGAAATCACATCATACCCTTGTTCTTTAAGTGCATTCAACACAGTTTTTCCAAATGGTTTTAAGGCGTAATCATGCCGGTTTGACGTCCTTACAAAAGCCCCCTTCTTTTTTCCTACATATGGTCTTGCAATAACTCTTCCTACCTTCCATTGTTCCTGCATAGTAAGCTCTCTTGCAATTTCACAGTAATGATACAATGTCTCTAATCCCATTGTCTCCTCATTGCCGCATATCTGTAAAACAGAATCCGCCGATGTATATACAATTAATTCTCCATTATTGATTTCTCGTTCTCCAAGCTCTTCTAATATCTGTGTTCCGCTTGCACTTTTATTTCCGATAATTTTCCTGCCTGTTCTTTTTTCTAACTGTTCAATCAACGCATCCGGAAAACCATGCTCTGTAAAAGTTTTAAACGGCTTTGTAATATACAGTCCCATCATCTCCCAATGACCTGTCATTGTATCTTTTCCTCTGCTTCGCTCCGATAATTTCATATAACAGCCAAGCACATTATCTTGATGTCCAATTTGTTTTAAATCCGTTAAATTGCTTATACCTAGCTTTGTCAAATTAGGAATACAAAATGTTTCTCTGCTTTCTGAAATATGTTGTAATGTATTGACTCCAATATCCCCATATTCGCTTGAATCAGGCATCTCTCCAATTCCTAACGAATCAATCACAAGGACAAAAATTCTTTTATATTTTTTACCTTCCATAAAAATCCCCATTTCCGTGTTGCTTTTTGAACAAGAACTTTCGTTCTTTTGGCAGATTTGTGTCAAACAACACACAAACACAAACTGCTAACATCGTCTGTACTTCAATTATTTATACCCCAATAACTTTTTTAAATTTCTTAATCACATATTTGTATCTTATAATGTCTATACTATTATAAATATACAAAATACAACTAACTATATTATACCTCTTGTTTTAATACTATACAACTTCTATTATAAAAATTTTGCCTATAAAAAAAGAGAGCAATCCGCATTTAAAACGGATTGACCTCTAAACGATTATATTTTTAATACCATTATGTAAACAACAATCAAACAAATATTTATCTATCTATTTTTTGTTTTACTATTATAATGACCTTACATGAAACATATCTGTTAAATTCTTCAACATTTTTGTATGTGAACTAAGCTCTTCACTAGTAGCTGCACTCTCCTGCGCAATAGCAGAATTGGTCTGCACTACGCTCGAAATTTGACTAATTTGTTCCTGAATATCCGAAACTGCCACTGCCTGCATATGTGAATCATCTGCAATCTGAATGGTTGTTTCCATAACCTGATTTGCACCTGAAACAACAAATTCAAGCTGTGATGCCATTTCACTGGCAATCATAAAACCATGTTCTACTCGTCGAATAGAATTTTCAATCAAATCTGTTGTTGTCTTAGAAGCTTCTGCACTCTTGCCTGCCAATCCACGCACTTCATCAGCAACAACCGCAAAACCCTTGCCTGCTTCACCTGCCCTTGCTGCTTCCACTGCCGCATTCAATGCAAGAATATTTGTTTGCATAGCAATATTTTCAATAGTTTTAATAATATTACTAATTTCATTGGAACTTTCATTGATTTCCTGCATCGCGTCAATCATTTCTTTCATCTTCTGATTGCTCTCCAAAATCTGACTGCCGACCGTTTCCACCATCTGACTTGCCTGCTGTGCATTGTCTGCGGATTGTGAAATACGCTGTGAAACCTCACATATATTTCTCTCCAATCCCTCAATGGTACTTGCCTGTTCTACCGTGCCTTGACTAAGTGACTGTGCGCCAGCAGACACTTGGTCTGCACCATTAGAAACATAGTCTGTACTCTCCATAATCTGTGACATTGTATTATTTAACTTTTTCAAAATTTTATCTAGTGATTCCTTAATAGAAACAAAATCACCAACATAGTTTTGTTTTGTTTCTGCCTTTAAATTCCCATCTGAAATTGCTTCTAATATAACAGAAATTTCACCAATATATCTCTTTAGATTGTTCATCATATTTTGAAAAACACGTGTTAAATAACCAATTTCATCATTGGAATGAATATCTATTTCTAACGCTTGATTTGTCTTTAATCCTAAATTGCCTTGCTCCATCATCTGTGCTAAACCAGTAAGCTTTGCAAGTGGTCTGGAAACAGAACGACCAATAAAAAAAGACATAATGATAATACTTATAATAACTGCAACAGCACCTACCACAGCTGCCATTATCATTGTTCCATTAAGCTGCTCAATAGCTGATTGAAACGAAATACCTGCAAAAATCAAGCCATTAATCTGACCATTCTCATCTTTGGTAGGTACATACGAACATATATGCTTAACACCAAGAATTTCCATATTTCCGATATAACTTTTTCCTTGTTTCAATACAATATTAACCAACTCATCTGACAGTTTTGTGCCGACAACTCGTTCTCCATTTTGCTGAATTGTTGTATATGTTCTTACATCACCGTCAAAAATTGTAAATTCACAGCGCATCATACCTTTTAACTCATCTAACATTTCATTTTTGTCTTCTGGTCCCACATAACCATCCAACTCATATGCCAAGATATTGGTTGCATTGACACAGCGGTCTTTCAACAAACTCATAGCAAAATTATACAACATGAAAAGGCATAGAAAAACAATTACAATCATACTGGCTATCTGAAGGCAAGTCATCAAAATGTTTATTCTGCGTCCTAAATGTTTTACTTTTTCATTCTTCATTTTATAATTATGCTCCTTTCTCCATATGCAAATTTGTAGCTCATACACAAATTTGTGGTTGAATCTTTTACTTTTTCAATCTTTTACTTTTTCAACCTTTTAAAAGGGGGCAATCATAGAAAATACTATGTTTTGCCCCAACATTATGACCTTATTTTATATAATATTCTAAAAAAAAGCAAGATGAAGTTTTATGTTATTACAACAAACGTAACAGCTTTTAATAAACAAACTTATTTTTGTTTTTTGTTTACATGTTGTTTGCCAATTGTAAAAAATCCATAATAAAAATCCCCTAAAAAGCCTATTTTTTGGATTTTTAAGGGATTTATTTTATCTTTTTAAAGGTTTACATTATTTCATCTGTTATGCAAATTATCCTAACTGAGCTGCTACTTCTGCTGCAAAATCTTCATTTTTCTTTTCCAAGCCCTCTCCGTTTTCAAAACGAGCAAAGCCCTTAATTGTAATATTTGCACCATTTTCTTTAGCAACCTGTGCAATATAGTTTGCAACAGTCTGTTTGCCATCTTCTGACTTTACATAAATCTGGTCAAGGAGACAAATTTCTTTTAGCTCTTTATTAACGCGTCCTTTAACCATACCTGCAATAATCTTGTCATCTGCATCTGGTTTTTCATTCTTAGCTGCTGCTGTAAGAATTTCTGTCTCTTTTTCAATAAAATCAGCATCAACCTCATCTCTGCTTGTGTACAGTGGTTTAAGTGCTGCTGCCTGCATAGCAACATTCTTTGCCATCTCTTCAATTGCAGGATTTACTACATCGGTTTCAACTTGAACAAGAACACCAATCTTTCCACCCATATGAATATAAGAAGAAACAAATCCATTTTCTGCTTCCATCTTTGCAAATCTTCTGATTTTAAGATTTTCACCGATAATAGCAATCTGGCTTGCCAACTCATCTGCAACGGTCTTTGACTCATCCTTGCTCCACTTTTCTGCAAGAAATTCATCAACATCTTTTGCATTGGTGTTAAGAACCTGTGCAACAACTGCATCAACATATGCGTTGAAATCTGCATTTTTTGCAACAAAATCAGTCTCTGAATTAACTTCAACCATTGCTGCTTTCTTTCCTTCTACCAATACCTTTACAATACCTTCTGCTGCAATTCTAGATGCTTTCTTAGCTGCCTTTGCTATTCCGTTCTCTCTAAGAAACTCTAGTGCTTTATCCATATCGCCTTCTGTTGCTGCAAGAGCTTTCTTGCAGTCCATCATACCAGCGCCTGTCATCTCTCTTAACTCTTTTACCATTGCCGCTGTAACTGCTGCCATTGTAATATACCCTTCTTTCCTAAATTTTTTTATCCTTATTGGGGACATTTATTCTAATTTTCCAACATTATGCTTCTACAGTTTCTTCTGTTTCCTCAAATGCTACATCAGCAGGAGCATTTTCTTCACCCTGATTTGCCTCGATAACTGCATCTGCCATCTTTGCAACAATAAGCTTTACTGCTCTTATCGCATCATCATTGCCAGGTATTACATAATCCAATTCATCTGGGTCACAGTTTGTATCTGCAATACCAATCAATGTAATGCCAAGTGCATGTGCTTCCTGTACACAAATTCTTTCCTTTTTAGGGTCTACTATAAAAATAGCATCTGGAAGTCTCTTCATTTCTTTGATGCCACCAAGATTCTTTGTCAACTTTTCAAGTTCTTTATTTAATCCAATTACTTCTTTCTTAGGAAGTACATCAAATGTGCCATCTTCCTTCATTGCTTCAATTTCTTTAAGACGTGTGATTCTGCTTTGAATAGTCTTAAAGTTTGTAAGCATACCGCCTAACCATCTCTCATTGACATAGTACATGCCACAGCGCTGTGCTTCGTTTGCAATAGCATCCTGAGCCTGCTTCTTTGTTCCAACAAAAAGAATGGTACCACCATCAGCAACGATATCAGAAACTGCATTGTAAGCTTCATCTACTTTGCCGACAGATTTCTGCAAATCAATAATATGAATACCGTTTCTTTCTGTATAGATGTACTCTGCCATCTTAGGATTCCATCTTCTTGTCTGATGTCCAAAATGAACACCTGCTTCAAGTAATTGTTTCATTGAAATTACACTCATTTTAATACCTCCGGTTATAATCTTTTGCAAGCTTCAACTTTTATAACAACCAAATCTTTTGGCACCAGCTATAAAATCTACCTGCATGTTTTTTCACACGAAAATGATTATAACAATACTTACATTATAAATCAAGTACCTTTTTCATTTTCTTCCACTATTTTTGAACATTCATACCATTATGACCTTGTAATAATTTTTGCTAAATTTTCAAATGTATCACCTTTTGTAAATATATAAGAACCTTCTCGAATCATTGTATCATAACCATGTTCTTTAAGATAATCTGAAAATTCCTGTTTATCTGTTATAACACCCGCATCATACAATAAATCAGCTACATCTGTTCCATAATAGACACCTTGAATATCAATGGTTATTTCTGTATTGTCATCATTGTTTTCTGTTGGCTGTACCTGCTGTGTTGTTGCCTGTGGCGACTGCTGAGTTGTCTCTTCTTCATCTTTAGTCTTGTCCTCTTTTGTATATGCAAGAACGGAACCCGTTGTTGTTTGAGGTTGTGTATTTTCCTCATCTGCTTTAGGATTACTAATATGATGCGAAATTGTCAATATCAACGTTGTAATAACCAATCCTATCCCTAGTCCTCTTAAATAATACTTAATATTCATAATAAAATCCTTCCATTGATAGCAATATCTATTGGGATAAAGGTCAAAGGCGTAAGCTGTTATCACAACTAAACGATTTGAAAGCCATGACCTTTAGGTCGTGGGGGAGTTGACTAAATCTTTTGCTATCTAAGACCTTTGTAAAGGTCTACAACTAGCTTGACTTCTCCAACACCGAGCCCTAATGTCTTTGCGATATCTTTATTAGACATTCCAGTCTCATATAAAGATAAGATTTTATCATTTTTATTTTCGTTTTTGTCATAAGATTCATCTTTTAATTCTTCATCATCTGAATTTGATACGATATCCTTCAAATTATTATGCTCATTATCTTGTGATACTTTTGTTTTTTCAGATTCCATAACATTTGCTAACATCTCGTCCATCAATGCTTCTGTATTTGCATTATGAATAATAGAAGATGGAGCCATTTGATTTTTTTGTTCTGTTATTAAACTATTTACATCACCTTCACTTGGTTTTGAATCAACTATACTATCTTTATTAAACCAATTTTTATCTAATGAATGTTCCATTCGTATCACTTGGTCTTTTGCTATATTGACATCTTTAACTGTATTTTTTACCTCTTTTGCTTTCTCATTAAGCATATCATAAAGAAAAACAGCTTCATTGTGATTTTTATTTATCTCTTTTATTACTGTTTCTGCATACTCATTTAATTCAAGTGTCTTTATATTAGATATTTTGTCTAATTGCGCCTCTGTTTGCTCACAAATAGCTTCAATATGTCCATCTATAATTTCATCAACCTGTGCTTTAACAAGGACATCAATTTGTGCTTGTATTCGTTCTCTATCCTGTTGACTTAATTCATGGGACAAGGTCACCATTTCACTATGTTCTTCCTTTTTATTCCCCACCATAAAACTGACTGCAAAAAATACGATTCCTGCAACCAGTAGACAAATTTCTATACCTGTCATTTTTTCCTCATTTCCGCGCTCTTTTTGCACAAAGAACTAAAAGTTCTTACAAGTTTGTGGCAAGCAACACCCAGACACAACTCTTGTGATTAAAAATTTTAATTTATAACAATAGAATCCTTGCAAAACATGGATTCTATTGTTTTCAATCTTCATCTCTATCCTTATATTACAGCTTTCTACAAAAGAATCATAAAAGCAACCGTTTATAACCAGCTTTACTTGCTACACTTTCATATCAAAATTCATATTTTTTTTCTTTACAACCACTGAACCATCATCATTGCCAGCTTTATTTTTCTTTTTCTTTCCATAATATTCATTGTTGCTCTTTTCTTTTGCATCATATTTTTGGTCTTTATAATCAACATTATCTTTTGTATTGACTTGTTCGGACTTTACTTCAATCTCTTTTTGATTTTGATTAAATATATTTGTTTGTTCTACTAATGGTTTTGAATTTTCACTTTGCTTAATATGCGAAACCTCATTCATCTGAGGAACCATAAGCATATCTATTGGTCTTACACTCATTATAACACAACCTTTCTAGTGAACTTTGCTATCGCTTTACTTCCAATTTATAAAGTCTAAAAACACACAACATTATTTTGTTATAGAAGATAACTCTTTATCTCTCCTTTTTCTTTGATAAACTGACAATGTCCAATTCTATCTTTAACAAAATAGATTTGTTCACCAAATACTAACCTGCAGCCAAGATAGGCGTTGCCTGATACTTTTATTCTTGCATTGCCATCTTCTCGAAGTTGTGCTTTTAATTGCTCCAGTTCATTTCTTTGTTCTGTCAATTCTTTTTCTATCATAATCACTTTACGCATTGTGCTTTGTTGTAATTCTTTCTTATCAGGAGGCAATTCGCCCTCACTCATATGTCGTTTGCGCAATACATCCAATACTTGATTAAATTTTGCCTTTGACTCTGTCAATTCCTGCAAATTCTCTTTTATCTCATCAATACGCTTTTTGGTTGAAGGGTCAACACCAACACCAAGTACTGTTGTTGTCCCCATTTCATTGCCCAATGTCTTTGCCTGAATTAAAACAATCGAACGCACCTCACCGCCGACAATCAGACCTTTTTTTCCAGTGGCAATAATTGGTCCTTTAACATTTACTTTACTATGTAAAATGGAACCTGCTTCCAGCTTGCCACCAATTTCAACATTCTTTGCACTCTCAATAAATTTAGTAACAACATCTCCACCTGCTTTAATAATGGCTCTTGTCATACCTTGAACGCCTCTGTTAAATGTAATATTGCCGCCCGCTTCAATCGTGGCACCCTCAACAATACCATTAATTGAAATATCGCCAGATGCCTTCACTGTAAACCCTGCTAAAACATTTCCTTTAATATAAACATCACCATTATAATTAATATCACCTGTAGACATATCGACATCAATAAGCTCTAATACATTAGACATAAATATTTTGTCGCCTTCTAATATAACATGCCCATCGGTTTCTGCAAGCAATCGAAGTCCATCTCCAGATATTCGCATATTCTTTCCAGTTCTAAGCTTCGCATGTCTTACTTTTTTGGGAAGTACCACTCTGCCAAATAAATCGGCACCTGGCTCCCCCCTATCTTCTGGATGCAATACAGCAAGCACATCGCCTTTTCTTACATGGTTGACATTTTCTAATGTATGAAAATCAACTGTTCCATCTTCGTTGACTTTTGGCACAGGTTTTAATTGTGTGTTAAACTTATACTCAACAAAACCATCTCTTCCTTGTCGAACTGTTGTTCCCTCTGCAATAATCATAGGCTCAAAATAGTTTTTATTTTTTACAAATTGTTCAACCACATCAAGTTTTATGCCATTTTTCACACCAATATGCTCTAAATCACTAACAATCTCTTCTATAGAAAGTTCCTGTGCGCCGATAAATGGCGGATAAAATTCTGCCTCAACAAGCATACAATCACTGCTCATTGTATAATCCCCAAATTCTTGATTGGCAAAATATTTGTCATCACTAATTTTAACCGTTGTTGGTTTTGTAGCTCCTTTTTTAAAGGCCTCATTCATCTCCACTGCATCATAATTAAAAATCTTTTTTTTGTTAAGGTAATAAACTGCTTTCTCAACATCCACAGCTTGTTCCTTATCTTTTGGAGGATAGACTGTTAAATATAAACCGTCTGGCCTTACTTCAAATTGAAAATACCCCTTCTTACAATTATTAACCATAATTTAATCCCCCATTCTTGCATCTTTTTATCAAAGCAAATCTATGCTAGTATTCCCATATAATCTCCTAACTTTTTCCTCATCTTATTAAGAGCTTTTGTATGCAGCTGTGAAATTCTTGATTCGGAAACTTCCATAACAATACTAATTTCTTTTAACGTCATCTCCTCATAATAATAAAGCACAATGACCTCGCGTTCTTTTTCTGTCAATAAATCAATTGCCTCTACTAATATCTTTTTTAATTCCTGTTTTTCAACGGCTTCTTCTGGACATTCAAAACGCGCATTTCCAACGGCTTCCATCTTGCTGTTTTCTGTTCCTTCTTTGGTATATTCATCCAAAGAAATAAGATTTGTCATTTTTGTCTGTCCTTGCCAATTATTAAATTCTTCTAAAGATATGCCTAATTCTGCAGCTAATTCTTCATCGGTTGCTGCACGTCCTGTCTCTGACTCAATTTTTGACATAGCAGTTGTAATTTTTCTTTGTTTTTGGCGTAATGACCTTGGAATCCAATCCATCTTTCTAATCTGGTCTAAAATAGCACCTCGAATCCTTAAACTTGCATAGGTTTCAAATTTAACATTCTTGCCATAATCAAATTTATCTATCGCATCAATCAAACCAAACACACCATACCCTACAAGGTCATCATATTCAACATTATACCCCAAGTACATACTCATTCTTCCAGCAACTAGTTTGACCAACTGTGCATACTCTAAGATAAGCTGATCTCGTAAATCAGCATTATGTGTTTTTGAATAATTCTGCCATAGCTTATCTTTACTTGCTTCATCCATCATAGTTGCCCTCACTGTCTATTTTTTTATTGCACACCATCTTCCATTATATTGCCTACTTGAGTTTCACCTTCTTTTGTATCACTGTTTTCTATATCAGGATTATCACTTTCCTCTTTATTTTCTTCCTTATCTTGAAACGCCATATTTAATACTATACGCATGATTAAGCCAAATATACAAAACCCAATCATTACTAATACCAGCACCCACATAAATTTTATCAAAGAATATTGATTGATAATCATAAAAACACTGGTTATAAACCCTGCCAAAAGAGTAACAATTGCAGGAACATTCCGAAATTTCTTTAACTTCATTATTGAAATCCTCGTAAAAATAAATCCTTCTTTTAAATTGTTTTAATCGGTTTTCCTACCGCTTTTATAACGTAATCTCCAGTTTCTGAATAAAATTCAACTGTTCTTCCGTAATTTAAGCCACAATCTTCAGCTAAAAGTCTTATATGATGTTCTTGTAATTTCTTTTTAGCAGCTATGGCATTTCTCTCTCCAACTTTTAAAGAATCATTGTTAACATTAATTGCAAACATCTGAGCTCCGCCAGCAATTTTTGCTACGAGCCTTGACTTATTACATCCTAATAATGTCATCTGCTTTATCAACTCGTCAATTCCTGTATCAGCAAATTTAGCAATATTAGAATTGTTTTTAATTAGTGTACTGTCTGGAAGCATACAATGAAGCAGACCACTCACTTTAGTAACTGGATCATATAAAGCAACACCTACACAGGAACCTAAACCAAGGGTCGTCAAAGCATCTGGACATTTACACACCTTTAAATCGGCCATTCCAACCTTTATCATATTACCCATTTTCAATTGTCCCATCTATACATTATTTTTTCAAGCTTCAAAACTACATGCCAAGTGATGACAAAATTTTGTCATACGAATCTAATTCTGGAATAAGTAAAAAATAACCTGTTACAAAATCCAACTCGCCAAACTGCGATTGAATCATTAAAAGCTTATCGCCATACTTTCCAAATTCAGTTGCTGGAACACTCAACAAAGCACCAACCATATCAACTGTCAGACTTGGTACACTACTTACTGCTTTTAAACCTGTAAGCCCAGAAAGTGCAGATAAATAGGAACCTGCAACAATATTTCCAATTTCATTTAACGCAGACATATCCATTTCTGTTAAACTTGTTAAGTCTGCATCTTCATTTGTATGTATATCTCTCATCATAAGTGAATTGACAAGATGATGTGCTGACTTTGTATCAAATATAAACATCATCATTCCATTTATATCACCCTCAAGCCCCAAAAGAATACCTACAACCGTATCTTCTTCTGAACCGACAACAGAGCCAATTTCACTAAAAGGTAATAATGCCACATTTGGTACTGACATATCAACTTTAATATTGAGCATTGTTGATAATGCTGTTGTTGCGTTACCAGCACCAATATTTCCAATTTCTTTTAAGACATCAAATTGCATGTCATTAAGTTCTTCAAGATCTATTTTTGCCATATTTATCCCCATCCTGCCAAAACTGGCATATCAACATCTATCTAATTTATTTAATTAAAATTTAGCCTTCTTCAATAAGTGACACAATGTCAAGCAATGAAATCAATTCATCCTTACTCTTACCTATACCGCTTATATATCCAGATGCAGCCTCATCAAGTGTCGTCTTATTTGCTTTTTCAACATCTTTATTTTCTAAAGTGACAACCTCTTTAACTTGGTCTACAATAACACCTATCGTTGCTGTATCAACCTTTAGAATAATAATTCTGGTTTTATCTGTATAGTCATCATCTTCCAATCCTAATTTTAATCGGATGCTCATCACAGGTACAATTTCACCTCGAAGATTAATGACACCTTTATAATAATGCTGCGATTTAGGAACTCTTGTAATTCTTTGGTTCCTTACAATATTATCAATATATTGTATATTAATACCATATTGTTCATTGCCAATTTTTACAACAATATATTGCACTGCAATAGCATTATTTTCTTCATTCTTATCTAATGCTTTTACTTCTTCCATTAATAGTCACCAAAACCTTTCTGAAATACGAATCTCTTAAGCTGTTAAACAAGTGTATTTGCATCAATAATCAATGCGACTGAACCATCACCAAGAATTGTAGCCCCACTAATCATTTTATTAATATTAATATACTTACCTAAAGACTTAATAACAATTTCCATCTGACCAATCAGACTATCAACCACAAGACCTGCCAGTTTATCTCCTTTGCTTACAATAACAACGGTTATATTTTCTTGTTCTAATGGCTCTCCAGGCACATCTAAAAGGTCTCTTAATCTTATTAATGGAATAACACTTCCTCTTAAATGAATAACCTCTTTCGCATGAACATATTTAATTTCATTGACATTAATATCTTCTATTGTCTGAATAGAACCTAATGAAATAGCAAACTTTTCATCGCCTACTTTCACCATCAATGCCTGAATAATAGCAAGTGTGAGCGGTAGTCGGATAATAAATGTACTTCCCTCTCCATATGTAGTCTTAACCTCAATATCACCTCCAAGTGTTTCAATCTTTGACCTTACAACATCAAGTCCCACACCTCTTCCAGATACATCGGTAATCTTTTCAGCCGTAGAAAAACTTGGCTTAAACAATAAGTCTACAATGTCTTTATCGGACATAGAAGCTGCCTGTTCTTCTGTAATTGTTCCTTTTTCAATAGCCTTGCTGCGCACTCGCTCAACATCAATGCCGTTTCCATCATCACGAACTTCAATAGCAACATTATTGCCATCCTGATATGCATCAAGAAAGATAGACCCTACTTCGTTTTTGCCTCTTTCTTTTCTTACTTCAGCACTCTCTAAACCATGGTCAGCAGAATTTCTAAGCAAGTGCATAAGTGGGTCGCCAATTTCATCAATAACTGTTCTGTCAAGCTCTGTATCCTCACCAGACATGTAAAGCTCCATCTTCTTATTAAGCTTTTTACTTAAATCTCGAATCATTCGAGGGAATTTACTTACAACACTCTCAATTGGCATCATACGAACTTTCATAACCGATTCATGCAGATTTGTTGTCACTCTCTCAAGATATTCTATCTGCTCATTAAATGTCTGATTGACAGGTGCACCTCCATCTTCTAAAGAGCTAGCAGACACCAATCCATTTTTTGCAATAATAAGCTCACTGACAAGATTCATAAGAACATCTAATTTTTCAATATCAACACGAACGGTATGTCCCACTGGTTTTGTTTTTCCCTGAGTCACTGCTTGCTTTGGGGAAGATACTGGCGCTGGCTTTTTATCAGCTACAGCCACTTCTTTGCTATCTTTATCCGCTTTCTTTTCGTCTTTAACTTCATCGTGATGTTCTGCATGTGCCTCTTCTGCAAATGGTGTTTTAATCTCTTCACCAACAGCATCTTTTATCTCTGAAACCGATTTAATAATCTTTGTAATTTCCCCAAAACTTTCGCCAGAAATAACAACAAGACTAAAATCAAAATCAAATTTTTCATCTTCAATGTCTTGAACAGATGGTTCCGACTTAATGACTTCACAGTGTCCTTCAAGGTTTTTAAATACTAAAAATGCTCTTGCTGCCTTTAAAATACAATTTTCTTCAACAGTCACACGAATCTTATATGTACGCAAATTCTTTTTAAAAGCTTCATTAACTGCATTTTTTTCAAAATCTGTTAAAACAATACCATTGTAATCAATATCTGGTGCCGTTGGATGTGCATCTGAAGCATGTTCATCCTTACCAGATGATTCTTGAGTCTTTCCTTCCGATGCTATAAACGCATTGAGTGCCTTAATAATAGGTTCATTGTCATCGGTTCCTTCATCTTGATTTTGCTGTACATTAGAAACGTATGTTTCTAGTGCATCCAAACATTGAAATAACACATCTACAAGCTCTGAATTAACACTCATATTACCATTTCTTACTTCAGAGAAAACATTTTCCATATCATGTGTTAAATTCTGCATTCTTTTATAGCCCATTGTACCTGCCATACCTTTTAAAGAATGGGCTGCACGAAAAATCTCATTAATTGTATCACTATTATCAGGCTCTTTTTCAAGCACCATTAACTGGTCACTAAGATTTTGCAAATGCTCATTTGACTCATCAATAAAAATCTCTAAATACTGGCTTACGTCCATATTACAATACCCCCACGTTCTTTGTTATTTTTTCAGCGACCTGACTTAAAGAAACTACCTCATCAACAAGTCCTGTTTGTGCGATTGCTTTTGGCATACCATAAACCACACATGAATCCTCATCTTGTGCTATCACATGAATATTTTTATGATTTGCAGCCAGTCCCTTAATACCATTTGTACCATCTGCTCCCATACCAGTTAAAACAACACATATTATCTCATCAAAACCACATTGTTGTAAAGAATCATACATTATATTAGCACATGGTCTTAAACCGTCTACAGCAGGGTCATTGCTTAATTTTACTACATGCCCCTGCGCAGTTTTTACAACACGCAAATGCTGTCCACCTGGCGCAATATAAACCCATCCATTCTTCAAAACATCTCCATCTGCCGCTTCCTTAACTGAAATATCACCCATCTCGTCAAGCCTTGAAGCCAATGAAGCGGTAAATCCAGGTGGCATATGTTGCACCAATACAACTGGTGCATCTAACTGTTGAGGAAGCAACGGTATAACCTGTTGTAAAGATTTTGGACCGCCTGTAGAGCAAGCCATTGCAACAATCTTTTTCTTGCCGGTCTTTAGCCCCGAAAACTTAGAAGAATCAAATTTTTTTACTGGTTTATTTAATTCTTGTGTCTTTCTTCTAAATTCCATAGCTCTCGTATTACTTTGCTGCATTATCGTCTCAACATCTCTTGCTGCTGCCTTCACTGTATCTGATTTTAATGTTAAGAGTGGTTTTGATGATGTCTTCATTTTACCTTCTGTAGCAACATCAAGCATGGCATGTATTTTGCTCTTAAAGTCATTACCTTTGGTTTCTAAGTAATTTTCTGGCTTTGTCACAAAATCAAACGCTCCTAATTCAAGCGCCCTAATCGTTTCCTTTGCTCCTTGTTTTGCAACAGTACTTACAATAATGACTGTCTGTTCAATTCTATTTTTTTGCAGTTTTTCTAACAATTCCAAACCATTCATCTTTGGCATGTTAATATCAAGAATTACCACGCTATAATAATTGGGATTAGAGACAATTAAATCAAATCCTTCTACGCCGTCCTTAGCAATAGCTGCAACTTCATAGTCATCGCCTGAGTTTATTATATCAGATATAACCCTTCTCATGAGTGCAGAGTCATCAATTATAAGTATTTTCTTTGCCACAATTATCATCTCCTCTCTTTACGTTGTATTTTTCGCTGCTGTTCATATATATATTTTACTATTGTATCTCTTAATTCTATGTCTATTTCCTTAAACTGAATGCGGTTATCATAATAATTATTTCTATTGGGTGACTCTATAGAATCAACAACTTTTCCCAATGCTTCAATCATTACATCACCAATATTCATCTTAATTGGAAATGTCATAAAAATACAATGGTCTATATCTAATTTTGTCTCCGTTAAAATACGGACACCTCCGCCGCTAATATCAACAATCATTCCAATATCAGCCTGTTCACTGCTAACTTTTGGTGGTAAGTGATTGATAAAATATGTATCCACTTGTTCATCATTTAAAATTCTTATAATTGCCTCAATATTACAAGGAAGTCTATAAAATTGTCTGCGCTGAAATTTTTTCATTTCTGAGATTAATTTCAACTGCATGATATATATATCGTCTTCTTTTCCTCGACTTAAAACCTTACATTTTGCCTTAAAAATGCCTTTTTCCGAATAAAAATAGACATTTAACTCCTGCTCAACTGACAATGGAATAATATGTCCTTCAAAAATTGGCATAGCTGCAGTCAACTCTTTGCTATCCTCATCTAAATCCAATATTTGACTGACATATACATCAGACCTTACATTATTTTCTTTTATTTTGCTAATCTTGTCAATTTCAATCTTATTTCCAACTTTTAATATATCATCAGACATTCATTACACACCCCTATTCTTTCATTTTCTTTGAAAATACCGACTTGAAAAATTTTTTAATACCCGCATTATTTGCTGTCTTTTTTGAACTTTCCATAATATCAACAATACTTTCAAAGCTCTTGGCTGCAATTGAAGAAGGGAACATAATAGATACTGGTTTCTGTCTCATAACAGCCTTGCTAAAATTAACATCATAAGGCACCATACCTAAATATTCGATATCAATCTTTAAAAACTTAGACACAACTGCACTGAGCTTTTCATATAAATTCTTGCCTTCACTCCTGCTATGCACCCTGTTTGCTACCAGCATGATTTTATTATTGTTTGCATGAAATTCACTGTTTCTGCTTAATGCTTTTAACAAAGCATACGAGTCTGCTATGGATGTTGGTTCTGGCGTTGTCACTAAGATTACTTCTGGACTAGCTAAAAGAAATTCCATAACTGCAGAAGATATACCTGCACCTGTATCAATAATAATAACATCTGCCATACTGTCAAGTTCAGACAACTTTCCTACCAATCTTTTAATTTGATTGTCATCTAAATTGACAAGCTGAGCTATACCAGAACCGCCTGATATAAATCCAACACCTTCTGGTCCTTGTGTAATAATATCTGTTACTTCTTTTCCTTTAAATAACAAATCGCCCAAATTGTGCTTTGGTATAACGCCAAACATGACCTCAATATTTGCCAAACCAAAGTCTGCATCCAAAATAATAACCTTTTTTCCTCTGCGTCGATATTGCAGAGCAATATTAATTGATATATTTGATTTTCCAACGCCTCCCTTTCCACTAGTCACAGCAATCACTCTGGCGTTGGAAACCGCTTTTTGATTTTGTAATTTAATTATATTTCTCAGATTCTGTGCTTGGTCCATTATTCATTTCCTCCCAACAATTGCCTAGCCAGTGCCTGTTCATCAACCAATTCTATATCATCTGGTACATTCTGTCCTGACGTTGTATAGGACAATGGTGCTCCTGTAAGTAACCTTATATTTAAAATATTGCCAAGTGAACATGTCTCATCTAATTTTGTAAATAATATTGCCCAATCTTCTATATCTTTGTATCGCTGTGTGATATCTACTAAATCTTTATATTTCGTAGTAACACTTAACACCAGATAAATTTGTATATCAAAATTGTCTTTCATATCTTTTACTTTATCTAGCATAACCGTAAGGTCATCCATCTGTTCATTACATTTATGCGAACGACCAGCTGTGTCCACCATAATTAAATCATAATCTTTATATTCAATCATGCACTTTTCTAATTCATCCGCTGAATACACAACACTTACAGGACTATCTAATATCCCTGCATATGTGTTTAATTGTTCAATAGCAGCAATTCTATAAGTATCAGAAGTTATAAAAGCAACTTTAGAGTTCATCTCAAAGATATATCTTGAGGCAACCTTCGCAATGGTCGTTGTTTTTCCAACTCCTGTAGGTCCTATAAAAAACACAACTTTAGGACGATTCCCCAACACAATGTCTCTTGGTTCACCCAATTTTAATATAATTTTTTGATATACTGCAGCAAGAATACTATCTATATTGGATTCTTTTTTTAGAGAACTTTCTATATCTTTCATAATAAGGTCTGCATACTCTTCACTAACTTCATTATCAATCAATTTTCCATAAATCAACTTGATAAATTTCATATTGGTATTTTCACGCTCTTGTACAACCTTATTGCCCATATCGTGAACACCATCTGCATTTGTAGAATTTATAACCTTATTCGTGTTATCATTATTATTTATGTTACCTGAATTAATCTGTTTTTGTAACAAATTATGCAAATAGTCAAGTTTTTCTTCTATTGCACTTGTCTCAACATTGGCAGACAATCTATCATCTGCAACCAAATCAATACTGTTCTTTCTTACCCCTGTAATTGGTTGAATAGAACTGCTTGTATTGGTACCTAAAGTTGAATGAAAGCTTTGGTTTAGTACTTGACTATTATTACTAACACTCTCTACATTCTGATAACCTTCTTCTTCTACTGCTGCTGTTATTTCAATTAAATCTTTTTTAAACAGCTTAAATATTCCTCTTTGTTTCAGTGTTTTTACATTTAAAACAATGGCTTTATTTCCTAATTCTTCCTGCGCTTTCTTTATTGCTTCGGTCTCTGTCTGCCCCTGATACTTTTTAACTATCATTATGCTGTCACCATCCCAACTGATTGTAATTCTATATTCGATTCTACTTCATTGTAGGAAATTACAATTATATCCTTAAAATATTCGGAAGCGAGCTTCTTAAAATAAAGTCGAACAATTGGAGATGTTATAACAATTGGATTCCTTCCCATATCTTCAAGTTTTCTAAGACCTTCTGTCAAACTTTCAATAATCTTATTAATTCGTTCAGGGTCTAGTGCCAAATATGAGCCTTGTTCTGTATTTTTAACTGCTCCCATAATTTCCTGTTCAATCTTTGGATCGAGTGTAATAACATTGGTAATTTCATTTGGAGGGAAATACTTTCCAGAAATTGCCCTCTTAATGCTCTGTCTTACATACTCTGTAAGAATATCCGTGTCTCTTGTCACAGAAGCATGGTCAGCCAATGTTTCAAATATTGTAACCAAATCTCTTATAGAAATTCCTTCCTCTAAAAGATTTTGCAATACTTTTTGAATTTCACCAATTCCCATAAGTTTAGGAACAAGTTCATCAACCAATGCGGCATTATTATCTTTAATATTATTAATAAGATTAGAAACATCTTGCCTTGTAAGCAATTCTGCAATATGTTGTCTTATAATCTCTGTAAGATGTGTTGCAATAATAGAAGGAGGGTCAACTACTGTATATCCCAGTGATTCCGCTCGTTCTCTCTGTCCTTCTGTAATCCAGATAGCTGGAAGATGGAAGGATGGCTCAAATGTAGGAATACCTGTAATTTCTTCCTCAATATAACCTGGATTCATCGCCATATAATGGTCAAATAAAATTTCACCTTCACTAACTTGTATACCTTTTATCTTAATGACATATTGGTTTGGATTTAACTGAATATTATCTCTTAATCGAATAATAGGAACAACGGCACCTAGCTCTAATGCGACCTGTCTTCTTATCATAACAACTCGGTCAAGCAAATCACCGCCTTGATTAACATCAGCTAATGGAATAATACCATAGCCAAACTCCAGTTCAATTGGGTCTACATTAAGAAGGCTGACAACATTTTCTGGTTTTCTAATTTCTTGAGCTTCATTTTCTTCCCGCTCAACTTCCTCCTCAATCATTGTCTCACCCTGCTTTGATGCAAGTTTTCTGCTGACAAATATTAACAGTACGCCAAACGGCACAAATATGTATATTGGCAATGGCGTTAGCAAACCTAATAAAGCAAGCGCTGAACCTACCATCAAAAGCACTTTATCAATTGAAAAGAGCTGTCCAACAATCTCCTCGCCAAGCTCGCCCTCGCTTGAGGCTTTTGTAACGAGTATACCCGTTGCCAAAGAAATTAATAATGAAGGAATCTGACTGCACAGACCATCACCAATGGTAAGAATAGTATACTTAGATAATGCTTCATTAATGGAAAGCCCCCCATAAAGCATACCCATTACAATACCACCAACAATATTGATGCCTGTTATAATAAGACCTGCTGTAGCATCACCTTTTACATATTTTGTAGCACCATCCATTGAACCAAAAAAGCTGTTTTCCAACTGCAATTTTTGTCTGCGTACAGCCGCCTCTTGGTCTGTAATAGCACCTGTATTCAAATCTGAGTCAATTGCCATCTGCTTACCAGCCATAGCGTCCAATGTAAATCTTGCTGTTACCTCTGCAACTCTTTCTGAACCTTTATTAATAACAATAAACTGTATTAACACTAATATTATAAATATAATAACGCCAATTACTAAATTGCCGCCTCCAACAAACTGACCAAATACTTGCACCACATTTCCGGCATCACCATTTGTAAGAATCAGCTTTGTAGAAGAAACATTTAAAGAAATTCTAAACAACGTTGTAAACAACAGTATTGTTGGAAATGAAGCCATATCCAACACTTCTTTGGCATATATCGAATTAAATAATACAATTAATGCAATGGCTATATTAAAGGCCAAAAGGAAATCTAACAGCCATGAAGGTATTGAAATGATAAAGAAAATAACTGCTGCTAATATATATGCACCTATAAACACGTCGTTCTTCTTCATCTTCATAGCTTCTTAATCCTCCTTTCATATGTAATATGATACAGCATCACTTTTTATAATAACATTTTTTAATCATTTATTCAACATGGTTCTTTATTCTGCCTTATAAATTGGCCTTAAAATATTTGCCAGTATCTCTGCCACAGCCTGATATAATTCTGGAGGAATCTCCATTCCAATATCAACATTATGATACAAAATTCTTGCAAGCGGCTTATTTTCGACAATCGCTACATTACATTCCCTTGCCCTGTCTTTAATCTGAAATGCAAGATGGTCTGCTCCTTTAGCAATAACAACTGGTGCCATCCCACTATCGGGTTCATATTTTAATGCAACTGCAAAATGGGTAGGGTTTGTAATGACAACATCCGCTTCTGGCAATTGCTGCATCATCCTTCGCCTAGACACCTCCATCATTCTTCGCCTTACTTGACTTTTAACTTGAGGGTCACCTTCTGCATTTTTATACTCATCTTTTACTTCCTGCTTTGTCATCTTTGTATCTTCTTTAAATTTATGTTTTTGATACATTAAATCAATAAATCCAATGATAAGAAATATCATACTTATTTTAATGCCAAGTTCAATAATAATTTCGCCAATGGTACTTAAAGCTGCATATAATGTGATATCATAAAACGACAGCAATAATCCAACTTTATCCATAATCGTTGTATATACGACAATTCCAATAATGGTCATCATAGCAATTGATTTCAATAATTCCAGCAACTGTCGTACTGAAAATATCCTCTTAAAACCACTGAGCGGACTTATCTTGTTTAGTTTTGGCTTCATCGGTTTTGCTGTTACTTTCCAGCTTTGCTGAAGCATATTTCCCAAAACAGAAATAACAACTGCAATTAAAAGAATAGGAACAACAATATTTAATATGCTCATAAACATATTTCCAACGGTTGAACACGCCAATCCAACGGGATAACCTTTGCTGCTATCTCCGACAATCACATCAAAGCTGCTATAAAAATCTTTAAAGGTGCTTATCAGCTTTTCTCCCATATTGCCAATATATATTTTTATGATAATAAACAATGCCAACAATGAAATAGCCATTATAAGCTCTTTACTTTTGGCAACCTGACCATTCTCTCTAGTTTCATTTAATTTTTTTGGTGTAGCAGGTTCTGTTTTTTCTCCGCCAGGTCCATCCTTAGCAAAAAACTGAAGATTATATGCCACCACTGGATAAATTAAACCAGACGAGTATACTTCCAATATTTCTTTTCTATCCTGATTTTTCATTATGGACTCATTCCCCTTACTAACGATGCCATTAATGTTCTTATAATATTTTCAATCATTGTTGAAATAGATGGCAACATCACTATTGTGAAAAATATAACAAATATACCTGTAAATATTTTTAACTGCATACCTACAACAAACATATTCATCTGTGGTGCCACTCTAGCTAATATCGCTAATACCACATTGACAAGAAGTGTTGTTGCAAAAATCGGAAGCGCAATTCTAAATCCGTATACAAAATAATCGGACATAAACGAGACAATATCTGTATGAATCGATGCCGAAAACACTGCTCCTCCCACTGGAATAACCTTATACGTCTCCACAATTGCAGCAACTAAATATCGATGCAAACCTGAAATCATCAAAAGCAGCAAAATTAAATAATAATAAAAATTTGTAAAGATACCTATCTGCATCCTTGTTGTTGGGTCCATAATCTGTGCCATCGCAAGACCTGTATCCATATCTATAATTTTACCTGCAAACATAATTATCTGAACACAAAATGAAGCGGTTGCTCCTAATATTAATCCTACTATCGTTTCTTTAACAATAAATGCGATATACTCTATAACACCTTCATAATGAACTTCAATTCCGATATTGGAAGTATACACCAAAACTGTCATAAAAAAAGCTAATCCCACCTTGACACGTCGAGGTGTATTAGCTGTGTTAAAAAATGGTGCAACATATACAAAAGAAGCCATCCTTATTAGAATCAGTACAAATATTTCAAACTGACTCAAAGCAACTTCGTAATTAATCATCTTTATGTTTCTCCATGAAAACTATGTTATATATTGTGAGAAATTACCCCACAAAGTATCCATAAACTCTACAATCTCATTAAGTATCCAAGAACCCATCACCATAAGTGCAATCAAAATAGCTAATAATTTTGGAACAAATGTCAATGTCTGTTCCTGGATAGATGTCAATGTTTGAAACAAACTAATAATAAGACCAACAATCATAGATACCAATAGTACAGGAACTGCTGTCTTAACAATAATCCATACAGTCTCTCTTGCTATACTGATAACATCTCCACTAGTCATATTAATTTTCACTCCCGTTTGTACTTAAAAACAAGCTTTATACTTAAAAAACAAAATACACTTGAAAATTAAGTTCTACTTGACAATTAAGTTTGATTCATGCTATCAACAATATTAAAAATTATTTAAAAGTATTCATAAGATTACCAATAATCAAATTCCAACCATCTGCCATTACAAATAACAAAATCTTAAATGGTGTAGAAATTGTTGTAGGAGGCAACATCATCATACCCATTGACATCAGTGTAGATGACACCACCATATCAATAACAATAAAAGGCAAATATATTAAAAACCCAATAATAAATGCTATTCTAAGTTCGCTTATAATAAAACTTGGAATCAACACTCTCAAAGGAATATCGTCTTCAGATGTTATTGAACCTTCTTCATACTCAGCAATTCTTAAAAAAGTGTCTAAATCCTTTGTAGAGACTTGCTTTAACATAAATTGCCTCAACGGCTTTACTCCTATATCAAATGCCTCTTCTGCAGTGACTTCACTTCTTGTAAGTGGTTCTATAGCACTTTGATAAACTTCATTAAAAGTCGGAGCCATAATAAAAAATGTCAAAAATAAAGACAAACCAACTATAACTTGATTCGGCGGAACCGTCTGTGTACCAAGTGCTGCTCTTGTAAAATGCATCACAATCACAATTCTTGTAAATGAAGTTACCAACATTAAAATAGATGGTGCCAATGAAATCACAGTGAGAACTAAAAGCATCTGTAACACGCTGGCAAGGTCTGAACCATCTCCTGCTGAGATACCAATACTTATTAAATTATTATCATCTTCAGCCGCCATCGCTCTTACTGTAAGTATAGAAAACAAAGCAAATACGGCTGAAATACATAACGATATAACAATAATTTTTCTTCCGTGTTTCTTTAAAAAATGCAACATATATATTAATCTCGCCTAACTTTTCGGCTTGTCTTTCCTAAACTTATCTAAAACTGCTTTGAAGTTTTCAGACTTAATTTGAGTTGATACTTCCGTAAATTCCAAATCACTCTCCTGTAACTCACATAGTACAGTCACAGAATCCTTACATATAGCAATTGCAAGAAATTTACTGCCCATCTTTATTATCTGAATATATTTACTATTAGATAATCGAAATGTCTCTAAAACTGAAATATTGCTTCCAGCCATCTTCTCTTTTTTGTAATTGCCTACAAATCTTGTAGCAAAATACGTCATAGCCAATACAAGTGCAAATATAATCACCAATGTAATTAATTGTACAAATGCCTCTATGCGGCTAGAAGATACAGACAGTAACATTATCCAACAACCTTCTGAACAGCCTCTATTACTCTATCAGCCTGGAATGGCTTAACGATAAAATCTTTAGCTCCTGACTGAATTGACTCAATAACCATCGCTTGCTGACCCATAGCAGAGCACATAATAACAGAAGCATTCGCATCGGATGCTTTAATCTTCTTAAGAGCCTCAATTCCGTCCATTTCAGGCATAGTTATATCCATAAGAACTAAATCTGGCTTAAGTTCTGCATATTTTTCAACAGCTTTTGCACCATTCTCAGCCTCACCTGCAATATTGTAACCGTTTTTGGTGAGAATATCCTTAATCATCATTCTCATAAACGCTGCATCATCGCATACTAAAATATTCTTTGCCATATCATATATCTCCTATCTTTTATTGTTCACAGTATCAACTTAAAAGTATTATACTACATCAAAAACAATTTTCCTACTGTTTTTTTTCAATTTATTAATCCTTAATAAATTGTTATTTTTAGCAAATCTTTATTTCTTAACAATTTGTTACCCTTAACAAGCTGTTATTTTTTGACAACTTATTAATCTTTAATAATTTCTGTTATTCTAACACCAAAACTTTCCTCAATAACTACAACTTCACCTTTTGCAACATACTTGCCATTGACAAGTACATCGATTGCCTCTCCAGCAATTTTATTTAACTCAACAATTGTACCTGGTGCAAATTCAAGAATATCCTTAATGGATTTGCTTGTTCTTCCAAGTTCTACAGTTACCTCTAATGGTACATCCATAATCAAATCAATATTTTCTCTCTTTGACATACCACCCACATCACCAACAAATGGCTGAAAAGAGGCTTGAGAAACATTGATATCTTGTTGTGGTGGATAACCATATGGCATACCTTGCATTGGCATTCCCTGTGGTGGGTAACCATATGGCATACCTTGCATTGGCATTCCTTGTGGTGGATAACCATATGGCATACCTTGCATCGGCATACCCTGCATTGGCATTCCTTGCCCTGCTGACATATCCATTCCTTGCTGTGGTGCCATACCCTGCATTGGCTGTGGAGCTGGCTCTGGTGCTGGTGCCGGTGTTGGACTTGGTGCTGGTTCTGGAGCACTCTCTGATTCTGATGAATCTATCGTAAACAACTGCAACAGCTCTTTTGCAAATTCAATTGGATATAACTGCATAATCTCACTATTGATTAAATCTCCTATTTCCATCTTAAAAGCAACCATTACAAATTGCCCTAAAAGAAACTCTGGAAGATTATCCAATTCTGTACTATATGTATCTATAATATTTGCTATTGGAGGACTGATATCAATCTTTCGATTAAACATAGATGACATTGACGTTGCAGCGGAACCCATCATTTGATTCATCGCCTCACCAATGGCACTAAGATGCAGTTCTGTCAAATCTTCATCATCTTCAACTTGCCCAGAACCTCCCATCATAAGGTCTGTAATGATTCGGACATCATGTTCTTTAAGAATCAGTACATTATTGCCATCAATTCCTTCTTTATATGAAATCTGCATCATAACACAAGGTCTGTCATACTTTGTTGATAAATCATCCCAAGTAGCTACACTTACAGATGGTGTCGTTATATTTACTTTTTGGTTAAGCAATGAACTTAAAGTAGTTGCCGCTGTCCCCATACTTATATTGGATATTTCACCAACAGCATCTTTTTCAAATTCTTCTAACACAAAGCCTGTATTGTCACCTTCTGACGATGTCATATCTGATTCTTCTCCACCTGTATCTACCCCATTAAGCAATGCATTTATTTCATCTTGTGACAACATGCCATCCATCACTAATCACTCTCCTCTCTAATTACTTCAGTAATTCTTACTGCATATTTGTCGTCGTAATATCCAGGCAATGCCATAAATTTCTTAATATTGCCTACATATACTTCTAATTCCTCATCCACATTCCTATTGATTCTAATAACATCTCCAACTTGAAGATTTCCAAAATCAGCAACGCTTATCGTACTTGTACCTAAAACTGTCTTAACAGGAATCTTAGCCCTGCTAATAATTGTCTCAATAGTATCTTCATATGAGGTTCCATCTTTTTCTTTCATGCTTGAGAACCAATATTTTGTATTTAATTTATCAATAATTGGCTCCAACGTATCAAAAGGAAGACAAATATTCATAAGTCCCTCAACATCTCCAATTTTAATGTTAAGAGTGATAATTGCAATTGTTTCACTTGGTGATATAATCTGAGCAAACTGCGAATTTGTTTCAATTCTTTCAATTCTTGGAGATATTTTAACAACACTCTCCCAAGGCTCTTGAAGCAAATTAACACATATTGCAAAAATTCGTTCTAATATTGTCAGCTCAATCTCTGAATACTCTCTTTGCTTATCAATGGAAGCACCTGGACCTCCAAGCAGCCTATCAATAATAGAATATCCAAGATTTGATGCCATCTCCATTATACAATTGCCCACCAATGGATTCATACTGATAACTCCCAACAGCACAGGATTTGATAACGCATTAGAAAACTCCGAATAAATAACAACCTCTGAGTTTACAACATCAACACTTACTGATTTACGTAAGTATGCTGGGAGATTTGTCGCAAGCAAACGTGCAAAATGTTCAAAAATTATCTCTAGTGTTCTTAAATGTTCTTTGGAAAACTTAGCTGGTCTGGCAAAGTCATAATTTTTAACCTGCTTTTCATCTGATTTTGCTTCATCGATATCTAGCTCACCTGTACTTAATGCTTTAAGCAGATTATCAATCTCATTTTGCGACAGAACATCGCTCATCTTCCTCACCTCCTCGTAGGTCTAATGTTACATCAAAATGATAATCAAAATATGTTGTTATCATCCCATTGTGATTTCTGATACGATAACTGAACATATTGTCTCCGTTTCAAATTGATCCTGAAGAGCTATAAGAAGATTTTGCTCTATCTTTGTTTTGTTCGCTGAAATTGATTCATAGGTATACTTAAGAGCTTCTGTTGTAATCTGACTTACTATAAGCTTCATACCATTATTAATGCTAGTAGCCTTTGTTTCATAATCTTTTGATTTTTTATTAAGCCCTAATGTAACTTTTAATATAACATGATGTGCTTTTCCTCCATCCGGAAATGAAACAATAATACTATTAGAATCTCCACTCATCGCATCAATATATTGTATATCGTCAACAGCAACGCTATTTGAGCCTTGTGTATTAGACGATAATACACCACCAGCATCCAAATCAATAATCTGTGCTACCTTTGATATAAGATTATTTGTTTTTGTGTTTGTAGATACCAATGAAAATGTCAATACAACCGTTAAAACTAAATTAATTAACACAAGTGCTAATGTTATAATATTCAACATACTCTTCTTCATGACTTTTCCCACCTCTATTATTTATTATTCTGACTGTATAATGAATTATATATCTTTATTTCTACTCGTCTATTCTGCGCTCTTCCCTCTGGTGTATCATTAGTAGCAACGGGGACAGCTTCTCCTCTTCCTGATGACGATATTGTAGACTTATCATAACCCTTCGTACTAACAAAATAATCAAAAACATTATATGCTCTATGTAAAGAAAGCATCATATTATTTGGATACAATGCTGTATTAATTGGAACATTGTCGGTATGTCCTTCAATTAAAATCGTATTTCGCTCATATTGCCAAATGGAATCAGCCACTCTATCCAATATTGAAATTGCATCGCTTTTGACTTCTGCCTTTCCAGAATCAAAAAGAACACCTCCATTTAGATTTAAAAGAACATACTCGCTTGTAACGGTCAGTTCAACTTTATCAGCAATATTTTTATCCTTCAACTGCTCTTCAATTTGTTCTCCCATCTTCTCGGATTCAGCAAGACCTTCCTTTTTTAAAGTCTCATAAGCGTCATCAACTTCCTCAGAAGTATCACCATGTGTATTTAATCCAACATTATTATAATATTCACTAAGCGCATTTAGTTGACTTGCGCCACTGCTAATTAAAACCCCTTGGTCTATCAATGCTGAACCACCTTGTGGCATAACACTGAATGTAGAAGCCAATGAAGCAGCTATCTGTTGAAACTTTTCAGCATCAACTGTTGACATAGAGAACAATAAAACGAAGAAACATAATAACAAATTCATCAAATCACTAAAAGTTGCCATCCAAGCAGGCGACCCCGCTGGCGCATCTTCTTGCCTTTTTTTTGCCATCAGCCTTCACCTTCTTCCGTTGAAACCGCCTGCCTAACTGTAGGAGATAAGAACGATTTTAATTTTTCCTCAATTACTCGTGGATTTTCACCAGCTTGAATTGAGAGAAGTCCCTCAATTACGATTTCTTTCATCTGATATTCTTTACCATTAATATTTTTCATCTTGCTTGATATAGGTGTTGCCAACCAGTTTGCAATCAATGAACCATACAATGTAGTAAGTAAGGCAACCGCCATATTCGGTCCGATTGTAGCCACATCATCCAACTTTTTCAACATATTAACAAGACCAACCAATGTACCAATCATACCCCACGCAGGTCCCATTGCAGCCCATGTATCAAAGAATCCTGCACTGCTTTTATGACGCTCATCCATATTGACAAGTTCTGTCTCAAGAATACCTCTTACAAGCTCTGGCTCTGTACCATCGACAATAAGAAGAATACCTTTTTTCATAAATTCATCTTCAAGATTACTTGCAACTTCTTCCAATGCAAGCAAACCTTCTTTACGAGCCACATTAGATAAATCGATTATCTGTTTAATTACAGCTCCATGGTCCAGTTTAGGGTCTTTAAATGCAATCCCTATACTCTTAAATCCACCAATAAATTCTGCCATCGTATAAGATGTCATTAAACTTGCGAGTGAACCGCCAATCGTAATAATAATTGAGGGATAATCAATAAAGCTCCCTGTTATGGCAGATACACCACCACTGGAAATAATACCAAAAATAACCATTGCAAATCCGAAAACTATACCTATGAGTGTAGCAATATCCACTTTTAAACACCTTCCGTTTCCTTATATATCGTTCCTGAAAAGACCCTATGTTTATAATCCACAACCTTATCAATAATTTCATCGGAAGACTCTTTTACTATGTACTTTGAACCTGTCGTAAGGGTAATAACCGTATCCGGAGTTTCCTCAATAGTTTGAATTATATCAGCATTAACCACTAACATTGAGCCATTAAGCCTTGTAACATTAATCATAATTATCTCCATAACATTATACTGTAAAATAAATAATAAAAATTCTATAAAAATTTTATTCAAATTAATTTAACAATATCAATGAATCCAAACACAAACAATTACAAAAAACTACAAGAGCACGGAACATAAGTTTTACCATATCCATGCCCTTGTACTATTTTACACCATTCAATCTAACTAATCAAGAAAAATATCATCAACGTTTCAAATTTATAAGTTCTTCTAATAACGAATCTGATACTGTGATAATTCTAGAATTTGCCTGGTATCCTCTCTGTGTTGTAATCATTGTAGTAAACTGGTCAGCCAAATCCACATTTGACATTTCAAGATATCCAGAAACTACCTTTCCACCAGTTTCTGATATATCTTTACCTATACCATCAAAAGAGCCGGAGTTCAATGTTGCTGCATATAAATTTTCACCAACTTTCTCAAGACCAGTTGGGTTTGCAAATGTTGTAACAGCAATCTGACCAATAATTTTGGTATCACCATTACTATAACTTGCAACGACTCCACCAGCCTCATTGATGCCAACTGCTGTCATAGTTCCTACAGCCTTTCCTGCACCAACAACATTACCTGTCAATTCATCTGTTCTACCTTTACTATATTTAATGTCGGTAGCACTTGCATACATTGTAACGCCAGAAGCATCTAAACTAATTGTTGAAGATTGTGCTCCTCCTGTACCAATGTTTTCCAAATCCCCAGTAGAATCGCCATCATAAATAAATGACAAATCCAAATTGGCATTACTCATGGCAGAAGCGCCTGTAGTTTTATCAAATAATAAACGTGGTGATGCAGCTGTGTCTAATATAATATTCGTTTTCTCACCATTTTTTGTAACGGTTCCCTCCGATATACTATATTCTACATTCTGACCATTGATACCTTCATATTTCAATGTAAGGGAAGCTTGATATTCATTGCCCAATGAATCAAAAAAGTTTACTGTAAATACACTACTTTCGGTTGTTCTTGCATCAACATTACCTGTTATTGTAACATCCGTTGTCTTTGCAGGAGCTGTAAACATATATTCTGGACTCATTACATACAATGGCTGAACTTTATCTTTTACAATATTGCCATTCTCATCTGCCTTCCAGCCCATTACATTAGCACCACCTTGTGTAACAAGTGCACCGCTTAAATCTGGCTTAAAATCACCAGACCTTGTGAAGTATGTATTACCACCGCTGCTTACTACAAAAAATGCATCTCCAGATATACATAAATCCCAAGGATTATCTGTACGCTCATTAGAACCTTGTGTCATTGCTGTAGAAATTGCTCCTACAGATGAACCAAGACCAATCTGTTTAGGGTTTACACCACCTTTGCCACTATCGGCATTAGGTCCTGTTGCTGTTTGTGTTGTTTGATAGTATACATCCTTAAATGTTACTGCTTGAGACTTATAAGCTACTGTGTTAACATTGGCAATATTATTACCAATTACATCCATTCTCGTCTGATGTGTCTTAATTCCTGACACAGCAGAGAACAATGCTCTCATCATAATATTGTTCCTCCTTAATAATAAATAAATAATGATATGATGAGTGCTGTTTTATCCCGTCAGGCATTCAGGGATAATTAACCTCCATAAGGTCCGGTTAAATAATAACAGCCCCATCAATATTTGTATAAATATTTTCATCGTTAGCTGCCTGACTCATAGCTGTAACAACGATTTTATTTTCCGTATTTACAATAAATGCCAAGTCATCTAACAATACCAGTGATTCCTTAATTCCTTTTAAGCTGGCTTTTTGCGCTCCTTCATTTAATCGAGAAATCTGTTCATCAGTAAGTTGAATATCTCTCTGCCTTAGCCTTGTGTCAGCATGTTTTGAAAACTTTACTAATGCCTGTGCTTCTCTTTCACCTACTGCTTCAGTAATACTTTTTTTCTGTTGAAATATCTCTTGAAATGAAGCATTAGAAATATTTTTATTTTTACCTGCCGCATTACCTTTTTTAATTGAACTAGTTGCCTGCTGTATAGAAGTAAAACCACCTGTTACGATATGATTCATCATAACCTCCTATTCCTATGCTATAAGTATTACATAAAGCATACAGATATAACTAAAATATTAGCATACTATAAAAAATAATTATTTCTCAGGCTTCTCAGAATCTTCTGGTTTTTCAGATTCTCCTGGCTTCTCAGAATCTTCTGGTTTTTCTGAATCCTCTGGTTTTCCAGTGTCTCCTGGCTTTTCTGGTTCCTCTGGTTTTCCTGGTTTTGAGATAGAATCAAAATAATCTGTATCAAGCACTGTATCCAAATCAGCAATATCATAAAGCTTTTTATTGATTCCAAGATAAATCTTACCCTCAATATTTTCCCAATAATCAACTTTTCCTGATATCATATTCTCACCATTGATATCCGTTTTCATAATAACAGTCTTTCCAATAAGTTCAGATGCCATCTGCTGCTCTGTTTTGTTAAGCATACTCTTTGTTGCCTCAACCTGCGAGAATGTAGCCATCTGTGCAATATACTGTGTATTATCTGTAGGTTCCAATGGGTCTTGATACTGCATCTGTGCAACCATAAGAGCAAGGAAATCATTAATGTCTAATGTATTTTTTCCCTTTTCCTCTTTCTTGGTTGAACTTATATTTGAATTTGTGTTATCCGTATCAAACTTTCCATTTACAATATTTTGAAAAATCATATAAACTCCTTTCTGCGCCTTCATTATTCTATGCTGAAAATTCAACGCTGCTATTTTCACTTATTGTTGTTGTTTCCTTTTGAGCTTCTGTCACTTCCTCATCGTCTGAGAAATTTAAAGAAACATGATGTTTCTTTGCGCCATCTGTCTGTTGTTGTGGATTATTTCCATTGAAATTATCCTGACTATGAAAAGCGTTGTTTTGCACTGTAACCTCTACAGCCTCAACCTTAAGTCCTTGATTGGACATATTTTCCTTAAGAATATTTAATTGTCCTTCTAAGGCTTTTTTAACCTGCTCATTTTCAGCTACTATCTTTGCTGTAACAACACCTTCACGCACGGAAACAAGAAGATTTACTTTTCCTAAATTTTCAGGATTGAGTGCTATCTCCATACTCTTAAGCTGACTAGTGACATTCAATTTGATAGAATCTACTACTTGCCTTACAATATCAGCAGGTTTCACATTCACTTCATTTGCAAATGCTGTCTCAAATGTCTTTGCAAGCTGAGCTGCCACATTGGTACCTGAAGTCATATCTGTATTGACTTCTGTGTTATTTTTGCCATTTTCAAACATATTCTGCTTTGTATTACCATGAGAATCATTCGCAAATGTATTGCTGTTCTTATTATTTACAGAAGATGTAGTTATTTTTTCAGAAATCACCTGCTCTAAACTAGAGTCTTCATCTGCAACATATTCTTCGGCTTTCATTGGTACTTCTTCTTGTATATCAGACTGTTTTTCATTGTTGTGCAAACCTACTGCATGTTCTGCTGTCACTTGATTTTGAACGCCAACATTATCTGTATATGTTTGTGCAATACCTTTAAACTGTTCTTCACTAATTCCATATTGTGAATCTGCATTTGACATCATATCAGAAACAACTTGAATAACATCTTTTAACTTCAAAGATAACTCTGAATCTGTAATAACGGACATTGCATCTTGTTTGCCTGATATTTGTGCAATCAAATTTGCTACATTATTTGGTTCAAGCAAATCAGCTGATGTTAATCCTAATTCGGACATTGCCTTTTGATATTCTTCATCAGAGATGCCTAATATATTTTTAATCGTCTCGACAACTTCAGACATCATATTTTTAACAATCTCTTCATCATCAATATTTTCCTCATTGTCGCAAACTTCAAATTCCGTTTTTTCTTTACTTTGAGTTGTCTCCTTGACTTGGTTATTTTCTGATAACGTATCTGTCTTGACCGTTTTATCTGAATTATTTGTATTTGATATTTCATTAGAACTATCTTTTATCTCATTTTTTACAAACACATTGTCTATGGATGTTTTACTGCCCTTTATCTGTGCAGAACCTTTTATACCATTTGAAATTGTCAGCAGGCTACTCATAGACTTTGCCATAACATCAGCAAACGCATTCGATTTATCTATTTTTTTTGTGTCTGATGCAGATTGAGTATTTGTATTTCGTCCAAACATTCCAGTAATTGCTGTATCGACCATATCATACCTCCTTTCCTTATCACATAAGTGACCTTATGTTAAAATATTTATAATACATACTATTTTATGACATATAAAAATTGTACAAACAATTCTATAATATAATAAAAATAGTATATACTACTCTATTATTATTCGGAATAAATGCATCATTTCTTTAGATAAAAATTAAAAGAAAAAGATTCCAACATTTTTCCTTTATGATGGAAACATAATTGCTGTCAATTTTGCAGCATATACAGGGTCCATCTCTGCCATAACAGCCGCCCTTTGTTTTGGTGTCATACATAAGAGTATTCTTGTGACAACATAGGCATCACCTGTCATTTCTTCCATAATTGCAGCAGCAGCAGCAGGGTCCATCGAAGCATATGTAGTAGCCCAATCCTGAATTTTCTTAGAAAATTGTATTCTTTCAACAACTTGTTCATAAAGAGCTGCCGCATTATCTGGATTGATTTCCTCATACCACTTTTTATATTCTTCAATATCAGGTGCATTTTCATTAAATACAACCTGCTCATCAAACTCTTTCTTTAACTGTTCAAAGTATTCTTGGTTTTCCTCATATATCTTTAAACGTGAAATTTCTGCCTGCAATTGAGCTATCTGCTCATCGTTATTACTTCCGTTTGCTTTGTATTGCTCCACTTCTTTCTCAAGTTCTTTGATTCGCTCAATCGCCTCTGCAAGCGTCTTATACTTATTGCCATTCTCCTCAATGATTTCAGCATCGCTGGCCTCTGGCAAAATTTTATTGATAACTGGAACATTTTTTAGAGCAGGTCTTAACATTGTACCAATACCGCCAACATCCATCTTAATCAAAAGAGCAAATATGACAATCCATATCAATATAATAAGCAAAGCTAATAAAAAGCCAACAATACCGCCGCTTTTCTCTTCTGCTTCTTCGCCGTCTCTTCTATCTAAGTCTAAATCGTCATTCGATTTCTTTTTTTTCTTAGCCATTGTTAATCCTCTCTCCCACTCTTATCATTGTATGTAAAACTTACAAGTTGGTCAATTTCTTTCTTTTCCTCAACATTCAACTCAAGTTTAAATTCCTCAAATGCCTTTTCTTTTAACTTCTCGTGTATTTTTCTGTCTTGAACCGCCTCATTAAGCTTTTCTCTACATTTCTCAAGATTTTTTTGAGCTATACGAAGAACCACCGCTTGTTGATTCATAAATTCTTCTATCGTTTTTATATATTCATTGCTTCGCCTTACTAAAGCTACATTTAATCTGCCCGATGATAGACGCCTTACATCTTCTATATACGTATTCCTACGCTCAATAAGCGCTCTCAATTTTTCTTCCTCGATTGAAACACGATTCATAGCTTCTGCAAATTCCGTCTTTGCTTGCGTTTCTAATCGTTCTTTAATATTTAGAACATTTTGCAGTTTATAAATAAACTTAGCCATATATTTCTCACTCCTGTGATTATTCTATATGTAAAGACTTTTAATGAATTTTATTCTTCATAGTCATTAAAAATGGATTCCAATATGGAAAGCTCTTCTTCAAATGAAAACTTTTCATCTGTTTGCTGCATCAAAAAACTATTAACAGCATCAATTTTAGAAATAGCATAATCAATATTTTTATTGCTGCCTTTTTTATATGCCCCTATATTAATTAAATCTTCTGCTTCATTGTAGGTTGCCATAACATTTTTTAGACGACCAGCAATCTTTTTATGCTCTTTTGTTGAAATTTGACTCATGCATCTTGATATGCTCTGCAAAATATCAATCGCTGGATAATGATTCTTATGCCCTAACTTTCTTGATAAAATAATATGTCCGTCAAGAATACTTCTGGCAGTATCTGTAATTGGCTCATTAAAATCATCACCGTCAACTAAAACTGTATATAATCCTGTAATAGAACCTTTCCTTGCCATTCCTGCTCGCTCAAGAAGCTTTGGCATCTCTGAATAAACGCTTGGCGGGTATCCTCTTGTCACTGGAGGCTCGCCTGATGCGAGTCCAATTTCTCTTTGTGCCATTGAAAAACGTGTAAGAGAATCCATCATCAAAAGGACATCTTCTCCTTGGTCGCGAAAATACTCTGCAATAGCCGTTGCTGTCTTTGCTGCTTTATTACGAATCAGTGCCGGTTTATCAGAAGTTGCCACAACTAAGACACTTCTGCGCATACCCTCTTCACCTAAATCCCTCTCAACAAACTCTCGTACTTCTCTTCCTCGCTCTCCTATAAGGGCAATAACATTGATATCTGCTCTTGTATTTCTTGCAAACATACCTAAAAGAGTACTTTTTCCAACACCACTGCCGGCAAATATGCCAATTCTTTGCCCTTTTCCAACCGTCAAAAGACCGTCAACTGCCTTGACACCAAGCGGCAAGACTTGACTTATAATCTCTCTTGACATTGGGTCTGGCGGGGTTGCTTCAACAGGATACTCTTCCATAAGTCCTAACTCTTCTCCATTGATAGGATTTCCTAAGCCATCCAATGTATGACCTAAAACTTCATATCCAACTTTAACCCCTAATGGTTTCTCTGTATTTCTAACAATGCATCCTGGTCCAACACCATCTACTTTGTCAAATGGCATCAATAAAACTCTGTTATCCTTAAATCCAACAACCTCTGCATACACAGGCATTGAATTATCTGGAACATAAATTTCACACAAATCATTCAGCTTGGCATCTGGTCCAATGGACTCTATGGTTAATCCAACAATCTTTGCAACCTTCCCAAGCTTATCATAAAAGGATTCCTGCATCAAATGTTCATATTTTAATTGGTTAATTACTGACATTTAAGCACTTCCTCCAAATCACTCATTGTTTCTTATTCCAGACAGCTCAGTAACTTAATCTTTTTTGTCAAATTGTTTAATTCAGTATCAAGGCTGCAATCAAAAATGCCACTGTCTGTCTCTATAATACATTGATTATTTTCCATCGTGGAATCCTCAATGATATTTAAGGATAATTCTTTTGTACTTGCACAAAAGATTTTTCCTTGATTAGCTGATACAAAAGGATAATCGTCACAAGATACCTTAATTAAAATCTCATCACTTTTATAGGAATTAGCAAGCACTCCATTTATCAAGTGCATAAGAATATCTTTGTTGTCCTGTGCTAAAACAAGAGTAAACGACTGAAACACCTCTAAAAGTGACTCCACCAATTCAGGCTCCATCTGTTTGCGTCTCTGTTCATATTCTGCTTCAAGCTGGCTGCGCCTGTCTTGAATCTCATTTTCTAACTGTTCCTGTCTTAACTCTAACTCCCTCGTTGCCTTTGTAATTCCTTCTTGATATCCTTGTTCTTTTGCTTGGCTCATTGATTCTTGTATCTCTCCTTGAGCCTCCTCTATTATCCTTTGTGCCTGCAAATTTGCATCTTCTATTATCTGAGCAGACTCTTGATTTGCCTCCTCAATCTTTTTTGCAATATCTTCTGGTGTAAATGCTTCTTGTGCATTCTCACCTTCTCCTAAAATCGTATCTTCATCTGTTAATCGTTCCACAACATCTGCTGTAAGACCATTGACAAAACCATCAGGGTCTGCCAAACCATTATAATCCTCTGATTCAACAAAACTTTTTAATTTTGCTCGAATCAGCTCATTATAATCAATGATACGCTCCTCTTTGGTGACCATTGAACTTCTTTTTAATAAATTAGACAATTATCTCGTCACCTCCGCCTCTTGCAATAACAATCTCAGCAGAATCTTCAAGTTTTCTAATAACGTTAACAATCTTTTGTTGTGCCTCTTCAACATCTTTCATACGAACAGGTCCCATATATTCCATATCCTCTCTAATCATAACAGCAAGACGTTTAGAAAGGTTATTAAGAATAACATTTTGAACTTCCTCATTTGCACCCTTAAGTGCCAATGCAAGGTCTCCATTATCAACATCACGAAGAACTCTCTGAATTGCTCTGTCATCAAGAGTAAGGATATCCTCAAATACAAACATCTTCTTCCTGATTTCATCTGCTAATTCTGGTTCTTCAACCTCTAAGGTCTCCATAATATGCTTTTCTGTTCCTCTATCAACCGAATTTAAGATGCTAACAATGGCATCAACACCACCGACCATCGTGTAATCTTGATTAACAAGAGAGGACAGCTTTCTTTCAAGAATCTTTTCAACCTGTTTGATAACATCTGGTGATGTTCTGTCCATCTGTGCAATTCTCTTTGCAACATCCGCCTGCTTTTCAGGCGATAATGCCGAAACAACAAGAGAAGATTGTGCTGGTGGTAAATAAGATAAAATTAATGCAATTGTCTGTGGATGTTCATCTTGAATAAAGTTCAGCAACTGACTTGGGTCTGCTTTTCTGACAAACTCAAATGGTCGAACCTGAAGGCTTGCTGTAAGCTTTCCAATAACATCCCTTGCCTTTTCTTCACCAAGTGCTTTCTCCAAAAGCTCCTTAGCATAATTAATACCACCCTCAGCAATATATTGCTGTGCAAGACAAACTTCATAAAACTCATTGAGTACAATTTCTTTCGTTTTTGGCGAAACACTGCTTGTATTTGCAATCTCAAGAGTCAATTGTTCTATCTCGTCTTCTTTTAAATGTTTAAATATCTGTGCAGATTTCTCTGGACCAAGAGCAATCAACAATGTAGCCGCTTTTTCAATCCCATCCATCTCTTTTTCTGCACTGGATGATTTAGCCATATCAAAACACCTCACTTATGTAACGGGCGCAATTTATTCCCAACCCTCATTTAACCAGTTACGCAGCAGCAATGCCACTGCTTCTGGATTTTCATCAACAAATTTTTCAATAGCCTTCCTTGTCTCGGACTTCTCATTCTCAATAATTTCCTCCACACTAGGCTGATTTTCTCTCGCTGTAGCCAACATTTCCTCCACAGACAACTCTGGTTCTGTTTCTTCCACGGTAAGAGGTCTTGCACTTCTGATAATAACAAAGGCAAGCAATCCAAGAATAATTGCTGCAAGTGCAATCTGCAACCAGAATGTAACTGTACCAGCCACATTACTTGGAGGTGCATCCTCAAAAAATGGAACTTCATAGGCAATAACCGAAATATTATTTCTAGGAACACCTGTTCCTGCTGACAAGAAATCCAGCCAAGTATCATCTACTTGCTGTGCAATTGATGCAGCATTGTCAACCTTAAACTGTTCCCATGTTGTTCCTTCCAACAAACCGAGTGCTTCAACTTCATTTTCGTTATATATTCTATTCCTTATAAACGACACTGCTAATGTTGAATTTTCTTTAACAATCCCACCAGGTTCTGTAGTAGTCGTCGTCACTAAAGAATTTGGCAAATATTTATATTTCTTAACAGAATATGTAGATGTGCTTCCATTACCTGTATCAATATCATATGTTGTATCATCATCATTAGACACTGTACCTGGCGCACCGCTAGCTCCTGCAGTTCCTTGTGACTCCTCCTCATAAGACTCTTCAAAAATTGCTTGGTCATCACCTTGCGTGGTGTACTCTGTAGCAATTTTATTAACGGCATCCCAGTCAAGGTCAAAATCCAATGCTAAATATACTTCATTATATTCACCTGTTGCCAAAAGTCCTCTTCTTAACTTATTTGTAGTCGTCTCTTCAATCTGAGACTTATATTTTAATTTGCCAGCATAACTAACACCAGAATTAGAAGAAGCATTACTTGGACCTGAATATAATGTATTTCCTTTATTATCAATAATTGTTATATTATTTGTCGTACTATTTCCAACCGCAGTGGCAATAAAATTTGCCATTCCTTCTGACACTTCATCCGATATTCCTTTTGATGTGTCTAAACAAACTGCAACCGATGTTTCTGCTGCAACTGCATAAAAAGAATTAGAAGCTTCTGGTATAGAAACAGTTACTGTAGCACTTTTCACACCATCTATCAACGACAAATCATTTGCAAATTTTGATTCAAGATAGTGTTGATACATTTTTGTCTTATCGGACTCTGTCGTAGTAAAACTGCTTTCCATTGCATCTTGAAATGTATAACCATCTGGTTGTACATCCGCTGAGGCAATAAGCATCTTCGCATTTGTAAGATTATTTTTATCTACTTTAACAACTAACGTATTGTCTTCAACTTGATTTTGAATATTATTTTCATTGAGAAGTGAAATTACACTGTTTAATTCTGAATAATCCTTACATGTGGTTAATACCTGATAATTTGGTCTTGACACAGCAAATACAATAATACCAATTGCTATGACAACCGCAGCAATTGCGCTGAGCAATACAGTCTTTTGTTTTTTTGTCCAGCTTTTCCAGGTCTCAACGATTTGGTTAGTTATACCTTTAAACCTCTCAGCCATTTATCTTAACGCTCCTTAAATCTGCATGTTCATTAGCTCTTTATAAGCTTCTATCGCTTTGTCTCTCACTGCAACGGTGAACTGTAATGCAATGTTAGCCTGTTGCTGATATGCACCTAATTCATGGGGATTTGTAAGCTTTCCTATCGCCCAATCAACCTGTGCTTGCTGTGCTTGCTGAATATATGTATTGGTACTTTCCACTAGCCCTGCTGCCGCATTAAAAATATCATCAAATGTGCCGCCTGACGACTTGCCAGAATTAATTGTTGCCGACTGCTTCATTGCATCTGTAACTTTATTTACATAGTCTGTTCCCAAACCATTAATTGCCTGTGTTATATTCATTGTCATTCTGCTACTAAAAACATATACGAAAATGTATATGATAGCTTTTCCTTTCCCAGATTTTAATATTATTTGTTCTTAGCTTTCAGGTCTTGACCATCATTATGCTAAATCATTATACCTGACCGATGCTTAATCCTTTGCTTGCCATCGCTTTACTTGCGTTAAAAGCTGATATATTTGCCTCATAAGAACGTGAAGCATCAATTAAATCGGTCATTTCTTGGACAACATTTACATTTGGATATGTAACATAACCATTGTCATCCGCATCTGGGTGAGAAGGGTCATAAACCATATTCATATCAGCTGATGTATCTTCATACACTGACGTAACCTTCACACCATCGCCTAGTCTTCCTCCACACGCATTTTTTAAGACACTAGCAAAAGAGGAACCATTTGCATTTGCTCCCTGAATTGCCGTTGCTGCTGACAGTGTCTTTTCTGTAAACACTACCGATTTTCTTACATAAGGCGTGCCTTTTGATGTTCTAGTCGTATGGGAATTTGCTATATTTTCAGAAATAACATCGGTTCTTAACTGTTGTGCTGTCATTCCTGATGCGCTTATATTAAAAGCTGTAAACATAGACATAATTTTTTCCTCCAATTATTTCAATACCATCTTAAATCTGCTAAACTCATTATTCATGCTATCAATAAGTGCATTATAGTTAATCTGTTCTGCTGCAAGTTCAGCATTTTCTGTTGATATATCTACATTATTGCCATCCAATCGATACGATAATGTGGCATTATCTGTGTAGGTTCTATAGGTGACCATTGATGTATCTACATGATTAACTCTCTGTGTAAGCGTTGTATATGGTCGTCCAGCCTGTTCTATAGCTGAATTAAGATACGACTTAAATTCAACGTCTTTTCTTTTATATCCTGGTGTACTCCCATTAGCAATATTATTTACGAGTACTTCCTCTCTAGCCCAGCTTGCATTTGCCGCTGCGTTAAGGACATCTACATATCCAAAAATATTAGCGTTCATATTGACTCCCCTTTCATACTAACTCAATATTATAAAATATTGTCAAGCAAAAATAAAGCCTTTTTTCAGATAACTTTAAGATTTCCAAATAAAACCAATTTCTATTGCTTGAAGAAATAAATCAAGGATGCAGCCGACACTGAGCAATGCTCAATTACGGTGCCATCCTTAAACATAACTCATTCTATCTTTTTAGAAACTAAATCATGTAGATAACGCAGTTACTTTTCATCATACCTTTTCAGTTCTTGCAAAACAACATCATTGACAACTTTTATGTATGTTCCTTTCATGCCAGATGACTTTGACTCAATTACCCCTGCACTTTCAAATTTTCTAAGCGCATTGACAATAACAGACCTTGTGATACCAACTTTATCGGCTATCTTACTGGCAACTAATATTCCTTCCACACCATCTAATTCCTTAAATATATGTTTAATGGCTTCCAATTCTGATGTTGATAATGTTTTAATCGCTGATTTAACAATCTGTTTTTTTCTTACAAACGCCGCATTTTCTTCATTGACTGAACGCAACATTTCCAATCCAACTACGGTCGTTCCATACTCACACAATATAATATCGTCAATTTCATATTGCGTGTCTTTCTTATACATAAATAATGTTCCTAATCGCTCTCCCGCCATCTCAATCGGCGATAAAAGTGCTTGGAACTTCTTTGTATTTTCATCAGCAAATCCTAAAGTTGAAAGGTTGACATTTTCTTTTGTAGATAATACACTGAGCAATCGTTCATTAAGTATATTGTCGATAAATGTTCCCACCTTATTTAAAACAAGCTCACTTATAATCTCTATACCCTTATAAAATCCTGTACCTAAAACCTTTCCTTTTTTGCTGACTACAAGTATGTTTGACTCTAAAATACTACTTAAAACATCACATATATCAACAAATTCTACCCTATGAGAATTGTTGTTGTGTAGTAGTTTATTAATTTTTCTAGTCTTATCAAGTAATTGTACACTCATTTGTATATCTACCTCCACCTGTGTGCCATTACCCTTACTTTGCTACTTTAGCACATTTGTGTAAAAATTTCAACATTATGCACATTCTTTTCTGAATTTTTTATGACTTTATATACAATTTTTTGCAAATGCTTGTTTTTAGTCTTCATTATTTTTACTATTTTCACTATTTTTGACTTCAACATAGCCGCAATTATTGTCTGCACAAGCCAGCTTACTTCCTTTTTCTACCATATAATTACCGCATTGCGGACATTTTTTATTCACTGGTTTTTGCCATGTCATAAAACTACATTCTGGATTATTTTCACACCCAAAGTATCGCCTTCCTTTTTTGGTCTTTCTAAGGACAACTTCCTTGCCGCATAAAGGACATGAAACACCTATTTTTTCAAGATACGGTTTGGTATTTCGACAATCTGGAAAATTGGGACAGCCAAGAAATTTGCCATGTGGTCCATATTTAATAACCATATTGCTTCCACACAATTCACACACAACATCACTGACTTCATCTTCAATCTTGACATTTTCTAACTCTTTCTCCGCATTAACAACAGCCTCATCTAAATCTGGATAAAAATTTCTTATAACCTCTTTCCATTTTATCTTTCCTTCTTCGACACTATCTAAAAGCGTTTCCATATTCGCTGTAAAGTTTACGTCAACAATTGATGTAAATGCTTTTTTCATAATATTGTTAACGGCTTCGCCAAGTTCTGTAACATATAAATTTTTATTTTCTTTTGCAACATAATGTCTGGAAATAATTGTTGTTATGGTAGGTGCATACGTAC
Source organism: uncultured Lachnospira sp. (assembly GCA_910589305.1). Classification (GTDB taxonomy): domain Bacteria; phylum Bacillota; class Clostridia; order Lachnospirales; family Lachnospiraceae; genus Lachnospira. Next base: position 126,667 of record CAJUTV010000002.1, on the reverse strand, counting down.
TTGGTCTACCAATTCCCAACTCTTCAAGCTGTTTTACTAACGAAGCCTCTGTATAATGTGCAGGAGGCTGTGTAAAGTGCTGTTCACCTTGAATATCTATTAATTTTAATTCAGAATTTTCATCAAGCCCTTTTGCCAATAAACGATTTTCTTCTTGTTCATCAGGTTCTTTATATACAGACATAAATCCATCAAACTTTACTTTTGAAGAAGAAACGCTAAATCGATACAAACCTGCGGCTATTTTTACAGCCATTGTCTCATAGACAGCAACGCTCATCTGACTGGCAACAAACCTTTTCCATATCAATTGATATAATCTTAACTGCTCACGCGATAAAGATTCTTTAATTACAGATGGTGCTAAAGTTATATCGGTTGGTCTTACCGCTTCATGTGCATCCTGAATTTTTTTTGTAGTTTTTACACTTTTCTTTGTATCTGGAAGATATTGTTCACCATAATTTTCCTTGATATACTTAGCTGCCATATCAACTGCTTCATCTGAAATTCTTGTTGAATCTGTACGAAGATACGTTATGACACCAATGGTTCCATGTCCTTTAATGTCAATACCCTCATAGAGCTGCTGTGCAATACGCATTGTTTTTTGTGTAGAAAAATTCAATTGTTTAGAAGCTTCCTGTTGTAATGTACTTGTTGTAAATGGCAATGGCGCTTTTTTTACTCTCTCTCCATGCTTTATACTTTCTATTACAAATTTGCAATCTCTTACTGCATCAACTATATTCTGCATCTGCTCTCTATTTTTTACATCAATCTTTCCCTTTTCATCACCATAAAATTTAGCTATTAACGGTTTCTTTTCACCCTTTACTTTAAGGTTTGCATTGATAGTCCAATATTCATCAGGTATAAAAGAATTAATCTCTTCCTCTCGGTCACATATAATACGAAGTGCAACAGACTGAACTCGTCCCGCACTCAATCCCCTCTTAACCTTTACCCATAAAAGCGGACTTATCTTATAGCCAACCATACGGTCTAACACTCGTCTTGACTGTTGTGCATCGACAAGATTCATATCAATTTTTTTCGCTTCTTTTAACGATGCTTTCACTGCATTTTTGGTTATCTCATTAAATGTTATCCTATAAATATCTTTATCTTCTAGTTTCAAAGCTTTTGCCAAATGCCATGAGATAGCTTCTCCCTCTCGGTCTGGGTCTGTTGCAAGATAGACTTTATCTGCCTTTTTTGCATGTTTTCTCAATGTTGCAAGAATATCTCCCTTGCCCCTTATTGTTATATACTTTGGTTCAAAATCATTTTCTATATCAACACCCATCTGACTTTTTGGCAAATCACGTACATGCCCTTGAGAAGCCATCACTTCATAATTAGTTCCAAGAAATTTCTTAATTGTTTTAACTTTTGCTGGAGACTCTACAATCACCAAATACTTTGCCATCTTTGTTTTTTCCTTCCGCCAAATTTACAAACTGTTTCTTATATAACGATTATGTCCAACCTCTTTAATATATCCATTTAACTGCAATTCAAGCAGAATTTCTATTGTGCTTTGAATGTCAAGCCCTGACTGTCTAACAATTTCTTCAAGGCTTATCGGACACAAGCCGAGTAAACTATACAACATATTTTTTTCACTTGCAAGAACATTTATCTTTTCATGCTCATTTTTTGTAGGATATTTCAAATTTGTTTTGCCCATTTCACTGTCTTTTATCCATTTTGTTATAAAACTACTAAGTCTGATATCCTCTGGATTGGTGATTACCATAGCTCCCTGTTTGATAAGCTCATTGCATCCTTCACTTAAAATATCCCCTATCCTGCCAGGAACCGCCATCACCTCTTTATTTTGTTCTAATGCTAAATCAACCGTAATCAATGAACCACTTTTCTTTTTTGCCTCCACTACAATAACCACATCAGCCAACCCACTAATAATCCTATTCCTTACAGGAAAATTGGCTGATATAGGTCTTGTACCTAGAGGATACTCAGAAAGAACACAGCCATTATTGATGATATTGGTAAACAACTCAATATTTTGACTTGGATAACAGATATCTACACCGCATCCCAACACAGCACAGGTATATCCATCTGCCGCAAGACAGCCTTTATGCCCTGCCGTATCAATTCCTGCTGCCATACCGCTGATAACTTGTATACCCATATGTGCAAAATGTTCACCCAACATGGCTGCCACACTTCTTCCATATTCGGTACAATTTCTAGCACCAATAATAGCAACCGATGCTTTTGTTTCACTTGGCAATTTACCCCGCACATACAAACATGCAGGAGAATCATATAATTCTTTTAATTTTGATGGATACTTATCACTTTTTATATGCACAAATTGTATATCCGTATGACACATTTTAACAAACGCATCATATATATATACATCATCTTTACTTTTTATAATTCTATCAATATCACGATGATGTAAACCTTTAATATTATATAATGCCGATTCACTGGCATTATATGCTATTTTTGCATCATTTAAGCTACCAATAATTGCTTTTATTTTCATACAACCAATGCCCGAAATATTACAGAGCCAAAACCAGTAAAAATCATCTTCCATCACATCACCCCTAAAATATTTCTATAAGAAATTGCCTCACTAATATGGCTTGTCTGAATTTCACTGCTTTCTGCAATATCCGCAATCGTTCTTGCAACTTTAAGTATCTTATTATAGCCTCTAGCTGTTAAATTGAACTTATTGTATGCTTTTTCCAATAATTGCTTTTCTTTTGTTCCCAATATACAATAGTTTTTAATATCCGTAGTTTCCATTTGAGAATTAAAATAAATAGAACATTCTTTGAATCGTCTTTGTTGTATAATATGTACTCTTTCTACAATATCCCTCATATGTTTTGTTGTGTAAATATTTTCTTTAAAAATGCTTTCTTCCTCACTTAAATCTTTAAAATCAATCGGTTCAAAATGGACATTCATATCAAATCGGTCCCATATTGGCTGACTAATACGCCCTAAAAACCTTGCTATATCACGTTCTGAACAATTACATCTTTTTCTGTCAGGATAATACCCACATCGACATGGATTCATAGCCGCTACAAGCATAAAATCGGACGGATATACATATTCTTTTGAAAGCCTTACCAGCCGTATTGCTTTATCCTCTAACGGCTGTCTTAACGACTCCAAAATATAAGCAGGAAACTCTGTCAATTCATCTAAAAATAATACACCTGATGAAGCAAGCGTTATCTCACCTGGCTTTGGAACCGCACCACCGCCTAAAAATGCTGTTTTTGTAATACTATGGTGTGGACTTCTAAACGGTCTTTTTTTTATAAAAGAATTTCTTGAAAGACAACCTGCTATACTGTAAATTTTTGTAATCTGCAATGCTTCTTCATAGGTCAATTCAGGAAGTATACCAGAAATCCGCTTTGCAAACATTGTTTTTCCACTGCCTGGCGCGCCAACATAAAGCAAATTGTGCATACCGGCAGCAGCTACTAATGTAGCACGCTTTGCTATCATTTGCCCTCGAATATCCTTAAAATCCAAATGGTCATTATCAAAGGCTGCAAACACAGAGTGATGTTGTCCTTCCACTACATTATTAATCCTGTCTGGAAATATACCATTATTTAAAAAAGAAAGTAATTCTTTTAAATTTTTTACGCCATATATAGATATTCCTCTTATCAATCTTGCTTCATATAAATTATTGACAGGAACAATACATATAGAATATCCGTTTTCTTTCGCTGCAATAACACTTGAAAGCACCCCGCTGACAGCATTGACCGAACCATCAAGACTTAATTCCCCAACAATAACTATATCTTTTAATTTATTATTATTAATATATCCATTTGCCGCAAGAATCCCTACAGCAATTGGCAAATCAAACCCTGTCCCTGCTTTTTTCACATCAGCAGGAGAAATATTGACAAGGATACGCTGTGGTCTTAATTCATATCCACTGTTCTTAATAGACACACGGACACGCTCTTTTGCTTCTCTAACCTGTACTGCCAAATAACCGCTCATCTCAAAAAATGGCAGACCATCTCCTGCATCAATTTCTACATGTACCACTAGCGCGTCAAGACCAAAAATAGTTGTGCTAAAAACTTCACTATACATTTTTCTCCATTCTAGGAGAACAATCAGATTGATGAAATATTTTTATTTCATATATTTTATTGCATAAATATATTATCATAACTATTATTATATTTCAATAGAAATTTTTTATTTTTTCTATTACAAACAAAGTCCTTTGTCAATCAAACAAAACAACATTATCATTTCTTGTTATTTTTCTTATATCTGTTATATTATTTGAATTTTAATTTTTTATAATTTAATTTATCAATCCAACAAAAGCCTCTTTTGACGAGATTAAAATCGAAGCAAGCAACATATATATTATTTTTATTATAAAAATATTTTTTTTACTATTGCATTTTATGTATCAATAGATTATATTTAATATATAGTCAAAGCGGATATTCGCAATCCGCTATGCTACTTGCTCATAACCTCATAGCTGTTATCACAGCTTTTCAGTGGAAGCTTGTACTCCCACTGAAACAAGCAAGTCCCCACCCACCACTTATGCCTTTGCGGCATTGAAGTGGGGACTTCCTTGATGAGGTTAAAAAAATAAAAATATATCAACCAACATACTTATGAATGATTTAACCAATTTTAACAACATCTTTAAAACACAAACATTATCTCAAATACCTTTCCACTCTTATCAAAAGTATTATTGGAAAAAAGGTACTAATCAAAGAAGTTTTAAACAGTGAATATTGTATCTTTAAAGACAGTCTATTACTTGTAATGGATATTTTAGTAGAACTTGAAGATAGTTCTTACAGTAATGTTAAAATTCAAAAAATCGGCTACTATTTTTGCGGACAGCGCATTTCCTGTTATATCAGTAACCTTATTTAAAGACAATATGCTATAATAAAAGCTATTGCATGTACAAACGGTGAACCCTTGTTTTTCTGTTCAAAAATAATATGCTATGATAAAAACTCAGAAGAAAAACCATTTTAGCTATCGTAATTTAAAGTCTATTTATATTGTTGTTTTAATTGAAAAACCAACAAAAAAATATCATATGCCTGAATTAAACAATGCTTCTATTCATCATGAAACAATTAATACATTTTCTAAAGCACTGCGAATTTTAGACATCAATACTGTTAATGATATGAAAGACGAACTGTCTCAACTAAAAAAATTGAATTGAGGGTGGAATTTTTCCACCCTCATAAAAAATTTAACAATCCTTTACATCATACATATCACTTTTACTTTCAACACATCTTTTATACATATCATCATACTGTGTTGAACAGATATAATCTTTTTTATAATTATCTGTATCAATGTGAATTTCACCGTCAAATGTCTTATACAATTGTGTAAATTCAAAACCAAAATACACTTTGCTGCTCTCCTCTCCATTGACAATATCTGCCTCACATAAAATATATAAAAAATTATTATTTAGCCCTTCTGCTGAATTTTTACGGCTAAGAAATTGAGCTCCTGTAACAGATACATTCTCTGCATATTCATTATTAGGCTTATAAAGATAATCCATATTTCCAGTTGCCTTATACATCATACGAAATGTTGTATCTTTTGTCATATCGACAATCGCCTCTTTGCACATTGTTTTTAATAAATCCAGCTTATTTTTGTCTATATCTGAACTATCAGTTACATATGTACTTAGCTTGTCCGCCTTATATTTTTGTTCGGTCTTGTCTGTAATAAAGCCATGTTTTCCCAACGTTTCAATATTTGCATCACAATAAACTGTAATCACATCATCTTTCATAATACCTGTTGATTTATCAACAGAAAAGGACAATGTAGACAAATAACTATCCTGCCAATTATTTTGCACAACTGCATACGCTTGCGGACTGATACCAGCAAATGTAACTTCTATCATTGAAAAGATATCAATGTTTTGACCTTCGTTAATTCCTTTTGCTTTTATTGAAAACTGTTTGCTTCCTAACTTTATTTTCGCATTTTTTACAAGTTCTTCTGAATATTCTAATTTAACAAATACCTTGTCCCCATTGGAGAGCATATTGGGATTATCAATAGAAACTTTTATGCTTTCCGATATGTCTTTATATAATTTTAATTGTTCTAAATCCTTTTCATCGCCTGCCATATCCACATACAATTTTTCGCGATTAATTTGGCAATCTGCTGTTGCATAACCATTTGCCCCCATATATTGAATGGTTATATAATCTTTCATATCAATATTATTCTTTCCTGCTATCAAAAAAACAATTATCAATAAAACACTAACACATACAACGCCTAAACCTATCCACTTTATTGTTTTATTTTTCATAAATGACCTCTTAAATAACTATTCTTTCCTGTAAACATTTCAATTTGCAGGAAGCTGCCGATATATCAAAACGACAGCTTTTTGTAATCAAGCAGATATTTGCAATCCACTTTACTACTTTAGAGATTATTATTATCTAATAAATGCTTTAGCTTTTCTAGCGCACGTTTTTCAATTCTACTGACATAACTTCGACTAATTCCCATATCTTTAGCTATCTCATTTTGCGTTTTTTCATTACAATTAAAAAGCCCATATCGATTGATGATAATATTATATTCACGATATGTCAAAACATTTTGGATATATTTTTTAATTATTTTCATTCTCTCTAAATTAATATAATCTTCTACTATATCAGGCTCTTCATCGCTAATAATCTCAATAATACTAATCTCATTTCCTTCTTTATCTGTCCCTATTGGCTCATAAAGTGACACTTCCCTTGATTTCTTTTTCTCTGTGCGCAAAAGCATAAGAAGTTCATTATCAATACATTTGGCTGCATAAGTTGCTAAACGTATCCCCTTTTCAGGTTTATAAGAATTAATCGCTTTTATCAATCCAATGGTACCTACCGATATCAAATCTTGTATATCACGTTCTGGTGAAGCATATTTTTTTGTCATATGTGCTACCAGTCTCATATTCTTCTCAATAAGCAAATTTCTTGCCTGCAAGTCTCCTCTCTGGCATCTTTTTAGCATTATCTCCTCTTCTTGTGCAGACAATGGTTTTTCAAAACTTTTCAAAGAAAGACACTCCAGACACATATTTATATATATTATGTATCCTAGTGCCTTTTATTGCCTTTCCAAAATTATTTATTCTTCTTCTTTTCTTCTAAGTATATCATAATCATTTAATTTTACCCCAACATCAACATATAATTGTTGTTTTGGATGCGGTGCGCTCTCCATAGCAATACCTTTTTCATCAACAATCTGTTTTACTGTTACTGTTAAATTTTCACCGTTTGCTCTCATAACCTCTATTTCTTCGCCAACGCTAAATTTATTGCGCTGTTCAATATGATACAAACCTTCACTGTTTTTTCCATCAACAAGTCCTAAATAAGTATACTCTTTAATATATGTATTCGTATCATATATCTGTGTATGTTCATTGGGCTTTCCAAAAAAGAAACCTGTTGTATATTGTCTGTATGTACATTTTCTAATTTCTGACTTATAAAAATCAAGATTTTTTCTATACAAGTCCTCACTTTTTAGGAAGTCTTCTATTGCCATCTTATATGTTCTAGCAACCGTCGCTACATAAAGCGCTGTTTTCATTCGTCCTTCAATTTTAAAGCTGTCAATGCCTGCCTTGATTAACTCAGGGATATGTTCTATCATACATAAATCTTTTGAATTAAAAATATAGGTGCCTCTTTCATTTTCATAAATTGGCATATATTCACCAGGTCTTTGCTCCTCAACAACTGCATATTTCCACCTACAAGGGTGTGTACATGCACCTCTGTTGGCATCTTGACCAGCCATAAAACTGCTTAACAGACATCTTCCAGAATACGATATACACATTGCTCCATGTATAAATGTCTCTATTTCCATCGCTTCATCAATATGTTCTCGAATTTGTCTAATCTCTTCTAAAGAAAGTTCTCTTGCAGACACAACTCTTCTTGCACCTTGTTCCCACCAAAATTGATACGTCATATAATTGGTGTTATTTGCCTGTGTGCTAATATGAATATCAACTTCTGGCCATACTTTTTTTGCAATTTTAAACATGCCCGGGTCTGAAATAATCAATGCATCGGGTGCTGCTTTTTTTAATTCTTCAAAATAAATATGTGCACCTTCTAAATCATAATTATGCGCAAGTATATTTGCCGTAACATAAACCTTGCAATGATATTGATGAGCAAATTGTACCCCTTCACATATATCATCCAATGTGAAATTTTTTGCTTTTGCCCGCAAGCCAAATGCCTCACCACCAATATACACGGCATCTGCACCATACATTACAGCAACTTTTAACACTTCAAGATTGCTTGCTGGAACTAACAATTCAATCTTTCTGCCATTATATACATGTTCTATTCTATTCATACGCCTCAATAACAAGCACAAAATACTGCCTTTTACAGCACAATGTGCTATACCTTTCTTGATTTATAGTAAAGTGCAATCAATCAACAAGTTCAACTGTTTTTATGTTTAATTATTATGAAATTTATTGTTTTACACTTAATGTAATTCCATCACCTATTGGAATAATTGATGTTACAACCTCTTCTGAATGTGTAAGCATATATAAATATTCCCTCATTCGCTCATGGATGGTTCTATTTCTTCTGGTAATGCTATATTTTGACTGTATAATTTCACCCTCCTGCAGCACATTATCCGAAATAAGTAAACCGCCTTTTGGCATCTTTTTTATAATTTCTACAAAATAATAAAGATATTGCCCCTTTGCTGCATCCATAAAAACAAAGTCAAATTCTCCATGTAACGTTTTAAGAACGTCCATCGCATCACCCTCAATCAGTGTGATAACATCTTCTTTACCTGCTCTCTTAAAATTATTTCTGGCAACAGGTATTCTTTTATCATAATTTTCAATTGTAGTAATGGTACAATGCTTTGGCATATTTTCACTCATAAGAATAGATGAGTAACCTACTGCTGTTCCAACTTCAAGTATTTTTGAAGGTTGTTTTAATGCTAAAAGGACTTTGAGCAGATTCCCCATCTCTTTTCTAATTATAGGCACATTATCAGCTAATGCCTCTTTCTCAATCAAATTACATATATCTGAATTGCCCATGTCTAGCGAATTGATATAAGACACAATTCTTGGCTCTACTATCATATCTTATCATTCCTATTATTCATTTTCTTCGGAAGTTTCTGGACACATCATTTGAAACATCTCAGAAGGCTTCATTCCAGTATTCAAATGATACGTTCCTCCCACAAATTTATCTTTATAATCGGATAGTATAATCTGAAAATACATAATTTGTTCATCTTCAGTAAGTCCTAAATTATAAAGTTGTCTTGCCAGTTGTTTTGGCTCCACTTTATCCTCAATCGTAATCTCAACTTCTCTGGCATTTTCTGATGTACTGACAGCCTTCTCATCAAATATATTGCGACCAAACGAATAGCCTGTCGTTCCTATCGAAAATATAATCCATATTCCCAACACAATAATAACTGCATTGAGTGATATTGACACAATCATTCTTACACTCTTGTTATTCATAATTCTCTATTTCCTTCTGTCCATCAATCCTTTAGAAAGTCCATATCAAAATCAAGACATCCAAAAAGTGATATACAAATCTCTTGCATCATGCGGCACAGACACATTTCAGCAGACAAATATCGGTCTACTTGAGGCTGCCTGCGCACATCTTTAAATCGTTCATTAAGATTTAATGTCTCATTGATAACATCACCTGTCTCGTCCGAATACTGATACATAAAATTTAACTTTCTAAATTCATCTACAGCTCTCTTTAAATCAGGCTGTTTTTTTATATAATCTTCAAGGGACTTATATTCTTTATATTCTGGACTTTCCAATATAGCAATTTTTAATTGTTCTGTAAGTTCCTCTACTTTGTTCATAACATTCCTTTCGTCAATGAATATCAAACAACACATTACAAATTAATAAATAATTATAATTGTGCCTCCATAATAATTGGAAGAATCACAGGGTTTCTTTTCATCTTCTTCCATAAATATTCACTTAAATCATCTCTAATTGTATTTTTAATTTTGCTCCAATCGCTAATATTTTTATCCATACACAATTGCACAGAATCTTCTACAATAGCTTTTGCCTCGTCAAGCAGCTCTTCAGCCTCTCTTACATAGACAAACCCTCTAGTTACAATATCTGGTCCTGCAACAAGTTGTCCGCTGTATTTTTCCAATGTTAAAACAACAATAATAATTCCATTCTCAGCAAGATTTTGCCTATCTCTTAGAACAATATTGCCCACATCACCAACACCAAGTCCATCTACAAGAATAGAACCTGTAGGAACTTTATCTGTAATTTCGCCCTTATCCTGAGACAGTTGTATCACATCTCCCGATTTAGCGATAATAACATTTTCCTTATCATACCCCAAAGACATCACAATTTCTTTTTGAGCCACTAAATGACGATACTCGCCATGTACTGGAATTGCATATTTAGGTTTAGTAAGTGCATAGACTAACTTAATCTCCTCTTGACACGCATGTCCTGAAACATGGGTATCTTGAAAGATTACTTTGGCACCTTTCATACCAAGTTCATTAATCACTTTGGCAACGGATTTTTCATTGCCTGGTATTGGTGTAGATGAAAATACAACCGTATCACCTGGCATAATAGACACTTTCCTATGCAAATTTGCCGCCATTCTTGAAAGAGCAGCCATTGATTCACCTTGACTGCCTGTCGTAATAAGAACAATCTGTTCTGGCGTATAATCTTTCATAGCTTCTGTATCTATAAGCACCCCTTCTGGAATTTTAAGATATTCCAGATTTTCGGCAACCTCAATCACATTTACCATGCTACGCCCTTCAACACACACTTTTCTTCCATATGCCACCGCTGAATTAATAATCTGCTGTACTCTATCTACATTAGACGCAAATGTTGCAATAATTAATCGACTATTTTTATTGTCCGAAAAAATCTTGTCAAATGTTGCCCCTACTGTTCTTTCAGACATTGTAAAACCTGCTCTCAACGCGTTCGTACTGTCACACATAAGAGCAAGAACACCTTTTCTTCCCAGTTCGCCAAAGCGCTGAAGGTCTATTGGCTGTCCATACACAGGCGTATAATCTACTTTAAAATCACCTGTGTGCATAACAATTCCTGCGGGTGTAAATATTGCCAATGCAGCAGCATCGGCAATACTGTGATTTGTCCTTATAAATTCTACGCGCATCTGTCCTAAATTAATTGACTGACCATACTTTACAACTTTGCGCTTTACCGTTTTTAACATACCATGTTCTTTTAACTTTGACTCGATTAGTCCCATTGTTAGCTTTGTTGCATAAATCGGTACATTAATATCTTTAAACACATATGGAATAGCTCCTATATGGTCTTCATGACCATGCGTTATCACAAATCCTTTTACTTTTTCTATATTTTCTTTCAGAAAAGTAACATCCGGAATAACAAGGTCTATTCCTAACATCTCCTCCTCTGGGAATGATAAACCACAATCAATAACAACAATATTATCGTCATATTGAACTGCTGTAATATTCATTCCAATTTGTTCAAGACCTCCCAATGGAATAATCTTAACACAATCGTTATTGCTATTCTTCATACCCATCCTTTCATGTCATAAGCAACCAAACAACTGCTTATTTTTTATTTTATATTATAAATACATAGCGCGAAAATACTCTGTATATTTTAGTCAAATGAATCTTCTAATAACTCTTCAAATATTTTCCCTATGCTGTCTAATTCTTCATCATTTTCAACAAACTCATAAACGGCTTCTTTATCTTCTTCATTTGATAAATCTTTTAATATATAACAATCGGTCTCCTCATCTTGTGATTCTGTCACTAAAAGATAATGAACACCATTAATTTTTGTCTCTTCTAACACAAAAAATACAAGTATTTCTCCATCGTCCGAAGTAAATTCCAAACTTTTCATAATTTTCCTCATTTCTGCACTGCTTTTACACAAAGAACTAAAAATGCTTACAAGCTTTTGGCAAATACCACACAAACACAAATCTTACAATTAAAAATTTTAATTTATAACAATAAAATTTTTACAAAACATGGACTTTATTGTTTTTAATCACTCTTCTTTGCTCTGATTTGCCAAATAATCCAAATATCCTTGCAGAATAAAAACAGCCGCAATCTTATCGATTACCGCCTTCCTTTGTTCTCTTCTTACACCACTTTCTATTAGTACATTGTTTGCAGAAACGGTACTTAACCGCTCATCCCACATAACAACTTCAATACCTGTTCTTTGTTCAAGCCTTGCAGCAAACTCCTTGCAAGCTTCAGCTCTTTCTCCTATTGTATTATTCATATTTTTAGGAAGTCCAACAACAATCTTTGTAGCGTCATACTCTTTAATCAGTTCCTCAATTCTTGCCAACGTCTTTCTTAACTTGTTTTCTTCCTTCCTTGTTATTGTCTCTAATCCTTGTGCAGTTATTCCAAGCGCATCGCTAACTGCAACACCAACCGTCTTTGTGCCATAATCCAATCCAATAATTCTCATCTACAAACCTTTTCCTTCAATAAAGTACTTTAAGACTTCCTCTACCAGCTCGTCTCTCTCGACTTTCATAATAAGGCTTCTGGCATTATTATGACTGGTGATATAAGTTGGGTCACCAGACATAATATAGCCAACTATTTGATTTACCGGATTGTATCCTTTTTCTTTTAATGCAAGGTACACCTGTTCTAAAATTTTTTCAACAGATATAACCTTCTCTGGCTGTGTCTTAAAAAATTGTGTATTATTATCTGCCATAATCCCCACGTCCTTTTTGTATATGGTATCATATTACATTAATTTTTTCAATAAGACAAGTCTTTTATCATAATAAAATTCAGATTTTTAATTTAAAACACTCGCATCAACTTCTGCGATGCCTAATATAATATTAAAATTTCCATTTCTCATTCTCAATTCATCCATAAATGCTTTTTCATCCGCATCTTTTTTCATATACACTTGATATGTAAGTTCATACATTGTTCCCATATTGGTTGTTTTTACTTTTATCAACTGTGATTTTGTTGTATATTTTTCAAACAAATCATCAAATACATGATTAAAATTTAAATTTTCAGGAATCGTTATCTTTAACTGCCTATTTTCTGAGGAATGGTCTGCAAAATGAATAAAATTTAATAAAACCAATAAAAGTAATAATACAACAACAAATACTGCTGCAAATAAAACATAGCCAAGACCACATGCAAGACCGCTTGCCATTGCAAAAAACACAATTGCTATATCTTTGGCATTGCCCGGCGCACTTCTAAAACGTACCAGTGCAAATGCGCCAGCCATTGAAAACGCGCGCGCTACATTGCTTCCAATCAACAAAATAACAACGGATACAATAGCAGGCAATATTACAAGCCCTATAATAAAATTTTTCCCATACCCTTCCTTTTTACACAGGTACATATATACAATTCCGATAATAAGTCCCAAAATAATTGCCGTTCCAACACTTAACATTGCAAAACCGATATGGATTGTATTATCTGCTGTAGTGGTAAAAATGGATTCAAACATATTTCTTCTTCCTTTCGACTTTTACTAAAATAACCATAATTTTTTATAATATATTTTTTATATTCGGTTCCATATTTTGAAAATGAAATAGGATAAATATTTAAACTGGACATAATCTGAACAAACCATAATGGAACTGCCCTATTTATTTTAATTTCCATAAGATACATATTTTCAGGCAAAAGCAGTTGTCCAAAGCTTCCGTATTCAAGTCTAATATCTTCCCTTCTTGTCATTATATTGGTATCAAATGTTATTCTAAAATCCCCATCATTTTTTTCAAAATATGCCAATCTATCATAGGATAAATATACTTTTGGAACAACTTTATAAAAATTTTTATAATAATCAATTTCACCGAGCAATTGATTATTAATTTTACAATTATTTTGAGCAATATAACTTGCTGATACAGTTCCGTTTAAATAACGATATGCATCCTTTAATTGCATCTGTGTCCTTCTTTTATAGACAATGCCATCATATTTTTTCTTTATTTCTACAAAAACATAGTCTTCAACAGATGGAACACCATAACTTCTAATTCGCAGTTTTTCTTTATACACCGGCTTATCAATACAAGTCCGAATAATATCGTTATTAACGGTATCATAATAGATATTACTTATCTTATAAAACTGTCCCTGTTTATTATAGGTATCCATCACCATATAAGTGCTTATTTTATCAAGCATTGTCTCATATTGCTCTTGATTTAATAAATACTTTTTTTCACACCTGTTAAATACTTCAATTGCCATAATTCTCCTTTCTTTTAACAATATTTTCCATTTTTTGTTATTTTACCTATTTAGCAAGCATGTAGGCGGCTACCTATATATCTTTTTTCTTGCAGTCTTAGAATATCGAGAAAATGTGTTTAAATTATGTATAAAATGCGTAAAAAAAGTGACCAATTATTTCCATTGGTCACCTTTCGTTTTATTTCATTAAAAAAGTTTGTCACTTTGCCAAAACAGATATTTGCAATATGCTGCACTACTTGCTATATCTGTTTTTTATTTACAAATAGATTGCCTTTATTTTGCTTCCGATTTCATATATACATCAATTTGATGAAACGGAATTTCAATACCATTCTTGTCCAATTCTATTTTATATTTTTCTAAAAATAAAAACCTTGTATCCCAGTAATCCTCATATTTCACCCAACATCTTGTCTCTAATGTCACACAGTTATCGTCAAGTGATTTTACAATTACTTGAATATCTTTTTCTTTGTCCACAGCAGGATAACATTTCATAATAGATTCTAATATCTGTTTGGATTTTGATATATCACTGCCATAGGCAATGCCAATTTCTATATCCAACCTTCTTATACCTGCTGCTCCAACATTGGTAATATTAGAATTTGCCAATGAACCATTTGGCATCATAATAATTTTATTGTCCGCTGTCTTTAATTTGGTATAGAGCATATCAATAGATACAACGGTTCCCTCACAGCCATTGGACAGCACATAATCACCAATTGTAAACGGCTTAAAAAGCATAATTAAAATGCCGCCTGCAAGGTTTGACAGACTCCCCTGCAAAGACATACTAAGCGCAAGTGCTGCTGAACCAAAAACAGCAATAATAGAAGCTGTCTGTATTCCAAGTATATCTAGTATCGCTGTAAGAATAATTGCATAGGACACCATTCTTAAAATAGAGGATATAAACTTGATGACCCCTATATCAAAATCACCTTTGCTTAATGCTTTATCACTTATCTTTAACAGTAATTTAACAAGATACTTTCCTATTTTCCACACTAGCAAAGATAAGACCAATTTAAAAATAAAATTAAGTCCCCAATTTGCAATATCACCAATCAATTTATGGATATTTTCTGAAGAAAACAGAGAGCTTGTCTCTTCCACTGTATTCATTACATTTTCAATCGTTGTTTCCAGCAATACATTTTGAACCATACTTTACTCCACTGATTTCTCTGTAAGTTTTGACAGTTTTATATCGGATTCTTTTTTTATCTTATCATACAATTCTTTGGCTGCTTTTAAACTTTTTTGAGCATCTGCACACTCTTTAGCTGTTTGTTTAGCTATTTTTACTGCCACTTTTTCTGCTTTCGCAGCAGTTTCTGCAAGAACTTTAGCCTCCTCAAAAGCACTTTCTCTTTCTTTAATATCATCAAGCGCCTTACTTAACGCAATATTCGTCTCTGATATAATCTTAATACGTGCTTTCTCCGATTCTGAAAATTCCACATAATCATACAGTACAGCTTCTAATGGCTTAAGGTCAACAAGCAATGAATTTTCCTGCCCATTATAGGGTTCATTTGTCGTCCATAACACTTCTTTTTTATTTAAGATATTACCATATTTTCCTGGCTTTGATATCCCTAATCGAAAAGCTGTCCTTTCTACTGGCGTAAAATTAATAACTGCTAATATCTGCTTTCCGCTGTTGTCAAACCTTGTATATGCAACAATGGTTTCTTCAGATGATGTTGTATCCACCCACTGAAATCCCTGTGCTTCTTGGTCTAACTCATACAGTGCCTTATTATTTTTGTATATATTATTTAATTGAACAATACCTTCTTCACAGCCATTACACTGTGAAATATCTATACACTTTTTGCCAGGGTGCGTATATAGAAAGGTCAATGCTGTCATCATATGTTTCTGTACCATATCTTGCGACTGAGATTGTTCTTCAATTGACAAAACAGGTGCTGCTGCCCTTAGATTAAGTACTTTTGCATCAAACATTAATATATAATTTTCCGTATAATGATAGAGCATACTTAAAAACAAATTCTTATAATCGCCCTTTCTAAACAGAGGGTCTTTACAATAAAAACTTGCAAAATCTTTTTGAAAATTTAAATTTATTTTATAATCAAATCCAAGTCCTTCCTCGCTGACACCAGCTGTTACTTTTGACCATAAACTGTTTTCTTCCGCAATAAACAACACTTTTTCATTCAATTTTTTGATTTTATTGCTTACATTTTTAATAAATTCTATAGCTTCAAGGTTTTCATTGCCGCCATATATGTTTGGTGTCCATTGTCCCGCTTCACAGCCATAATCCCTGTAAAGCATAACGGATACATCTTTTAATTTAATGCCATCTACATGAAACTCTTTTATCATATACATAACACTTGATAAAAGATAGCTGATAACTTCTGGTTTATTGTAATCATATATCGCTGCCTTGCCACTTGGCACCGAATCAATACAAGCTTCCCTTACATCATATAAATGTGTGCCGTCATAATATTCAAAACTGCCGTATCCTTGTTCCATATAAGCACAATTACACTCAGCTATAACACCTATTCCTCTGCTGTGACAATCATTAATAAAACTCCTTAATTCATCGCTTCCAACCTCTTGATTAATACAAAAATTTCCTGCATACAGCGCATTTTTTGCATCGACAGTAGATGTTATTTTATCAATTTCAACATAATTAAAACCTAACTGCTCTATCTTTTCGGCGTCAACACCCGCAGCAATATCTTCTATATTAATTTTACATATTGCCATTGGTGATGTTACATCACTATGATGCTGCCAATTATTTTCTGACCATATAAACTCATATAAATCATTGTTATCAGCCATATTATATGGGTCTGCTTTTTTTACAGTTGAGCCATCACGCAGTCTTACTTCATAACAATACTTATCTTCTTTTACGTTGTTTGGAATAAACAATGTAAAGATGCCGCTGTCTTTATCCTTTATCATCGGATGCAGCCTTCCGTCATAATTATTAAATGAACCGACAACACTTACACGTCTGGCATTCGGCGCCCACACTGCATAGGATACACCATTAACACCGTTTATTTGTGTTTCATGGCTTCCCATAAACTGATAAGCATTTTCACATGTTCCACTGATAAATTTTTTCACATCCGTTGCCTTTAGTGTCACAGAAAACGCATAAGGGTCTGATATAGTTGAAACAACACCTTTTACATTCTCAATAGACAAGGTGTAAGTCAATTTTTTCTTTGATGGAATAAGCACAGCAAAATATCCAGATTCGTCAACTTTTTCCATAAGATATGTCTTTTTCATTGTTGCTACATTTACTTTAATTTCAACGGCATCTGGTCGAAATACTTGAATCAAAAAGCCTTCTTTTAGCAAACGCCCACCCAATAATTCGTTTGGCTCATCGCTTTCTGCATAAACAATTCCCTCAATTTCAGGCCAGTTCATCAAATTATAAAGTTTATTCCCCATTAAAAATCCCCTTTCTTGTTTAACTTACAAGTTTGAAAACAGACACAAACTTAAAAAATTTATATAAAAGCAAGGTTGTTAAGCCATGTATTAAAAAGGCTTGTCCATGCACTTACTTCCGGACAGTAATGTTTACAATCCTTTGTATCCGTCTCTTTTGTTCCAAGACCCAAACCATGTGCACCTGATGGGAAAATATGAAGTTCAAAATTAACATTTGCTTTTTTGTAAGCTGATGCTAACATTAACGAATTTTCAACAGGAACTGAATTATCTGTAAATGTATGCCATATAAAAGCTGGCGGTGCATCGGGTGTAACATTGCACTCAACCGATACCAACTTTAATATATCTTTATCGGTTACTTTATCCTGCAGCAATCTCTCAAAAGACAACAAATGTGCTTTATCGCCAGAAGTAATAACTGGATAACCCAACATCAAACCATTTGGTTTAATATCATCATTATTTAACTGCATTAATTTCAAAAAATCATCCATAATTGGATTATTATACAATGTGCCAAGACAACCTGCTACATGTCCTCCTGCCGAAAATCCTGCCATAATAATTCTGCCTGGATTAATATCCCATTGTGTTGCATGTTTTCTTATATAATCTACTGCATAAGCCGCTTCATATAATTGACACGGAAAAGTGTTTGGCATAAGACTGTATCTCAAAATGGCTGCATTATACCCCATATCCAACATTTTAATTGCAATTGCTTCTGCCTCTCTTGGAGAATGATGTTCATAACCCCCGCCCGGACAAATAATAACAAATGGTCTATAAAATTTATTTTGATAATCTGGAAACATATCTTTAATATAAGTAGTAATAGTTGCTTTATTGCCATCGTGATTTATTCCAAGCTTACTATAATCAATATCAATTTCTATCACTTCATGTATCATAATGCTATATCCCTTCTTTTATTTATAATCAAATGCTGTTAAATTTTATGTATAAATATCCCACTTCTAAGTTTTGGTTCAAACCAAGTTGATTTAGGAGGCATCAAAAGATTTGCATCAGAAACTGCAAACAATTCACCAATCGATGTTGCATACATTGAAAATGCTAAAACACAATCTTTATTGCAGCGTCTTTCAAGTTCTCCTAATCCGCGTATACCACCAACAAAATCAATGCGCTTATCCGTTTTAGGGTCATTGATGCCAAACAGTGGTGTTAATATATATTGTTGCAAAATTGCTACATCTAGCCCATCAACTGGGTGTGACTTTTGAATGTCTTTATGTGCTATAAGTTTATACCATTTTCCCTCAAGATACATGCCAAATTCACTTTTATTTTCAGGATTGACCTGCTCATTGGACAATGCAACATCAAAATATTGAGAAATTTGTTCCAGCAATGCAGCAGGCTTATATCCATTTAAGTCTTTAATAACACGATTATATGGAAGTATCATTAATTCTTCATCTGGAAATAATACCGAAAGAAAATAGTTAAATTCTTCATTTCCTGTATATCCTGGATTGGCATCACGTCTTTTTTGCCCCACCTTTACAGCTGAGGCAGCTCTATGGTGTCCATCTGCAATATAAATTGAATCAATCGTTTCAAACGCATGTTGAATTTTATCAATACTTTCTTTATCACCTATCTTCCAAACTTGATGTCGTATATCATCATTGGATACAAAATCATAAAGCGGCTCATTTTCCTTTGCTTTAGCCACCTCTTCCCTTATTGTGTCATTTGCTCTATAGGCAAGAAAAATAGGACCTGTCTGTGCGCTTAATGTATCAACATGTGTAATTCGGTCAACTTCTTTTTCAGCACGCGTATTTTCATGTTTTTTAATAACATTATTTTGATAATCATCAATTGATGCACAGGCAACAATACCTGTCTGTGTCCTTCCATTCATTGTAAGAGCATAGATATAGTAAGCCCGCTCCTTATCTGTTATATATGTTCCATCTGCCATTGCTTCTTCTAACAATTCCTTTGCTTTTGCATATACCTCTGGTGCATAGGTATCTACCGAATCATCAAATTGTGTCTCTGCTCTGTCAATTTTAAGAAATGACTTTGGCTCTCTTTTTACCTCAGCAACAGCCTCTTCCCTATTATATACATCATAAGGAAGTGCCGCAACCTGGTCAACACATGCAGCATCTGGTCTTATACACTCAAATGGTTTTATTGTAGCCATAATACTCCTTTCACGCTGATTTTATATACAGCTTTTATATTTTATAACATAATATTTATGCACAAAATAGCCATTATTGTTTGACATAAGTTTATCCGTAAAGCGTGATAACTATTATTAAATTATCTATTCTGATATATGGAGCTGCTCTGTAAGCTCTTTCAAATCATCTACCATATCAACAAATTCCCTGACTGTCTTTGCATTATTCTCACTCGTTTCAAATGTGTCACTTGCATGGGCAGCTACTTCTTCTGAGATTGCAGAAATGGTAGCTACACTGTCAACAATTTTATCGTTGGCTTTTGAAAGTTCTTCAACAAATGATGCTAACTTATCAGAATTTGATGAAATATCATATGTATTGCTCTCAATAATTTTAAAACTAGCATCCGTATCGCTTGTCGCTTGTTTTTGACTAGATATATCGGTTACAATTTGATTCGTCACATTGACAACATTCTTTAACGCTTCTGATACATTACTTATCATCTCTGTAATATTTTCAGTGGCACTCTGTGTCTCATCAGCCATCTTAGAAATCTCGGTTGCAACAACAGCAAATCCTTTGCCTGCTTCTCCTGCTCTTGCAGCTTCAATACTTGCATTCAATGCTAAAAGACTTGTCTGTGAAGTAATATTTGTAATAATATCTACAACTGAATGCATCTTTATCATATCTTCGCTTAATTTGTTAAGCTGCTGTGTGGCAAGTTCTCCTGATTGAACCGATATATTTACTTTCTCAACTAGTGACAACATGGTTTCATTGCCATGACGAATCGCCTTCATGGTATTGTCAACGTTATCAATAATTTGTGAAGAGCACTTCTTTACATCATACACTCTTTTTTGTATATTTTCAGTCATCTCAAGCTGCTTTTGTACTGCGTTTGCTGTATCTGTAGCTCCTGCATTCACTTCATTCATCGCACTGCTTGTTGACTCAGCAGCTTCATTTAAAATATTGATTTTATCACTAATAATGTCAATATCCGCTGTCATCTTTGTAGATACATTCATCGTTGTATCTAACATCTTTGCCGTTTTTTCACCCTGTTCTTTTATATGAGATAACTTTAAAGAGTTGTTTTTCTCTAATGATTTTGAGACATACATCGAATAAGCGCAAATAATTATTATAACAAGCACTTGAATTTCAACCGAAGCCAAATCTTTTGTCGTATAAACCTTACGAACAAAAAGCATTGTCACTTGTATGATATTAACAATAATAACACCAATATTAATAGGAATTGTATATTTATAATCATTATATACAGCTATTGCAACAAGCATAGGGATAACATATACAAATGCTAATAAATTATTAGTTGTAAATAATATAAAGGTGTAAAATACTAAAAAGCTATAAGAAACCATATATCGAATAGCCGATGCATCTGGTTTTTTTCTATATGCAATAATTCCAAGAACAGGACCAATAAGCCCAATTGCCATTGTAAGAAGAACATAGCCTAATGACCTTGCCCCTTTTACATACTCCATTATATATGCAATTGCAATAACAATGCACTCAATGGTTTGACATGTAACAGCCACCTTATTGTAATTCGCCATATCATTTATAAATTTATTTTCTTTTTCCATAAAACCTCCACTTTTACTTAATATAAAAATAAATCAATTCATAAAATAACGGATACTATATTCACAATCTATTCTTTTGTCAAACACAATAATACATAATACAATATTATATATTATTTATAGACAGAAGTAAAGGAAACGGTGTATTAAAACTACATACCGTTTCCTTTTTTCATCCTTATAAGTAAATTCATTTACATTTATTATAACATTCATTCTTGCCTAAAAAGAAGAACTATGTTGCTATAAATAATTAAACGACTACTCTTACTTTGATAACACCATCAATTGCTGACAACTTATCAACAACACTGTCTGATGCTGGCTCACTGATATCTAACATCGAATACGCATAATCGCCTCTTGACTTGTTTGACATCTCCTCAATGTTGATACCCTCATCCCCCATAACGGATGTAATCTTACTGATAACAGCAGGTACATTCTTATGACAAACAGCTACACGTCCAGCCGTTTTGCATGTTCCCATATCACAATTTGGATAATTGACCGAATTAATAATATTGCCGTTTTCAATATAATCAGCAATCTGCTTAACAGCCATCACTGCACAGTTATCTTCTGCTTCTTCTGTCGATGCACCGAGATGAGGAATCACAATAGCACCTTCCATACCTGCCGTTGTCGCATTTGGAAAATCGGTAACATATTTCTTAACTTTTCCAGACGCAATCGCTTCTTTAATAGCTGTCTCATCAACTAAAACATCTCTTGCACAGTTGATAATGACCGTACCATCCTGCATTATGTCAAATGCTTCTTTATTTACCATGCCCTTTGTGCTGTCCATAGCTGGCACATGAATGGTAATATAATTACATTCTTTGTAAATATCCTCAACATTGACAATATGTTTTACCTTGCTTGAAAGGTTCCATGCGGCATTGACTGAAAGATATGGGTCATATCCATACACTTCCATACCAAGTGCTATTGCAGCGTTTGCTACAAGCTGACCAATGGCACCAAGACCAATAACACCAAGTTTCTTGCCCTTAATCTCTTGACCTGCAAATGCCTTTTTTGCTTTTTCTGCAGACTTTGCTATATCTGCATCCTCTTTATTTTCCTGAACCCACTGATTACCGCCAAGAATATCTCTTGAAGCAAGTAACATTGCAGCAATCACATGTTCCTTAACCGCATTGGCATTGGCACCTGGCGTATTAAATACCACAATACCTGCATCAGCACATTTATCAAGAGGAATATTATTGACACCTGCACCTGCCCTTGCAATGGCAAGCAAATTATCAGAAAGTTCCATATCATGCATCTTTGCACTTCTCACAAGAATTGCCTGTGCATCCTCAAAACTGCTCTTTGTATTATAATCATCTGAGAATAAATCAAGACCAATTGTTGCTATATTATTAAGACAATGTACATTTACCATTATTTTACGTTCTCCTTTTCAAAGTTTCTCATAAACTCAACAAGCTTTTCTACACCTTCCACAGGCATAGCATTATAGATGGAAGCTCTCATACCGCCAACGCTTCTATGTCCTTTAAGATTGACAAACCCTGCCTTTGCAGCCTCTTCAATAAACTTTGCATCCAATTCTTTGTCACCTGTCACAAATGGAACATTCATAAGAGAACGGTCTTCTTTTACAACTGTACCTTTAAATAACTTACTCTCATCAAGAAAATCATAAAGGATTTTTGCTTTTTTCTCATTGTGTTCTTTCATTGCTAAAAGTCCACCCATCTTTTTAATCCACTTAAACACTTTGCCGCAGATATAAATATTATAACATGGAGGTGTGTTATAAAGTGAATCATTGTCAGCCTGTGTCTTCCATTTAAGCAATGTAGGAGTGCCAGGCAAAACGTCATCTGTAATTAAATCTTCTCTGATAATAGCAATAACAACACCTGCTGGTCCGATATTCTTTTGAACACCGCCAAAAATAACGCCATACTTTGAAACGTCAACAGGCTCTGATAAGAAACATGATGAAACATCAGCTACTAAAAGTTTTCCCTTTGTATCTGGAAGTTCTTTATACTTTGTTCCATAAATCGTATTGTTCTCACAGATATATACATAATCAGCATCTTCTGGAATATCAAGATTAGAACAGTCTGGAATATATGAGTATGTTTTATCCTCTGAAGATGCAACAGCAATCGCTTCACCATAAATCTTAGCTTCCTGAAAAGCTTTCTTAGCCCACTGTCCAGTGATAATATAAGCAGCTTTTTTGTTTTTCATAAGATTCATAGGAACTTCTGCAAAAAACTGTGAAGCGCCGCCTTGAAGGAATAATACCTTATAATTATCTGGAATATTCATCAGTTGTCTAAGGTCAGCCTCAGCCTCTTTAATAATTGCATCATACACTTTTGACCTGTGGCTCATCTCCATAACAGATTGACCACTTCCATTGTAATCTAACATCTCAGCAGCAGCTTCTTTTAACACTTCTTCTGGTAACACTGCCGGACCGGCACTAAAATTGTAAACTCTTGCCATTTCTCTTTTCCTCCTAACTGTTTACCGCCCATGCGGAAATACTGTAATATAACCTTAACTATTGTATGCCCATCAATTCATGTTGTCAAGAAAGGATATTTTCATCCTTCGTTTTTTGCTCAAGGTCTTGCCTGTCAAACGCTTCTGAAATTGCAGCACCTGGCGATACCATCGGAAATACTTTATCTTCTCTGCTGATATCGCATTCTATAACACAAGGTATATTTAACTCAATGGCTTCTTGAAGTGCTTTATTAAAAGACTCAATATCACTTACCTTATAACCCTTTGCCCCCATACCTTCAGAAACTTTTACAAAATCAACTACATCATCAAGGACTGTTGCAGAATAACGCTGTCCATAAAACAAATCCTGCCATTGACGAACCATTCCTAATACATGATTATTAAATATTATTTCAATAATAGGAATATTATAACGAGTAGCTGTAGCAATTTCATTCATATTCATTCTAAAGCAGCCATCGCCTGCAATATTGATAACAACTTTATCTTTGCAGCCAACTTTTGCTCCAATGGCAGCACCAAGTCCATATCCCATCGTTCCAAGTCCTCCTGATGTAAGCAATGTTCTTGGCTTTGTGTATGTATAATGTTGCGCTGCCCACATCTGATGCTGTCCAACATCGGTTGCAATAATAGCTTCCCCATTTGTTATATGATAGATATTTTCCATAATTAACGGACCATTCAGACAATCTTTATTATATCGCATTGGATATTTTTCTTTTAATTCTTTGATATGGTCTACCCATTCCTTGTGGTCAAGCTGCTCTAACTTTGCATTGATATGTTTTAATACCTCCAGTGCATCTCCAATAACAACTGCATCGGTTTTAATATTTTTATTAATTTCAGCGGCATCAACATCCAGATGAATAATCTTTGCATGTTCTGCAAATTTAGCGGCATTGCCTGTCACTCTATCTGAAAATCTTGCACCAATTGTAATAAGTAAGTCACATTTGGATACACCAAAATTGGAAGCCTTCGTTCCGTGCATACCAAGCATACCTGTATACAATGAATCTGAACCATCAAATGCACCTTTTCCCATAAGTGAATCTGCAACAGGAGCATGAATTTTATGTACAAACTTTTTCAACTCATCAGACGCATCGGCTGCTATAACGCCGCCGCCGACAAACACAAATGGCTTCTTTGATTCTTTGATAAAAGAAACAACACGCTCAACATCTTCTTCCTTAATGGTATCGGTCTTTCTCTCAATTGGCTTTGGTGTCTCTTTTATATATTCACATTCATTTGCTGTGGCATCTTTTGTCACATCAATTAAAACAGGACCTGGTCTTCCCTTTTTTGCAATACGAAAAGCTTTGCGGATGGTATCAGCCAAATCTTCTACATTTTTAACAATATAATTATGCTTTGTTATTGGCATTGTTATGCCTTGAATATCTACTTCCTGAAAACTGTCCTTTCCAAGCAATGGAACGGTTACATTGCATGTAATTGCAACAACAGGAATCGAATCCATATAAGCTGTGGCAATTCCTGTGACAAGATTCGTTGCACCAGGACCTGATGTAGCAAAGCAAACACCTACTTTTCCTGTTGCTCTTGCATAACCATCAGCGGCATGTGCCGCCCCTTGCTCATGTGATGTAAGTATATGTGTTATCTCATCAGAATGTTTATACAAAGCATCATAAACATTGAGAATAGCACCACCCGGATATCCAAATACCGTGTCTACACCTTGTTCTTTTAAACATTCTACGATGATTTCAGAACCGTTTAATTTCATAAATCTATATCCTTTCCCAAAAATCTTAATTATATAATTACAGCATTTATATTGTATCAGGTGTCTTAAGAATGGCACCCCTATTTCCTGACGTCACCATGGATGCATATCTTCTAAGATAACCGGTTGTCACCTTAGGCTCTCTTGGCTGCCATTTTGCCTTTCTTGCTGCCAATTCTTCCTCAGAAACTTTAAGTTCAAGTTTTAACTGTGGAATATTGATACTGATAATATCGCCTTCTTCCACTAATGCAATTGGACCGCCCACAGCTGCCTCTGGCGATACATGCCCTATTGAAGCGCCTCTGCTTGCGCCCGAAAAACGTCCGTCTGTTATAAGTGCTACCGTTGAGCCAAGTCCCATACCAGCAATAGCGGAAGTTGGATTTAACATTTCTCTCATACCTGGTCCGCCCTTTGGTCCTTCATATCGTATGACAACAACATCTCCTGCTACAATCTTGCCGCCCTTAATAGCTTCAATCGCATCCTCCTCACAGTCAAATACTCTGGCTGGTCCTTCATGCACCATCATTTCATTGACAACTGCCGAACGCTTCACAACGGAACCATCTGGCGCAAGATTTCCTGAAAGCACTGCAAGACCGCCTGTTTTACTGTATGGATTGTCAATCGGTCTTATCACTTCTGGATTCAAATTTATAGCATGTTCTATATTTTCACCAACTGTTTTACCTGTGACTGTCATGCAATCTCTATAAAGAAGACCCAATTTATCAAGCTCATTCATCACTGCATACACGCCGCCCGCCTCATTTAAGTCCTCCATATATGTGTGACCTGCTGGTGCAAGGTGACATAAATTTGGTGTCTTTTCGCTGATTTCATTGGCAAATTTAATATCAAAATCAAATCCCACTTCATGGGCAATCGCTGGAAGATGCAGCATACTGTTTGTTGAACAGCCCAGTGCCATATCTACTGTAAGCGCATTTAAAATGGCTTCTTTTGTCATAATATCTCTTGGTTTGATATCCTTTTTTAACATTTCCATAACAGCCATTCCCGCATGTTTGGCAAGTCTTATTCTATCGGAATATACTGCTGGAATCGTTCCATTGCCGCGAAGCCCCATGCCAAGCACTTCTGTCAGACAATTCATCGAATTAGCTGTGTACATACCAGAACAAGAACCGCATGTAGGACATGCCTTGCGCTCATATTCGCACACATCTTCTTCGGTCATAGTTCCTGCTGCATAAGAACCTACTGCCTCAAACATCGAAGAAAGACTTGTTTTCTTTCCCTTTACATGACCTGCTAACATCGGTCCGCCGCTTACAAATACCGTTGGAACATTGATTCTTGCTGCTGCCATAAGAAGTCCCGGCACATTTTTATCACAGTTTGGCACCATAACTAATGCATCAAACTGATGTGCCAAAGCCATACACTCTGTTGAATCTGCAATCAAATCTCTTGTGACAAGCGAATATTTCATGCCAACATGCCCCATTGCAATGCCATCACAAACAGCAATCGCTGGAAAAACAACCGGCACACCGCCAGCTTCAGCCACCCCAAGCTTTACTGCATTGACAATTTTATCTAAGTTCATATGTCCTGGAACAATCTCATTATATGAACTAACAATACCAACAAGCGGTTTATTCATCTCTTCACCTGTAAATCCAAGTGCATTAAACAGCGAGCGATGTGGCGCCTGCTGCATTCCTTTTTTTACATTATCACTTTTCATATCGAACCTCCTATGCTGTGACTGATTTTTACAAGAGCAAATAGCTCAAGTTTTGACAAGACTATATAACAGTCTTTTATACACAGCAATTTCTTGTATAATCACTTGCAGATTAAACATTCAAATTTTTAATCTTTGCCTTATTTCTATACCAATTTTTAACTTAGTCTTATTTAATTCTCTCTGAAACAAGAGTCCCCATCTGTGTTGTCGAACATTGTATCATACCCTCTGACATAATATCTATTGTTCTATAATTTTCTCTGATTGTCAAAGCCACTGCTGCCTCAATCGCATCGGCTTCTTTATCCAAATCAAGCGAATAGCGAAGCATCATTGCTGCGCTAAGAATCGTAGCAAGCGGATTTGCAATATCTTTTCCTGCAATATCTGGAGCTGAACCATGACTAGGCTCATATAATCCAAGTTTTGTCTTGCCAAGACTTGCACTGGATAACATTCCAATCGAACCTGTTATCATACTTGCCTCATCGGACAAAATATCCCCAAACATATTCTCTGTAAGAATAACATCAAACTGTCCTGGATTCATTACAAGCTGCATTGCACAGTTGTCCACAAGCATATTTTCAACTTCCACCTCTGGATAATCCTTTGCCACCTCCGCAACAACTTTTCTCCATAATCTTGAAGAATCCAAAACATTTGCCTTATCCACACTTACCAGTTTTTTGCGGCGTTTCATTGCAATCTCAAAACCTTTAATGGCAATTCTTCTAATTTCATTTTCATTATATGTAAGTGTATCTACAGCTGTCATAACACCATCGACTTCTTTTGTCCAACGGTCACCAAAATATAAGCCCCCTGTTAATTCTCTCATAATAACCATATCAAATCCATTGCCAATTATTTCATTTTTGAGAGGACAGGCTTGCTTTAACTCATTATATAAATATGCTGGGCGAATATTGGCAAATAATTCAAGCTCTTTGCGAATCTTTAAAAGTCCTGCCTCTGGTCTTAAATTAGGCGCTACATCATACCATTTTGAATTACCGACATTGCCGCCAACAGCACCCAATAAAACGGCATCCGATGCTTTTGCTGTCGCAACAGCCTCATCTGTCAAAGGTACACCGTATGCATCAATAGAACAACCACCCATCAATATCTGTGTGTAATGAAAGATATGTCCGTATTTTTCCCCAACACAGTCAAGCACTTTTCTTGCTTCTCTCACAATTTCTGGTCCAATTCCATCACCTGGAATCAATGTAATATTAAATTCCATAATTCACCTCTACTCCTTTCCCAACTCCATTCATAAACCTTGCTTTATGAATATATTTATATCAATAATGTCTAATTCACTACATCATAACTTATTTTTTATTTTTTTTCAAGATATTAAAATTTTAAGTCTCTCATTTTTTGTACATCTGCTTTCTATTGTTCACAAAGGTCTTTCTTTTGTGCAATTATTTTCTGTATTCTTAATTCTTTGCCTACCAACACAACAGACAATATAAAAGCTATAAAATCAGCAATGGGTCCTGCAAATAATACGCCCATAATTCCAAACCAGAAAGGAAGCACTACAAGAAGAGGAATCAGAAAGAAAACCTGTCTTGTCAACGACAATAGCGCACCTTTCATCGGTTTGCCTATGGCAGTAAAAAAACTAGAAGAAAGCAACTGCACACCATTTACTAGCACCATAAAAAGATAAATACGCATAAATAAAACTGCAAACTCAAGATACAGCTTATCTCCATCGCCAAACAAAGAAATGATATATTGCGGAAAACATTGCAGCAGGCAAAAACCAATTGCAGAAACAATCATATTCCATTTTATTGCAAGCAGATAAGCTTCCCGCACACGAAAATATTGTTTTGCCCCATAGTTAAACCCTATAATCGGCTGAACACCCTGTGATATTCCAACAACAATAGCCAGAATAATCGCATTCGTTTTCATTACAATTCCACAGGCAGCTAATGGAATATCTGAACCATAAACGGTTTTTGCTCCATAATATGTCAGTGAATTATATAGTATAATCTGCACAAAGGTAATTGCAATTTGATTTATACTGCTGCTAAATCCCATGCTGCACGTTTTCAAGCTTTCTTTGATATTAAACTGAAAATGTTTTTTTTCAAAATGAATGGTTTTAAAATGCCATAAATAACGTACCGCAAAAATAAAAGACAAAATCTGCCCAAGAATCGTTGCCAGAGCAGCCCCAAAAATCCCCCAATGGAAGACAAAAATAAAAATGGGGTCAAGAATGGTATTTGCAATAGCACCTACAATCATGCAGGTCATCGAATACTTAGGACTTCCGTCTGCCCGAATTAAATTACTTATACCATTCGTTATAATTAAAAACGGCATCCCCACTAAGGTAACACCAGCATACTGCTGTGCATAGGGAAATACCTCTTTTGTAGCGCCAAACAATTTCAAAAATTGGGACAACAAACTTTCCCCTACTATCAAATAAGCAAGTCCCAAAATCACCATCAAACTTATGCCATTTCCTGCTGCCTTCGCTGCCGATTCTGGCTTTTTATTTCCAAGATAAAGGGAAAAACGGGAAGCACTGCCGATTCCAATCAGCAACGAAATGGCAAGACAAATGGTAGAAAATGGATAAGCAACATTGGTTGCAGCATTTCCAAGATATCCTACACCCTGTCCAATAAAAATTTGGTCTACAATATTGTAAAGAGAACCAACTAACGTTGCCATAATACTTGGAATGGCAAAACTTCTCAGCAATTTTGAAATTTTTTCATATCCTAATGAATTATCAGTCATTAAATTCTTCCTCCTTTCTCTCTATATGAAGTTCTGCCGTAATATTTTTACCAGCTCGCATAAGCAACTCTATAAAAAGATTTTTTTCTGCTTCGCTAAGACCTTGCAGTAAGAGAGCCTCTGTATTTTCACAGACTGTCCGTATTTCTTCCAATACAGATAATGCACTGTCTGTAGGATATAGTTTCCATGTCCTTTTATCCTCTTTATTGGGACAACGAGTAATCATTCCCTGTTTTTCTAACGCTGCAATTGTTCGTACAATATTGCTTGGATGAATATAAAACATGTCCATCAGTGAATCCTGTAAGATGCCGGGAGAATCACATATCTTGATAAAAAACATATATTGACTGCTGTTCATTCCAAAAGGCGCAAGCTGTTTGTCCAAATAAATTTTGTAAAAACGGTCTGCAACCGAAAGCCATTTTAATATTTTCATAAATAACTTACCTCCAATCGAAATTATTATATATTAATATGTGTGCGCACGCAATTATTTTTAATGGAATATAATAAATTATTTTATAGAAATGAATCATACGTTGTATAATAACAAAATGAAATGATTTAAGATATGATAAAATATACCTTTAGCTACAATTCTTCATACAAATTATTCCATTGATAGGTTATTTCCTGTGCTGATATAATAAGTTCACATTCTTTATGGTATGGCTCTTTATCAAACCAAATCCAACAGTAAAATTTAATTGTTTGATAACCTATATAGGAATAAAGAAACTCAAGGCTGTATAATTCGTTATTTATTTGATACATCAACTCTTCTATCGTAAATTCTTCTCGAATGACTTTTCCATTTTTTTCTGTAAATATATATATGGTTACAGCTACACTGGCATCATATAAAAGCTTAAAATTTACTTGCCCTTTATCTGTGTAAAACAATCTGTCCTTATCACTCTCCTTTTTTCTTACCCAAAATCCGTCGGGAAACGAAAAGGAAAGAAGTCCATCTTTTAATGACAATTGAGTTGCTTTACAGTCATGTAAACCAACATTTGTATCTTGTGTTATAATTTCTGTATTTATATGATGACAATATTGATACATATGAATCCTCTTTTCTGCACTGCTGTTTATCTATAAATAATCGTTATAAACTGCCTATTTTCTTAATCAATATAATTTATGCCTGAAATATTTATCATTGTAATTATATCATATACAATAAATACTTACAAAAAATATAAATAAATTTATTATATTTTTAATTGATGCCCTTTCTTTGTAACAAATAACAATTTACCTATTGATAAAATTGTAAATTATGGTATAATTTAACGATTTAATTTTAATTAAGCGGATATTCGCAATCCGTTACGCTGCTTGCTCGGGTGTTTGACACCCTAACCTCATAGCTACTATCGTAGTTTTTTTGCAGCATTGAAGTGGGAGACTTCCTTGATAAGGTTAAATGGTCGGTTGGGGAATTTTATTATTGGAGGTACATATTATGCACAACTTTATTTATGTAACAAAAAAGAAAGCACAACCTATTAAAAATGAATTATATCAAATACTTTTTGAAGTACAAGATATTGTAAGCAATTCTTTTACATTTCAATTTACTCTTGTTGGCAGTTCAAGCAATAACATGATTACTTATGATAAAAAGTCCAATATAGGATTTGATTTTGATTTCAACATTGAAGTAAATGATGATGAAGAAAATTATAGTCCTAAAGAAATTCGCACTATCATTAAAAATGCAATCAATCAAGTATCATATCGATATGGTTACAAAAATTGTGAAGATTCCACTAGCGTATTAACTATAAAAAAAGTAGATAAATCCGCTTGTAAAATTATACATAGCTGTGATTTTGCCATAGTATATAATTGTAATGATGGAAAACAGCAATATATACGATTTAATAAAAAAAACAATAATTATACTTGGGAATTTCGAGGAAATAAGTTTTATGGCTTATCAAAAAAAATGAAATGGTTAAAAAATAATCACTATTGGGGAGAATTAAGAGAGTATTATATTAAAAAGAAAAATTACAACAAGAACCATGACAAACATTCACGGTCAATTTTGGCAGAATCTATCAATGAAATGTATCAAAAAAAGAAAAAGCAATAGAAAGAAAATTTATATGAAACTATTAGACATCAATCAATTTTCAACATTATCTGAATCGGATTGCATTCAAATACAACAAGAATTATCCAAATATGTTGTAGAAAAAAATACTATTTCCTTAGATGATATCAAAACCGTTGCAGGTGTTGATATTGCTTACTGGAAAAAACAACGGACAGTAGGCTTTGCGAACTGCCCTTATGTTCAAGAAGAAACCGAATGGGCTGTATGCTGTATTGTCGTTCTTGATATACATAAAAAAACGGTGATAGAACAAAAACATGTTGCTGATAAAATTAAATTTCCTTATATTCCAGGTTGCTTTGCCTTTCGTGAATTACCGCTTGTTATACAAACGGCTGCCCAATTAAATCATCCGCCAAATCTATTTTTATTTGATGGAAATGGTATATTACATCCTAGAATGATGGGATTAGCAACACATGCTTCTTTTTATTTAAATACGCCAACTATCGGAATTGCTAAACGATACTTTCAAGTAGAAGGCGCACAGTATTGTATACCAGAAAACACAGCAGGCTCCTATACAGATATTATCAAAGAACATAAAATATTAGGGCGTGCTGTCCGAACACACACCAATGTAAAACCAATCTTTGCCTCTGTAGGCAACTATATTGATATTGATACAGTGACAAAGTTAGCCCTTCAACTAACCGATAAACAAAGTCATATTCCTATTCCAACTCGATATGCTGATTTAGACACTCATCAAAGACGAGCTGAACTTTTAACAGCAAAATTTTAAATCCGCATAAAGAGATAATAATGCAACAATATTGTCAAAACAGATATTTACAATCTGCTATACTATTTACTTAGACCACCTAGCTGTTATCACAACACGAATGGGACTGTCAGGAATGCTGCCAACCCACAATATATGGTTATGAACCCCCATGCATCACAACATATATTGTAGGCGTACATTCATTTCCCGACAGTCCCACTTTCTTGATGAGGTTAAATACAATTTCATTTTATAAAATGTATTTATTATTTTTAGAAAAAATATTTTTAAAATTTATTTACTATTTCTTGTAAAAAATTTATCAACCAATTTACACATTATAATAAATATGGGAACTGCCCCTATCATCCAACACGCTGTTTGAATCATCTGATTTATAGTAAGCGGATAAATGGCAAAAATCTCTTTTAAAAATAAAACACTAAAAATAATTCCTACAGTCATCATAATACAGACAGCAATACGAATCCTATCCATTGGCATACAAACTCGTATCAGCTCACACATACCAACAGCAAGTAAAATCAATATAACAATAGTTGATAACTGTTCATGAGCAGTCTTTGTAATATTTCCAATAACAACAAATATTGCCACTAAAAGAAAATCCGTAATTGCTGCTGGCAATGCTTTCATAATCACATTTCTTAAAAATCCCCCTTTAATAAGACTCTTACTTGGCTGTAATGCTAATAAAAATCCTGGCGCGCCAATTGTAAATGCTCCAAGTAAAGACAACTGTGTCGGATATAAAGGGTATCGATTCCCTGAAAGCATAGAAAACAAAGCTAAAAGAATAGAAAATATATTTTTAACAACAAACAACGATGCCGTTCGCTGAATATTATTGACAACTCGTCTGCCTTCCAATACAACTGAAGGCATACATGAAAAATCAGAATCTAATAAAACAAGCTGAGCAACATTTGATGCAGCTTCACTGCCTGAGCCAAATGCAATACTGCAATCAGCACTTTTAAGTGCTAATACGTCATTGACCCCATCGCCTGTCATCGCTACAACATTGCCTGCCTTTTTTAAAGCCTGTACCAATCGCTTTTTTTGGTCTGGCTGCACTCTTCCAAAAATAGTATATCTTTGTGCTGCCTCCTCAATCTGTTCATCAGTCTCAAGGGAAGAGGCATCGACAAACATATCGGAATGTGCAATTCCTGCCTCTTTGGCAACACAGGAAACCGTCAATGGATTATCTCCAGAAATAACCTTAATTTCAACGCCTTGATTGGCAAAATATTCAAAAGTTTCTCTTGCTTCTTTTCTTATAGCATTGCCTATAACGACAATCGCCATTGGAACAACAGGTTTTTCTAATGGATGTCCATCAAGCTGCCCATCATATACACCAAATATCAGTACACGCATACCACGTCTAGCATATTCTTCTATCTGTTTTTGATAATTACAATAATCGGTAAGTAAAACTCGCTCAGGTGCGCCAATAACATAATTGTCTCCGTTCTCCATCTGGGCAGAACTAAATTTTGTCTCCGACGAAAAACCAAATGTTTTTATTGCTTTTAAACCTGTTGACTTTGTAAAATACTCTTTTAATGTATTCATTGTATTATTATCATTATCAAGTACAGATACAAGATTTCCTATCTTATCAACAACTATTTCTTTTGATAAATTCATTCCTATAGGTACAACTTCATTTACAGTCATTTTATTTTCAGTAATGGTTCCTGTCTTGTCAACACATAGTACATTCACTCTTGCAAGTGTTTCAACACAAGCCATCTCATGCACCAACACATTTTTTTTGCCAAGCCTCATAACGCTTACAACAAGCGCAACACTTGTAAGAAGATACAGCCCTTCTGGAATCATGCCAACAAGAGCGGCAATAATTGCAACAACACTTTGTTGAATATTGCTATGCAGCAAAAAATATGTTTGACAAAACATCAAAATTCCTATAGGTATAATTGCTATACCAATTGTTTTTACCAACTTGTCTAAGGAGTTCATCATCTCCGTTTTTTGTTTTTTTCTGGACGCTTTTGCCTCTAATGCAATCTTTGAAGCATATGAATCCAATCCTACATGCTCCAGCACAGCTCTACACTCTCCAGCAACAACAAAACTTCCTGATAAAAGTTTATCGCCAATCTCCTTTGTTATCTCATCTGCCTCCCCTGTAACCAGTGCTTCATTTACTCGAATACTTCCTTCTACAACTACAGCATCCGCACTGATTTGTTTGCCTGCCCCAAGTATACATAAATCGCCAAGCACAAGCTCTTCGGACAATACTTTTTTCTCTTTTCCATCTCTTATTACTGTAGAATAGGAAGCATTTAACAATGTTAACTTATCGAGAACTCTCTTTGTCCGAATCTCTTGTATAATGCCAATAAACATATTAATAATAATAATCGGCAAAAATGTCATATTAATATAAGAATGTACTAAGGCAAGCAGCAGTGTAAATATAAAAAATATTAAGTTAAAATACGTAAATAAATTGCCTGCTATAATCTGTCCCACTGTTTTGGACTGATTTTTAACAGGCTCATTATACAACCCTTCTTTGATACGTTTTTCTACCTGTTTAGAAGATAATCCTGTATTAATATCTGTTTGTACATCCATAAGCAAATTTCCATCAATCTTCTACTGATACCGCTTTTTCCACCTGTGCAATCGCACTTTTTTGCATTGAGATACGACAATTTTTATTATTGCCAAACTCAACAATAACATCATCATCTGTAATATCTATGATAACCCCATAAAATCCACTGGTTGTAAGAACATAATCACCTTTTCCAATAGAATCCATAAGTGCTTGCTGCTGCTGTTTTTGCTTTTTTTGCGGCTTGATTGCAAGAAAGTAAAACAGAGCAATCAATGCTACCACATAAACGACGATAACTATTCCTTGTTGCATATAAAAATCTCCATTCCTGCGCTGTTTTTTCATTGAACTATAAAACTTATTTACCTGTGATATTCACAAGCCTTTTTAATATACATTTTGTGCCAAACAACGCATCGACACAAATTCATTTTTAGCCTTTATATGATGACAGATTTTATTAAAATTTGAAATTTATAACAATAAAATCTTCGCAAAATACAGATTCTATTGTTTTCAATCTTTATGCTCTGTCAACTTACTGTGAGGCATTTAACTTTTCCCACAATATATTACATTAATTTTATCAACCTGTCCAGTATGTTCCATTATTTTATAATCTTTTAAGTTATTATTTATATAATCAAGCAACTATCTTTCATTTATCTTACTATTTTCTTATCATTTTATCACTATTTTATATTAATTTGCACTGTATGTC
This sequence comes from uncultured Lachnospira sp., assembly GCA_910589305.1. Taxonomy (GTDB): domain Bacteria; phylum Bacillota; class Clostridia; order Lachnospirales; family Lachnospiraceae; genus Lachnospira. Next base: position 89,931 of record CAJUTV010000002.1, on the reverse strand, counting down.
TTCATCAATTCTAATCGTTCTTCCTTAAAAGAATGATATTTTCCTGCCTCAATTGCTGCCCTTATATCTTCCATCAAATGATTATAATAATACAAGTTATGAATCACACAAAGCCTCATTCCAAGCATTTCTTTTGCTTTCAGCAAATGTCTGATATACGCCCTTGAATACTGGCAAGCCTCACATGGACACCCTTCCTCAATTGGATTATCATCTTTTTCATATTTTGCATTAAATAAATTAATTTTGCCAAACTTTGTATAAACATGTCCATGTCTGCCATTTCTTGAAGGATATACACAGTCAAAAAAGTCAACGCCTCGCTCCACTGCCTCCAAAATATTAGCTGGCGTACCCACTCCCATAAGATATGTCGGTTTATCTTTTGGCAGATAAGGAACCGTCTCATCAAGAATATAATACATTTCTTCATGGGTTTCCCCAACAGCCAAACCACCTACTGCATAACCATCTAAATTCATATCAGCAATATATTTTGCATGTTCAATTCGTATATCTGGATACACGGCTCCCTGATTAATGCCAAAAAGCAATTGATTGGGATTAACAGTATCGGACAATTCATTTAGTCTCTTCATCTCATTTTTACAGCGCACAAGCCATCTTGCTGTTCGTTCAACCGAATTTTTCACATAGGCTCTATCTGCTTTTGCAGGCGCACATTCATCAAATGCCATCGCAATTGTTGAACCTAAATTTGACTGAATCTGCATACTTTCCTCTGGTCCCATAAATATTTTATGACCATCTATATGACTGTTAAATGTGACGCCTTCCTCTTTTATCTTTCTAAGACCAGCTAAAGAAAACACCTGAAATCCACCAGAATCTGTAAGAATTGGCTTATTCCAATTCATAAACCGATGAAGTCCTCCCATCTGTTTAATTAATTGGTCACCTGTGCGCACATGAAGATGGTATGTGTTTGACAACTCCACTTGAGTTCCTATTTTTTGTAAATCCATTGTCGACACAGCCCCTTTTATAGCTCCAACTGTTCCAACATTCATAAATACAGGAGTCTGGATTGTCCCATGCACCGTTTCCATAACTGCTCTTTTCGCACGTCCGTCTGTATTAATTATCTTGTACATAATAAGTCCTTTCATTGTGTTATTTACTAACACTTAACTTTACATATCAATTGTTTTCTCTAATCATTCATCTGCTTTTGTTATAATGTTTACCAATATCAAATCCTTTATCAAGAAAAACTGATATAAAATATTGTTTATTTTAATCTTAATATAACAAACTTACAGTCCTTAATTTATCTCCCTTTTCGGAAAAGTGTTCCCACTGTATAAAGTCCAGTATATAACACATATTTTTATATATGATTGAAAAATTATAGTGACTTGGCAGTTTCATAAGGTGAAAACAGAAGGTATGTTATAACCTGTTTTCTGTAAAATTTTTATTCCATCAAGATGTTTATATCCTCGCTTACATCCAGCTTGTGAAATTTCTTCTTTATTTTCTCTGCAATAATGTATGATTTGTGAAACATAAGAGGGCTTGTTTAGGTTGATTACAACTTTTTTTCCATGAAAAGTTGCAGGTAAACCGCTGTTCAATAAAAAATGATTGGTTATCGAAAAATATATACACCATGTTTCTTCTGAAAAAGATTTTTTCACTATTAACAGATAAGGACATTTGCTATAATCATAATCATCATATCGAAAAAGCCATTTGTATTCTACATTATCAACTGTTATTTTTCTGAATCGCCGCATTCTATTTTCCTTTTGGCTTGATACGCTGTTTTTTGAGGTAACAATTCTTTATTCTGTAAATTTTAGTTTTATATCTGGTTATAAAATAGATATCTGTTATTTACCATATATATTTATAAATTTACTTTCAATGGATACACAATTTTGAAAAGGGGGTCTTTTATTATTTTTCACAATAAATAATCACGATATATATTATATATAAATGATAATAATTTGTTTTATCGATTATAAAACCAAGCAATCTTATCCATTGTTGATGTCATATTTTCCAATATCAAATCAACAAGTGTAAGCGCCGCCATCGCCTCAACAACAACAACTGCTCTTGGCACAATCATTGGGTCATGGCGTCCCTTTATAGAAACCTGTATATTCTCTCCCTGTTTGTTGACCGTATCTTGTATTGCTGATATAGATGGTGTTGGCTTGATAGCCGCCCTAAAAACAATATCTGCGCCATCACTCATGCCGCCTAAGACTCCGCCAGAATGATTGGTCTTTTTTATGATATTCTTTCCTTGCATCACAAATGCATCATTATTTGTAAGACCTGTTGCTTTTGCTGCCATAAAGCCATCGCCCATCTCAAAGCCTTTTACTGCCCCAATAGACATTACTGCCTTTGCAAGATTGGCATCCAATTTATCAAACACAGGTTCGCCAATACCTGGCATAACACCACTTATCACACACTCAATAATGCCGCCGACCGAATCGCCTTTTGCCATCTGTTCTTTTGCAAATAATTCAACCTTTTCTGCTGCCTGTTTATCTGGCATATTAAAAGGATTTAGGACAGCTTCTTCCATGTTGAAATGATTATAATCAATTGCTATCCCTCCAATTTCTTTAGAATATGTAGTCAATGCAATGCCTAATTGATTTAATATCTTAACAGCAATCGCTCCTGCGGCAACTCTGCCTACGGTCTCTCTCCCAGAACTTCTGCCGCCGCCGCGATAGTCCCTAAATCCATACTTTTCATCAAACGTATAATCTGCATGTCCCGGTCTGTAATACGATGCAATTTCTGAATAATCGGATGAACGCTGTGTGGTGTTTGGTACCATCATGGAAATAGGGGTGCCTGTTGTTTTTCCTTCAAATATGCCAGATAATAGCTGAACTGTATCACTTTCTTTTCTTTGTGTTGTAAATTTTGATTGTCCAGGCTTTCTTCTATCCAAAAATACCTGAATATCCTCCTCTGAAAGTGCAACACCAGACGGACACCCATCTACGACAACGCCCAATGCTTTGCCATGTGACTCACCCCATGTTGTAATTCTTAATATATTACCATAAGTAGAACCTGCCATAAAATATTTCTTCCTTTCTGTAAGCTTTAAATTCATCAAATAAATTTTATTTTTTGTAAAAATATTTATTTTTCACATTTTTTTATTGTAGTCTTTATTCTGCACTATTTTTTGCACAGTAAAAATTTATTACAAGCAACATACAGACATCTATTTTGCCATTAAAATTTTCTATTTTCAATCTTATATTTTTATATTATATTTTTCAAGAGTATACTGCATTTGTTCCACAGCCTGTCTAATTTGCTGTGCCTCTATTTCAGTAACCTTTTCTGGCGTTGTTTTCCCAATAGCTTTTGACAGCATAGAACATGTTTCTTTTATATTTTTTCGCTTTTCTTTATCCCAATCTTTTTTATGCTCCTTTAACATTGCAGAAACTACTTTTACCATATTTTCAGCAGATAGAACCATCTCAACCAGTTCGCCTTTTATCTCATCTTGCTTGCCATAAATATCTGCCTCCCATTTTGCTCTCTCAATCTCATCTTCACTCATATTAGAACTTGATGTTATAGTAACAGACTGTTCATTATTGGAGTCTAAATCTTTAGCTGATACATTGACAATTCCATTGACATCAATATCAAATGTCACTTCAATTTGAGGAATCCCTGCCATTGCCCTTCTAATACCTGAAAGCCGAAAGTTCGCAATTAACTTATTATCTTTTGTAAATTTTCTTTCGCCTTGATAAACTTTAATATCAACCGATGTTTGATAATTTCCCACCGTTGTAAAGATTTGACTATGGCGTGTAGGAATCGTTGTATTGCGCTCAATCAATCGGCTTGCAATACCGCCAAACGTTTCAATTGACAAGGATAACGGTGTGACGTCCATCAAAATAATCTCTGAAGCCGTAGAACCTGGTACAAGCTGATTGCCTAATTTTCCTCCTTGTATGGCGGCTCCCATCGCGACGCATTCATCGGGATTTAGATTTCTTGAAGGCTCTCTCCCCATAATCTCACGTACTTTTTCCTGAACGGCTGGTATTCTTGTCGAGCCTCCAACAAGCAAAACCATATTGATATCATTTTTGTTCAGTCCTGCATCCAATAAAGCATTTTCAACTGGAGCAACTGTTTTATTAATTAAATCCATTGTAATTGCTTCAAATTGCTGCCTTGTAATATTGATATCCATATGATGCGGTTCACCTTTGCTTACCGCCAAAAATGGAAGATTAATATTAGCATTGAGTGCAGAAGAAAGTTCTTTTTTTGCTTTTTCTGCCTCTTCTCGAACACGCTGCAATGCCGCAATATCCTTTTCAATATTAATTCCTTCACTCTGTTTAAACTGTTCGACAAGGTAATGTACAATTCTTTGGTCAAAATCATCACCGCCTAAATGATTGTCGCCTGATGTTGCAAGAACTTGAATCAAATTGTCGCCTATCTCTATAATAGATACATCAAATGTTCCGCCGCCCAAATCATATACCAAAATCTTTTGAGGCTGTCCATTATCCAATCCATATGCCAATGCAGCAGCCGTTGGTTCATTGATAATTCTTAATACATTTAGTCCCGCAATTCTTCCCGCATCCTTTGTCGCCTGTCTTTGTGCATCACTAAAATAAGCAGGTACCGTAATCACAGCATCGGTTACTTTTTCACCTACAAAACTTTCCGCATCTTCTTTTAACTTACGAAGTATCATCGCAGAAATTTCCTGTGGTGTATACTTTTTTCCATCCACTTTTTTGCGATAGTCTGTGCCCATATTTCGTTTAATTGAAAAAATAGTTCTATCTGTATTAACAGCCGCCTGCCTCTTTGCCGCATTTCCAACAATTCGCTCTCCCTCTTTAGAAAATGCGACAACAGAAGGGGTCGTCCTATAGCCTTCTTTATTTGCTATAACAGTCGGTTCATTTCCTTCCATTACAGCGATACAACTATTCGTTGTGCCCAAATCAATACCTATTATTTTGCCCATACGATTTCCCCATTCTTATATTTGTTCTTAAAATTTTTCTATCTGTATTACATATAAATTCATACCACTATTTTGTGATTATTATATCATAAAGATACTATAAATTTGCATAAAAAGTTCGCAAAGCAAACTTTTATACCACAGTTTTGCTGTGGTTATTACAATAGCGAATAATAAGTCCTAAATCCATTTACTTATTATTCGCTATGGCTATTATATCACAATATTAACAAAGAATATATCCTTCAACTATCAATATTAATAAAAAATATATAAATTTTTTGCAATTACTAAAAATATCTTTATCAATGCTTATTATTGTTGCTGTGAGGCAGTCTTACTCTAAAAATGCTTCGCTTTAATTTATTGGCATCAAATGGAACTAATGGATAAATATAGCTCTTTCCTGAGATTGTCTTATTAAATATAATACTAAATAATCCTATAGCAATTCCGATAACAAAACCATATACATTAAATATTGCTGTAAGACATAATGTCAATACTCGTATAAATTTCATGGCATATCCCATCTCAAAACTAGCCTGTGAGTATGTTCCAACCGTAACTACAGCCATATATAATAATGTCTCTGTATTAAACCAGCCAGAGCTTACAGCATATTCTCCAACAACAATACCAGCAACAATACTCAATGGTGTTGACAATAAAGTAGGCGTATTAACAGCTGCCATCTTTAATCCATCTACTGCCAATTCAAGAATTAAAAGCTGCCATATAAGAGGAACGGTAATATCATCCGAAACGGTAATAAAATTAAGCCATTGTGGAATCCAATGCGGATTTTGCACTAATAAAATCCATACTGGCGTAAGCAACATGGTTACAAAAGTAAAAATAAACCGTGAAAGTCTAAGATACGTTCCAATAAGAGGTGCAAAATTATAGTCGTCTGGCTCTTCTACTAAATCAAAAATAGACGTTGGAACAATCATAACCGCAGGAGAATTATCTATCATAATAACAATGTTGCCGTCAAGAATCGCCGCTGCTGCTGTATCAGGTCTTTCTGAATATTTAAACTTTGGAAAAGGGTCAATCCATCTATGTTGAAACATACACTCTGCAAGACTTTCCAAATTCATTGTCAGCGATTCAACTTCCAAATTGGTTACAATATTCGTAATTCGAGTCAACAATTTCTTATCTACCAAGTCATCAATATAACAAATCGCCACATCCGACCTAGAACGTTTACCAACATTATACATTTTCATAGAAAAATTGGTATCTCTTATCCTTCTGCGCAGTAATGCTGCATTTGAAACCAACGTCTCCACAAAGCCATCTCTTGAACCGCGAAGGACTCTATCTTTCCAAGGTTCTGTAACAGAACGCATAGGATATGTTCTACAATCCAGTAAAATACATTCATCAAATCCGTCTATAAACATTACAGACACACCTGATAAAAATGCAGTTATAACTTGTTCTAAATCATTCGTTTTTTCAACTTCTGTGTAAGGCATACCAACTTTTAAAAATGTATCTATGTTTTCTACATCGGTCTTCTTTAACGAATAAAAAAACTGTATCAACTTTTCAACCATATCTTCTTGAACAAAACCATCAATAAAGAAGAAACCAGCTTCCTGTTCGCCAATTATAACATTTCTGTATAAAATGTCAAAATTAGAGTCTATTCTAAGCTGACTTTTAAGCAGTTGGATATTGTATTGAATATCTGTCTTAAAATCATTCATACTGTATGCAATCCTTTCTTTTACACTAGCTTGTCATGTACAAAGCATTTCCAGATTATGAAAATTTATTCAATACAAACGTACTGTTTCATTATAATTTCCTATAAGACTAAAAAAAGACCGCCATAAAATAATTTTTCATTATTTTATGGCAGTCTCTTAAATAAAAAATAGGCATATTCTCCTCACTTTTTGTCATGAGGAGAATATACACAATATACTTATTCTATACCTATAGTCAAACGATTACTGTTCTGCTCTCTTAACAAGTGCTTCATATTTAGCCTTTGCATCGGCTTCAGCTGCACTAAAGAGTTTTTCTGCTCTCTCTGGATTTTGTTTCTTCAAGTTAATATAACGGCTCTCGCCCATAATAAACTCTTGATAATCCTTTGTAGGAGCTTTGCTGTCAAGCATAAATGGATTTTCACCATTTGCTGCCTTTCTAGGGTCGAATCTAAACAGATGCCAGTAACCAGACTGAACAGCTAATTTTTCTTCTTCCATAGCTTTAGACATACCCTTACGAATACCATGATTGATACATGGCGCATAACCGATAATCAATGATGGACCATTGTAGCTTTCAGCTTCTTGAATAGCCTTTACACACTGATTCATATCAGCACCCATAGCAATCTGTGCTACATAGATATAGCCATAGCTCATAGCAATTGCAGCAAGGTCTTTCTTCTTAACGTCCTTACCAGCAGCAGCAAACTGTGCAATGGCACCAAGATTTGTAGCCTTTGAAGCCTGTCCGCCTGTATTAGAATAAACCTCTGTATCAAATACAAATACATTGACGTCTCTATTTGCAGCTAAAACATGGTCAAGTCCGCCGTATCCAATATCGTAAGCCCAACCGTCGCCACCGAGAATCCATTGTGATTTTTTAGACAAAAATTCTTTTTCTGCAAGAACTTCTTTTGCCTTATCACAATCACAGCCTGAAAGAACAGATATCAGCTTATCTGTAGCTATGCTATTTGCATCGCCGTCTTCAAATGTGTCATAATATTCTCCGATAGCTGCCTTGATATCTTCCTTATCTGTGTTTGCTAAGATATCATCAAGCTTATTCCTAAGAGCTGCTCTGTTTGAATCCTGAGCAAGTTTCATACCAAAACCATACTCTGCATTATCTTCAAACAATGAGTTACCCCAAGCAGGACCTTTGCCTTCTTTATTTACTGTATATGGTGTTGAAGGAGAAGAACCAGCCCAGATTGATGAACAACCTGTTGCGTTTGCAATCAACATTCTATCACCACAAAGCTGTGTAATTAATTTTGCATAAGGTGTCTCGCCGCAACCAGCACAAGCGCCTGAGAACTCAAGCAATGGCTGTTTAAACTGTGAACCCTTAACGGTTGTCTTTTTAAATTTCTCAAGAACCTCTGGCTTTTCTGGAAGAGTACGATTAAAGTCAAAGTACTTCTGCTCTTCTAATTGTGATTCAAAAGACCTCATTCTCAATACATCATTCTTATTATTACCTGGACAAACATTTGCACAAGCTCCACAACCTGTACAGTCAAGTACAGAAACCGTGATGCCAAAATAGTATCCTGGCATACCTGTCATAGGAGCCATCTTCATACCTTCTGGCGCTTTTGCCTTCTCTTCTTCTGTCATAACAACTGGTCTTACTACAGCATGTGGACATACATAAGAACATTGGTTACATTGTATACAGCCTTCTGGATTCCAACAAGGAACATCAACAGCAACGCCACGTTTTTCATATGCAGCAGTACCCTGTGGGAATGTACCGTCAATAATGTTCTTAAATGTAGAAACTGGAAGTTTATCACCCTGACAAGCATTGATTGGCTTTTGAATGTTGTTGACAAAGTCAAGTACTTCAGGAGTTCCCTCTGTAGCTTTTGAGCCAAGCTCCTCATCAGCACAGTTTTTCCATTCAGCAGGAACTGGAACTTCTACAACTTCACCAGCGCCTCGTTCAATAGCCTGATAGTTCATCTGAACGATATCATCACCCTTCTTAGCATAAGAAGCAAGTGCTTTTTCTTTCATATATTGGATAGCTTCATCTTCTGGAATAATATTAGCCAGTTTAAAGAAGGCTGATTGAAGAACTGTATTAATACGTCCGCCAAGACCAATCTCTTTACCAAGCTTAATACCATCAATAATGTAGAATTTCACATTATGCTCAGCCATATATTTCTTTGCCTGTCCTGGAATATGGTCTGCCACCTCATCAGCAGTCCACTCGCAGTTAAGAAGGAATGTACCTCCGTCCTTAACATCTTGAACCATATCATACTTATTCATATAAGCTGGACAATGACAAGCTACAAAGTCTGCCTTCTCAATAAGATATGTTGATTTAATTGGCGATTTACCAAAACGCAGATGTGATGTTGTAACACCGCCTGATTTTTTGGAATCATAATCAAAATAAGCCTGTGCATACATATCTGTATGGTCACCAATAATCTTAATTGAGTTCTTGTTTGCACCAACTGTACCATCTGCACCAAGTCCCCAGAACTTACAAGATGTTGTTCCGTCAGGTGCTGTATTGGCTGTCTCTGTACGGTCAAGTGATGTATTTGTAACATCATCAACAATACCTACTGTAAAGTTTTTCTTTGATTCATTCGCATAAATAGCAAAAATATCTGCTGGTGTTGTATTCTTTGAACCAAGTCCATAACGTCCATTGAGTACCGTTGTGTTCTCAAATTCTGTTCCCTTTAATGCTGCAACAACATCAAGGTAAAGTGGTTCACCAACAGAACCTGGCTCTTTTGTTCTGTCAATTACACTGATAGTCTTAACAGTCTTAGGCATAACTGCAAGGAGATGCTTTGCTGAAAATGGTCTGTAAAGACGAACTTTAATTGCACCAACCTTCTCACCCTTAGCTACCATATAGTCAATGGTCTCATCAATGGTCTCGCAAACAGAACCCATAGCAATAATAACCTTTGTAGCATCTGGTGCACCAACATAGTTAAATGGCTTATAGTCTGTGCCAATCTTTGCATTAACCTTGTCCATATACTTCTCAACCATATCTGGAACAGCATCGTAATATGGATTACAAGCCTCTCTTACCTGGAAGAAGATATCTGGATTTTGAGCTGAACCATGAAGAACTGGATGCTCTGGGTTTAACGCTCTCTTTTTAAATGCAGCAACTGCATCCATATCGCACATTTCTTTTAAGTCTTCATAATCCCATGTCTCAATCTTTTGAATTTCATGTGATGTACGGAAACCATCAAAGAAATGAAGGAATGGCACACGTCCTTCAATTGCAGCCAAGTGAGCAACTGCACCTAAATCCATAACTTCCTGTACACTGTTGCTACAAATCATTGCAAAACCTGTTTGACGACAAGCATAAATATCCTGATGGTCGCCAAAAATTGAAAGTGCATGAGATGCTAACGCTCTGGCAGATACATCAATAACACCTGGAAGTAACTCTCCAGCCACCTTATACATGTTCGGTATCATAAGAAGAAGACCCTGTGAAGCTGTGTAAGTTGTAGTAAGCGCACCAGCTGAAAGTGAACCATGAAAAGCACCTGAAGCACCGCCTTCTGATTCAAGCTCAACAAGCTTAACTGTGTTACCAAAAATGTTCTTTCTTCCCTGTGTAGCCCACTGGTCTGTATAATCAGCCATTGGTGAAGAAGGAGTAATAGGATAGATAGTAGCAACTTCTGTAAATGCGTATGACACATGTGCAGCAGCTGTATTACCATCCATAGTTTTCATTTTTCTTGCCATTAATGTATACCTCTCTTTGTAATAATTTTGGAGTGAATCGCTCCGCTAGTCTTATTTTAGACTTTTTTGCACTAAAAGTAAAGAAAATATTGTAAATAAACCATAAACTTTTATCATTTTTTTGTATTAAAATATATGCAATTTTTTAATCCTTTTATATCTTTGTGTACATTACAAAATAAAACTTTAACGATTTGCACTTTTCACTATCCTATATTACAATAGATTTAACAAACAAATAATATTCAACTTCTTGAAGTTAAGGTAATTAACATAAGAATTATAAATTATACTACAATTCAATGTCTATTAAATTAAAGGAGAACTATAAAAAATTATGGGAATGGAAAGTTTTAATATAATGGCACTAGCTAACGAAGTTTATATTACAAGAAAAAATCAATACCGATACATCAATGGAAATAGTAATATACATTATGAAAATTTCAAATTAGAATTAGACCAATTAAGTAATATTACAAGAAATGATTTTAAATGGGTTTTAGATAATTGTATAGAGATAATCGGATATGATTCAAATGGATTTTTTCAAGGAATAGAATTGAGAGGTTGCTTTGCATATTTAGATGAAGGTATAGATTTATGTTTTCAATTTATAAATAGTATTAGTAAAAAAATAGTACCATTAAAAATTTATATTCTTAATCAAGAAGTAAAAGCAGAAAATGCAAAGCAATTAAATAAATTTATAAGAAGCATGTACAATGACAAAATAACTATTTTTCAAAAACAATATGGTCATGTTCAATTTAAAGTTACTTGTGATGAATTTTATAAAGAAATAAAAAAGAGAAATAAATGGTACTATAAAATATTACATTCAAATAAATAAGCTCGTTACCCTAATGAGCCAGAACTTTGTGCTATCCTTTCAAAAACTGATGAATAGTCAACGACACAAGATACATTATCTATATCATCAAATTGACTTTTTATCTCCATTTTAACCAAATCCGACTGATATAATTCCTCTCTTTGCTCTGTTGTATAAATTAAATTTTGCTCCTTTTCATACACATCACACAAATAATCTATAATAAAACAATCAATATAAAGCAGTAAGAAAGCCTCTTCGTTATCGTCGTCATCAATCAGACAATTCAACATTTCCTCAACTTGTCCTGCAAAAATATTGGCATAGTTTAAATTATATTCATTACATTTTTCTTCATAAGATATTGTTTTTTGTATCACTTCATTTTCGGATTTAAATGTTTCATGGTACTCCCAGACTGATTCATCAAGCAATTGTTCGTTCAATATGACATCCCAACATTTATTAAGCAATATCCGATACTCTTCTTTTCTGTTCCAGATTTTCTTATCGGCAAATTGACAATAGGACTTGTATTGACGCTCTAATCCAAACATAGCAACTTTTCGTTTATCCCACTTGCTTAATACGGACATTTTATTATATATTATATCTTTATATTGTGTTGTAAAATCCATATGAAATCTCCATGCTGTGACTGTTTTTTAAGAACAATGAAATCTCTCACTTCAATGCTCCAAAAGAATAAGTTGGGTAACTTGTGTTGTGATAACAGCTAGGTAGTTTAAGTAAATAGTGCGGCGAATGGCAAATATTTGCTTTGACTTTACTACTGTTATAAATATCATAAAATATGTTTTCATTTCATATTTACTCATCTACTATTTTTTCCAAAGATACACTTCCTTCTGTTAACTCCTCTACCCCACGCAATGTACGATTAATTGCCCTTGTACGCCTACCAACAATTTCAGCAAGTGTTTTATCAGCAGTCTGAATTTGTTTTTGAGCTTTGTCAAGCAAATCTCCAAACTTAATAAACTCCAACTTTACAGCTCGGAGAGTATCCCACACTTCCTGTGACCGCTGCTCAATTGCAAGCGTCTTAAAGCCCATTTGCAAGGATGCAAGAAATGCTGATAGCGTAGTTGCACCAACTGCTGTAATCCTATACTTATCACGTAATTCCTCAAACAAAGCCACATTTTGAACCACTTCTGCATATAGTCCTTCTGTAGGCAGAAACATCAACGCAAAGTCTGTTGTCTTTGGTGGCACTATATATTTATCATGAATATCTTTTGCAAAAGCACGTATTTTTGCTGTAAGTGAACGCCTTGCATCTTCAATTGCCTGTTTGTCTTGAGCATCAAGCAATCGGTTATAATCTTCAATTGGAAACTTGCTATCAATTGGCAAAAATAGCGGTACATCTCCATTACCAGGAAGTTTTATAGCAAACTCCACACGTTTACCATCTGCAATCTCTACATTCATTTCATATTGACTTGGCGCAAGAATATCAGAAAGCAGCTTCTCAAGGCGGACTTCTCCATATGTACCACGTTCCTTTACATTCATAAGTGCGTTTTTTAACGATTTCGCATCGGCTGCAAGAGCTTTCATCTCACCCAGTCCTTGACCTACGCTTTCAAGCTGTTTACTAACTAATTCAAAGGATTGAGCAAGACGAGTTTCAAGTGTTTTTTGTAATTTTTCATCCACTACACCTTGTATCTGTTCAAGCCTCTTTTCATTACTTTCCTGTAATGCTTTCATTTTGCTTTCAAGTGTAACATTAATCTTTTCAATATTGTCAGCATTAGCACGTTGAATAGAAGAAAGACGACCATCGACCTGTTCTCCAAATACATGAAGTTGATTGTTTTGTTCTTCACGACTTTTTTGCAGAGCAGTCATTACAGTTCTTCCAATCTGCTCATTGCTTTCCATACTAGCTTTTTGAATCGTTGTCAATTGCATCTCCATTTGCCGCTGAAACTCAGCAAGTTGCCGATTGACTTCCTCACGGTTTACTGACAATGTATCCTGAATACTTTTCTGGATAACTCCAAAACGCTCGAACTGTTCTGTTGCACCACTTGCAATTTGTTTTTGTACACTGTCACGCTGTTCTTGTGCAGTGCGTTTCAATAAGGCTATTATTTCACCAATATCGGACTTTTTATGTCCTATAATCTGCAATGTAATAATTACTAAAAGCAAAACAATTGTTGCAATACCTAAAATTTGTGATAATTCCATTTGTTATTTTCTCCTTACTTTATCTTTTATGTCATACTATATTTACTTACATATTTAAATTCATACAAAATACTTGCAAAACATAAATTATATTGTTTTTTTACATTCTATATTTCTTTTTAACAAAAATCATTTCTTATTTATGTCAGATATTATACCAATATAAATTTATCACTTTTTGCAAATGATTTCAAAAAAGTTCTTACAAAGATATATTAAATCTCCTTTCTAATGTATAATTTCATTGTAATTAATGTACATTTATTCGTCAATAAAAAATCACAAATCAAAAAACTAATTTTATAAATATTAATATTGAAAATTTGTTTCTTAATAAACCAAAATACAGCACTATCCAATCAATCCAAAAGACAGTGCTGTATTTTCATACTCTATATAAAATTTTCACGTAATTATTTATTATAACAAAATCTCTTATATCATAATCTTATATTCATTTCCATTCTCATATACTCATTTTCTTATATTCATTCTCATTTCTATATCTTAATCATCGCTTCCCTGCAATGCGTCATATCCTGCCTCTCCTGTACGCACCTTCACAACATTTTCAACATCATATACAAAAATCTTTCCATCACCAATATGTCCTGTATAAAGTGCCTTTCTTGCCGCATCAATAACTTCCATTGTAGGAACTTTGGAAATTACCATTTCTACTGAAATCTTAGGAAGAAGCTGCATTTCAATAGGCACACCACGATAGTATTCTGGCGCTCCTTTTTGTGTACCGCAGCCAAGTACCTGTGTCACTGTCATACCAGTAACGCCAATCTCATTCATTGCTTTCTTTAAGCGCTCAAATCGTTCCTGTTTCATAAGAATTTCAACCTTTGTAATCTTTTTGTCATCAGGAATATCTGACTGTTTTACAACGGCTGGCACTGCCGAATCCATTTTTTCTGAACCAATTTCTTCATATTCATAAGCATCATAAGAAAGCTCGCTTGTTGAAATCTCAAATCCTGCATAAGCGCTGGCTAAACCATGTTCTGTTGCATCAAGACCAATAATTTCTTCCTCTTTTGTAGCTCGAAGTCCAATTGTTGCCTTAATTATCAAAAATACAATGGTAATACACACTGCTGTCCAAGCTATAACACATGCAAGCCCTGCTATCTGAAGCCCTAAAAGCTTTAATCCTCCTCCATAAAACAACCCTTTCATCAAAACACCATCAGCATCAGCAATGCTGTAACCAGGTACTGTATTTGTTGCAAACAATCCCACAGCAATGGTTCCCCATATACCATTTAAGCAATGAACTGCCACTGCACCAACAGGGTCATCAATATGCAGTTTATAATCAAGAAGCCATACGCCAAACACAACCAACAATCCTGCCACAATACCAATTACAATGGCGCCTGCTGCATCGGTCACATCACAAGGAGCTGTGATAGCGACAAGACCTGCAAGCGATGCATTTAAACACATAGAAACATCGGGCTTACCATACTTAATCCATGTAAATATCATACACGTTACAGTTGCCAACGCCGGCGCTATCGTTGTTGTAAGAAACACCGATGCAAGCTGGCCTACACTTGTACATGCCGCACCGTTAAACCCATACCAGCCAAACCATAAAATAAATACCCCCAACGCACCAATTGGAAGATTGTGACCTGGAAAAGCATTCACCTTTGTAATCTTGCCATCTTTATCTTTGTTAAATTTGCCAATTCTAGGTCCTAAAATTTTAGCGCCAATCAAGGCGGAGACACCCCCAACCGTATGAATTGCACAAGAACCTGCAAAATCATGAAAGCCAATCTGTGCTAACCAGCCGCCGCCCCAAATCCAATGTGCTTCAATTGGATAAATAAGTGCTGATATAACTGCGGAATACACACAATAGGATAAAAATTTTGTCCGTTCAGCCATCGCACCAGAAACAATGGTAGCTGTGGTAGCACAAAATACTAAATTAAATACAAAAGATGACCAATTAAAATTTTCATATGTAGTAAAAATATCAAAACCTGGTTTTCCTATAAATCCTAGCAAATCCTCTCCTAGCAATAAACTAAACCCAATTAGAATAAACGTTACTGTACCAATACAAAAATCCATCAGATTTTTCATAATAATATTGCCCGAATTTTTAGCTCTGGTAAAACCTGCTTCCACCATTGCAAATCCTGCCTGCATCCAAAACACCAACGCTGCGCCAATAAGAAACCATACCGCAAACAATTGAGCATCCACTTGTTCTAAAATCATTTTTAAATCCATACTTCTTTTCCTCCTTTATATTTTCTTCTCCATTTTCTTTTTATAAATTAAATTTTTTTCACACAATTAAGTACAAATGATTTTCTTTGCTTGCTAAACCACCCATATCATCACAAGTGCATCAGATCACATCTCAATCAAATAAAAAGAGTTCTTCTCCTACTTGCCACACGACTCGTACGCCGTCATAATGGCTTATTTCCCTGCATGGATATGTGCATAAAAAAAGACATGCAACCACTCACTATGGTTGCACGTCTTTGTGCTTAAAATAATTTAATTTATGTTGACATTATACACCAGACTTTTTATAATTATTGAAAAAATCGGACATATTTTATATTTTTTTACAATTTTACTAGCAATTTTTAATTTTGCCCATAAAATTTTATTCAATCTATAAAACCGCTTATTTTCATACGAACGCACTTGGAGGCTAACTAACAATGGACTATTCTTTTATTTTTATACAACCACAGCTTCATCTTTATTTTTGCAATTATCCCTACAAAACATTTAACACTCCATGCAATATGACTATTTATGATGTATCCCACTATCCGTCAACATACTGCAAAACGCTTAAAAATATCCGAATTATGCCTTCTGCCAACTGTATATGGATTCTATGCTATAATTCAATACAAGATTTCAATTTTTTGTGTATTGGAAGTCAAAGTCACCCTATATGGATTGATATATCTGCTTATAGCAATTATTTTGTTATTGTTTTTGATGCCAATCCCCTTTATTTAAACGCTTTAAACATCAATGCAGATTATCTACGCCCTTCCCTTTTACGAGACCAACAAATTAATCTAAAACTTAAAGTACAAAGTCCTGAATATAAACTTTTATCAACATTTATAAATACAACTTCTTTTGATAAACATATTGAACTGCTATTAAATTATATCGACCAATATACAACATGCTGTCCTTTTCCTGCATCTTTTCAAACAATGGTTAATATGATTTTTACTGGAAATGAAGTTCTTTCATTACAAGATATCTCTGCTAAAACAACATACTCTGTCCGCCATATTAATCGAATGTTTCATAATTATTTAGGGTATGGTCCAAAAACTTTATGCAAATATATTCGCTTTCAAAAAGTTTTAAAAGAAATCATCAGCAATCCAAACCGCCAAAATTCTGAATTTATTTTAAATATTGACTATTCCGACCAAGCACATTTCCAGCGTGAATTTAAGTCTTTTATGGGAGAAACACCAAAAGCCTTTTGTAATCAGCTAATCCATGTTTATAAACAATCCCCTTAGCTGCTGCCTAAGATTCACCATTTTCTGCCTGCAAAAAGATTGTCACATAAAAACAAAATATATTTCCTTAATGCGACAGGCTCTTATTCAAGCAAATATTCCGAAAAGACATAATTGCTTACATCAACGCCATAATCTGTAAGCGCATACCAAATTTGACTGCCTCCATCTACGGAATATGAAACCATCAATTTTTGGTCGATATGTTTTTGAAGTACCCTGCCAAATATTTCATGGATTGACACACCAAACTGCGTCTTAAAATCATTGGCACAAATACCTCTGCTCTCACGCAGTCCCAAAAACATAAACTCCGACATACAGTCTTTTTTTGTCAATTGTTCCTGGCTGCATACAACTGATTCTTTTCCCGCTTTTTTAATATATTCTTCCATATTTTCTGTATTTTTATATCGAACGCCCTCTATCAAAGAAGCTGCCCCTAATCCAAATCCAATATAGTCGCCGCGTTCCCAGTACAGTTTATTATGTCTGCACGCATATCCTTCTTTGGCATAATTAGATATTTCATATCGGTTATACTGATTTTCAAGCAATATTTTTTTGGTATCATAATACATTAAACGCTCAGTCTCTTCATCAGGCAAACTAGGATATGCAGCAATATTTTTATATAAAGGCGTATTTTCCTCAAGAATCAAACTGTAAGCAGATATATGCTCAGGCTTTAATTTTATAATTTTTTGTATATCTTGTATATACATATCCAATGTTTGTCCTGGCAGAGCGGACATCATATCAATATTAATATTGCAAAAACCTGCTTCTCTTGCACAATTATAACTGGACAAAAAATCGTTATATGTATGAATCCTTCCAATTCTTGCAAGCAGCTCATCCGATGCCGACTGAAGCCCAAAACTTATCCTGTTAATATTCGCCTCTTTATATACACGAACTTTATTTTTATCAATGGTTCCTGGATTACATTCAATAGTAATCTCTGCATCCTTTCTTATCAAAAACTGATGATAAAGAGCCTCCATTATATTAAAAATAAGAGTCTCCTCTAATACTGAAGGAGTACCGCCTCCAATAAAAATGCTCGATATGGTATCCATTTTTCTATCAAAAAATTGTATTTCCCGAATCAATGCTTCAACATATTGCTTATAAACCGTTTGATTTGCCGGAAACGACAAAAAATCACAATACGCACATTTTTTTACACAAAAGGGGACATGTATATACACGCCCCTATTTTCTAAAACTTTATTATCATTTGACATAAATTTACCAATTATTCATCATCCAACTTTAATACGCTCATAAACGCCTTTTGTGGAATCTCTACACTTCCAATCTGACGCATACGTTTTTTTCCTTCTTTTTGCTTTTCAAGAAGTTTCTTTTTACGGGAAATATCTCCGCCATAACATTTCGCAAGAACATCTTTCCTCAACGCTTTTACCGTTTCTCTTGCTATTACTTTGCTTCCGATAGCTGCTTGAATTGGTATCTCAAAAAGCTGTCTTGGTATTTCTTGCTTGAGTTTTTCGCACATCTTGCGCCCTCTTTCTTCTGCATTGCCTGAAAATACAATAAAGGAAAGTGCATCCACTTCTTCTTTGTTAATAAGAATATCCAATTTACATAAATTAGAACGGCTATAACCTTTCATTTCATAGTCAAAAGAGGCATAACCTCTTGACCTTGATTTGAGCGCGTCAAAAAAGTCATATATAATTTCATTGAGCGGTAAATCATATTTTAATAAGGCTCTGCTCTGTTCAATATATTCCATGCTATTGTATATTCCGCGCCGTTCCTGACAAAGTTTCATAATAGCACCTACAAATTCTGTAGTCACCATAATTTCAGCTTTTACTACGGGTTCCTCCATATAAGAAATTTCAGATGGATTCGGCATATTGGATGGGTTGGTTAAATCAATTACTTCACCGTTTGTCTTATGAACTTTGTAGATAACACTTGGTGCTGTCGTAATTAAATCTAAATTATATTCTCTTTCTAATCGTTCCTGAATAATCTCTAAATGAAGCAATCCCAAAAAACCACATCGAAATCCAAAACCCAACGCTACAGAATTTTCTGGTTCAAACTGCAAAGAAGCATCATTTAACTGCAATTTTTCCAACGCTTCCCTCAAATCTTGATATTTGGCGCCATCGGTTGGATACAAGCCGCAATACACCATTGGATTGACTTTCTTATAACCTGGAAGCGGCTCATCACATGGTCTGTTATTATCTGTAACTGTATCGCCAACACGTGTGTCGGACACATTTTTTATACTTGCCGTTATATAACCTACCATACCTGCTGATAATTCATCACATGGAATAAACTGTCCTGCTCCAAAAATACCAACCTCAACAACTTCTGCTACCGCACCCGTTGCCATCATTTTAATCGATGTACCTTTCTTTACAATGCCTTCCTTTATACGAACAAAAACGATAACCCCCTTATACGAATCATATACGGAATCAAATATAAGCGCTTTAAGCGGCGCATTTGGGTCTCCCTTTGGAGCTGGAATTTTTGTTACAATCTGCTCTAAAACATCTTCAATATGAATCCCATTTTTGGCACTGATTTGCGGTGCATCTTGTGCTTCTATTCCTATGACATCTTCAATTTCATCAATAACCCGCTGTGGCTGCGCACTTGGAAGGTCAATTTTATTGATAACTGGAAATACATCTAAATCATGGTCAAGCGCAAGATAAACATTCGCAAGGGTCTGAGCCTCTATTCCCTGTGCTGCATCCACAACTAAAATAGCTCCGTCACAAGCTGCAAGCGCCCTTGAAACTTCATAATTAAAATCAACATGTCCTGGTGTATCAATCAAGTTAAAAATATATTCCTGCCCATCTTTTGCTTTATAAACGGTACGCACACTCTGTGCTTTGATAGTAATTCCTCGTTCCCTTTCAAGCTCCATATTATCAAGGACTTGTTCCTGCATTTCTCTTACTGTAAGCAAGCCTGTCTTTTCAATAATACGGTCTGCAAGCGTTGATTTTCCATGGTCAATATGCGCTATAATACAAAAATTTCTAATATTTTCCTGATTCACCTTTATCTCCTCCATTAAGGTATTTTGCTATTCCAGAAGCGATAGCTTTTGCTATATGTTCTGTCTTATTATTAATTACTAACATATCGCTGTTACTTGTTATAAAACCAAGCTCAAGTATTAAACTTGCACTTTTACTGCGTGAATTAATATAATAATTCTCTTTTGAATCAGCAAGTGTACCATACTTTACATCACGATTATGTATTCCTGTATTTATTGCAATCTCTTCAAGAATAGTTTTTGATAATTTTAAAGAATTATTCGGCTTACTGCTATGAATCCAAGCTTCTGCTCCATTTGCAGTCTCGTTTGCCGATGAATTTAAATGAATTGAAACAAAGATATCTGCCTTTTTATCATTTCCTATCTTTACTCTTTGTTCCTGTGATATTGCTATATCATCAGTCCTTGTCATAACAACTTGTGCTCCCATATGTTCAAGCTCTTGCTGCACAGACTTTGCTATCAAAAGGCATATTGCACTCTCCTTATAATTTCCTGAAACAGTGCCTTTATCCCCTCCGCCATGACCTGCATCAATACAGATAACATTTCCATTATTTATAACCCATGTATTTTTTTCCATCATTGTCAAATCATCATCTTTTGCAGCTATTGCACTATCCAATGTTTCATCTTGTGTATTATTGATATTGGTATCTATACCCAAACTTTTAAAATCATTATATATAATAAGACCAAACCATATTATTGCAGCCACTGTCAATATACCAAATATATGGTCCCACCTGCGAGGTTTTTTTGAGGACTGTTCCTCATATGGGATTTTTCTATTTAATTTTCCATTTGCTTTTTTTCCCATATAATCCCCCATTCAACTATCTCTACTATTTTCTATAAGTATCTCCATCTTGTCAAGCTTTTTTGTAGAATAAGTTTTTATCCTTCGCAAATATCATCAAAATTCAACCATCATTTATAAATTATTAAATATCAAAAGGGACTGCCAATGACAGCCCCATTATAATAATCTATGAATTTTTTACGATTTCTTTCTTTAATCGCTTAATAATCTTTTTCTCAAGACGTGATATGTACGATTGTGATATACCAAGCATATCTGCCACTTCTTTTTGTGTCTTTTCCTCTCCATCATCTGAAGATAATCCATATCTTAAATCAACTATAATTCGTTCTCTTTCTGGAAGTTTATTAATTGCTCTATTTAGTATCTTTCTTTCCGCTTCATTTTCTATATCTTTATATATGACATCTTCATCCGTTCCCAAAATATCGGATAATAGCAATTCATTGCCATCCCAGTCTACATTTAACGGCTCATCAATAGATACTTCTGCTTTTGTCTTATTATTTCTTCTCAAATACATCAGTATCTCATTTTCAATACACCTTGAAGCATATGTAGCAAGTTTTATATTCTTATCTGCTTTATAAGAATTAATTGCTTTAATCAAACCAATTGTTCCTATAGAAATTAAATCTTCAACGCCAATTCCTGTATTGTCAAATTTCTTTGCGATATATACAACCAGTCTTAAGTTATGTTCAATAAGCCTCGATTTGGCTTCTTTTTCTTTTTCTGTTCCAAGTTTTGATATTGCTTCTGCTTCCTCTTCTAATTCAAGTGGAGCAGGAAGAATATCGGTTCCGCCTATATAGTGTACATCAGACTGCCTCATAAAGCAAAGGTTTCTGATGCTAGGTACTATTTTAAATTGAAATCTATCATATGATGCAACTTTTAAAACCATTATACTTTCTCCTTTAATATTATGCATTAATCAATTTATAAGTTTATAAACTTATAAAATATTAGAATTAACTAACATGTTAAATTCTCCATCTGAAGATAGCCTATGTCTGCTGATTCCCAACAATGCCATTGGCACTTCAACCACCTTTTTACCTTGGTATATGCATATATTTTCTGCTGTAATCACTTCCAGTAAACCACTTTCACAACCTAACGAACTATATGGTATAAGATGTAATTTTACATTTACGCCAAGTTGAATATTTAAAGGAATACTATCTGCCTCTATGACTGAAACTGGTTTTTTTAGAATGGGGTCTATAAGAATATTGCCTGTATCTATATATCCCTTCACTCTAAATGTTACATTATCTAAAGTTACTTCAACCTGACATTGGCTCTTTTCATATACAGTAATTCTTTTTATTTGACTTCCTATTATTACAAGAATAACTAGCGTAATCGCAAGAAAGATTGTTAATTTACTATCTTTTAGTATAACTTCTTTAAGACTATAACCTACGGGAGTATAATATATAAACATATACAAGCAGCCAGCTATGACAAATGTTATGGCGTACAATACAACAACGCCTTTAATAAGATTTCTTTTATCTATTTTGCCTGAGCATATCCTCACCATGCATATGCTAATAAATATGTATGTACATATATGAACGATTGGAATGATGTCTCTCGGTACGACAAGGACGACAACCGACCATAGTGCTCCTAAAGTGGAAGAAAGTAGTATTCGCAGCCATGTAGCAGCATAGCCACAAAACTTATTAAGACAAACAAGAACTATGGTGTCCATAAGAAAATTAATTATAAAAAAGACATCCAGATATATTACAATTGTCCTATCACCTCCTAACAGAACAATTATAAAATAGCAAAAGACGCGAATTTTGTCGAATTTACTGTAAAGAACAAATTTTATTTGTCAAAAAAAGACTGTTACAATAAAATTTATTTTGTAACAGTCTCTCTATTATAATATTACAATATATACTTTAAATTGTTATATTACTTTTTATTTTTTCTAAGAAATGTAGGTATGCTCAAATCTTTTTCAGTCACTGTAGAAACAACTGGTTCTGCATGTTTTAATCCAGGCATCGAAGTATCTGCGGCTGGTCTTGATATATTGGCAGTATTTATTGATGTTGTATTCTTTGCCACATTACTTGTACTACTTGAAAAATTATATGTAGGTTTCACTAATGGCTTTGTAGATGACATCTTATTAGAAAATCCTGCCATAGCATTATTGACATCTACATCTTCAATACCTGTTGCAATAACTGTAATTGTTGCTGAATCCTGAACGGAATCATCATATACAGCACCAAATATAATATTTGCATTCTCGCCAGCTAATTCTTGAATATAGCTTGCCGCTTCATTTGCTTCTACCAAGCTAACATCGCCTGATATATTAATAATAACATGTGTAGCCCCATCAATTGTTGTATCAAGAAGAGGACTGCTAATGGCCTCTTTAACAGCCTCGATTGCCTTTTCATCTCCTGTAGAAGAACCAATACCAATATGTGCAATGCCTTTATCTGTCATAACAGTCTGCACATCTGCAAAATCAAGATTGATAAGACCAGGCACATTAATAAGGTCTGTAATACCTTGTACTGCCTGCTGCAAAACTTCATCTGCCTTTTTTAAAGCTTCTGGAATGGATGTTCTTCTATCCACAATTTCTAAAAGCCTGTCATTTGGAATAACAATCAATGTATCAACGTTATCTTTAAGTTTTTCTATACCTGAAAGTGCATTTGTCATTCTTGTTTTTGCCTCAAACTTAAATGGTTTTGTGACAACCCCCACTGTAAGCGCACCTTTTGACTTTGCAATGCTAGCAATAACTGGCGCAGCTCCTGTACCAGTTCCGCCGCCCATACCGCATGTGACAAATACCATATCAGCGCCTTCAATTGCCGCTGTCAACTCATCAATATTTTCCTGTGCTGCTTTCTCACCTATTTCAGGCTGTGCACCAGCACCAAGACCTTTTGTAAGCTTCTCACCTATCTGTATTGCATTAGGAGCTTTACACAGCTGCAAAGCCTGTGCATCTGTATTTACACCGACAAACTCCACTCCTAATATTCTTTCCTCTATCATTCTATTCACGGCATTGTTGCCTGCACCACCAACTCCAACGACCACTATCTTTGCTGATGCACTTGATTCATTCGTTTCAATATTTATCAAGGTTAATGCCTCCTTTTTACCCACTATGTACCATAATATAAAATTAATAGCAAAATATCAACATATTTTTATTATTTTTTTAAATTTTTTTTGCTTTTCTTAAACATTGTAAATGATTTTATTCTTTTTTAAAGATAACAGAAGAGTCACTTCCGTTATAATCAGAAAGATATAATGTACCTTTAAGCCCTTCTATTTTTTTTTCCATCTGTTTTAAAGCATAAATTCTATCACTACAATCTTTTGGATTGCCTAATATCACTTTTATATCATTAATATACAAAGTGACATTATATGAATTATCAAAAT
This sequence comes from uncultured Lachnospira sp., assembly GCA_910589305.1. Classification (GTDB taxonomy): domain Bacteria; phylum Bacillota; class Clostridia; order Lachnospirales; family Lachnospiraceae; genus Lachnospira. The sequence goes on along the minus strand of CAJUTV010000002.1, from coordinate 65,458 downwards.
ATATCTTGTCCACTTCTAATTGATATTTATCAAACGATTGTGTCAAGTCTAATATACTTGAAAATATACTGTTATTATTAATTTCTAATTTTGAATTTAGTACAATAGACGAAAATGTCAATCCTTGAATTTCAGGAACACGCTCATATGTTTCAGATGAACTTTCCACAACAATACCATCTTTGTCAAAAAACATATTGCAGCCCATGTAACTGATATATCCTACAATAGGTTTTTCATATACCGTCACAATCATTCTATTAGGCCATTCTATGCTTACTTCATATTTTTGAACAAATGTAATTTGCTTATTTTTATTACCAAACAATAAGTAAAATAACGCATTTGGATTCTCTGTTTCAAATATTTTTTCAGTCATTTCGGCATCAGAATAATGATTTCCGCCAATGTATTCTATTTTATTTACTCTAAATAGAAAAAAAGAAGTCATTATACCAACTGCCAAAATAACGATTGCAACGACAAAGCCCTTTCTTAATATCTTTTGGGTACTTCGCCTTTTTTTTTGATTTTCTTTCATAACTATTGCTCTAACTTGATTTTGCTTGAAATGTTAAATACAATTCCCATCTCTGCCATCAAAATAACTGCCGAACTTCCTCCATAACTTATAAATGGCAACGATACACCTGTGTTTGGAATCAAATTCGTCACAACTGCAACATTTAATACAAGCTGAATAGCGACATGTGCAAATACGCCAATTGCTAACATCATTCCAAATAAATCCGGAGCATTGTGAGCAATATGTACAATTCTTCTTAACATAATAGCAAATACCAAAAGAATACATAAAGCTCCAAACAACCCTAACTCTTCACATATAATAGAAAATATCATATCATTTTGCGATTCAGGTATATAACCTAATTTCTGAAGGCTTTTTCCAAGCCCTTTCCCAAACAATCCGCCTGAGCCAATAGCGTAAAGTGCTTGAACAGTCTGATAACCTTTTCCAGAAGAAAAACTTTCAGGGTCAACCCATATAAGTACTCTGTTTAAACGAAAGTTATTTGTAAGATTGCCAGACTTTATAATATTAGAACACCACGCATACAATCCGCAAACACCTACAATACCTACGCTCCCTAACGCCACAAACAAACTGTAATTGGGTACAGCTACAAATATCATAAGAAATCCAATAGCAACCACAATAATAGCACTGCTTAGATTGTCTGATATTACTTTAATTAATGCTCCCTGTACAATCGCCAATGTAAATATAACAAATGCCACCTTAAATTTTTTCATCTTCACGCTGTTATTACTTATAAGCGTTGCAAATATGATAATGACCGCTGTCTTACTGACATCGGCAGGCTGAATGCCTACAGGACCAATTCGGATCCATCTTGTCGCTCCATTTGCAGTACTGCCAAAAGGAATCAATGCAAAAATCAACACAATTGAAACAATAAATATAGGCCATGCAAACTTATACCATATGTGATAGTCAATCTTGTAACACATATACATAGCAACAAATCCTATCAGTGTAAACATAAATTGTTTTCTAAAATAAAATGCGGCATCTCCCTCTTCAAGCTGTGCGGTATATGAACTCGTACTATAAATCATAATCAGTCCAAATCCAATAATAAATATTGTAACAAATAGCAAAGTATAATCAAAATATTTTAATTTAGGTTTTTTCTTTTTCTTTGCCATAATAACCCTTCCATACCGCTAAATTAAACTGAACTTTTACAATAAATTAACATACTCTTTAAACATTCTGCCTCGTTGTTCATAATTATCAAACATATCCCAACTTGCACATGCAGGAGAAAGCAACACTGCATCACCCGGTTTAGCATGAGCTGCACATATATGGACAACTTCTTCTAAATCTTTTGCATATACAATATTTTCAAAGCCCTGTTGTTTTGCGGACTGTGCAATCTTTTCGCTCGTCTGCCCCATTAATACAAGCAGCTTTATCATAGGATTAAAAGCGGCTGTATACATATCAAAGTTGGCTCCCTTGTCAAATCCGCCTCCTATCAATATGGTTGGTCTTGACATTGCCTTTATTGCCTTTATCGATGCATCTGGATTTGTTCCCTTAGAATCATTGTAATAAACAACATCATTTTTTGTTGCAACATATTCAATTCTATGTTCAACAGCTTTAAAATGCTTCACTTCATTAATAATAATATCAAATGGAACACCTACTGCTACACACATCGCGACAGCAGCACAGGCATTTTCATAATTATGCACGCCAATAAGATTCATATCCTGCACACAGATAATATCAAAATCATTCTTGCCATCTGTATATTTTATATGTTCCCCTTCTACATAAACGCTTTTTTGTGTTTTTGCTCCCTTTGGCGGTTTGCGCTTGCTTGAAAACCATATGACATCGGCATTACAGATATTGCCAAAATCTACAAGATAACTATCCTCATAATTGAGTACACAAACATCACCCTTATTTTGATTAACACTGATGCGTTCTTTTGTCTCAACATAACACGCCATTGTATGATGTCTATCTAAATGGTCTGGTGTAATATTAAGAATGGCACTGACTTTTGGGTGAAATTGATGTATAGTCTCCAACTGAAAACTGCTTATCTCAGCAATTGTATAAGAATCTTTATCGGTTTTATCTGCTTGGGTTGTATAAGGATTGCCAATATTTCCAACAACATAGGACGATTTTGCCCATGCTCCTATAATTTGACCTGTAAGAGCTGTTGTCGTAGTCTTTCCATTGGTTCCTGTTATAGCGACAATTGTACCTTTTTCAAAATGATATGCAAGTTCAATTTCTCCCCATACAGGCACATTTTTTTCTTTAAACGCCATAACAATAGGATTATCAATCGGTACGCCAGGACTGATTACCAATAAATCATAAGATGCTATTGTATCATAATCAAACTCACCAATAATAATAGTTGCTTTTACTTTTTCTAATTTTTCTTGAACTTTTTTTCTATCAACCTTTTTATTGGCATCATAAACGGTTATCTTAGCACCTTTTTCATACAATAATGTTGCTGCTCCTATACCGCTTATTCCTGTTCCAATAATCATACAACACTTCTCTTTAAACTCCAATTTAATCCCTCCATTCCTACGTTGTCTCACCATTTAGCTCACTTGAATATACACTAAAATTATGTTATACTAAAAATTTATAGGCTGTTTTTAACAGAATTTATAAATAAATTTTTGTTATTATACTCTTATTCATTTGAACTGTAAAGATATGGAAGAATATTTTGATATAATTCTTTAATCACAGGAGCAGCTATTGTTCCGCCATAATATACGCCCTGTGGTTCGTCAATCAGACACATTGCAATTACTTGAGGATTATCTACAGGTGAAAATCCAATAAAACTTGAAATATACTTTCCTGAACCTCTTGGCAGCTTTTGTGATGTTGCTGTCTTTCCCCCAATGGAAAATCCTTCTATATAAGCTTTGTTTCCTCCGCCTTCTTCTACAACTTGCCTTAAAATATCTCTCATGGTATCACTCGTCTGTTTACTTATTGCATTTTCTCCAATTTCATATGTAAACTCCGTCACCGAATTATCTGCACTAACTGCTTTTACTGCAAAGTGAGGCGTCACTAAATTGCCTCCATTGACAATTGCTGCTGCTGCTCTTAACATCTGAATCGGCGTTATCTGAAACGACTGACCAAAAGACATGGTTGCTAACTCGACAGGTCCTACATTTTCCTTTTTATGTATAATGGTTGAGGCTTCACCGGCAACATCAATCCCTGTCTTCTTTAACAATCCCAATTTTCCCATATACAAATACATATTTTCTGTTCCAACTCTTGAACCCCACTCAATAAAGGCAGGATTGCATGAATTCATCACGGTTTCTGTAAACGTCTGGCTTCCATGTCCTGTTGTTTTATGACATCGGATTCGTCTGTCTCCTACCATTATAGAACCGCCGCATGAAAAATGGTCGTTTAATGAACAGACACCTGTCTCTAATGCAGCTGTTGCTGTCACCATCTTAAATACGCTTCCAGGCTCATATGTATCATTAATACAAAAATTACGCCATTTTGCATTTAAAATATTCATATCAACTTCATTTTCGTAAGGGTCATTTAAATTATATTCAGGTGTGTTTACCATCGCCAAAATTTCACCATTTTGCGGATTCATCACAATAATAGAAACGGCTTTTGCTCCCTTTGCAAGCTGTGTTCTCTCTGCAAGCTGTGTGGCATAAGACTGAATATTATAATCAATACTTGTATACAAACTATCTCCTGCTACAGGTTCATCTCGGTCTTCACCACTCTTATCCAACTCCTGCCCCCATGCATCAGTCAATGTAAGAATCTGACCAGAATCCCCTGAAAGATACGCATCATATTTTGCCTCTAACCCTATAATTCCTTGATTATCTGCTCCTGTAAAACCAAGTACCTTTGAGGCAAGTGTTCCAAAAGGATAATATCGCTTATAATCTTCGTCGACCTTGACACCCTCCAAATTATAACTTCGTATCTTATCTCCAATTTCTTTATCAACATTGGATTTTACTTTTTCAATAGAAGAAACTTTTTCTACCCTTTTTCTTGCTGTGCTTTCTGTTATTTGAAGCTCTTTGACAAGCATATTAATAACAGCTTCTTTGTCTTTTATTTGACTATGGATAACGGAAACGGTACACACCGTCTTATTGGACGCCAAAACAACACCGTTTCTATCATAAATATATCCCCGCAACGCTTTAATTTTTCGCTCTCTCTGATGAAGGTCTAATGCTCTTTCCAGATAGTAATCAGACTGAATTATCATCACATACACAAGCCTGACACAAGTCGCAAATAATGCAACTAAAACACATATCAAAAACACCTTTATCTTTTTTCTATGCCTGTTATAAACCACGCCATCTCTTGACATCAAATCACCCAAATAGAACTATAAATAATTTTTGCAATTATATTATATTATCCTATTTATAGGATTATTCCTATAGGGCAAGTTATGGTACAGTTACCATTCCCTCATCTGGTGTATTTGATGTATCTATTTCCTCTGCATTAATATCTTTAAATATATTGAGATATGGGAGCAACTCTTCAAAAATATTTTTTGACAGTACTTGTGCATCAGACGTTGTTCCTTCCGTTCCAGTTGTTTCGTAAGGCTCATCTATAACCGTATATAAAACAACCTGTGGGTCTTGTGAAGGAGCGCAGCCAATAAAAGATACCAGCCATTTCAAATCAGCTCTTGGATATTTTTGAGCTGTTCCTGTCTTTCCGCCTATTGAATATCCTGTCACACCAACTTTTTGAGCAAGCCCTTCATCTACAGTTGATTTTAAATACTTTCTTAAAAGAAACGATGTATTTTCTGTCACAGTCTGTTTAATTAGTAATGGCTCTATATTTTTGACAACTTCTCCTGTATCTTTTTCAATTCTTTTAACAATATGCGGCTGATAATAATTCCCCCCATTGATAATTGATGAAAATGCTGCTGCCATTTGAACCATATTGACATTAATTGTCTGTCCAAATGAATTACATGCCAAATCTACTGGCAGCATATCGCTATTGCTGACAACACCTGCCTCTTCTCTTGGCAAATCAATACCTGTTGTGGCTCCAAAACCATAGAGAGTTTGATATACACACCATTTTTTTGCGCCAAGTTTTGCTGCAATCTGAATCATAGCGGGATTGCAAGATTCCATAAGAGACTTTTCAAGATTAATTTCTCCATGACCGCCAGAACCGCTGGAATGGCATCGAATCTGTACTCCTGTTACATCTTCATACGCATTGCACTGAAATGTATCGCCGTCATGCGCAATCCCCTCCTCCAAACATGCTGCTACTGTAAACGGTTTAAATGTAGAACCTGGCTCATATATTTCTGATACGCAATAATTATTCCACAGTGAATATAAAGCTGTACTGGTAGCTGAATCATCCATTGCCTCAATTTCTTCCTGTGTATAAAGCACCGATAAATCTCTAGGATTGTTTAAATCAAATGTAGGATAGCTTGCCATTCCAAGTATCTCGCCATTTTTGGGATTCATTGCAATAACGCCTATATTTTTAGCAGGTCTTTCCTCATTAAGCTTCTTGATATTCTTTTCTAAAATATCCTGCACTCGGTAATCAAGTGTAGTGATAATATTGTACCCATCAATTGGCTTTTTTTCTTGATTTCTAACCTCTAAATCCTCTCCTACATAACTGTAACTCATTCCATCGGTTCCTGAAAGTTCATTATTATAATAGCTTTCTAAACCAATTTCACCGCCATTTACTGTTGTTGAAAACCCTATTACATCTGATGCAAGCGAATTAAATGGATATCTTCTTAAATAGCTTTGCTCAAACCATACGCCTTTAATATTGGGATGATTTTCCGTATCTTTTTGTAAAGCCTGAAACTGTGCTATATCATCTGATGAAAGTTCTTTTAATAATTTTTCATATTGACTTGATGGTTTGGTTTGAAGAATTGAATCTAATTTTTCTCGTTCAAGATTAAAACATTCCACTAATGCTGCAAATGTTGGTTCTTTGTACTTTTCTTCAGACAATATCATTTTGGGGTCAAGAATCAAATTATAAACCTTCTCACTATACGCTAATACCGTTCCATTACAATCTACAATCTGTCCTCGCTTATATGGCAACGCTGTAGACCTGTAACTTAATTTATCCATAACAATTTTAGAATAAGCCTCACCATTATCATAATTTATCATAATGATTCTTCCTATAATCACCAATAATACCACTATAATAATAAAAAAGGCAACGCTTATCTTATTACGAGTTTTTCGCAGCATTGCCCTTTTTTTTCTCATATTTTTTTCTCTTAATTGACTTGTATTACTCATAAGCTTTCCTTAAATATCATTAAAAAACCATACCGGAAAATTTACTCTACTTCTGGAACATCGCTGTACTGTTTTACATACTCACTAACTCCTGCCTCATATGTAATTACTTGGTCTCTTTCCGGATATACCATACCCAACTCCTGTGTAGCTATATTATATAAAGAATCATAATCTATATTTGCATTGATTTCTAATTCCATCTCATCATTTTTATTGGTAAGTTCTGTCAATTCTTTTTGTAGACTATTCACCGTTGCAGCATTCTCCTTTACTTTTGCCTGAACACTTAGATACTGCCAACAGATTGCAAACATAGCAATCACAATACCAGAAATAGTAAGTGTATATACAAGATTAAGACGATTATTTCTGTTTATACTGCGTATTCTCGCCCTCTCTTCTTGTCTTTCTTGTTCCGTAGGTCGATGTTTCTTATGCGGAACAATTTGAGGAGAATATTTTTTTGATGGCACAGCTTCTGCTTTTTTTACTGCATTGCCATACACATACATATTATTCTTTTTTTTATATCTTGTATCCTTTGCTTTGTGAGTCATATCCGTCCTCCCTATTAACAACATAAAATCATATACATTTTCTCTCAAATACTCTTAACTTTGAACTTTTAGACCGTTTGTTCATCTCTATTTCATTATCACTAGGAACGATTGGCTTTTTTGTAATCACACTGCCCTTTGATTTCTTTCCACACACGCATACAGGAAAATTACTAGGACATACACAAGGGTTTTCGTTGTCTTTAAAACGTGTCTTGACAATTCTATCTTCAAGTGAATGAAAGGTTATAATACATATTCGCCCCTCATTGCAAAGCCTGTCAATCATCATATCTACAGAATTTTCCAACACTTCCAATTCATGGTTTAACTCAATTCTTATTGCCTGAAATGTCTTCTTAGCCGGATGACCTCCTACCGACCTGACTTTCATAGGAATCGCCGCCTTAATAACCTCAGTCAGTTCAAACGTTGTCTCAATAGGTTTGCTCTGCCTTGCCAAAACAATATGTTTTGCAATATTTTTTGCAAACTTATCCTCGCCATAATCCCTTATGATTCTGTATAATTCAAACTCTGTGTACATATTAACAATTTCTTTTGCAGTCATTGTCTGTCTCTGGTCCATACGCATATCTAATGATGCGTTGACTTTATATGTAAACCCTCTCTCTGCCGTATCTAATTGATATGATGAAACACCTAAATCCAACAGTATTCCATCTACCTTATCAATTCCCAATTCATTTAGTACAAGATTCATGTTGCAATAATTGTTGCGAACTATCGTAACTTTATCACAAAACTCCTTAAGTCTTTTTGTTGCAGCCTCTATAGCAGCCTCATCTTGGTCAATGCCTATCAATCTTCCACATGCACCAAGTCTTTTTGCAATTTCATAAGAATGTCCGCCGCCGCCAAGAGTTCCATCAACGTAGATACCATCTGGTTTTATATTCAAATGCTGTATCGTTTCATCTAAAAGAACGGATTTGTGATTAAACTCCATGACTAGCCTCTTTCTCAAGTTAAAATGCAATGCTCCTATTATATTGGAAATCCTAAACTTTCCATTTTCTCTGCAATTTCATTCATATCATCATTATAAGTACTCATTGATTGCTCCCAATTTATCTTACTCCAGATTTCAACTCTACTTGCAACTCCGATTAAAACAACTTCTTTTTCTAGTTGCGCAAAGTCTCTTAAAACCTGTGGTAATAGTATTCTTCCTTGTTTATCCACTTCACAAGCTGCTGCTCCAGCCAAGAAGAATCGCGTAAATTGTCTTGCGTCTTTATTTGTAAGCGGTAATACTTTAAGCTTTTCTTCAAACGAACTCCATTCACTTTTAGGATACACAAACAAACATCCATCCAACCCTTTGGTTACAATAAATTTATCACCAAGTGTCTCTCTGAACTTTGCGGGTATAATAAAACGTCCTTTTGCATCGATTGTATGGTTGTATTCTCCCATAAACACGAAGTCTTACCTCCATCTGCCACATTAAGCCTTTTACTACCACTTTCCGCCACTTTAAATCATTTTAAACTTAATTAAATAAAATATCAAGACCTTTTTATGTAAAATATGCTCCAATTGTGCTATTTAAAAAGTGTGCCGCTTTTTTTAATTCATAAAATCAACTTATAATTTTATTATAATTTATTTACAAAATAAAAAATAGATAGATACAATAGCCAAATTTTTCAGCTCATGTAACTATCTATTTATTCTGCTTTTAATAACTTATTTATTCTATATTTTGTGTATTTTATCAATTCTATTTTCTGCTGTTAAACGGATATTCGCAATCCGCTACGCTACTTGCTCGGGTGTTTGACCCCCTAACCTCATAGCTACTATCGTAACGCAAGTCCCCACCCCCACTTATGCCTTTGCAGCATTGAAGTGGGGGACTTCCTTGATGAGGTTAAATACACAAAAAATTATTTGTTTAGACAAAATAAAAATTCTTACACATTAAATCGAAATAAGATGACATCTCCATCTTTGACAATATATTCTTTACCTTCCATTCTCACAAGCCCTTTTTCTTTTGCTGCATTGTAAGAACCACATTGAAGCAAATCTTCATAATACACAACTTCTGCTTTGATAAATCCTCTCTCAAAATCACTGTGTATCTTTCCTGCTGCCTTTGGTGCCTTTGTTCCTTTTGTTATTGTCCACGCTCTTGTCTCTGTCTCACCTGCTGTAAGATAACTGATAAGACCGAGCAGACTATAACTTGCAGCAATCAATTTATCAAGACCTGACGAAGTGATACCCAACTCCTCAAAAAACATTTTTTTCTCCTCTTCGTCAAGTTCTGCCATCTCCTGCTCAATCTGAGCGCATATAACAAATACACCACAATCTTTTTGAGCTGCAAATTCCCTAACTTTTTGCACATATGGATTTGTATTGCCATCGTCGGCTAAATCATCCTCCACCACATTAGCAGCAAAAATAACAGGCTTTGCTGTCAAGAGATTATACTCTTTAAAAAATGCTTCCTCTTCTTCTCCATCAATCTCAAAATTCTTTGCAAGCTTTCCATCTTCAAGATGTTTATAAAGTCTTTCAATAAAATTACATTCTTTTGCAATGTCTTTATTATTATATGATGCTCTTTTTTGTTTTGAGAGCCTTCTTTCCAAAACTTCCATATCAGCAAATATCAGCTCTAAATTAATAGTTTCAATATCTCTTAATGGGTCTATTGAACCATCTACATGAACAATATTGGCATCATCAAAACATCGAACAACATGAACAATCGCATCTACTTCTCTTATATTGGCAAGAAATTGATTGCCAAGCCCTTCACCTTTTGACGCTCCTTTTACAAGTCCTGCAATATCAACAAATTCTATAACGGCCGGCGTTACTTTTGCCGAATCATACAGTGCGGCAAGCTTTGCAAGCCTATCATCTGGCACTGCCACAACGCCTACATTCGGGTCTATTGTGCAAAATGGATAATTTGCTGACTCTGCTCCTGCTTTTGTCAAGGAATTAAATAAAGTGCTTTTGCCTACATTTGGCAATCCTACGATTCCAAGTTTCATTCTTTCTTTATACCTATCCAGAAATCTTTTTTCAATAAACCAAAAAATCAAAAAGTACTGTTTATTGTAAAATAATGAACTTTTAAAGATTCCTGCCTTTCTCTATATTTTCCGTATATCTCTTGGATACCGGTTTTTTACTGTTTTATAGCTATTTACAAACAACTATTTTTTATTATCTATATAGGTGCTGTTATCACACAATACGATATTTTATTATTTCATTCTAAGTACCGCTGCAAGTACCATAGTTAAACAAGTATTTATAATCTGCTTGCTTATAACCTAATTGCCACTTCATAGCATGTTGAAAGAAATTTGAACACCTGGCAAAACACAGAAGCAAGAGTCTTACCTGATAAAATTAAATAACTTTAAGATACGCTTCAACACCTTTTAATTCTTTTTGCTTTTCTTCATTGGTAATATGAACATATAAATTCATTGTTATTCCTATATTAGAATGCCCTAAAATCATTTGCAGCGTTTTTGGCTTCATTCCTGCCTCAATACACCTTGTGGCAAACGTATGGCGTAAAACGTGCATTGAAAATCTTGGTATACCTATCTTGTCACAATAATAAAATAATTTTGTATCATATGCACTGTTTTTTGTTGGCGTGCCATCACGGCACAAAAAAACCATATCGCTCCATTTTGCAGGTATATTTTTTAATAATTTTAACTTTTCTTGCTGGTCTTTTAATATTATAATCGCTTCGTCGGTCAACGGAATATCTCTTATACTATTTAATGTTTTAGGTTCTCCTATTCTCCACTCCTTAGAAGAATATCGATATTCCATTGTTCTTTGAATATGAATCATTCGATTTTTTATATCAACATCACACCATCTTAATCCAATCAGTTCTCCCGTGCGAAGTCCTGTCTGTAAAATAAGTGCATATTGATTATAATTACTTGTCCCTTTTACAATTTCAAGAAAACATTTCTGCTCTTTAACAGTCAATGCTCTTACTTCTTTAGACTTTTTACCATTGGTACATTTTACACTTTTTGTCACTGGATTTTTTGTAATTATTTCATTTTCTAAAGCACTATCAAACATCATACGCATAACAAGACGACTATGTTCAATAACGGAATTGGAATAATGCTGTGCCATTTTATTGAGAATATTTTGACAATGAATAGGTTTTACTTCTTGAATAAGCATTTTCCCTATATATGGCTTGATATTTTTTTCATATCGCTCATTATAATTCCTTCTTGTATTAAAACGAATCGTATCACCTTTTATATTTTCAATCCAGTATTCATACCATAAATCTACTGTAAAATTTTGGTCAGATAAAGTATTTAAACCATCTTTTTCCAATTGTGCATCGGCCAGCCAATTTCTGCAATCCTGCAATTTAGCAAAAACTTTTTTTACTCTCTTGCCATTATTATTGGTATATCTAGCCACATATTTTCCTTTTTTATCTTGGCTGATACCAACACCTAATGCTCTTCCTCTTAAATCTCTTCCCATAAAATCCTCAGTTCTGCGCTCCTTTTTCTATGAAAAGAGTTTTTTATACAACATTATCTTATATTAACATATAAACATTCATAAGTCTATATCACAACTCAAATATCGATGCTATGTATTGTTCAAACTCTTTTCTTTTAATCAGTTTCTTTCGCCCAATATATAAAACAAAAGGACAATTTGGCTTCTTTGAAATCTCATTTAATTTACATATTCCTATATTGCTGTAAACTGCCGCCTCTTCTATAGTAAGATTTATTTTTTGCCAAATTGGAATTTCCATCTCTTTTTTCTTTGTTTCTTTCATAATGATTCCTCACTTTAGGATATTTTTATCAATATATTGTAATCATACTTACAGCTAATTATTACTTAAAAGTTTTTGTTCCAATTCATTGTAATCATACTCTCTTTGCAAAAAATTATTAAAATTATTGGCAGGCGCTGCTTCTCGTTTTATTTTTGTTAATTTATCAAAAACGATTCCCTTATATCCACTTGCAATACTTTCTTTTATAACAGCAGCCACTGCTTTATCACCATATTTGCCAGCGCTTTCTGATATTTGTATTATCAAATTTTTCAACCCTGTCTCTTTATATACAAATCCTCCTTCTTTCTTATATTCAATCCAATCATTTACAAAATCAAAAAGATATGTTGATATATTAAATTCGATTAAAAATTGTTCAATTAATTGTGCTTGCGTTTTATTTTTCTTTTTGACTTTCTCTTTTTTGTTCTGGCATTTCTTTAATGCACCAAAAACTTGATTTTCTAATGGTTTTTGTTGACGATTATCTTTTGAAGAATCTGCTAATTCTTTATCTCTTAATGCAGAAAGATAAACAATAGCCATGTTTTTATTCTCTTCAGAAAGAATGGCAAACAATTCTGCAATTTTCTTTCCATCTTGAATATCTTGTTTTGTCACCACATCTCCTCCTATTCGTTGTACGATTATTGTAAATCGTTTAGCGTTCTTTGTCAATATCAAATCTTGACTTTTTTGTCGTCCAACGATATAATTTAAAAATAAAAGAAAAACAAGACACTTACTATCTAAAATTTGCAGACAATAGAAATTGCTTTTGCAACTGCTTTGACCATTTTTTCTATTGAGCAATTCCTGCACTACACTTGAGAATGGGGGATTTATATGGATACAATCAATGAACGAATAAAATATATTAGAAAAGATTTAAAAATGTCTCAAAAAGATTTTGGAGAAAAAATAGGATTAAAACCAAATTCATTAAGCGATATTGAAACTGAAAAAAACTCTGTAACAGAGCAAACATTAAAAGCTGTTTGTCGAGAATTTAATGTAAGTGAACAATGGCTGCGTAAAGGGAAAGGTGAGATATACAAATTTGTTCAAACAGACGACTATTCAGAAATCGCAACTATTATAGGCGAAAAAGACCCAAAAGCCAAACAGGCTATTATTGATTATTGGAAATTATCCGAATCGGATAAAGAATTGTTTTGGAAATTTATGAAACGTTTTATGGGTGGAATAGAGGATTAATCCTCTACTTCCTCCTCCATTAATATTTTAAAATGCGTTTTTACTGTTGTATAAATTTTAATAAGCACATTTATATTGTCTATGTTTTCAATCATTTCAATAATAAGTTTTTTATAATATTTTTTCTCGTTCATTTTCAATCTTAAACTCCTTCTTTATGTATATAATAACCTATTATTTCACAAATTTTTAAAAAATCTATTCTTTTTTTATATTAATATATGTTTTAATATGGTACTTTTTTTATTTTTATATAATAAAATTACTATATCCATTTGTACTTTTCTATAATTAATCCCGCAAAAATTTGTCTTTTATGCTTAAAAAATTTTTAATAGTGTAATCATTCATTATTCTTATTGGGATATGGTGTTATATACACACTCATTCAATTTTTTTCTTTAACCAATCATACCAAACTATCATAATCAATATAATTTTCCTTTATCTAGGCTTGACTGCTCTTAGTAAAATTTGAATTTTTTATATAGAAAAAATAATTTTTATAAAACTTATAAATTATTGTTTTATATTGATTTATGTTGCTGCTTTACTATATACTTTTTTATTTATTTATTTTTTTTATTTTACATATTTTTATATTAGACATAAAATAACAACGAATAGTATTTTTTTAACTATTCGTTGTTAAATATAAAACTAAACTGCAATCATTTCTTTTAATCTTTCAATTTCTTTTTGCTGTTCTTGAACCACTTTTATTAATGGGGCAATAAATTCATCATATCGAAGCGAATAATCATATTCACCTTCTATCACTTCTTCAATAGGTTTCTTTAATTTGTTTCCATTTTCATCTTCATATTTGGTGATTTTCTTTGGTGATTTAATAAAACCTGCAAAATCTTTACTATCCATACTTAAAGCATTCATTAACGCTTCAATATCCTGCGCAATAAATCCATAATGTGTTCGTCCTGATGTGCCATCAATCATTTTGTAGGATACAGGAGTTAATCCATTAATAAATGCTTGAGCTTTTTGCGTTTCAAGATTATTGATATCTGTTTTTGTTGTTCGGTCTGAGGTTTGGATGGTGCCGTTTTGTGCATATATATTTCTCCATTTATATGCTCCATAATTTTGCCCTAAATCACAATAAGGTGATAAATTACCACCTTGACTATTATCGACATTAATAGGATACAAAGAATTTGCTGTAAGATTAACACTACTTTTTAAAGTACGTATATAAAAAGTAGTTTGTTTTTGATATATTCCTCCACTATTATAAATAGTATCATCTCCAGATGTATTATCTGCTAGACGAATATATCCCTCTTTTATTGTAATTTTATCATCATAATCATCTCCTGTACTTGTTATAGCAATTCCAGCTTTTGCTCCAATATCTATGCTCCAATTATCATAATATTCATCTAAATTACGAACATCCTTTGCTTCAAAATGTAAATATGCTGGAAAATAAGATGATGAATATTCTTTATTTGTTGTAGTAATATTTATTCCGCTGCTTATTTCTTCATTACCATTGAACCATAAAACTGCATCATTATCCAACACGCCTCCATTTAACGATAATGCACCAATACTTTCAGGCGTTATATTACCTTGCGTTGATATATTTTTATGTAAATCAATCAATATATTTTGTAATGATGTACTAAGCAGCCATTGTTTATCTTCTTGTGTGGCATTATTAAAATTAGTAACATTGCCATCGTTAAGAAAAAAGAAATCACCATTAAAAAATATTCCTAATTTACTTGCAATTGATGTGTCACTCAAATATCCATTTGGAATGTTCATACCAAAATATCGACCTTTATTATCTCTGAACTTAACTTGAAATGTGTTATCTATGAGCGGATTTGCACTTTCTAAAAATTTACCATTCCCTTTTTCAAAACCTAAAGCTACACCATCTTTTCCATATATAGAGATACGTCCATTATTACTCAATAAAGTATCCATACGACTAAATTTTAAAAGCGAATCGTAACTTTCCTCATTAACTGCCATATTTGGCATAGTACCATTCATTGGATTTGTTATATTAGAAAGTCCTAAATAAAAACCATCCGTTGCAGTAGCTTGTCTCATTGAAAATCGATTTAGCGGAAAATACAATCCACTATTTGTTACAATCGTTGAATCATATCCGTCATTTAAAAAATATACTCCTCCAAAATTTCCAGGAATTTTAAGTTGCTGACTTAAATCCATACCTGCAACATCATGGAAACCAATCTCTTTACTTTTAAGTGTAATATAATAACCTGAATGTTGATGCAATGTAAGTGAACCCATTGGTGAACTATTTTGTATTTTTATAGTATCCGATTGAATGAGCGTTTGTGATGTATGTTCATTGCCTATGCTTATCTTATCCTTTTGTATAGACACTGCACTATAACTTTTTTCTGTTGTTGATGCAGCATTATATTTTAAGATATCAACTCTTGTATCACGTACTTTCAATGGCTGAATTAGATTTTGTGTTTTACTTTGAACGGTAAAATTTCCTATAATATCATCTCCAGATTTTAAATATCTTTCATCCGTATCTTGATTATTATAATATAAAACACTAGCCTTAACATTATTAGCATCTATTTCATAAAAATTTGATAAAGTTGAATTAGAATCCCCCTCAATAATAACTGGAGAAATTTTTATCCACTCTTCAGCATTTCCAATTTTTCCACCCTTTAAAGACATTGCACCAATATTTTCCGGAGTAATATTAACATTTCCTGTCCGATATGCTGCTTCAGCATTTCCCTTTACACCTGTAACTTTTTCTGCATTTAAAAAATCATTATAAGTTTGTTTTGCCTGTTCGCTCCAATACTTAGAATTATTCGTATTTTCTTCTACTCGGATTCCTGTATTTCCATGCGCCCAACTTTCTGCTTCTTGGGCTGAAGTGGCAGCATTAGATGCATTTGTCTGTGCCTTTGCTGATTCTACTTTAATTTGTGCAAGATAATTGGACTGCAATTTCTCTTCTGTAATGCTTCCATCCTTAACAATTGCTTTTACTGTTCCATCTGTCTGTACTTGAAAATTAATTGTATCTGTATCTAAAAATTCATACTGTGTAATCAATGCTGATAAATCAATATATTGATTTGTCCCATCATCTAAAGTAAGAATAATCTGCTGTGTGGTTACATCATATGTCCAATTAATCGCAATCTTTTCTAATTTTGTATCAATTACAAATAATGAACCATTTTTCCTTGTAATAGTAAAAGTACCTGTACTTTCATTAAACTGCACATCACTTATAAGCGGCGCAATTTCTTCTTTTGTGGCTTTTGATGTATCAAGTGCTATCACTCTATTATCAATTGTATCAATTGACCTATCTATTTTGTTTAAATTTTCATCATTAATAGGTGTATTACTACTCGGATAATTTTCCCAATTAATGCAGCTATATGTCTTGTTCATTTTGCTCCCCTTTCTTTTCTACTCTTTGAACACTTATTGATTTATTATCTTCTATTTCCCCTCCCAATATTTCTGTCTTTAGCCTATATAAATCATTATAAGTAAAATCTATTCCATTTAATGTTATTATCCCACCTGTTCCTACATCGATTCTTGCTTGACCTGGCACACTAAAATCTATAACTAGCTTTTCAGCTACTCCGGCTTTTACTATTTTCAGCTGATTGGGAGATAAAATACTATCTCCTTTTTCTAAACTATTTTCAGTCACATTCCACCCTGCAATTGTTCCACTGCTTGCATTAATTGTTCCAGAAATATCCGCATTTTCTGCATGTAAATGTCCATTATATGTGACATGAAATGGTGCATTATCACTGTCACCACTACCTGCATACAATGCTGCATTTGCTCCCATTCCACATACTTGATTTCCACCTTTGTTGTATTCCATCCAGCCAAAATCTGGGTCAATTGTAAAATTCCCAATCTTTCCTCCTTGCGCATACAAAAGTCCATCATATGTGACATGAAATGGCGCACTAAGACTATCATCACTACCTGCATACAATGCCGCATTTGCTCCTAATCCGCATACTTGATTATTGCCTTGATTATATTCCATCCAGCCATCTTTTTGGTCAATTGTAAAATTTCCAATCTTTCCCCCTTGCGCATATAAGAGTCCGCCATATGTAACATGAAATGGTGCACTAAGACTATCATCACTGCCTGCATACAATGCCGCATTTGCTCCCATTCCACATATTCCATTGCTATTTTTGTATTCCATCCAACCATTTTCAGATATTTCAAAATTGCCAATATTTCCGCTGTTTGCTTTGATTTCTCCTGTAATCGCAACATTTCCGCTGTTATCTATTTTAAAATTTGGTGAATCAACCGTAAACATATTATTTGCCTTAAACTGTATCTTGTCAGCGCTCCCATTGATTGCTGAAACAACCTCACTACCATCACCTTTGTTTATTTTCAATTCTAACGCAGCACTTATATCATCTTTATATGTTTCTAATATTATACTATCTACTTTTTGCTCAATTCTTGAGGACAATTGACTTGTAATTAATTTAAATGTTTTGGCATATGCCCAATACTCAGCCTCAGTTTTTAAATAATATGCACCATTTGACTGGTCTAAATATTTTGACCCTTGTGATGCATTTTTTAATTCTTCTCCTGGTGCTCCATATCCATAATAATTAATTATATAATCTTCTGTATCATATTTGCTTGTAGCTGCTGCAATGGTTGAAGTTATACTATTTGCAGTCTGTTCAATTGAAGTTTTCAATGTTTCTGTAGCTTTTTGCAACTCTCTATGCTTTATCCATGACGTTCCATCTGATTGATATAAATACCCTGTCTCTTGGTCTAAATAATATTTATCTCTATATTTTTGTGGTTGGTAGGTCAAACTTCCTGTATCATCTACAATGCTGCCTGGCTCTCCATAAGATGATATTTCTATGGTATATCCTATTGTATCCCACTTCGTATTTTCTTTTGCCACAATACTTTTTATTTGTTCAGCAGTCTGCTTAATTTCAGATGAAAGCCCTTTTTCTACATCATCAATATGTGAATTGGTTTCCTCTACATTTCTTATTAATGTATTTGTCTTTCCCTTAAGCTGTATAATACTTTTATTAACAGAATTTACATTTTCTGACCAATACTCTTCTCCCTTTGCATTAAAAGTATCTCTTAATGACTGGATTCCTTTTAAAGTACGCTCTAAAATATAGGTTTCAATTAAGTCATATTTTGTTGATATTCTTATCGCATCGCCAATCTCAAGACATGGATTTCCTTTACAATCGGCAGAAAATGGACGATAAATAATATTTTTTATTTTATTATAAATATTGGTACAAATTCTTTCCAATTCTGCTGCATTTTTTCCATACACAAGAAAATTATTTTCAATCACATAACAATTTTTTCCTTCTCCAACAACACTACCTATATCATTTTCTTCTTTTCTAATTTGAAGTTTATCAATACCTTTTACATGATACCCTTCATAATTGGCTGTTATATAAAAACTTTTACCTATATTTGTACTTTTAGGATTCTGTGGATATAAATGGTGTGTTTTTGACTGAAAAAGATAATCTGGTGCATGGTCCGGAAATAACTCATTTGATGGATAAAGTCCTTGTATATCCTGTTCCAAATAAATATAATGAAATTTCCCATCACGTCCAATATGTCCAAAACATCCATTGATTTCACAAATTGCCTGAATGACTGCAGCTCCACTCAAAGAAGATTCTTTTATAACATTTTTACTTTCTGTTCCACTATTTTCTTCTTCTCCACTTTCAACTTCAATCGTTTTCTCAATAACCATATCATCATTAATAAGCACATCTATTTCAGACTCTTCCAATCCAAAATGTTCTATAAAGCTTTTGCGGAACTGTCTCATTGTCACTGTTTGATATGTATTTTTAATATTTGTATTTCCTTCTTTACCTATTTGAACTGTTCCTTTTTGAACCAATGGAAATACGGAATTATACCAATCTATAACATCTGAATTGATAATATCATACATCGCATCATAAGCTGTTATATCTCTGCAAGTACGGTCTGCTGATAATTCATCTGAATAAACCTTATACCGTCCAATTTGAAAAGCCTCATCTCTATCTTTTTCCCCCTTTATTGCTATTGTTACTGTCAGCCATTTATCTTTCATTGGAAGAAATGTATTAGAAACTGTAAATTTAATCATGCTTGCTTCACAAGAGCCAAATGTCAACTCATTTTCTGAACAAAGATTTTCTGTTAGCTCAAAAATTTCTTGATGCAGCTCTTTATTAGTAATATCTATCAATGGCTTTTTCATTCCATTTTCAAGAATGGTATATTCATCAGATACAATATGAATTTGTTTATCAATACTATCTTTTAAAAATAATTCTTGATATTCATAATCAATCACTATAAACACCTCCTATAAACGCAAAGCGAATCGGTTTATATTGTATTAATGTATTTGCTTTTGTCCAATATATCTGCGGTTCTAAATCTGCCAAATAAGCAGTTTGTGTAACATAATCGCCATATTCTGGTATATAAGCTGTAATTTCACATTGACGTGCCTTTGGTATTAAATAGCCTTTTTGTATATTTGACATTAACTCTCTAAACTCTGTATCACTTAACATCTCTGGAGTCTCAAATTCTATTTTTGCTACTTTAAGCTCCACTGCATTTCTATGTAAATAACCATTGGCATCCGTATAGTCATCTACATCCTGCATATTAACATATGCTTTGTACGACTCTGCTTTCATAAATTTTTGTGGAACTTTATAATCTCCTATTTTAAGAAGATATCCTCCATATCCCATAAATATCACCTCCTGCAATATGGGTAAATTGAAATTTTTTATATCAATCAATACTTTGATATAATTAAAAAATAGGTATCAAATTCTTCTGAGTTGCACGAGCTCTTGTTTTATATTCTTTTTGCCAGCAAGTAAATATCTTATTTGGATCTCCCTCTACTTGGAAAGTTGCTTCTGCTTTTATTCCTCCGCTTTCTATTATTCCTCTCATTATTCCACGATATGCTGCTTCTTCTATACCTCTTGCAAAATCTCCGCCATTCTCAGCAACTCCCATTGCTCCTGAACTAATCATTATCTCATCAACTAATTGACGCATAGCAGCTTTATTTGTCAGTGGCAATACACCTTCTTTACCTGCTTCACCTATCTGTGCAATAGTAGGTCTATAAACAAGACCGCCTGTGGCCAATCTAGGTAATTCAACTCTTGGTATATCAGGAATAGCTGGTATACCTACAACACTTGTCAATTTATTAAATCCATGAATAATATTATTTACTAAATTAATTGTTCCATTTATCACACCTTCTGCAATGGATGGTATCAAATTAAAGACGCCCTTAAATACATCAACTATTCCATTCCAAGCCTTTTTCCAATCACCACAAAATATGCCTGTAATAAAATCAATTAATCCTCCAAAAATATCTCCTATATTGGTTATTATGTTTCCAACCGTTTTAAACACATTCTCAAAAACAGGTTTTAAATTGTCCCATAAAAAAGAAACGATTGGAGACAATACATTATCCCATAAAAATTGGAAGACCTCTATTACTGTATGTACTATAGGAATAACAACATTATTAAAAATATCACACATTCCTTCAAAGGCTTTTGATAAAACATTTTTTATCGTATCTGCAAGTGGAACAATAACATTTTGCCATATCATAGAAAATTTTTCAGAAACAACCTGTATAATAGGTTCCAAAACATCCATAAGAAACGAACCCAATGGAACTAGCATATTATTCCAAAGATTTTCAAATGCTTCTGTCACTTTTGGCAAAACGGTTTCACCTATATATTGCAATGCTGGATTTATCATATCCATCCATATGCTAGTAAACATTTCCTGCAAAAATTCACCAAGTGGAGTAAGCACTTCTAAAATTCTATCCCACCCTGCTTTTAAATCTGGAAGCAATGTTTCTGTAAGAAATTCAAGTGCTGGCTGTAAACCTTCTCGAATTGCAGATATTGCCTGATTAAAGCTTTCTCTAACTTCTTCACTTTTAGTAAATACATAACCAAGTCCAATTGCTAATGCTGCTATCGCTATAACAACTGCTAATATAGGCGTCGCTGCTGCTCCAAATGTTGTAGCTACACTGCTGTCAAGAGCAACTGCGCTTCCAAAAGACGAAACATTCATACTTCCTACATCCACAGGTACATATTTTAAAAAGTCTGATAGGTTTGAACTTATAAATTCAACAAAATCAAATTTTGAAGAAGTACTTTCAACCTTTAAAAGAGAAAGGTCTTCTATAGTAATTTCCAATCCTGTAATATTAATATCACCTATAAGCTCTTTAACATCTTCCCATATAATACTCCATTCCATACTATTAATGGCTTGTCTTATTGTTGTCCATACCTGTTCTACCCATGTATTAATTGTGTTTGTTATATCGCCAAAATTAAATTCAATGTTAAAATCAGCATTTCCATTTATATTTAAATCACCAAAATTTTCTAAATTAAACGTTGGGGTAAATGTTAATTCTGAATTTAGAATTGCATTTAATGTATTAACCATTAATATGCCTAATTGACCAAATACGTTTAATGATTTAAATGAATTTTTTATTGTTTCCCATATTTGTTCTACCCATGTATTAATTGTATTTGTTATATCGCCAAAATTAAATTCAACGTTAAAATTAACACTTCCGTTTATATTCAAGTCACCAAAATTTTGTAAATTAAATGTTGGAGTAAATGTTAATTGTGAATTTAAAATTGCATTTAATGTGTTAACCATTAATATGCCTAATTCGCCAAATACGTTTAATGATTTAAATGAATTTTTTATTGTTTCCCATATTTGTTCTACCCATGTATTAATCGTATTTGTTATATCGCCAAAATTAAATTCAACGTTAAAATCAACACTTCCGTTTATATTTAAGTCACCAAAATTTTGTAAATTAAATGTTGGATTAAAAGATAAAGCTGAATTAAAAACATTTTTTAAAGTATTGGTAATTACAGTTTCTAAAGAACCAAATAAATCTATTGAAATAAGGTCTTTTAAAAAATCAGAAAATTCTATTCCAAAATTTATTGCTCCTTTATATATATTATCCCAATCTATTTGATTAACGGATTCTGTAAGTATTTTTTCAACATAATCTCCAAAATTATAAAGAGTATTTATATCTCCTTTATAATCATTCCAAACAATATCAATCTGAACTAAATTCACATTATTACCAGCACCTGCACTAGAATATTCACGTGGTGTAATAATATTATTCAACTCATCAAATGCACGTATTCCTCTACTCATCTTTGCAATGTTTTTTGTAGCAATTCCTGTACTTTTAACTACATTTTGTGCACTATTAGACCAATCATTAAGAACAGCTCCTGTATTATCAGACTTAAATTCCCATCCAAAAATTGCAAAAAGTGCTTCTGATATATGTTGAGTAAATATATTCACATGTTGTAATGTGCTATCAAGTACACTTGTATTCATTTTTTGCAAATTACTTATTCCACTACTAAGTGACTGTATTCTCTTTTCTAATTTTATTAAATTGCTGCTATCCATTTTATTAAGCATTTTTATATTTGATACATCTATTTTTTCAAGTTTTTTCAAACTCCTAAATAATTTATCAATATCTTTAATTGCTTTTGACACATTTGTTTTTACTTCTATTTCTAAAACTGTGCCACTTTTATCTATTATCACTCTTTCCATAATTTCACCACCTCTTTACAGTAAACAAAAAAGAGGGCATAACGCCCTCTTTCAATAAAACATTAAGATTATTTGTAAAACATAACATTCATTATTCTAAACATAATATGGGTTTGGTCTTGTGGCAATAATTATAATATCTACAAACCAGCCTATTCCAAACAGTCCAAATGTAAATAAATATAATAAGCCCATGCCTGCACTTCCTTCATAAAATTTATGTGCTCCCAAATATCCAAATAAAATACATAATATCAACGCAACTACTTTGTCAACCTGTTTTGGCTGTCTAATAGTAGGCGGATATGGCGGTCTTACAGAAGTATTGGCAGAAGCATTGGCAACATTATTTATCACAACACCTCTACCAGAGGTTGTATTTTCAACCTGTCTTCCGCATTTTGTACATACAATACTATCTTCTGGTATCTTTTCTCCGCAAAACTTACAAAACTTCATCTTTTCAAATGAATATCCACAATGTGGACAGCCTCTTGCTGTATCACTTATTTCTCTTTTACATTCTGGACAGTTTATCAATGCCATGCAAATTCCTCCTTAATGGTACAAGTCAAAAAGTACTTATCATCTGTATTTTTATTTTTCAATTAAAAACTTAAATTTTTTACTTTTCCATACTTCTGGTGAAAACTCTATTTCAACTTTTCCCCAATCTGCATTCACTTCATATCCTATCCAGCCTTTCATCTTCTTTCCAGCTGCTACACTTCCATCAAGCGTAGAATCGGACTTATCAATCATTGCTGCCACAGAATAATTTAA
Source organism: uncultured Lachnospira sp. (assembly GCA_910589305.1). Classification (GTDB taxonomy): domain Bacteria; phylum Bacillota; class Clostridia; order Lachnospirales; family Lachnospiraceae; genus Lachnospira. The sequence continues at coordinate 41,389 of CAJUTV010000002.1, read as the reverse complement.
TGAATAATCATCTGCATAAGCCTTAAAGCTTAACAAACTACTGATTGCTAAATCTTTATCTGAATTATTTGCAATTTCAAATTCAGCAAGAACAAATACTTTTCCTTCGGACGGCTTATAAAAACTAGAGCCTTCACTCTCTTCATAATTGCTCAAAGTTACTTGAATATCTTGCATTTCTGCTGTCTCGCCTACTGTAAATGTATCTTTTTTATTTTCTTCTGTGGTAGCATCATTTTTAGTATCATCTTCCACAGAATTGTTTGTATTTACTTTTTTGGGTCCGTCATCCTTTCCAAATCCAGCTACAACAACTCCTATCACAATAAAAACGGCTACTGCAATTAAAATGTATTTTAATGCTCCGCCCTGTCTTTTTCCACATTGAAGACACATATTTGAATTGAGCGGCATCTCAGCTTGGCAGTACTTACATTTTTTTGTTCCATTTGTCATTTTTAAACTTCCTCCTTAAATATGTAATATTTTATAAAATCATATCATATAAAAAAGATTTTGTCATTAAAAAAATAACAATTAAACTTTTTATGTTTACTATGTTAAAACCAGTATTTATGTGTTGTTGAAAGCTTTTTATGTTGATAAAAACGTTTATATTTATGCTCAAAATTTTTTTAAAAAATTAACAAAAAATGCGATAACATTATCATTTTAAAATAATGTTATCGCATTATCACTTATTTCAATTTTTTATATAATTTTTATCTTTTTACATTGGACTTTCTGGAAGATTTTGCTCTTTCAACAATTTAATTCTTTGTTTCATTTCAAAAACAGCACATTCTTCTTTTGACTCACTATACTGTTGTTGTGTATCATCATATATTTCCTGCATAATTGGCTTTCTAATATATTTTGACTTTGCCTTTTTGCCAGCAAGACAATGTTCTACTGCAACAGATACAGCTGACATTGTATATTGATTGTACAGCCATGCAAAATAGTCCTGCTGTTTTACTTTTTCCTGATGCCCTTTTAACATAAGATTGATAATATGAGGATTCATATGCCAAAATTCATCCCATGATACTCCAATAGCATTCACTTTAGGGAACCATTCATTTTCAAATAATTCTCTTAACGTTTTGTAATTTTTTATTGGTTCGGAGTCTTTTAATTCTTGTTCTGTGCAATCTCCGTCTCCGTTCTCTGCTGGAGGCTGTGAAAAAAATCCGATTTTTCAACCTCTTTTGATATAATATTTGACAGTTCTGTAAAATCACCACCATTGGCAATATGTGCTTCTATTTGCTTTCCTGCTTCTTTCTTACTTACTCCTGCACAGATGCCAAAATAAGCACGAATAAAGGATAACTGTTTTTGACCTATTTCCGAAATTTCTATTCCCATATCCTCTAAATCACAAACCAGTTCAAAATCAAATGGTCTTGCTTTATACTCTTTTTCATTTATTGTAAATGTATTCATATTTTATTTTTCTTCTTTCTTTTTTATTTTTCTAAATATATAAAAATATAATCCAATACTTTGCAATCAACATATAAATTTATTTTAAAATTCAAATTTTCTATTATATAAAATAACAATATTATCTTTATTTTTCTATTCACATAAAAATCAGAGCTGTTATATTTCAAATATTTATTGCTATGTATTTTATTTTCAATTATTCACTATAACAGCCCTATTTTAATGCAAACTTTTGGTTGCCTGTCCTTATTTTATGTTGTCTTTATTTTCAATTTTTCTTAAAACTCGCTTAATTGCTAGCCTTTGCTTTCAATGTAATTGATGTAGGATAACCATTTTCATCTTCAACTACTGTAACATCATAGTCTTTTTCAATCCAACGAGGAACAGTTGACACTGCAATCGTTGCTGTTCCTGTCAATTGTTCTTCTGTAGCTTCATCTGGTGAAAAGCTCTCTGTTCCAATAAAGCCTAAGATTCCTTCGCTTCCCTTGCCATCTGTGCCATAAAGAATACAAATATCCAGCTTCTTGCCTTCATTATTTGCAAGTTCATCTTTATACTGTTTCTCAAATGCACCTTGAACTTCCATTGAACCTGCTGAGCGTCTGCCTTGTTCTTGCGTCTCAACCAAATCTTCCAATGTTGAGGTATCTATCATATTAGGAGAGCCAAAAGGACTTGGAATAGACTTTGCTTTCATAAGAAGCTTATACTCACCAGCCCAATAATTTTCTTCATTTGTCTCTTTCTCTTTTACTCTATAAATAATTCTACTTTTTAAACCTATTGCCATTGTTGTTACCTCCTTTATTTTTTCGCCTTCAATTGACAACATAAATATTTATCCCTCTGCAACCATTTTTATGAAACAAGGTCAAACAATAAATATTTTGCCTTGCATCCAATACTAAAATGTGAAGCAATTGATTTAGGGAATTTTCAATTTCTTCGATTTTAAGTCTACCAAATTTTCAATAGGACATTCTATGACATGTTTTATTTTTCTAAATACGTTGCTCCATACTTTTTTTCAAATTCTTTTAAAGCCTTTTCATGTAATCTTGTAATCTGCCTAAACGAATAATTCATATCTTGTGCTATCCTTTCAAATGTTTTTTGTTCAACATATCTTGAAAATAAAATATCGTAAAAAATTTCATTTTCCATGTTGTCAATCTGTGCAATAATTTCATTTTTTCTGTCTACATATTCATAAATTATCTGATTAAGCTGATGCTGCAATGCATCAATTTTTGCATAAGTACTGCCAATCTTATCATAAGTTAATGTAGTTTTTACTTTTTCTTCACTGCTTATTGCCGATATACTATATGATAACTCTCTTATTTGTGATATTTCAGATAACTTATTTTTGATTGTTCTATTTAGCCTGCTAATCTGTGAAAGATACTCTTTTGTTGTCATTATGTACCCCTCCTATCTTAAAATTTGACATATACTATCAAATATAATTTCTGACATGATACATTACATTTCTTAAAATTTTTTCTGAGGCAAAATGGGGTAAATTATAATTTGTAATTTTGTCAAATTTTATTGCAAAATAATGGTCAATTACCTCTTTATATTCTTCATTTCCATCAATATCTGATACTAATGAAAGTATGATATGTCCCCAATCATCCTTATATTTTTTTGCAAATCGCTCAATAATAACTTTTAATGTTTTATCTGTTAAAACAGGATGAAACTGTCCTGTTAATTTATAATATTGTTCAACAAAATATTGAATGCAATGTGCCATATTTTGGGACTGCACCTTATCAAGATGCAGCTCTTCTTCATTTATTTTCTTTACACGTTTTATCATTTCATCAAGCTGGTCTTTTTGCTCTTTCAACAAATATATTTTTTTATTGTCTTTTTTCTTTTGCCTTGAAAAAGTTGAATTAAATTTCTTAGTAGTTGATATATTCATATTTAATTGTCTTTGTTTTTCTGTCTCTTGAAATTCAATGTTTAGATTTTGTATACCTTGTTTTTGTACTTCTTGTTTTATTTCAAGCTGTGGTTCTTCATACACCTCATACTCATATTTTAATCTCCCATTATCGGTCTGATTTGGAAACTTCTTTGAAACAACAACATACCTATTCAATTTTAACTCACTTAAAGCAGACTTAACGGCAGTTTCATTTTCTTTACATATAGCACATAATCCTGCAATCGAGTAATTCCAATCATCAGGCAATGAAAGCATTACAGATAATAGTCCCTTTGCCTTTAAACTTAAATTTTTATCCCGAAGATGAATATTGCTCATAATCGTAAAATTTTTATTTTTATGTACTCTTATCACAGACATTAAATCAAACTCCTCAATTAAATTTTATTTTTTTATCACAATTGTTTAGCTATATCTTTATAAATAAAGCAAATAAACCGTTCCATTTTATTGCCAAAAGACCAGCTAAGTACCAATGTTGTATCAAAATATAGGGATTCATATAAAATTTTATATCCTATCTTTTTTCCAAAACATATCAACTATATGCTTTTAAAGCTTTATATCAAAATTTATTCCTTTATATAAAAATCATAAAATCTTACGATTCCTAGTTTCATTTTTTCATAAAATGGTCTCTTTCAAAACAATACAGACTTCAATTGAAATAAACAGCAAAAATGGATTAAAATTTTTATTGGAATTATAAAGAAAAATAAAGAACAGCTCTTCTTCTGTCCTTTAAACACGATTTGTTATATTCTATCAACAAAAATGATAATTTTAAGAATGTTCTTCTGATATTAAAGAAACATGAACACTATTTATATATATTTAAAAGCAAAAACTTTTTAAGAAATTTCAAATAATATAAATTATACCTGTAAACATTTTTATCAAACAATAAATATATTATATTTTACAATATAAAAAACAGCTACAAAATACTTTTGATTTTGTAACTGTTTCCTTTTATTTTTTACTCTTCATTTACTGTACACATTATATCTTCAAACTGTTTCACATTAGAAGCAACATCACCATCAAAAATACCTGAACCTGTAACAATAACATTCGCTCCAGAAGCTAACACAATCGCCAAATTTTCAAGATGAACACCTCCATCAACCTCTATATCATAATCAAGATTTTTTTCCTCTCTCAATTTTTTGACTTGTTTTAATTTTTCAATAGAAGATGGTATAAATTTTTGTCCTCCAAATCCAGGATTAACACTCATAACAAGCACCATCTCTACCATACCTAAATAAGGCTCAATAGCAGAGACTGGCGTATCTGGATTTAAAGAAATACTTGCCTTTGCACCTAATTCTTTAATTTGATTAAGTGTACCAACAACATCGGAACAAGCCTCAACATGAACTGTAATAATATCCGCTCCCGCCTCAACAAAATCTTTAATATAGCGTATTGGTTCATTTATCATAAGATGTACATCAAATACTTTGCCTGTTGATTTTCGGACAGACCGAATAACAGGCAGACCAAACGATATGCTTGGAACAAATAATCCATCCATAACATCAATATGGATATATTCTGCTCCTGCCTCGTCCACTGTGTGTATTTCTTCACCAAGCTTGTTAAAATCAGCAGACAACAGCGATGGTGATAATATGTTTTTTTTCATCACTTCTCCATTTCTTAATATCTTATTTATTACATCAAACATTCGATATTATATCTCGTAATCTATTTTTATATCAAATATCCCATACCTTTTTTGACGATTTTTATATGAAAATATTTTATATCAATATTTTTTTTGGCTCATTAATTCTTGATACAACGAAACATAAACATTATATCGTTCTTTTGATAAAATCCCTTTATCTACAGCTTTTTTAACAGCACAATCTGGCTCATTGATATGGACACAGCCATTATATTTACAAAAACCCTCATATTCTTCAAATTCAGAATAGTAAAATCTCAATTGTTCTTTTTCTATGATAGGCAAATTAAATGATGTAAAACCTGGCGTATCGCATATATAAGTCGCCTCACTTACATTAAAAATTTCCGAATGCCTTGTCGTATGACGTCCTCTGCCAATTTTACTGATATTTCCAATTTCCATTACATCTTTATTATACAGCTTATTTGTTATTGTTGATTTTCCCACTCCAGATGGACCTGCTAAAATAGTTGTTTTATTCTCCAACAGTTGTTTTAATTGTTCCAAGCCTTCATTTAGACTTGTGCTAGTAAAAATCACTTTACAACCACATTTTTTATACTGAAGTTTGATATGTTCTCTATATTTTTTATCAACTAAATCAATTTTATTAAAACAAATAATGGTAGGAATTTCTTGATATTCCATCATTACAAGAAAACGGTCAAGAAGATTATAATTTGGCATTGGATTTGCAATAGCAAATATAATCAATGCTTGGTCAATATTAGCTGCTGCTGGTCTTATTAGTTCATTGTTTCTTGGCAATATATCAATAATATTTCCAGTACATTTATCTTTATCCACAACTTCTATAATAACATTATCTCCAACAAGCGGTTTAATCTTTCTATTGCGAAATACTCCTTTTGCCTTACATTCATATATGCAGCTTGATACAAGACATTCCTGCTTTTCGCAGGCTTCTACATATACATAGTAAAAGCCTGCTATTCCTTTTATAATTTTACCATTTTCCATATCAGTTTGTAATGGCTCCTGCTGCAGTATTATCTGGTGCAGCTGGTGTATTATCTGGTGCTGTTGTAGTAGTTGTATCTGCCGGCGTGGTTTCTGGCGGTGTGGTTGGTTGCTGTGGCGCCTCTGTTGTTGGTTGTGGCGGTGCTGTGGTCTGGTCTGCACCTGTTCCTATTGATATAATAATTACTTTTCCAATTTCTACAGTTTCTCCAGCAGCAATTGATTGTGAAAAAACACCTCGAAACGCTTCAACATTTGGATTATAACTTACTTCAACCTGCAATCCTGCTGCATCAAGCGCCTGTCTTGCATCACTTTCTGATTTTCCTAAAACGTTTGGAACTGTTGCTGTTTTTGCTTCTGGTTTTCCAATACTTACTGTAATAACAACGGTTGTTCCTGGACTTGCTTCTGTCAAGCCTGCTGGTGATTGACTGATAACTTTACCTGCCTCTACAGTATCACTGTTTGCTGTTCTTACACTTACTTTGAATCCTGCTGCCTCAAGAACCTCAGAAGCATCAATCTGGTCAGAACCTACCACATTAGGCACCGATGAAACAGACTGTCCTGTACTGATAGACAATGTTATTGTCGTATTTTTTGCCACCTTTGTTCCTTTGACTGTTCCCTGTGATATTACAACGCCTTCTGGAACGGTTGTTGAGGCCTGTTTTACTGGTTTATATCCTAAACCAACTTCATTTAGCATCTGCTTTGCCTCTTCCTCTGTCTTTCCAACAACATTTGGAACAACAACTTTATCTTTATCTTTAACATTATCTTTTGTACTCTGTGTGCTATCTGTCTGCTGTGTTGTATTATTTTCTTTTGCTGGAGAAGAATCCCCTGCAAACAATCTCACCAACACAATAACTGTTATCACTGCAATTAATGATACAATTCCAACACCTATCCATTTGAACACTTTATCTAATTTTTCATTATTTTCATCGCCAATATCATCATCATAATCGACTTCTTTATCTGCCTTTTTATATCGTTTTAATGGAATATCCAACTCTTTGTCGTCATCATCGTCATAATTATCATTGTCATCATCATCAAATAAATCATTATCATAATAATCATCATCGTCTGGTGAATCTTGCAAATCGTCGTCTATATCCTCATCATCTTCATCATCATAATTATCAAAACCAACCATATCTGTTGTCAAATTCCTTTCATTAGAATTATTTGCATATACAGGCATCATTTTAACAAAATCGCTATCTGGCATAACCAGTGATTTTTTCAAATCCGATATCAATTCTGTTGCACTCTGATATCTTCGCTCTGTCTTTTTTTGTACACACTTAAGAATAATTTTATCAATACTAATTGGTACATCTTCTGCAACTGTTGAAGGAACTGGTATCTCATCTTGTATATGTCTTACAGCGACTGATACAGAAGAATCACCATCAAATGGAACCGTTCCTGTAATCATTTCAAATAATGTTATACCAAGTGAATAAATATCTGTTCGCTCATCTGAATACCCTCCTCTTGCCTGTTCAGGACTTATGTAATGAACAGAACCCATAGCAGCTGAATTAATTGTGCTTGATGAGGCTGCCTTTGCTATACCAAAATCGGTTACTTTTACTTTTCCGTCTTTTGATATAATAATATTTTGTGGCTTAATATCCCTATGAACAATATGATGGCTATGTGCTGCCTCCATTCCTTTCGCAACTTGAATTGCAATGCTAACAGCCTCTTTATATGGGACTTTTCCACGTTTTTCAATGTATTTTTTTAAAGTGATTCCCTCTACCAACTCCATAACAATATAGTAGATACCATCTTCATCTCCAACATCGTACACACTGACAATATTAGGGTGTGTAAGCCCCGCTGCTGATTGTGCCTCTGCACGAAATTTTGTAACAAATGTCTTATCTTGACTAAATTCATTTTTTAATACTTTTATGGCGACAAATCGATTAAGCTTATGACATTTTGCTTTATATACATCCGACATGCCACCTGTGCCAATTTGTTCAAGAATCTCATACCTGTCAGCTAAAAACATCCCATTTCTTAACATATATTCTCCATTCTTGCTTTTTGCAATTCTATATTCATACATTCTGTATTAATATGACTGAAATATTATCTTTTCCACCATTATGATTTGCTGTATTTACCAATTCAAGCACTGCCTCTTGAAGATTTGCACTATTTTTTACAATTTTGTATATCTCTGAATCCTCAATCATATTGGACAATCCATCTGAACACATTAAAACAATATCTAATGGCTTAAGCTCTACAGAAAACATTTCTGCTTCCACTTGAGCCTCACCGCCAATCGCTCTTGTTATCACATTCTTTCTTTTATGTGTTCTAGCTGCCTCTCTGTCAAGCTTTCCCATGCTAACCATCTCTTCTACAAGAGAGTGGTCTCTTGTGATTTGAAGAATATCACTATTAATAATATATAACCGACTATCACCAACATTGGCAACCTTCAATGAACCATCTATAATTGTTGAAACAACCAACGTTGTTCCCATGCCTGTAAAATCTTCTGATTCTTTTGCTTTATTGACAATCTCTTTGTTGACTTGCTCAATAGCTGTATTAATAACCGAAATAGGCTCTTTTCCAGCCGATACCGATATCTTTTCAACAATCCCTTTAACTGTATATTTTGAAGCGATATCTCCCGCTTTATGTCCTCCCATGCCATCTGCAACAATAAACAAATTAGGAAGACAACCAATACTTTCCAGTGAATAATAAATGTAGTCCTGATTGATATTTCTTACTATTCCCGTATCAGTAATTGCATATGCTTTCATATATATCAGCCTCCAATTAAGCTTACTTCCTTCGTTTCATCCTTATGTTTTATCAAATATAAATACTATCATACAAAAATAAAAAGTCAAGGCGCATTTTATAAGTGTAAAACCGTTATAGTCAATGATTATTTCTAATCTGTATCGCTATTTATTTACAATTGTTATCTGTATTTTATTCTTTTATTGACCTATATAACTTCGGCGGAGCTGTCCGCATGAACCATCAATATCACGCCCTAGCTCCCGTCTTATAGTGGCATTTATTTTACCATTTTCTAATCGTTTTCTAAATGACTCCACCGCTTTTTTATCCGATTGCTTATAATCATTTTCTTTAATAGGATTTACTGGAATTAAATTAACATGACAATTTATGCCGCTTAACAATTGTATTAATTCATCGGCACATTCTCTTGTGTCGTTGACACCTTTTACCAAACTATACTCAAAGGTAATTCTGCGCTTTGTCTCTTTCATATAATAACAGCACGCTTTTATTATCTCTTCAACCGAATATTTGTTTGCTATTGGCATCATTGTTCTTCTCAAGCTATCATTAGGAGCATGTAACGAAATTGCCAATGTTATTTGTAACTGCTCTTTTGCCAGTTGATACATTTCAGAAACAAGCCCGCATGTAGAAACGGTAATATTACGAGCACTTATATGAAGTCCGTCTTGACTGTTTATCAGCTTTAAAAAACGGATAAGATTATCATAATTATCCAACGGTTCCCCAGAACCCATAATCACTATATTATCTACGCGTTCTCCTGAAAGCTTTTGTATTCTATATACTTGTTCAAGCATTTCTGATGCTGACAAGTTTCGCACACAGCCGTCAATCGTTGAAGCACAAAAACGACACCCCATTTTGCAGCCAACTTGAGATGATATACACACCGAATTTCCATGATGATACCTCATAAGAACACTCTCAATTAAGTTATTGTCATACAACTTAAATAAATATTTTTCGGTGCCATCAATTGTTGATTTTAGCACTTTTACTGGCTCTAAAATTATCATTGTGCATTGCTTGGAAAGTTTTTCTTTTAAATTTTTTGATAAATTACTGCATTCTGAAAATGAAGGAACAAGTTTTTGATGCATCCATTTATATAGCTGAACAGCATGAAATTTTTTCTCTCCCATAGAAACAATAAATTGTTCCAATTCCTCTATATACATTGATTTGATATCTATCATTGTGTAGTCTCCATAAAAATCCTCACTTCTGCACTGCTTTTTATCTCATAAGTTTACGTTAAGCAACATACAGAATCTAATTGTTTGTAAAACCATTTCTTTTTTGCAGTCTTGCTATATAAAATCCATCTCCGCCTTGAATATGACCAGCAGCATGTTGCGGAAATATCTGTATAGCAGGTTCTATTAATTGATATGAATAGTTTTTCATAAACCATGATACATTATCATCATTTTCACACTTATTTATTGTACATGTACTATATATAAGCACCCCATTTGGTTTTACATAAGATGTAACGGTTGACAATATTTTTCGCTGAAGCTGCACCAATGCATCAATTTTTTCTGGATTCATCTTATCTTTTATATCGGGTTTTCTCCCTATTATGCCAAGTCCTGAACATGGCAAATCGGCAATTACAACATCTGCCTTTTCAATTGCATCTTTATCTAAAATCGTAGCATCCCACATTTTTGCACAGATATTGCTTAAACCAAGATGACTGATATTTTCCTCAATCAATCCAACTTTATATGAATTTAAATCTCTTGCTTCTACATATCCGTCAATGGCTTTTAATGCGGCATTCATACTCTTTCCGCCCGGCGCGGCACAGACATCAATAATATAGGCGTCCTTTTTAATAATATTGCCTTCACTGGCAAGCATAGAACTGCTATCTTGAATATAAAATTCACCATTACACAATGCTTGAAGAGACGATAAATAATCATAATTTTCAATTTCAAACGCGTAATCAAGACCTTCAACAGATTTTACTGCCACACCTTCCTGTTCAAGATGGCTTTTTAACTCATTAGGCGTTACTTTTTTTGTATTACATCGTATAAATATTTTTCTAGGCTCATACAAACTTTTTGCTATATCTTCAAAAAGAACTTCCCCATACTGTGTTATCCACATTTTTACAAGCCATTCTGGCAAAGAATACTTTATTGAATAATAAAAAATGGTATTCTCTTCTTTTATGGGAAGCTCAATTGTATCAATTGCTCTGGCAATATTTCTTAGCACGCCATTCACATAACCTTTAAGTGTCTTAAAACCACGTTTTTCTGCCAGCTTTACCGCCTCATTGCACACTGCTGAAACAGGAACACTATCCATATACAAAAGCTGATAAACAGACATTTCTAATAAATTTTTAATAAGAGGTTTTATCTTTTTCATTGGTGTTTTAGAAAATTGTTCAATACAATAATCCAGATAAATTCTTTTTTCAATGGTTCCCTGTGAAAGTTTGGTTATAAAACTTCGCTCTCTCTTATCAAGATATTGATATTTTTTTAACGCATTCCCAAAAACAACATGACTCATATTATCTAATTTCTGCGTTTCTATAAGGATATCCAGCACTATTGCCCTTACATTAACTTGCTGAAAACTCTTTTGTTTTTTATCGTCTGTCACTTCTGTTTCCTCCAAACAGCAATATTAACCTTATTAATTGAAGGATTGCTGATGCTGCAGCTGCAACATATGTCAATGCTGCGGCAGATAAAACTTTTCTTGTCATTGAAACTTCATTTTGATATAAAATGCCATTTGATTCCAATAATTGCAATGCTCTTGATGAAGCATTAAACTCAACTGGCAATGTGACAAGCTGAAATAATACTGCCAATGAAAACATAATAATACCTGTCACAATTAACGTATGATTAAAACTAAATAACATTCCTGCTAAAATAAAAAGCCAGCTTAATTTAGAACCTAAATTTGCAACTGGAACTAAAGCACTTCTCAAGCCTAACGGTGCATATCCCTTTGCATGTTGAATTGCGTGTCCGCATTCATGTGCTGCCACCCCAACTGCCGCAACAGAATTGACATTATATACAGAATTTGACAGATTTAATGTCTTATTTCTTGGGTCATAGTGGTCTGTGAGATTTCCTGCTACTTGCCTGATTGTTACATCATAAATGCCCTGCGATTTAAGAATCCTATCGGCTGCCTGTGCGCCTGTTATTCCAGAAGCACTTGCCACATGCGAATATTTTTTAAATGTGGTATTTACTCTAATCTGTGCAATAATTGATATAACTGCTGCTATTAATATTAAAATATATGTCCAGTCAAAATAATATCCATATCGTCCAAACATGTTTTTATCACCTCACCCTAATACCATTCCATTCTCGATACGATTTCCTCTTAAAAAATCTTCTATACACATTCTTTTTTTTCCTTCTAACTGTACCTCCTTCAATTCAAGAAAACCGCTGCCACAGATTACATACATTTTTTCTTTTGATATAAAAGCTGTCCCGACAGGACTGTTTTGTGGCACCTCTATATCTTCTGAAACATCGGCATCCCAAATTTTTAACATTTTCTTATTCATATACGTAAAAGCACTTGGCCATGGATTAAGACCTCGTATTAATCGTTCAATTTCATTGGCATTTTTTGTAAAATCAATATGCCCCATTGCCTTTGTCAACATTTTAACATAACTAGATTTTTCGTCATCCTGTTTTATTGGTTTGATACTGTCTGCTTCTATACCTTTAAGCGTCTCTATAAGCAATTCGGCTCCCAGCAAACTTAATTTGTCAAATAAACTGCCTCCAGTCTCTTTCTTTGCTAGTTCATATTCTCTTATCATTAAAATATCGCCCGTATCAATCCCTTCATCCATCAGCATTGTTGTGACACCCGTCTTTTTACACCCATCAATAACTGCCCACTGTATTGGAGAAGCGCCTCTATATTGAGGCAGCAACGAAGCATGTACATTAATACAGCCATATTTTGTCATATGAAGTATACTTTCAGGCAAAATCTGTCCAAAAGCAACAACGACAATCGCATCAGGATTATAACGTTTCAATTCTTGTACAAATGCCTCATCTCTTGCCCTCTGTGGCTGCAAAACTGTTAGATTATGCTTTAATGCACATTCTTTAACTGGCGGCGGCGACAATTTTTTATCTCTTCCTTTAGGTTTATCAGGCTGTGTTACAACTGCCACAACGTCATATCCATTTTCAATTATTTTTTCTAATGTTTCAACCGCAAAATCCGGTGTCCCCATAAATACTATTCTCATTTACCCTCATTTCCATACATGATTGTATTTTTGTTCTTTTATTTTAAAAAAAATTATTCCTCTTCTTCCTCGTCATCCTCAACGTCCACCAAAGCTCCTTCTACTTTATCAACATACATAATACCACTGAGATGGTCTATCTCATGGCACAGACATCTTGCAAGCAGCTCTGTTCCCTCTATAATATATTCTTTCATATCGCGGTCATAGGCTTTTACTTTTACATAATTTGGTCTGGTCACAACACCACATTTTCCAGGTACACTAAGACACCCCTCATTGCCTGTCTGTTCTCCGCCTGTTTCTAATATAACAGGATTAATTAATACATAAGCTTCTTCGCCGCAGTCAATAACAACTAATCTCTTGCGGATACCTACTTGAGGCGCAGCAAGACCAACACCATTTGCTTCATACATAGTCTCAAACATATCATCGATAAGCTGCTCTATTTTTGGTGTCATTTCTTTAATTTCTTTTGCTTCTTTTTTTAAAATTGCATCTCCTAATGTTCTTATATTTCTTATTGCCATATTTAACCTCCATGCTGTGACTGATTTTTAAAACAACAAACAATTCAAGTTTTGGCACAGCACAAAACTTGCAGATTGAAAATAACCATTTTCAATCTTATGCCTATCTATGCGCTGCTTTTTGTAACAAAGAAAATATTGTCCATGATTTGTGCCAAGCAATACACAGACACAACGCATATATTAAAACGTTTTTAATTAAAATCATATTGAACACTGATATTTTTATATAGCACATTATCTTTAATGTACATATCGCATTTATCTTTAAAATCCGTCAATATCTCATAATCTTTTGACTTTACTAAAACAATTTGTGTATAAATATCATTTAACTTGTATATGGGAGCTTTTATTGGTCCTGTAACCTGTATCTTTTCTTTTTCATTGATTCTTATTCCTAAATTATTTTCCATACTTGATACAGTACGTTCATTTTTTATATTATCCTGCCACTCAGTCATATTCTGACAAGCCAATAATAATGCCTCTTCATTTTTAGAAGATATACTTATCTTTAATATATTTTGAATGGGAGGATACCCCAACATCTGCCGGAAAATAATCTCCTCATCATAAAACTGTTCATAATTTTGCTCTTTTGCTGCCACAATACTATAATGATTTGGCGTATATGTCTGAATCACTACATCGCCAGGTACTTTTGCTCGTCCAGCCCGTCCAGCCGCCTGAACTAACAGTTGAAACGTTCGCTCGGATGCTCTGTAATCACTTACATACAAAGACATATCAGCCGCTAATATGCCCACCAATGTAACATGGGGAAAGTCATGTCCTTTTACAATCATCTGCGTTCCGACTAAAATATCGGCTTCATGGTTTGCAAAAGAAGAAAGAATTGCCTCATGACTGCCTTTTTTAGACGTTGTATCCATATCCATACGCAATATTTTTGCTTTCGGAAAAGTTTTAGAAAGCATCTGTTCAACTTGCTGGGTGCCTGCCCGAAAACCAGAAACATATTTTGAGCCGCACTCTGGACACTCTTTAATTTCAGGCTGTCTGTATCCGCAATAATGACATACCAATTCGTTGCCATAAGGGTTTATATGATGTGTAAGTGATATATCACAATGAGGGCATTTAAACACCTTCCCACAAGACCGGCAAGAAATAAATCCTGCATACCCGCGCTTATTTAAAAAAAGGATGACCTGTTGATGCTTTTTTAATCGGTCATCAATCATTGCGGCCAGTCTTCTTGATAAAATAGAGCGATTTCCTTCATTTAATTCCTTCCTTAAATCTTCCACATAAATATTTGGAAGATTTGCACCTGTAGCCCTCTTGTCCAATTTCATTAACTGATAGATACCTTGCTTTGCTCTGTAAAAACTTTCAAGTGAAGGCGTGGCAGAGCCAAGCACTACCGATGCAGACATGGTTTCGGCTATATGAATCGCTGTTTCGCGCGCATGATACTTTGGTGACTGTTCACTTTTATATGCCGTCTCATGCTCTTCATCAATCACAATAAGTCCTAATTGATTAAACGGTGTAAACAACACGGAACGCGGACCTATCATAATACGTATCTCCCCCGCCATTGCTCTTTTAAACTGGTCGTATCGTTCTCCTTTTGACATACGCGAGTTCATAATGGATACTTTATCTCCAAAACGTTTATAAAAACGCTGTACGGTCTGAAATGTCAATGCAATTTCTGGTATCAACACAATCACTTGCTTTCCAAGATTCACAACATGTTGTATCATTTCTATATAAACATTTGTCTTGCCGCTCCCAGTAATCCCATATAATAAATATGTTTTTCTTATCTCGTTGTCATAATCTTCAATAAAGGTGTGAATAGCCTCTTTTTGCTGATTATTTAATTCAATAATTTCTTCCTGTAAAACGGTTTCCTTGATAGGATTTCTATAAATATGCGCCGTCTCTACCTGAACAAGCCCTTTGTCTTCAAGTGCTTGTATCGTCTTTGTCGTAATATTTAATTTTGTTTGAATATCTGAAACATCGGATTTTCCTTCATTAATCAGTGCTTGAATAACTCTTGCCATAGCTACTGCATGTTTTTTTTGAAACTGCTCAAAAGCTGCACAAGCCTCCTCGTTGGACACCACAAGCGAAATCATTTTTTTCTGTTTTGCCTGTATCTTATCCTTTACAGGAATAACCATCTTTAATGCCTGATTCATCGTTGAACCATAATTGCGGCGCAGCCATGCCGCCAATTGAATCATTCGCTCAATGGCTTTTACTCTCTGTACAACAACCTCTTTAATATCTTTTATTTTTAAAATATCATATGAAGGCTGTTTTGTGAGATTGACAACATATCCTGTAATAATTTTATTTCCTCTTCCAAATGGAACATTCACCATAACCCCTATGTCAACCTTATCAAGTAAATGGTCTGGAACTGCATATTGAAATGTTTTGTCCAAATGTTCATGGGATATATCCACTATGATATCGGCGTACATTAATCCTCCATTCCGAAGCTCAGTCCTTGTACTCCTTCTTCTTTTAGCTGTTTTACAGCATCTGCAACGAGAGTCCGCTCATCCATAGGATACTTAACACCCTCTATTTCTTGATAATCTTCATGTCCCTTACCCGCTATAATAATAATATCGCCAGGCTTTCCTGAACCGATAGCATATTTTATTGCTTCGGCTCTATCTATAATTGTAGTATAGGAATCTGTAACCTTACTGAGGGAAGACTCAATATCTTTTATAATTATCTCCGGCTTTTCAAAACGTGGATTATCAGATGTAATAATCGTAAAATCCGCTAATTCGCCGGAAACCTTCCCCATCTCATATCTTCTGTCTTTTGAACGATTGCCTCCGCAGCCAAAAAGACAGACCAAACGATTCGGTTTGTATTCTTTTAATGTTGTCAATATACTTTTTAAGGACATTGCATTGTGTGCATAATCTATCATTAAAGAAAAGCTTTCCGAAACTTTAACAAGCTCCACTCTGCCTTTGACCTTGACATCTTTTATAACCTCTGCCAGCGTATCTGCATTGACACCAAGATGTCTTGTAACAGCAATGGCACAAAGAGAATTATACACCGAAAACTTACCTGGCAAATTTAAATGTATTGGAATATCAAGCAATCCTTTACACTCATAATTTAATCCAATTTTTCCATTTTCATGGAAAAGCTTGATATGTTCGGCATACAAATCACATGTATTTTGTAAGCCATAACTTTCAACTTTACATAATGCCCCGTCTAATATTTGTTTTGTATATTTATCATCACCATTGACAATGCCAAGTTTACACTGTTTAAATAACAGTGATTTACAATACAAATAGTCCTCAAACGATTCATGCTCATTAGGTCCGATATGGTCGGGTTCTAAATTGGTAAATACACCAATATCAAACTCAATTCCTGCTGTTCTATCAAGCTTTAATCCTTGAGAGGACACCTCCATAACAACGGCTTTAATACCCTTTTTTACCATTTTTGCAAATGTTTCATGGATTTTAATAGATTCTGGCGTTGTGTTCGAAGCAGGTATAGACTCATCGCCTATAATTGTCTCAATCGTGCCAATCAATCCCGTCTTAATGCCACATGCTTCCAACACATTTTTAATCATATATGTAGTTGTTGTTTTTCCTTTTGTTCCTGTTATTCCTATTGTAAATAATTGTTTTGCTGGATATTCATAATAAGCAGCAGCAGTATACGCTAACGCTAATCGTGTATTATCTGTAATAATCACTGTAACATTGTCTGAAATATGTTCTGGCAGCTTAGCACCTTTTTGTACAATCACTGCCGCAACATTTTTTTCAATAACATGTTCCAAATAATCATGACCATCACTTTTAGCTCCCACAATAGCAACAAACACCCCATGATTTACAACATTTCGTGAATCCGAAGTCAAACCAGCAACTTCAACCGACAATTCTCCTTGTTTTACTTCATAATTCAACTTTTCAATTAACTTTGCTAATAACAAAAACGCCTCCTATTCTGACTAAAACAGCCCAACAATACGATTTTTTTCTTCATCATAATCAATTCGTTGTGCAGCAGGTGACTTTGGAAGTCCCGGCATCGTTAAAATTTTTCCTGTAATAGCTACAACAAATCCTGCACCTGCATTGACATAAACTTCTCTGACCGAAATGTTAAATCCCTGCGGTCTGCCTAACAAACTTGCATTATCAGACAAGGAATACTGTGTTTTTGCCATGCACACTGGAAAATGAGCATATCCCATCTTTGTGATACGTTCTAATTCATTTTTTGCAGCATCGGAATATTCTACACCATCTGCGCCATAAATTTCTCTGGAAATTTTTTCTATTTTTTCAGCAATACTTAATGTATCCTCATATATTGGTTTAAAATTGGATTCTTTTACAGACAATGTATCCATCACTTTTTTTGCCAGATCTAACCCGCCTTCGCCGCCTTGCGCCCACACTTTAGCTATCGCAAATTCACAGCCTTTCTCCTCACAATGTCTTTTTACAAAAGAGTATTCATCATCTGTATCTGTAATAAATTGATTGAGTGTGACAACAACAGGAACACCATATTTTTGTATATTTTCAATATGCTTATCTAAATTGACAATTCCTGCTTTTAATGCCTCTATATTTTCCTCTCCTAATTGTTCTTTAGGAACACCGCCATTATATTTTAATGCTCGAATGGTGGCAACAAGCACCACAGCATCTGGTTTTAATCCAGCAAGTCTGCATTTGATATCCATAAATTTCTCTGCACCTAAATCCGCACCAAATCCAGCCTCCGTCACAGCGACATCGCCAAGCTTTAACGCCAACTTGGTTGCTCTCACCGAATTACAGCCATGTGCAATATTAGCAAATGGTCCTCCATGTATAAGTACAGGTGTATTTTCTAATGTCTGTATCATATTCGGTTTCATTGCATCTTTAAGTAATGCCGCCATTGAGCCTGTTGCTTTTAAATCTTGTGCTGTAACTGGATTTCCTTCTGTATTATATGCAACAATAATTTTTCCAAGTCGCTTTTTTAAATCTGCCATATCTTCAGCCAGACATAAAATAGCCATAATCTCAGAAGCAACGGTGATAATAAAATGGTCTTCTCGAACAACACCGTCCGTCTTTGCCCCCATACCTACAATAATGTTTCGCAATGCTCTGTCATTCATATCCAGACAACGTTTCCAAACAACTCGTTTTGTATCAATACGAAGTTCATTGCCATGCATAATATGATTGTCTAACATTGCTGCAAGCAGATTATTGGCAGCCGTAATCGCATGAAAATCCCCCGTAAAATGTAAATTTAAATCCTCCATTGGAACAACTTGCGCATATCCGCCGCCAGCAGCGCCGCCCTTTATGCCAAAGCATGGACCTAATGATGGTTCTCTTAATGCTGCAACCGCCTTTACCCCCATCTTATTCAGCCCTTCTGTAAGCCCAATGCTGACGGTTGTTTTTCCTTCTCCAGCAGGCGTTGGATTAATCGCTGTCACTAAAACAAGCTTTCCGTCCGGCTTATCCGAAAATTTTTTTATCACATCATCTGAAAGCTTTGCCTTATATTTTCCATATAGTTCTAATTCATCTTCTAGTATCCCAACCTTTGCAGCAACCTCTGTTATATTTTGTAATTTTGCTTCTTGAGCTATTTCGATATCACTTTTTACACCCATATTTATCCTCATTTCTGCACTGCTTTATTGATACAAAAAACAAAATTTTTCAAGTTTTGTTTTTACAGATTTGTGACAAGCAACGCACAGACACAAATCTTGTAATTGAAAATTTCAATTTTCAATCTATTCTTTCTTAAATTATTGATGCAGCAAATTTTCAAACTCTTCTTGTGTCATAAGTATTTTTCTTGCTTTTGTGCCAATCTCTGGACCTACAACACCCATCTCTGCAAGTTGGTCCATAATCCTTCCAGCTCTGTTAAATCCTATCTTGAAATATCGCTGTAACATTCCAATAGAGCCTTTATCTTTTTCAATAACAAATCGTCCTGCCTCTTCAAATAAAGAATCTCTGTCATTATTATTTTTTTCAGTTTCACTTACAGGCGAAGAAACATTTGTTATATCTTCATTATATACAACCTCTTCCACCATATTTTGTTTAAGATAATCAACAACATTGCTGACTTCTTCATCGGATACAAATGCGCCTTGAACTCTCACAGGCTTTGGATATCCTGAAGGAAAGAATAACATATCACCCTTACCTAACAATTTTTCAGCACCATTCATATCAATAATTGTTCTTGAATCCACACCTGATGACACCGAAAATGCAATTCTTGACGGAACATTTGCTTTAATAATACCTGTTATAACATTCACAGATGGTCTTTGTGTTGCAATAACAAGATGAATACCTGCTGCACGTGCCAACTGTGCAAGACGACATATCGCATCTTCAACTTCTCCTGGTGCTACCATCATCAAATCCGCTAACTCGTCAATAATAATAACAATTTCTGGCATTTTTTCAGGCTTTTCTTGTTTTTGTGAATCAGGAGTTGTCTGAATTTGTGCTGTGGATATTTTCTGAATTTCCGCATTATAACCTTTTAAGTTTCGCACACCCATCTGCGCAAACTTTTTATATCTATCTGTCATCTCAGCAACAGCCCAATTTAACGCACCAGAAGCTTTCTTTGGGTCTGTTACAACCGGAGCCAGCAAATGTGGTATTCCATTGTAAACACTTAATTCAACCACTTTAGGGTCTACCATAATCAACTTTACTTCATCAGGTCTTGCCTTATACAATATACTCATAATAATTGTATTAATACATACCGATTTACCGGAACCTGTAGCACCTGCAATCAGCAAATGCGGCATCTTTGCAATATCGGCTACAATCGGTTTGCCTGCAATATCTTTTCCAGCAGCAAATGCAATTTTTGAACTATTGCCAGTAAATGCATCATCTTCTAGCAGCTCCCTTAACCCCACACTTCCTGCCTCTTTGTTTGGAACCTCAATACCAATTGCTGCCTTTCCGGGAATAGGCGCCTCAATTCTTATATCTGCTGCCGCAAGATTCAATTTAATATCGTCTGCCAGTGAGACAATTTTACTTACTTTAACGCCCTGCTCAGGCTGCAATTCATATCTTGTAACCGATGGTCCACAACTGATATTAGTTATTGTTACCTTCACACCAAAATTTTGTAAGGTCTGCTGCAACCGAATCGCTGTAGCCTTATTTTCCATCTCAATATTGCCTTTCCCTTTTTTCTTTGGCAAACTTAATAAATCCATTGGCGGAGCCTTATAGGACTGAAGAACTGATTGATTATTTTCTCCCTGTGTTATTAATTTTTCGCTCTCTATCGCCTTATGTTGTTCTATAGGTTTTGACTCTCTTAAAGGCATTGATTGTTCTATTGTTTCTGGTTCTATTGTTTTTAGCCCTACTCTTTGTTGCTCTTCAGATATTGCTTGTCTTTCCACAACGCCTTGTTCTTTTTGTGTTAAACTTTTAGATATATTTTGATTCAATACATTTTGCTGCAATGTACTTTGCTGTATCATGCTTTGATTTGATATATGTTCATTAAATACATTTTGATTTAATATATTTTCCTCATCCAATATATCTATCTCTTCTAAAGATAATTCTTCTGTCTCATTTGCCATATCTCTATCAACAAATGGTGAAGTTTGTACTAGACTAGGTTCTGCCTTTTTCCTGCCATATGTATTTTTTTCTAACTCTATATAATCAGGCTCATATATATCTTGTGAATATTGGTCATTGATATCTGTATAAGACATAATCTCATGTATATCAATACTTTCTGGCGCAATGTTTTCCAGCTCTCTTGGAAGTTCTGTATCTACGGTGATTCCTCGTGCCTTCTTTGCCATACGCCTCTTTGCCCGTTCTTCACGTGCTTTGATATCTTGTTGTTCTCTTAGCAAACGCTCCCTATGTTTTTCTTCCTTAAGTTTGCGCCGCCTTTCAAGATACTCTGCCTCCGATTCCTCATTATCAATGTCTTCATCATACCAAGCAGATATATGTTCATTAGAATGTTCTCTATATATATCATAATCTTGTTTTGCCACATGAGCCATACGGGTTCCGCTTTTTTTTATGTTTCGGATGCCATTAATAAAAGAACGCTCTGTTATAATTACAATACATAATATTGCAAATATAACAAGAATCACCATTGTTCCAAGCGTGCCTAACGGTGCCATAATTTTACACAACAATCCACCAAAAAATCCGCCTCCCACTTTATCATTTGCACTAACTACATAAAATTGTATAACCGATGTTGATGTGATATCTGGATTATTATTGATTCTTTGCCATGCTGCTGACAATAGAATCATTAAAACATAAACGGCAATTGTTTTTATCCTTGCAACGGCTATAATATCCTTATTAGAAATCATAAAAACAATCGTTATTCCAAGCACAAATGGAAAGATATATTCCATTACTCCCAACAAACCAAACATAAACCATTTGATTCCATTCCCAAAACTTCCTGCTAAATTATAATTACTTAAAAATAATAACAGTGTAACTGCACATGCAATCAGAACAAGAAATTCATCCACTATTTTATTACTGCTCGATGTTTTTATATTCTTTTTTGTTTTAGAAGGACTTTTTCTTTGAGCTGTCTTTTTACCTGATGATGCGCTTTTTGAACCACGTTTTACACTTGTTGTTTTTGTATTTGGATTTTTTATTGTTTTACTCTTATTTTCACTATCAATGGCTTTTGATATTTTTCTAGCTGCCATCTTTAAAAATCCTCCATTTCATATGTTTCACGCACATTACTCAATTATACCATTTAAAACCAAAAGGTTCAACGAATAACTTTTCGTTATCCATTGAACCTCACCCTATATAAAAGCATAATTATTTTAGATATTTATATATTTCATATTCATACATTTTATATAATTATATCTTAAATATATATTTTATACTTTTATATCAATCTTCATCTTCATCACTGTTATTTTGTGCAAAACCCTGACGCTTTCTTGCCATATCATCACTTTCAAGATATTCATCATATGTTGTAATTTTATCAATAAGCTGACCACTTGGCACAATCTCCATAATTCGATTTGCTGTTGTTTGTATAAATTGATGGTCATGTGATGTAAACAGTGAAACACCTGAAAATTTAATTAAGCCATTATTTAAAGCGGTGATTGATTCCATGTCCAAATGATTCGTAGGGTCATCAAATATAAGTACATTTGCCCCCATTATCATCATCTTGGAAATCAGACATCGAACTTTCTCTCCTCCTGACAATACTTTAACTTTTTTCACACCGTCTTCCCCTGCAAACAACATCCTTCCCAAAAATCCTCTTACATAGGTTGGGTCTGGGTCTGGTGAATATTGTGTCAACCATTCAACAATCGTATCTTCTCTATTAAACTCAGCAGCACTATCTTTTGGAAAATATGCCATTGATGTTGTTATACCCCATTTGTACTCACCTTCATCTGGTTCCATCTCACCTGCAAGAATTTTAAACAATGTCGTTGTTGCAAATTCATTGGAGCCTACAAAGGCAATCTTATCATCATGATTGACAATAAAGGAAATATTATCCAAAACCTTTACGCCATCAATTGTTTTAGAAATACCTGTGACAGAAAGAACTTCATTGCCAATCTCACGCTGTGGTCTAAAATCAATATATGGATACTTTCTGCTAGAAGGCTTAATCTCATCTAACTCAATCTTTTCCAATGCACGTTTACGTGATGTAGCTTGCTTTGACTTAGAAGCATTTGCAGAGAATCTCTGAATAAACTCCTGCAATTCTTTAATCTTTTCTTCTTTTTTCTTGTTTGCCTCTTTCATCTGTTTTATTAAAAGCTGACTTGATTCATACCAAAAGTCATAATTTCCTGCATATAACTGAATCTTAGCATAATCAATATCTGCAATCTGCGTACAAACTTTATTTAAAAAATAGCGGTCATGTGAGACAACTATAACTGTATTTTCAAAATTAATTAAAAATTCTTCAAGCCATGCAATCGCATCAAGGTCAAGATGGTTTGTTGGCTCATCGAGAAGTAAAATATCTGGATTGCCAAACAATGCCTTTGCAAGCAAAACTTTTACCTTTTCACTACCATTTAATTCAGACATCAATTTATCATGTAAATCGGTTGTTACACCTAGTCCATTCAAAAGCTGTGCTGCATCCGATTCTGCTTCCCAGCCATTCATATCGGCAAATTCAGCCTCTAATTCACTTGCTTTATTGCCATCTTCCTCTGTAAAATCCTCTTTGGCATAGATAGCTTCTTTTTCTTTCATTATCTGATATAAACGTTCATTGCCTCGAATAACCGTATCTAAAACAACACAATCATCATATTTAAAATGGTCTTGCTCCAAAAAAGACAGTCTTTGACCTGGTGTAATAGACACATCTCCCTTACTTGGTTCAATTTGACCTGTCAATATCTTTAAAAACGTTGACTTTCCAGCACCATTAGCACCAATGAGTCCATAACAGTTTCCCTCTGTAAACTTAATGTTAACATCCTCAAACAATGCTTTTTTTCCAATACGAAGAGTGACATTATTTGCACTAATCATGAATAAAAACCTCCAAACATATCTTTGCGCACAATGCTTGGAATATTATACTACAAATTAGGATATAATGTAAAGCCTATAACGACTGATTTATAACATACACAAAATTATCACTAGTTATACAATTAAAAGGCTTTTAATAGAATATATGCCTTTATTTATAATCTTTCATACTCTCTGAACACTTTAACTGAGCCATACTGCTTACTATCTTATCATTCCAATACTTTTCCAATATTAGTGTAACAGCTGCTACAATATCTGTATCCTCCCCCACTTTAAACCGAGTAGTCTCCTTTATCCATTGCGCCCAATTTGGAAATTCAACACTTTGCTTTTTATCTTCTATTATAAATACATGAACCTCTCCCTTTTCCCATAATTGTCCTATAATGCTTAATTCAGCAAGTGCTACAATATCTTGAAATAACTTTTGGGAAACGATAATAATCACATTTTTTTGCTTTCTCAATATTTGCCTTAACTCATCATCTCCCATATCTTTTATCACATTGTTATCCGCATCATATGTTCTTTCCAAACCATAAGCACTCAATAATTCTTTTACTCTCTTTGCAAGAGTCTTACTCCATAATTCGTTTTTTCCTTCATAGTAACATATATACAAAAATAAAACCTCCTATATTTATTTATATACCACTGTATCAACAAAAACTGCACAAAGTATGTATTTTATAAAACATCAACACACCCTTTTACCTTACATATAAATATTACCACTAATATAATAAAATTACAATTAAGAATACATATGATATATTATTTCTAACACAAGATGTTCTATTATCAATATAAAATATTGTAAATAAAATTCATATAATATGTTGATTTCTAAAATTATTTTGGCGATATCAACATATACTTATTTAGAATATATCGCTCTAAAATATATCAACCAGTCAACGCGGATACTTACAATCCACTGCACTACTTACTCAAACTGTCTTTTTAGCGAGTGTTTGCACGCTCAAGCAAATCCCCCACTTATGCCTGTGCGACATTGAAGTGGGGGACTTCTTTAATAAGGTTAAAATCTATGTCAAATCTTTTAATCCTTGCAGCAATTCTAAATCACTTTCTTTCACTTTCATATTTGTCATAATCGGTTCTTGTCCTGGTCGTGTCAATGTAATTTCTATTATTGTTCCTTCTGGAACGCCTTGTTTCAAAACATTTTGGGTAAATGCTGCAAATTTTGGATGATTTGCTTCAAACTTACTTTTCATCCCCATTAACTTCATAATTGATGATGGATTTATCATATTTTTCCTCATTTCTGCGCCGCTTTATTAAATAAAAACCAAAATTTTTTAAATTTTGGTTTTACACATTTGTGACAAACAGCACACAGTCACAAATACGATGATTAAAAATTTTAATTTATGACAATAGAATCCTTGCAAAGCATGGATTCTATTGTTTTTAATCTTTGCTGCTATTTTAAAATACGCAATATAAAATAATTATTGCACAATAACCCATATTTGTATATACAAACATGGGTTATTTTATCATTTGAAAATTATTTTATTTTTAAATCATTATTTTTTATAAAACAATATTTATTTTATAAAATAATATTTAACTGTTCATTGATTATATTGCCATACCTGCAATTTTTTTCATAACTAAAACAGCATCTTGAGAATTAATTACGCCATCATGGTTCATATCACTTGTTTCTTGATTAATGATAATTCCTTCAAACTTTGCAAGATATCTCTTAATGATAATGCCATCTCTTACATCAATTTCACCATCACAATTGACATCGCCCAATTCAAATGAAACTTCTTCCATTACAGGTTTTGTACTAATTGCTTTATCACTTGTTGTATCAAGTCTTGCACCTGTATTGGATGGCGCTTTATCAGTCAATTCTAACAATCCACCCATATTGATAGTTCCGTTTTCATTTCTAGTTGGTACTTTTGTGATATCAACACTCTTAAACCAATCATCTGTTACAACAACGCCTGCGCTGTTTCTTGAAATTTGACCATTATATATAAAGTTTGTCTCTGTACTCAATGAAAATGGTATCAAATCTGGAGTTGTTGTATTAGCTGTCGTTGTTACAGAAATTAATCCATCAACAATCCATTCTTTAAGATTGCTGTCTTTTGTATTTAATCCAACATTATATACAGCTTCTGCATCTACTGCATTACCATAAGATATACAATTATAGATTTCGCAGTCAGGACAACTGTTACTTGTAATACCCTTTGCAAGATTTCCATATGAAATAGAATTTTTAAGAACATGACCGCCCTTCATATAAGAACCACCAAGCTTAAAACCATTACCCTCACCGCAAAGTTTTGGGTCGTCTTTTCCTTCATATGTAAGCCATCCATTATTGTATGCTACACAGTTTTCAATGGTTACAGAACCAATTTCACCTGATATAGTCTTAGCAAATAAATCCCAGCCATCATCAATATTGTTATGTGAAATACAGCCATAGAAAACATTACCTTCACCACATGTAAGCTTTGCTGCAAATCCATCGGCATCATTACGTCCTGCATCACAGTTATCAAAAGATTCACAATTCTTTATAAGATTGTATGAAGGCCATAATAATCCTTGAATACCTGCTATATTGTTCGCACTTCCGCCACGGCTTATCTGAACACCTGTATTGGCAGAACCTTCTACTGTACACATATCAATTGTATTATAATTACCACATATTTGAATACCAACAGATGAAGGTTTCTTTACATAGATGCCATAAATATCCCAATAACTGCCTGTTATATTCAGTCCACAGCCCTCAAGAATAACCTTGTTTACTTCCTCTGCTACCAGCTTAATATGCTTATTTTCTGTACCTGATACACTTCGTTCAATCTTGATATCGCCGCCCTTATATGTACCATTTAACATCATAATATATTGACCTGGCTGTGCATATTTAACAACCGTGTAGATATCCATAGGTGCCTCTCTTGTACCTGCCGCATCCGCTTTTCCGTCTGGAGAAACATAAAGTATGCTTGCTATATTGCCAACTACTTTATAATCTACTGTTGAATTATTTATAATTGTATCATAATTAGCTAAGTCTTGTTTTGTATCTGGTATAAATTCTGATTTAATTGTATTTGTACCTTGCTTAACTAAAACATTCACTCTTGCTACTTCATCGGCTTTCATTTCCTTTGTCTCTGCAAGTGTTCCGTCTGGTGCATATACTTTCAATGTACCATCTACATTTGGTGTGCAAATATATGTATAATTGCTTGAATTTGCTGTATTAGAAGAAGCAACCATCACATTTGGTTTTACTTTCTCTTTAACAGCAGCTTCTCCAACACCTTTACTTTCTGACATTGTAAATGTAATATCAGAAACTTCAACGCCAACTTTTCTTGCAGAAAAGACACCTATACAAATAGAACCATCTTCCTGAACACTGAGTGCTGCAAGATTTTCATATCGTTTTTCTTCTCCGTTGCAAATAGAAATCCATGCATCATCCGTTTTCTTTAATGTAAATGTATAAACTTGTCCTTCTGTAAAATCTGCATTAGTGTTGCTAAATTTTTGCTGTTCTGTCTTTCGTTCTACACCATCAAAACTTGTTGTATCAATTGATTCATACCCTGTAATCGCTCTTAATCCAACAAATTTACCCTTGCTGCTATACATTTGTGTTGATACATTATTAAACAGTTTATGTACATAGTCTGGTGTACCCCAAAAATTATACCCCAACATATCTGATGCAATAATACCAAAACCTGATTGGTTATCTGGAGTAAGTGATGTATCTGTAATCTTAAATGTTGCTGTCATCTCAAAATTATCTGTATTAGGATTTATCATTGTATAATAATATTGGAAACCTTCCTCACCATCAGAAATTTTCCCATTATCTGTCGCTGCAAATGTAACTGTTCCCTTTGTATTTGCAATTGATTTTGCAGCTTCTAATCCTACTTTTACTTCTGTTGCATCTTGAGAAGAAAGATTTACTTTTTGTATTTCTGTTCCCTGTTCATCTTTTACAGTTGCAATTGTTTGCTGTGCAGAACCTACTGTTGTAAAGAACCAATCTTGAGAAGCCTCCTGTGTAACAGTAAAGTTTTCTTTAATATAAGTCGATTCAAAACCATCTGAATCTCTTTTAGCAACAATCTTAAAATCATATGCTGTTCCTGCTGTAAGTCCGCTAATTGTAGCATTTCCTGTTGTATTTGCAGCCTCTGCTACAGTGTATTCTTGTGCATCATGTGCCTTATATGAAACAGAAAATGAATTAGCGTCTGTAATATTTACCCAGTCAAGATATACAACACCATTGCCTCGATTTTGAGCAAGCTCAATAACTGGTTTTTTAACTGCAAGAACATAATCGTTATATGAAACAGTCTCACTCGCCTTGTCTGGTTCTCCTGTTCTTTGTGCTACAGCTTTAAATGAGTAATTGCCACTCCACATTGGTGTAAACTTGACTTTATCTACTTGAACCTTCAGATTTTGTGTTGTCACCTCAAATCCATTATAAAACATTGTTACTTGAACATTTTCAGCCCCATTATATGCGTCAATTACAGATGTTAAAGCCACCTCAAAATTTCCTTCTTCATCAACTTTAACTTCATTAATAACTGGTGCTGCAACTAAATCCCAATCTGTTGCTTTTTGAGGTTTTGAAAATTCAACCTTAAAGAGACAAATCTTAGAACCTACTGTATACACATAATACGTTTCATTAGCAACAACATCAATTGTGACAATATCATAAGAACTTACTGCACCCGCTGTAATTTCTTTTATCGTTGTTCCCTTAGAATCAACAATATAACTTGTCTTATTTTTGTTTGTCTTCATATAAATTGCAAGTTTTCCTTCTTCAGCAGCTGTATACTGCATATAGGCACCACCTGTTGGAACAGCTCCCGCTTGTACAACAGGAGATGTATTGGATTGAATATAGTCTGTCAATCCACCTAAGTTCTCTACTGGAGCTCCCTCTTGCTTTAATAACCAGTCAGAACCTACAATTGTCAATCCATTTTCTTCTTTGTCCATAGCATTTAACAAGTCATTACCAACCCATGAAAGACCAGCATTTTGTAAAAAGCTCACTTCAAACAGACATATCTTAGAACCTGCTGTATATACATAATACGTTTCACCCTTTACTACATCAACTGTAACCTTGTCATAAGAACTTGCCGATGTACCTGCTTCAATCTTTTCTAATTGATTATCTTTTGAATCGACAATATAACTTCTCTTTCCCTTATTTGTCTTCATTGCAATAGTCAATTTTCCATCAGCAGCAGCCGTATATTTCATATAAGCACCACCTGTTGGAACCTTTCCTTCTACTGCTGATGGATTTCCAGTAGCTTGCGTATACGTTGATACGCCAATCTTATCCGTCGCATTGGCATCCTCTTTTAATTCTCCCCAACCTCCTGCAAGCATCAGTCCATTATCTTCTTTTTCAACTGCTGCAAGTAATGCTGTGGCATCCCAAACTTGTGCATTGGATGCACTTTTGCTTTCCGAATTTTGTGTCAACTGCGTTTCTGACTGTGCAGCTTTAACTGAAATAAAATTTGTTGGGATTCCAGATACAGCCAAAATCACAGCAGAAGCCAGTGCCAAAAATCTTCTCTTTTTAATCATAATACCTCCTTCAAATAATACTATTAAATTTTGTTTGTCACTTAAACTATTTTAAGTTTTACAAACTTTACATCTTTAATTTTACATAATTATACTTATAATTGTCAATATTCGTATTCATCAAAAAATTATTCTATAACAATTTTCTTAATCCATATATCACTTTAGTACACTAAAATTCAGCAAATTTAACATTGGATACATTAAATATCCTTTGCATAAACCAAAAAATGGCATAGTCTTACGACTATGCCACCATATATAAATAACGATTATATGTTATTTATTATTGATTCTTTTTCTTTCTTATTGTAACAATTACACAAGCTGCTACACCAACAGCTGCTACAATCAAGATAATTGCATATACCCACATATTTGATGAGTCGCCTGTTGCTGGAACTGATTGATAAACCGTAATTGTTGCTGACTTTGTTACTTTTGAACCATCAAAACCATTTGCTCTAAGCTCTGCTGGAGCCTTATCTGTAAACTTAAACAATGGTCCAAAATTCAATGTTCCGTCTGCATTTCTTGTAATTTCTTGTGTTGTATCAAGAGATTCAAACCATGTATTAACAGCAAGTTTCTCGTCTGAACTATCATATGCTCCCTTAACAACTACATCATTTGCTTTTGTAGATGGAACACTTGATACCCACTTCCATAAGTAATTGGTATCATTATCATACTTTGTTACATCCTGTGTACCTCTTGGCTTAACATTCTCTGCAACATCTGTACCTTGTCTGTAAGAAACTGTATACTTCATAGCAAAGTCTGTATTTGCAGCATTATTTGTATAGAATGCTACGTTTGGATTGCCATTATTATAAGTTACACAACCCTTTACTTGAATATCTGGACATGAGTTTGAATCAATACCTTTTGCTTTGTTATCATAAACTACTGAATTTTCAAGTACATGATAACCGCTCATGCTATCTCCGCCTAACTTGAAACCATTACCATTACCAGCATCGATAACTCGACCAGACATATCAAGGTCATATACAGAATCTACATGTCTATCTGTTGATTTATCTGAATTAACCTTAACATAACCATTCTTAAATGTTACACAATTCTTAACTGTAACGGCACCAATTGAACCTGTTTGAACCTTAGCAAAAAGGTCCCAACCATCATCAGCATTGTAATATGCCATACAGCCATCAAATACATTGCCATTACCTACTGTAAGTTTTGCTGCAAAACCATCAGCATCTTCACAACCTGCATCAGCATTATTATATGAAGTACAATTTAATATCAAATTGTTTTCTGGCCATAATTCAAATTCATCTGTTGTAAGATATCTACTAATTTGAATACCTGTACTACCATTATAGTACGCATTTACTTGGTCAAGTGTATTATTGTTACCTGAAACTTGGATACCTTTTTGTGCATCCTGAGAATGGATAACATCAAATCCCTTGATATACCAATGATTACCTGCGAATATCATACCAGCACATAATCCTTGGAAATCAAATACTGGTCTGCTTGAAGCTTGTGGGTCAGCCATCATCACAATTGGACTTTCTGCTGTACCATCAACACCTCTTGCTACTTTTACTGTGCTGTCAAGAAGATATGTACCCTCTTTTATAATAATCTGCTGTCCAGGTTGAACAAATTTAACAGCATTATAAATATTCATTGGGTCATCTTTGCTACCTGAACCATTTGCTTCTGGAGCTACATAGATAGCTTGACCTGGATTGCCATATGTCTTATAAGTTACAATATGTTCAATTGTGATTTCATCATAAGACTCCATCATCTTATATGGGTCATTATCAGGATGATAACCATCATTTGGTTTAAATACTAAATTAAATACATTCTTGCCATTAGCAAGTTCAACTTTAGCAACAAATACAGATTTGTTAGCCTTTACCTCAATACCTTCTGCAAGAGTCTGTCCTGCTGCATTAACTGCTGATACTACACCATCACAGTTTGCTGTAAAGTTCAAATTGTACTCGCTTACACCTGTTGATGTAGGAGATTGTACTGTTGTATTTACTGCAATATACTCAACTGGACGACCTTCTGCTGCTTCATCATCAGAAGCTAAGATTGTCTTAAATTCAATATCTGAAAATGTTGCTGTTGCATTTCTTGATGCATAAAAACCAACATAAACAAAATCTGTATCAACTTTTTCAAGCGCATCTGGCTCATAGTATTTCTTTGTATACTCGTTACCATTCATATCTGTATATGTAAGGAAGTAACCTGTATTATTCTTTTGAATTGTAAGATACATTTCTGTTATAGGATCGCTTACTGTACCAGCCACCTCTGATGCAGCATTACCAATCGTATTCATTGTACCTGCTACTACTTTGCCATTTTCATCTACTGTAGCATAAAGATGTCCTTCTGCAAAATCCACTGGAACACTAGATACCTTAAAGTCATTTTGTACTGTAGCTGTATCATTTGCTTCCAATTTTGAAAGATTTTCAAGTGTAACACCTTTCTTCTCCTGAGCTAACATTCCAAGTTTTTGCGTAATCTTAGCTGACACTGTAGAATCTGTGTTTGTTGTCACTTCTTTTGTTTCCATATCAACAAAATACTCACACTTAGAAGCGCCTAACATATATGAGTTTGTCCAGCAAAGACCATCATGTGCGCCAACCCAGTCTGTAGCCATCATACCAAAGCCTTCCTGACCATTAGAAAGAAGCCAGCTATCTACTGTAACCTTTGCTTTTAATGTAAAGTTTGTGCCTTTTGGAACGGCTGTATAATGGAATGAAAGACCATCTGTAGAACCTGGCACAATCTTACCACTATGACTTTCAATTGTAACTGAACCATCATTTGCACTTCCTGTTATCTTATCCTTTGAAGGACTTGCACCATTGCCATAAGTAGCATTTGCCCACTTAGACTGTGCATCTTGTGTAGCTGTACCAACAATTGTACCAGGCTGTGAAACTTCACTGCCTCTCTTAGCAACAACTTTAAATGTATATGTTTCACCAACTGTAAGACCTGTCACCTGATATTTGGTATCTGTTGTTGTCTTTGCATCACCAAAGTTATTTCCGCCATCACTGCTGTAAGAAACTTCATACTCTGTAGCTTCTGGAACGGCTGCCCATTCTAATTCAATCGTACCATTTCCTACACTTGTAGCAGAACCAATTTGTGGTGTTGCCAATGGAAGCAAGAACTCAAATATCTTTGTCTCTGCTCCTGCCTTATCGGCTTCATTCTCTCTCATAGCAACAATTGAGAATGTATATGTGCCAGATGTTGCAATACCACTAAATTCCACAGAACCGTTTGTTTTAGCACCTGTTGCTGTCTTAACACTGCCATCAGCACTTGCCATTGTAACCACTACTTTGTCAGCACCATCATAACCAACTTCCATTGTATATGGAACTGTGATTGTTGAACCACTTGCTGTAATATCACCAATTGCAGGAGCAGCAACATCTGCCCATGCTTTACGGTCTGGACGCTCACCACCGCTTGTCTGTGTTGCAACTACATTAATAATTCTTACACCACGATTATAAGTCGTTTCTAATGGAACTAATATTGAATATTCACCTGCTTCAAGACCTGTATATTTTATCTCTGTTGCTGGCTTTGTTCCTACTACAGCATTAACTTCGCTCTCTGCTCCATCTGCTTTAATTCTCTGACTGCCATCTTTTACAAGTACAACTTCTGATGTATTAGAACCACCTGTACTTGTTGCTGAAATTACAACATCAGCTGTTCCTGTTACAGTAAACTTTAATTCACCACTCTGCTTTGCTGGCGCTTCTTCTGTCGCTTCTGCTCCTTTTGCCAACTCTGCTGAAATCGGATTATCACTGTTTCCTCTAGTAACTGTTCCTGTTAATGTAAAATAGCCATCTGTACCATATGTACCATTTTCTACAGGTGCTTTTTTGTCAATGCCTGCTATTTTGCTTTCTGCTGATGCATCAAATGTAAAGTCTTTTGTAACTGCTGCAACTTCTACAACATCAACTTCTACTTTAATAACTCTTACACCACGATTATAAGTCGTTTCTAATGGAACTAATATTGAATATTCGCCTGCTTCAAGACCTGTATATTTTATCTCTGTTGCTGGCTTTGTTCCTACTACAGCATTAACTTCGCTCTCTGCTCCATCTGCTTTAATTCTCTGACTGCCATCTTTTACAAGTACAACTTCTGATGTATTAGAACCACCTGTACTTGTTGCTGAAATTACAACATCAGCTGTTCCTGTTACAGTAAACTTTAATTCACCACTCTGCTTTGCTGGCGCTTCTTCTGTCGCTTCTGCTCCTTTTGCCAACTCTGCTGAAATCGGATTATCACTGTTTCCTCTAGTAACTGTTCCTGTTAATGTAAAATAGCCATCTGTACCATATGTACCATTTTCTACAGGTGCTTTTTTGTCAATGCCTGCTATTTTGCTTTCTGCTGATGCATCAAATACATATTTAGTACCTGCTGCTGACACATTTGTCTTTGCCCAGTCCATAGGCACAAATGCTGCCACAAGAATAAAGACCATGACTAAAGCTAAAACCTTTTTTGCCTTTTTATTTTTCATAATTAGGCTATCCCTCCTTTATAAAATTTTGTTGTCACGTTAAGACCTCTCAAATCTATACATGTCCAATCATGGTTAATTATATCATTAACCCCCCTATCATTGTCAACTATATCTTTTAGCAATTTAACATCAAAATGTTTATATTATTGCAATATTTTTGTTGAAATCTTACAATTTTTCAATATATTTATATTATGTTCTAAAAAATATACAAAAGTGTTTTTTCATAAGTTCATTTTATAACATCTATTCATCACAATAAATTATATTTATATGCCACTCATTATTGTTTACATATTTTTTATTTTCCTAGAATAACATCCATTTTAGCAAGATATTTCATTAACAAAATAGCATCTTGTATGTCAACATTGCCATCAACATTGACATCTGCAGCTTTCTCATCAATCATAACCTGCATTTTTGCTAAATATTTTTTTAACAATACAGCATCACGTGTATTAATTTCCCCATTCCTATCTATATCGCCATATTTAATTTTCGTTGGAGGATTACCATAAATATCTGGAAATACATCATATGTTGGTGAAACCATCCCTTTTGTATTATCATAACCGTTCAATCGTACGGTTTCTGGCGCTTTGTCTGTAAATGTAAATAAATCCCCAAAATAAATGGTCCCATCTGCATTTCTAGTCGGCTCTCTACTCGTATCTAAAGAAGCAAACCAATTTGCCACACCAAGTTTTCCATCTGCACTATTATGAACTTTATTTCCTGATGTCCAGCGCCAAAGATAATTTGTATCATTATCATATTTACTTGTATCTTGTGTCCCTTTAGGTCTAATAATCTCTGTTACATTATTATTATTTTTATAAGATATCGTATACTGCATACTATAATCTGTATTTGGTGCATTTCCTGTATATAATGCTATATTGGCATTTCCGTTATTATATGATACACATTTTTTCACTTGAATATCTGGACATGAATTAGCGTCAATTCCCTTTGCTTTATTGCTATATGATACACTATTTTCAAGAACATGATATCCGCTTAAACTTTCGCCTCCCATTTTAAATCCATTGCCATTCCCTGCATTAATTTTATGATTGCCATTGATATCAAGATTTCCATCATCATCTTTAATGACATATCCATTTTCATATGCAACACAATTTCTTATTGTTACAGAGCCAATCGTTCCTATCTGCACTTTAGCAAACAAATCCCAGCCATCATCTGCATTATGATGTGCAATGCAGCCATCAAATACATTTCCTACTCCTGATGTAATCTTTGCAGCAAATCCATCCGCATCCTCATACCCCATATCTGCATTATTATAGGAAGTGCAGTTTAAAATTAGATTATAGGAAGGCCATCGCTCTTTTTCATCGGTATCTTTATACCTAGATATTGAAATACCTGTATTTCCATTATAGTAAGCATGAATTTCATTTAATACATTATGATTTCCTGCAACAATAAAACCATTTTTAGAATTTTGTGAATGCGTCACATCAAACCCTTTTACATACCAATAACTTCCTCCCAAAATAATACCTGATGACATTCCTTGAAAGTCTAAAACAGGTCTGCTTAAAGTTTGTGGGTCAGCCATCATCACAATTGGATTATCTGGCGTGCCATCAATTCCCCTTGCTATATTTAATGTTTTGTTAAGATAATAAGTTCCTTCTGTAAGAATAATTTGCTGTCCTGGCTGAATATATTGCACTGCATTATAAATATTCATAGGATTTTCTTTACTTCCATTCCCCACTGCATTAGGAGCAACATAAATTGCCTGTCCTGGTTTTCCATATGTTTTATATGTAACGGTGTGTTTCACTTGTACAGGCTCATATGATTCCATCTCCTTATATACATCATTATCTGGGTGATAATCTTTATCTGGTGTAAAGATTAAAGTAAATACATTCTTCCCTTCTTCAAGCTTAGTCTGCGCAACAAATGCAGATTTATTTGCCGTTACTTTAACATCTTGTGCAATTATCTTGCCACTATTGTCTGACACAGAAATTTTACCATCACAATTGGCTGTAAATTCAAGTTTATAGTCACTTATTCCTGTAGCGGTCAGTGATTGCACACTTTTATTAACTGCTATCTTTTCAATTGGCGGCTCTTTTGCCTCCTCATCTTGTGAAGCTGGAATTGTTGAAAAGGTTATATCTGAAAAAGTTATATTTGTTGTTCTTGCTGCATAAAATCCCACATATACATAGTCTGTATCAATTTTTTGTAGAGCTGTTGGATTATAATACTGATGCGTATATACATATCCACTCATGTCTTCATATTGAAGAAAATATCCTGTATTATTTTTTTGAATGGTTAAATACATTTGTGTTATTGGGTTATCTACTGTTGTTTGCAGATGATTGGATTCATTGCCAATAATATTACCTGAAACAAGATAATCTTCCATAAGATTCATCGGAACTCTTGACGACCTATAATCATCTTTTATTGCCTGTGTATCATTGGCTTCAAGTGCTTGAATATTATCTAATGTAACACCTTTTTTTTCTTGTCCAAGTATACCAATATTTTGCATAATTCTTGTTGAGTATGTTGAATTGGTGTTTGTGACAGGTTTATGAGTTTTTTTATCAATATAATAATCAATTTTAGATGCACCCAGCATATATGAATTTGTCCAGCATATCCCTTCATGTTCGCCAACCCAATCTGTTGCCATCAGTCCAAATCCTTCCTGCCCATTTGTAAAAGTCCAGCTATTAACTGTAACTTTTGCTCTCAATGTAAAATTTGTTTCTACTGGAACAGCTGTATAATGGAAAGCAACTCCATCCGTAGAATCTGGAACAATTTTTCCACTATTACTGTCAATAACAACATTTCCATTATTAGCATTTCCAATAATTTTGCTCTTTGATGCACTTGTACCACTGCCATATATAGCATTATTCCATTGATACTCCAAACTTCGCTCATATGCTTGAACAATATTGTTGCCATGTTTTGTAAAACTCTGTAATAACATTGTTATTAATAACAACATACTGATAGATAATGTTGTTATTATCTTTAATATTGTGCGTGTCAACCTCCTATTTTTTGCCATAATACCCCTCCCATTGCATACAACTATGACTTTAACTTCTTTTTTTATAGTATATAACTTCATACCTAAAATGTAAAGACCATAATTTATTTTTTATTTTACAGTCACCCTGTCAACAAACATTTTAACATGTCCATTTGGCAACGATGGCGAGGGGCAAATACCTCGCCGCAAACCATGAGGTATTTAATATTATCCCATCACAAATTTTGCCATATTTAATTTTCCCCAGCCATACTTATCTCTGTCATATTTTTCTATATCATTTTCTATAACAGGCTCACAGCAAGCTCGAAGCCAATGTTTTACCTCCTCTGGCGTCAAATAAGGGTCATGTTCCATAAGCCTTGCAATGGCACCGCTAACAATAGGTGTTGACATTGATGTACCGCTTTTTGATGAATATTTATTTTTCATATTGGTACAAGCAACAATATTTGTTCCTGTAACAACAACTTCTGGTTTAATATCACATTCCTTAATAGGTCCTCTGCCTGAATGAAAACGAATATCATCATATGCCCCTACAGTTATAATTTTACAGCTAATACCTGGTGCCGTGATACTTCCTGGCATAGGTCCATTATTTCCTGCGGCTGCCACCACAATCAACCCTTCATCCCACATATTTTCTACTGCATTAACTAACACTCTTGTTTTATAATCATTGCTTCCTGTTGTACCAAAAGATACATTAACAATTTTAATATCTAATCGCTCTTTATTTTCTAATATCCATTCTGTCCCTTTTAATACATTAGAAACAATGCCATTTCCTCTGTTATCCAACACTTTAACAGCAGCTATACAAGCATTTGGTGCTATACCTCTATATTTTTTATGGGAAGCAGTACCATCTCCTGCAATAATTCCTGAAACATGTGTACCATGTCCTGAATCATCATAAATATAATTTTTTTCATTGACACAATCCACAAATCCTACAATTCTATCTCCAAAATCAATATGTCTATATATTCCAGTATCTAATACTGCTACAGTAATTGCCATATAAATCCTCCATTCTTGTTCAACTTTCAAATTTAAGCATAAGCACAAATTTGTTAGCTAAATTTTATTTAACTTATGAAACAATTTATTTTTCACACTGCTTGCTTAAAAAATGACCTATAACATATAACATTACTTTTTATTTCATTTACATATACTGTAAAATAATATACACATTTTCGCCATTCCATATTTTCATTGATTTTCAACACAATATATTTTATAATGGTTTATTATATGCTTGGGCTTATGGAACGTGAATTTCCTTATAGAACAGCTTATGTGCAGACAATATTTACAGCCATATAAATTGGCGGAATGGAGTTCATTATGGATAATAAAATTATAAATAATAAAAGAATTGTAGTTGCATTAGGAAGGAACGCATTTGGAAGTACATTTCCTGAACAACAGGCTAATGTAAAAAAGGCTGCCTCCGCCATTGCAGACTTAGTTGAAGCAAAATATAAAATTGTAATTACACACAG
This sequence comes from uncultured Lachnospira sp., assembly GCA_910589305.1. GTDB lineage: Bacteria > Bacillota > Clostridia > Lachnospirales > Lachnospiraceae > Lachnospira. The sequence goes on along the minus strand of CAJUTV010000002.1, from coordinate 2,186 downwards.
CAATGGTCCACAGATTGGTATGATTCAAACAGCCATGACCGAATTTGCACGACTAGAACCAAACGACAGAACTGTTGCCCCTATGTCTGTATGTGGTGCTATGAGTGAAGGGTATATAGGATATGATTTGCAAAATGCAATACGTGAAGAACTTTTAAATCGAGGGATATATAAAACAGTATCTACAATTATTACACAAGTGCGTGTTGACCCATTTGATATTGCATTCAGTGAACCTTCTAAAGTTATTGGTCGATACATGACAAAAGAAGAGGCTGAAGCAGAGGAAGAAAAAGGAAATTATGTAATTGAAGAAGAACCAGGCAAATTTAGAAGAATTATTGCTTCGCCTATGCCAATTGATATTTATGAAATCGATGCTATAAGGGCATTGCTTGACGCTGACCAGATTGTTATAGCTGCTGGCGGCGGCGGAATACCTGTTCTTCAACAAGGTACACATTTAAAAGGAGCAAGCGCTATTATTGAAAAAGATTATGCAGCAGCAAAACTTGCAGAACTTATTGATGCGGACACGTTACTGTTCCTCACTGCATATGACAAACTTACAATTGAAAAAAATACCCCTAATGAAAAGGCTTTTGATACTGTAACGGCATCAGACCTTCATGAATATATTAAAGCTGGACATTTTCCTGCTAAGACAACATTTCCTAAAGTTGATGCTTCTATTCGATTTGTAACTGCGGACTCAAACCGTAAAGCGATTATATCCAATCTTGACAAGGCTAAATTAAGCCTTACAGGAAAAAGCGGCACTACAATAACTGCATAAATTCTTCCCCCACCTATACCTCTACCTCTATGGTATTAAAGTGGGGGATTTCTTTGATAGGGTTGCAATTTCTATTTTCAACAACCTTTTAGATTATTATCTTTTAATATGAACAAATATGAACATTTTAACTTAAAAATCAATTTACTTTTACAATTATTCTAACAAAACCATTTATTTTGTCTCACTACTTGATTGTTGTTGTAATTGTGATTGTTGTTCATCATATTGTGATTGTAGCTGTGATTGTTGTTCATACATTGCATTTTGTAAATCAATCATAAAATATTGAAGCACTATCATTAATAATGCTAAAACAACAACAAATATTAAAGGAATAATTGGATTAATTTTTTTCTTAGGTTCATTATTTTTCTTAAATGTATTACTATTAACTAATGGTGACATATATTTTACTATCTAAACCAGAAATAAATTATTTTTACATAATTTGTCTAGTAAATTCTCCTTTCTCTGTCTATCAAAACGGATATTTGCAATCCACTTCGCTACTTGTTTAAACTACCAAAGTGCTATTAAAACGGACGTCTTCACCTACACTTTAGCTTGATTGTATTATCTGCCTAAAAATTTTTGCTTATATAGTAAGCCTGCACCAATAAAACAATGCAGGCTTTAATTATGTATATTTTATGACATCTTTATAGTATGATAGTATCAAGAGTATTTCAAAAAATCAATATGTTATTAATGAAATATTTGTAAAGAAATATTTAATGTATTATTAACACCAATCTGTTCCTGCAAAAACTCTTACTCTTCGTTTCTTTGAATTAGTTTCTTCTTTTGGTGTTTTTGATTGTGCAATTACATCTTCACTTTCATTATAGGCTTCAGGTCTTGTTGTATTAAGACCACATTTACCGTCTATAATAGCTATTGAATCAGCTTCACACAATCCTCTGTCATTAAAACTGCATTCAACCGTTTCACATAATACAGTTGTATCACGTATAGGCTTTGATTTTAAAACAACTTTTCCTTCCATACTACATAATACTCCTTTCGTATTATACTTTAAGACTTTGTTAAAATATTTCTATATTCTGTTATATTCACTAAAAGAGGCTGCAGCATTAAGAAATCTCTCACAAGACACAGCACTTTCATATAAAATAAATACTATATATTGTGTTTTATCCCTTAATGCAACAGCCCTCTAATAATATGTAACAGGGGTGGAGAGAATCGAACTCCCACCAAAGGTTTTGGAGACCCCTATGATACCACTTCACCACACCCCTATAAATATAATTATAGTATGACTTTTTTCAATATCTGCTTCCTTATAATTTTATTGCAAGCAAAAATTGTTCCATCAAAACTGCATATTAACTATACCATACATGAAAGTCTTGTTCAAGACTTT
>CAJUTV010000001.1:61148-411614 GCA_910589305.1 uncultured Lachnospira sp. | reverse complement strand
AGTTTACCATGAAGAAAAGATTTTCAATCAATGACATGACTGTCAAAGCGAAGATTACAATGTTTAGTCTTATGATGATGGCTTTGATGATTATTATTTCAAGTGTTGGATTATGGTCTGCAACGACGATTAATACAGCCAGAAATAATCGTTATAACAATTATGCTATGGGACAATATTATTTAAGTAACGCATATAGCAATTTTGCAGATATCAAAGTACGTTTGCGCAATATTTTATATATGTATTCAGAAGACCCTATAGCTTTACAGTCAGAAATTAATGATGTACAGACATATAAGCAGACCGTAAAAGAAAATTTAAGTAAGTTTGAAGAGCGATTAGGAAGCTTAGATTCTACTATCCGCAGTAATTATGAGAGCGTTGATGTAGATATGAACGCTTACATAGAGTTTGGTGACGAGCTGATACAAATGGTTAAAAATGGCAGATTGGAACAGGCTGTAACAGAGCTTTCAACAACAGGTATTACAACGGCTGCAAAAGTTCAAACAGAGTTATTAAAGCTGATAGAAAATATGGAGAAAGCTTCTTCTGAAAATAGTGAGCACATAACTTTTAACCTTACAGCAACATTAGTAATTTTAGCGGTTGTTTCAGTAATAGCATTGATTATTACATTAGCTTACAGTTTGGTTCTTATCAAGGCAATTACAGGACCTGTTAAGCGCTTAGCTATAGCAGCAAAGAAGATGGCAGTGGGCGATGTAGATGTTGACTGTACAAAGATGTATAATGATGACCTTGGAAGCTTGATGGATAACTTTAGAGATATGGCAGATGCTATTAAAGAGCAGGCAAGAGTAGCCGATGTTATCGCAAAAGGAGACTTTACGATTGAAGTTACACCACGAAGTGACAAGGATATTCTTGGAAAAGCTCTTTATCGATTGGTTTCCGATGAGAATGCTACATTAAATAGCATAAAAGAGGCTGGAACACAGATAACAGTGGGGTCAGAGCAGGTAGCAAATGCAAGTCAGGCATTGGCACAAGGTTCAACCGAGCAGGCAAGTGCCTTAGAGCAGGTAACAGCTTCTATGGATGAAGTTACACAGCGTACAAAGGATAATGCTACAAAAGCAGGCGAAGCGGATGCATTAGTAAGCAATATCAAAGAGATGGCAACATCTGGAAATGACCAGATGAAGTCTATGATACAGGCTATGGACAGTATTAATGAGTCTTCAGAGACAATTTCTAAGATTATTAAGACAATTGATGATATCGCCTTCCAGACGAACATCTTGGCATTAAATGCAGCGGTTGAGGCAGCAAGAGCAGGCGTGCATGGCAAGGGATTTGCCGTTGTGGCAGAGGAAGTAAGAAATCTTGCAGCAAAGAGTGCATCGGCAGCAAGTGAGACAACAGAGATGATAGAGGATTCTATCCGAAAGATTGCAAACGGAACAAAGTTAGCAGAGGCAACAGCAAAGTCATTGGATGAAATCGTTGCTTCCATTGATGAAATTGTAGCATTAATTAATAATATAGCAATCTCATCAAACGACCAGTCAACAGCAATCTCACAGATAGACCAGGCAATCTCACAGGTATCAACGGTTGTACAGACCAATGCAGCGACAAGCGAGCAGTGTGCGGCAGCAAGTGAACAGTTGTCAAATCAAGCTGTTACGCTTAAGCACTTGATTGAACAATATAAGTTGGCATCGACATCAACACATAATACATATGCTGATAATTTTGATACAACATCATCATATAGCAATAATGAACCTGTTATATCATTAGATGGTGATTTTGGTAAGTATTAATTGATTTAAAAAGTTGTATAAACAATATAAGTAAATGAATAGAGGCTGTTGCAAAATAAATGAATTGTACAAGATATGATAAGTATTATTTTGATAAATATTTATATTTTGTATAGAAGTTTATTTTGTGGCAGTCTTTTAATATTGGTTTAATCTCGTCAAGAAAAATCCGCTTTGATAGTTCATAGTAATATTTCATGATTGAATGCCTATTAAAATATGAAGAAATTACATTTTTTGTATATCATTATACATAAAGTTATGATATAATGTGCTGTAGTATTTAGCGTGATATAACTATAAAATATAATTTGCTAATACATAAAAATGCAAAGGGGTGATAGGATTGGCGGGACAAATTTATAATATGATTCAAAAAATCGTTACAGAGAGGTCAAGGGGAAATCAGGTTATTGCGAACAGTGTAAGGACAAAAATTATTCTTAAAGGAATTGCAATTGATAAGTATACACCAACATCTCCTGATGATTTTGCCGTTATGCAAAAGCTGCGCGAAGTAGCAAAAGAATATGGTTTGATAATCTAGTTTATTAAAATAATAAAGAAAAGGTGGGATAATATTGGCAATTAAAACGATTTCCATTAAGGGAACAGACAGTAAAGATATGGCTTTACAAGCAAAAGAGGCATTGAAAGGGTTTGAGCCAAAATTATTATTATTTTTTGCTTCAAGCTATTATGAGGATTCTAATCCAGCAGCAGAATTAAGTGCAGCATTTCCAGACAGTAAGGTTATAGGTTCAACTTCACATAGTGAGTATTGCAATTCTACATATACAAATCATTCTGTTAGTATTATGGCTATGGATAAAGATAGTGTTGAAGATGTATGTGTTAAAGTAGTAGAGAATATACGTGAAGAAATCAATATAAATGAAACTGTAAAAGATATGGAAGCGTATTTTGGCGGCAGTGAAGAAATTTTTAATAATTTTGACAAATATGTTGGAATTATTTTATTTGAGTCAGGTGCTAAGGCAGAAGAAGTTTTTATGGACCGTCTAGGCGATGCTACCAATATATTGTTTGTAGGAGGTTCATCTTCAGCAGCAGAAAATAATATCTCCAGAGTATATGCTGATGATAAGGTATATGAAGGGGCAGCGGTTTTAGCTGTATTAAAGACTGTAAAAGGATATGATGTACTCAAAACACAAAGTGCATGTGTTTTATCCGATAGAAAATTATTGGTAACAAAGTCAAATTTGCATGATCGAATTTTATATGAATTTGACAATAGACCTTGTGGGGAAGTATATGCAGAAGTGCTTGGTGTTTCAGCAGATGAAATCAAAGATTATTTTGTGTCCAATCCTTTAGGAATTGTAATAGGTGATGAAATTTTTGTACGTACTTTTGACCAAATTAAAGATGGAGGAATTACTCTTCACTGTGGACTGCCAGAAGGTGCAGAAATCAATGTACTAAAAATTGGTGATATTGTAGCTGATACAAAACAGGCGTTGGATAATATCATTACATATCAACCAGCAGGAGTGATTAATTTCAATTGTTTATATCGAACATTTGAGATGTTAAATAAAGATTTGACACAACCTTATTGTGCATTGTTTGGTAGATATCCTAGTATTGGATTTTCTACAGGTGGTGAAGCCTTTTTAGGACATATCAATGAAACTTCTACAGTGTTGATTATTAAATAATAAATAAAGTTATTTTGCTACAAAATGGATATAGGTAATGGAATATGAAATAGTCAAGACAATATCCGCAAAATAATAAAAAATGGGGCTGTCGCATAAAAGGCGGAATATACAAGATGTTGTATTGTATCTTTCCTTAATGTGACAGCCCTATTAAACATAACATTTATGTAACACCAGAGGGAATAGATTACACCCATGAAATGTTTAGAAATAGTGCAGGAAATAGTAAAATTGCTGTTTTGTGGGACCAGACTTTTAAGTCCGATACAGTAAAAGATGTCAATGTATTGTCAAATTCTGTGCCTTATGGGGAATTATTTTTTAAGGAAGATATTGACCGAATATTGGCAGATATTGATAGAGGAGAGGAGCCACAAGAACAATCTCCAGAAATAGAAAAAAACGGACATGGAACATATGTGGCAAGCCTTGCAATAGGAGCTGCACCAGAGGCTGAATTAGTAATTGTAAGATTAAAACCTGCAAAAAAATATTTAAGAGATTTTTTCTTAATTAATGATTCAGCAGAAGCATTTGAAGAAAGTGATATTATGATTGGCGTAAGATATTTACTGGAATATTCAAGAAGTGTTGATAAGCCTATGGTGATTCTTTTAGGGCTTGGAACAGGAAGCGGTCCGCGTACAGGAGCAACACCGCTTGGCAATGTATTAAATAGTGTAGCTGCAATGAGCAATATTGTTGTTGTCACAGCAATGGGAAATGAGGCAAACACAAGAGGGCATGTTAAAGGTGTGGCAGAATCGGAGACAAATCCCTATACAATTGAATTAAATGTAGGCAATGCAGAAAAAGGATTTGTATTGGAAATATGGGCAAATACATTGGATGTGTTGTCTGTGTCCATTGTTTCACCATCTGGCGAATCCAACCCTCGAATCCCTGCAAAAGAAGGAGAGACGACAAAATTAAACTTTATTTTAGAAAAATCTAAAGTGGAGATTAATTATCAGGTAGTAGAGTCTATTTCAGGATATGAATTAATATTTATAAAATTTATTAAGCCAGCAAGCGGAATATGGAAAATTAATGTATATAGTTTGACCAATATTCTTGGAAGTTTTAATGCGTGGCTTCCTATAAAAGCCTATTTGTCAGGTGATACGTATATGTTGCGTTCAATACCAGATACGACGCTTACAGAGATATCGGCTGACAGCAGAGTAATTAGTGTTGGTTCTTATAATCATGTAACAGGGGCAGTTGACATTGATTCTGGAAGAGGATATGCAGCATTAGGGTGGGTAAAACCGGAATTAGTTGCTCCAGGCATTAATGTATATGGTGCAAAATCAGGAGGCGGCTATACCTATAGAAGCGGTACAAGTGCGGCGGCGGCTATTGTTGCAGGTGCTTCAGCATTATTGTTGTGTTGGGGTGTATATTATGAGAATGAAATATTACTTGGAAATAATGAGATTAAATATATATTGATAAGAGGTGCTGTCAGAAGAGATACATTAGCAACCGATACATTTGAAGAATATCCAAATCCTGTATTAGGATATGGAAAAATGAATTTATTTAATTCATTTATACAATTAAGAGTGACATAAGTGATGATGAAAGGAGTAACAAAAATATATGGGGACTACAAAGTACAAAGCGCTTGCATTGGATTTAGATGGAACGCTGATGGATAGCAATAAAAAGTTATCTGATGTTAATAAACAAGCAATATGGGCGGCTATTGATGCCAACATAGCAGTTATTCTTGCTTCAGGAAGACCATTGTTTGGTGTGCAGCCAGTAGCACAACTGTTAGAATTAGAAAAAAGAGGCGGATTTATTTTAGCTTACAATGGCGGTAATATATGGGATTGCAAGGCACATAGACTTGTTTATAAAAAAGAAATACCATCAAATTGTATAACCAATATATGTGAAGTTGCCAAAGAATTTGATGTTGCTCCTTTAACCTATTATGGAGATAAAATTATATCAGAGAAAGCCCATGATGAATATGTCATAAAAGAAGCGTTTTGTAATAATGCAGAAGTCTTGCAAATTGATGATATTCCAGCATTTGTAGATTATCCTGTAGCAAAACTTTTAATTGTAGGTGAACATAAGAAATTGTTGCCTGTAAAAGACAAATTGCTAAATCTTAATGGAAATGAATTGGATATATTTTTTTCTGAGGATTATTTTCTTGAGATTGTGCCAAAAAATATTAGAAAAGATGTTTCAATTCATACACTTTTGCTGCATTTAGGAATAAGACAATCTGAGTTGATTGCATGTGGTGATGGGTTAAATGATATATCTATGATACAGTATGCAGGACTTGGCATTGCTATGGAAAATGCTTATCCTGATGTTAAAAAAATTGCAGATTATATTGCGCCTTCCAATGATGAAAATGGAGTAGCACAAGTAATACAAAAATTTATTTTGTAAAAATATAAAAAATTTTTGTTAAATGGATAACAGGCAAAAATACATTTTTCTTTTAAAGAAGTGTATTCTTGCCTGTTTTTAATTGTATTATAAAGTTTTATAAATGTTTAATCTTATTAAGGAAGTCCTCATTTCAAATTTAATTTGTCACAGATGTGTTATCTGAATTTTCTAAGTTTTCAATTTCTTGAATAACCTCATCGACGTTAAATATTTCATCATTTTGTGTTTTTTGAATTAATTTAATTGCCATATTAACAGAATCATAATCTGGAAGACATGCCCAACCTGTGCCTCCGTATACATGCAATGGTTTTATATAATTAACTTCAGGCATAAATGTCAATGAGTAGGATTGAACATTCCAAGGTGTAGCGTCTGAAAGCTGGTCTTTAATTAATTGTTGTATCGATTCAGTTGGCATATTGGTATACATCATATCTGAAACGGCATCTAAAATTGCAGAATAATTTGTTAAAATAGCAGGAGATGTGGCTTTTTCTATCATAGCAGATATAGCTGCCTGTTGATTTTTACCTCTCTGTAAATCGCCTGCTGCAAATGCTTCACGTTCTCTTACAAAAGCTAATGCTTTGGCTCCATCACATTCATTAGCACCTTTGACAAAGTGATAACGTTCAGGAGCGGCATCGGTACCGTTAATAAAGTCTACATCTGAAAAGACAGTAATACCGCCCAGTGCATCAATAATATTGACACAACCGTCAAAATTAACTTTGAAAAAGTAGTCAACGTCAACACCAAAAAGGTTTGATAAAGCTTCCATTGAATATTTAGTACCTGCATTGCCTGCATGAGTAAGTTTATCAAGACCTGTAATTATTTTGCCAGAAGAATCTGGTCTGCTAATATTAATATAGTAATCTCTTGGAGTTGAAATCAACATAACCTGTCTTGTCTCAGGGTTTATAACAGCTAAGATATTTACATCACTTCGACCAGTATCACTGATAGTGCCATAATCATCATTACCAGAAATATACATTATAAAGCAATCATCTTTTTGTTTTACTTCACCTTTTTCGATAGCTACCTTTGTTGTGATAGTAATAGTATCTAATATACGCGTTTTGCCGCCAAAGTCTTCATCTTCTTCTAAAAGTGTTTTATATATATTAGAATTAATTGCAATCAATTGAATATCATTATTTTCATATAATGCGTTGGTAATTTGTTCCCAGTTCTCATATGTTTTTACATTTAGGGAAGAATTGTTTTCTTGATTAATTTTGTCAATTGCTTTTACAGGAAGGTCTCCATCATGTTGACTGTTGTATCCATAAGTATAATTTAGTGTATCTGCAATAGAAGAAGCTGTATCTTCTTTGAGAACAACAAGATGTATCGAATCTGTCTTTGTAATGTTGGAGGTAATTCCTTGTAAAGTCCAATTGACTTTAGAACCTACAAGATACCCAAATACAAGCAACATGGAAACTAATATAGATAAAAATTTACCTATGCCACGAGATTTTGTAAATTGGGAAGTGAAATTGTATAATAACAATAGTATTATAACAATAATGAACATTGCCAAATATTTTAGTGGAAAAATATTTAATTTTATAATTTCATAAGTAAAAAGTATTGAAATAATAAGTTCAACTATAACCAATAAAATTCCAATTAGTGAAGAGATACCACGTTTTTTGCGTTTCAGTTGCTTTTTATTTAGCTTGGAACTGCTTTTAAAAATATATTTCATATCTCTATTGGTTCTAGTAAAAAAACCAGACATATTAAATCCTCATTTCTGTATTGTAAATTTAAGTTTATTCTCATAATAATGAGTTCATTTGTAAATTGTTCCAGTCAAAGAATTGCTTTGGCTATTATAACACGCTTATATAAATGGCACAAGCAAAACATTTATATTAAGTATATGCAGTATTGACTGAATTTACATCGCATTTTTAAGTTGTTTTATTGTTTTTATTTTTGACTTTTATGATGTGATTGAGTTTTAGGAACCGTTAATATTTTAAGTTTTAGCACAGCATAAAATATGTAGGTTGAAAATTAAAATATTCAACCTTTGTGATTGGAGAGGGTTATGATTAAAAGCGTGTTTATTTTTTAGGCATTTCTTATATTTACGTAATTATTATTATAATAGTTTTATAATTTTATAAACAAAACGAGTTATGAAAGAAAATTTTAGTTTAAAATATATAAATGTTAGAAAAAACATATGATAACTTAAAAATATTAAGTAAATAAACACATATAAAAGAGTAAATACATAAATTTTGTTAAGATTATTAAAAAAATGCTTATTTATTTAAAGTAAAAAGATAAAATACTTGTGTTTGGAAAGTTTACACTTTATAATATTAAAAACAAGAGATGTCATGTTTTGCGATGCACCTTTATGTCAAGCGAAATATTATACTTCGCGCGTCATCTTTATGTTGATAAAATCGCTACGGCGTATAAAAAGAAAGGGTAAAAATCATTATGGGTTATGTTGATGAAGTATTAGAGTTGGTTTCTAAGAAAAATGAGGGTCAGTCTGAATTTTTACAGGCAGTTAATGAGGTTTTAGAGTCTTTAAGACCAGTTGTTGAGGCAAATGAAGAACTTTATAGGAAGAATGCCATTCTTGAAAGAATTACAGAGCCTGATAGAGTTCTTATGTTTCGTGTGCCTTGGGTAGATGATAAGGGACAAGTACAGGTAAACAGAGGTTATCGTGTACAGTTTAACAATGCTATTGGACCATACAAGGGTGGTTTAAGATTACATCCTTCTGTAAATTTAGGAATTATTAAATTTTTAGGATTTGAGCAGATTTTCAAAAATTCTCTTACAAGCCTTCCAATTGGCGGCGGCAAGGGTGGTTCTGATTTTGACCCAAAGGGCAAATCAGACAGAGAGATTATGGCATTTTGTCAGAGTTTTATGACAGAGCTTTGCAAATATATTGGTGCTGATGTGGACGTTCCTGCTGGTGATATCGGTACAGGTGCAAGAGAAATTGGTTTTATGTATGGTCAATACAAGAGAATCAAAGGTATGTTTGAGGGCGTTCTTACAGGAAAGGGTCTTACATATGGCGGTTCCCTTGCAAGAACAGAGGCAACAGGTTACGGACTTCTCTATATTACAGAAGAGCTTATGAAATGTCATGGCGAATCAATGGAAGGTAAGACAGTCGTTGTATCAGGTGCTGGTAATGTTGCTATTTATGCTACTCAAAAAGCACAGCAGATGGGGGCAAAGGTTGTTACGTGTTCCGATTCAACAGGCTGGATTTATGACCCAGAAGGAATTGATGTTGAACTCTTAAAGGAAGTAAAGGAAGTAAAGAGAGCAAGATTGACAGAATATGCTGCTGCAAGAAAGAGTGCCGAGTACCATGAAGGTCGCGGTGTATGGCAGATTAAGTGTGATATTGCGCTTCCATGTGCTACACAAAATGAGCTTCTTATTGACGATGCAAAGCAGTTGGTAGCAAATGGCTGTAAGGCAGTATGTGAAGGTGCAAATATGCCTACAACATTGGATGCAACAAAGTATCTTCAGGATAATGGCGTGTTATTTATATGCGGTAAGGCTGCAAATGCAGGCGGTGTTGCTACATCTGCACTTGAGATGAGCCAAAACAGCGAAAGACTTAGCTGGTCATTTGAGGAAGTTGATTCTAAGTTACAAAATATTATGGTAAATATTTATCACAATATTGATGAAGCTGCTAAGAAATATGGCATGGAAGGCAATTATGTTGCTGGTTCTAATATTGCTGGTTTTGAGAAGGTTGTTGAAGCTATGCTTGCACAGGGTGTTTGCTAATAGAATAAATTAAAAAATAATGTTATTAATAAATATTTGGAAGGTATAATTTAACCTTATCAAGTAAGTCGTCCGCTTCAATATTGTAGAGATATAAGTGGAGAGAGCTTGTGTTGTGATAGCAAGCAATGAGGTTATGAGCAAGTAGCGAAGCGGATTGTAAATATTTGCTGGACTAAAAGTGTATTAAAAATAGACTGTTGCAAAATGAGTGTTTTATGTAGAGTATTAATTGAATGAATAATTAATTATACTTTGTTAAAATTCTTTGTTTTGTGGCAGTCTTTTTGTAGTGTGGGATAATTTTAATTTTTTTGGTAATAAGAATATTTTGTTTATATAATATTTGGTACAGATTAAATGATTGTAAAGTGGAATATAAGGAGAAAATATGCAGACAGTTACATTATTACCTAAATGTCCAAGTTGGTTGTGAGACTTAAAGTCAAGAATCCAATATTATGAAACATTTACAAGTATTTCAATGATTATTGTCATTATCTTTTTATTATTGATTTTTAGCAATACAGGCTCACAGGAATATACATCAAAAATAAATTTGGTTCTGTATAGTTCACCAATCAGTAAAAGAAAAATTTTTATCAATAAAATGGCGTTAATTATAATAATTGCAGTGGTGGGAATTTCAACAATTGGCGGTTATTTGCTCTTGAGTAAGGCAAAAAAAGTGGGCTGTGAATATCTGCTTGACATAAAACAGTTGATTTATAATTGTTAAATTTATTTAATAGTTGTCGGGCGTTGTACAATTGGTAATTTTATGTTAAAATAAATCTCGCTTTTAAAAAGCTGTTCATATAGCAGCTTTTTTATTATAGTATAGGATAAATAGGTGTTTATAGAATATCGTATTGTCAAGTATTAAATCGTATAATGATTAACAAAACATAAAGATTTAAATGGAGGACATATGCCATATATATTTGATGGGATTCGTTATATGAGCGATGACGAACTAAAGATAGAAATTGCACTGCTGAAAAAGATAAGTTTTGTCAATGTTGCAAAATCAGTCGGCAACAGGGCTTTAGGGACTGTGGCTGATATTACAAATTCATTGATAAAATCGTTTTCTAAGGATTCAAGCTGGGACTATAAGGCTCTTGAAGTGGCGGATATGGTAAGAAAAGAATTTGATTTGCTCAAAAATATGTCCAGACCATTATTAATGTTGGAATTAAAACGTCAAATAGCAGTGAAATGTGGTGTACCTTCTGAAGAAGCAGAACTTATCAGTGATAAATATTTATCCGTTTTGATGTGTAAGGAAGCAGCAAAATTGTATAATATTGAAAAATATTCAACAATTGCTTATAAAATTGAACAAATACGCATACAATATAATACAGATTTTTACAATTCGCTTCATTCTAAGATGATTAGTCAAGACAAAGAGCAGATTCAAATTTGGGATAAAAAAATGCAGCAAAGATTGGATGCCATATCAATTGAGGACAAGCGTGAATTGCAAAGCAAGTTGTTTCCAAAAGAATTTTCAGGCAGAGGGATTGGAAAAATCTTAAGGACAGAACGAGGAACGAAATATTTGTCAATGGCAGTGCCTATAATAGGGCTAGAAGGGTTTGATTACATATCAGCATATGTGGGAGCAGCCATTCGTTCTATTATGAGTTTTACAAAAATATCACAATCCGTTATGGCACAGATTATATGGAGAGCAGCTTCCGTATATCCTGCGGCTTTTTCTGTAGATATTCATATACTGCCATCTTATATACCTAGTGAAGAAAAAAGTCAGTTCGATGCAATGGAGATTCAATTTAGACAACTGTTAAAAAAGCGTGTAGTGCTTGAGAAAGAAATTGCAAAATTAAAGAGTATAACAGATAAAAATGAGGAGCAAATCAATGCCATTCATGAAAAATTATCTGTGAGTAATAAAGAATTAGAAGAGTTGCAGGAAAAATATCAGAAATTAGAAAAACAAAAAGCAGAATATATCAATGGAAAACATACAGAATATGATACAAAAAGATATTATTCAGAAGTCAATGAAACCAATAGACAAATAACAAATGATGAGGCTGCTATATCAAAACAGGAACGAAAGATTCAAGAGTTAAGAAAAAAACAGGAAGAACTGATAAAAGAATCAGAAGTTAAGAAAGCCGATTTGTTGGATATAAGAGTTCAGACTGATACAGAGCTTGTTACACTTTCTAAAACAATAAAAGATGCATGGAATAAAATTTTTACACAATTTACATTTTCAGATGATATATATGGACAAGTATCCATTACATTTATGCGTGATGACCGGTTAAAGCTAGAAGAAATGTTATATGAAATCATGTTAAACGGAGACATTGATGCATATGACAGCAAGCAGGGCATAGTGATGTGTCTTGTGACAAATAATACAATTGCCCAGATTTGCCATGAAGGAAATCATATAACATCCATTGAAAGGCATGTATAAGTGTATGAATATAATTGATAAAGAATATGAAAGAGCCATTCAGTATATTAATGCTATTCCTCAGTTTATGAAGAACACAGGCGTTGACAGAGGACGAGTATTGTTAAAATTATTAAAAAATCCTCAAAATAAACTAAAAATCATACATGTGGCAGGAACAAATGGCAAAGGTTCCGTGTGTGCTTATATGGAGGCTGTGTTAAGGGCAAATGGATATTCCACAGGACTTTTTACATCGCCACATCTTTTTGATGAGAGAGAACGTATAAGGATATGCGGAGAATGGATTGATAAAAAAGCATTTGTTCGATGTTTTAAAAAAGTTAAGGCAGCAGATGAGATGATGGGTGGTAATGCGCTCGCCTATTTTGATTATTTTTTTGGTATTGCTATGTTGATTTACAGTGAGCTTCAATTAGATTACTGTGTGATTGAAACAGGATTAGGCGGACGTCTTGATATAACCAATGCAGTTGAAAAACCAGTGCTTAGTATTATAACAACCATCAGTCTTGAACATACAAAGATACTTGGTGACAGTGTTACAGCAATTGCAAAAGAGAAGGCAGGCATTATAAAAAAAGATGTCCCTGTTGTGGTTATGGGAGATATTTTAGAGAATCCAATACAGTCTATATATCAATTTAATTATGAGGCATGTGCTGTATTTGAAGAAATGGCTAATAAAATAGGAACAAAATTTATTATATTTTATAATAAAGATTGTACAAATATTAAAATTGACAGAAATCATATTGATTTTTCTATCTTTAATGAGTATTATAGAAATGATTATGTTGCAATAAAGACTATTGCCAGATATCAAGTAAATAATTGTGGACTAGCACTTACAG
This sequence comes from uncultured Lachnospira sp., assembly GCA_910589305.1. Lineage (GTDB taxonomy): Bacteria > Bacillota > Clostridia > Lachnospirales > Lachnospiraceae > Lachnospira. The sequence continues at coordinate 398,581 of CAJUTV010000001.1, read as the reverse complement.
CGCTTGGTGTACTAGGTATTCAATTAGAAGACGCAAAAACAAGAAAGGCGCTTTCTTGTGCAGAGTGGTCTGGAAGAATGGAGTGTATTGGCGATGCAGTATATATTGATGGGGCACATAATCCAGAAGGCATAAAAAGTCTTATTGAAACAATAAAATATATAGATAAAAAATATAAAGTTTTATTATTTTCTGTTGTCAGTGACAAAGATTATACAGAGATGATAAGGCAGTTGTGCAGCTGCAAATGGATAGATGAATATATTATAACAGGTATAAATAGTAAAAGAAGGCTTGATATTGATTTAATGAAACAAGCATTTTATGAGAATGGAAGTATGGTGACAGTGATAGAGGATATAAAGAGTGCCTTAAACTATGCTATGAAACAAAAAAAGGCATTGGATGGAGCGCTTATATGCAGTGGTTCACTCTATCTTGTTGGAGAGATAAAAAAGGAAATAAATTTGTTGACAACTTAGAAAGGCATAGGAATTTTATGATTGATTTTGATGAGGAAATTAAGAAATTCAAACCGAATTTAGAAGTAGATGAAGCAGAAGAGGCTATATATAAAAGTGAAAATGCACCAGATGTTGCAGATTTAATTAATAAGCTTGTAAATGGCATGGCAAATGATGATTTATTTTAGCGTACTTTAAACTTTTGATAGATACAGCTATTTTTACGGATTGGAATGGAGAAATAGAATTGATATGAGATGTTTCAAATGTGATACTGCGTTTGATGTTGGTGTAAAATGCCCAAGTTGCGGGAGCGATATGTCAATACTTAAATGGGTGAAAACGATATCGGATAAATATTATAATAGTGGTTTGGACAAGGCAAAAGTTCGAGATTTAACAGGGGCTGTGGAAAGTCTTAAGTTAAGCATAGCAGTTGACAAAAACAATGTACAAGCAAGAAATCTTCTCGGTTTAGTGTATTGTGAGATGGGGGATATTGTGGAGGCGTTGACACAGTGGGTTGTCAGCAAGAATATTCAGCCTACAGCAAACATTGCAGAGGCGTATATCAAACAAGTTCAATCCAATCAAAATAAATTTGAGGTGGTTACTTCAACGATTAAAAAGTATAATTTGTCCTTGCGGTATGTGATGGAGGGAAATTATGATATGGCTGAAATTCAGCTAAAAAAAGTTCATTCTCAAAATCCAAAATTGATTAAGGCACAACAGTTGCTTGCCTTATTATATATTCGAGGAAGCAATTACTCAAAGGCAAAAAAATTACTCAATGCGATATTGGTTGTAGACCATAATAATACATTGGCACTTCGATATTTAAAAGAAATTAATGGGGAGCTTCCAACAAAAAAGAAAGAAACTACGCATAAAAAAAGAGTAGTTGTGGAGAGTAAGCCGTTAAATGGAAATGAGGCGATTATTCCCCGCTCTTCTTATAAAGAGCCTAGTAATGGTGCTATTACAGTGATTAATATTTTGGTTGGCATTGCCATTGGCGCGGCTCTTATATGGTTTTTGATTCTTCCTTCAAGAAATCAGGGGATTATGGAAGAAAAAAATAGAGAGATTCGAGAATTAAGCGAACAATTGTCAAGTGGAAATGTAGAATTAAATTCGTTAGAGGCGCAGTTAAAAGTTGTTACAAGTGAGCGGGATTCGCTTCAGCAAAGATTAGACCAAATTGGCGGAACAGATGGTAACAATAAGCTTTTAACCGCAGTGATTGATTCAGCCAATTATTATATTGCTAATATGAAGACAGAGGCGGCTGAGGCAATTGTGGATATTGATGTCAGCTCACTTCCTACAGAGGGAGCAAAGGCATTGTATAATACGTTATCCGAAGAGACTATGATAAATGCGGCTACGGACTTGTACAATCAAGGAATGACAGCATATTACAGAAATGATTTTGAAAAGGCAATCGATTTTTATACACGTTCATTTAAGTGTGATAAAACCAAAGTGGACGCGATATATTATATGGCAAAATCGTATGTGTCTTTAGCTGATGTAGACAATGCAAAGCAATATTATAATCAGATAATAAATGATTTTAGTACAAGCAGGTATGTGACAGAAGCGCAAGATTATGTCAATTCGCATTAATTATTTTTTTGCGGGCAATAAGTAAATATACACAAAGCAAATAAATAGATACATTTTTGAAATATCAAATATAATGGACACAAGAAGAATTTTATAATTACGAAAAGACAAACCTGATAGGCGTATTTTGCCTATCAGGTTTTATAATGCGAATAAATGATTAATGGAGGATTGTGTGAAAAATAAATTGTTCACACACAAGATGGAAAATTAAAATTTTCAACTTGCAAGTTATTATAAAACTTAAGCCGTTAGCTGATTCTAAAAGGTAGTAGCAGCATGGAGGCTGAGTTTGAATAGATATCCAAACTTGCAGATTAAACAAAAAAGGAGAATTAGTATGAAACAAGGTTTGACAAAAACAGATGAAAGAGTAAAACAAGATTTAGGATGCGAAAATGCAGATTATACAGAGGAAATTATACACACAGACTATATTTATATGGTGTCAAATAATATGCTTGTGATAAGTATGAATGCAGAGTTAGACCATCACCTTGCGGACGAGATGAGGGAAGTAATTGACCATGCGATTGATGAGAGAGGCGTTAAAAATATTATATTTGATTTTTCTAAAATTGGATTTATGGATAGTGCAGGAATTGGCTTAATTATGGGAAGATATAAACGATTAATTAATAAAGGGGGGATTTATGTTTCAGGAGTGAATGATTCCATTGCGCGAATACTGATGATTTCAGGTTTGCATAAACTAGTAACAAGGACAAGTGATATCAATCAGGCAGTATATATGATAAATTGTTCTAATTAAGACAAGCATTGATATAGTAAAAGAGGAAAAGGAGCTGCTTTCTCAATAAGTTGCGGCATGGAGGTTAATAATGAAATATAATGAAAAATATGACAAGTATGATAATTTAAGACAGGATATGGATACACATGATAATACAATGGAATTGATTATTGATTCAAAATCAGAAAATGAAAGTTTTGCTCGAGTGGTAGTGGCATCTTTTGTGGCAAGGCTTGACCCTACATTGGAAGAGATAGCAGATATTAAGACCGCAGTGTCGGAGGCAGTAACCAATTGTATTATACATGGATATGAAGGGAAAAAAGGAAAAATATATATTAAGTGTACTTTAGATGGGAATACATTAACATTGCTGGTAAATGATGAAGGTGTGGGAATTGAAGATATACATAAAGCAATGGAACCTATGTATACAACGAAACCGCAATTGGAACGTTCTGGAATGGGATTTTCATTTATGGAGGCATTTATGGATGAGCTGGTTGTTTCATCAGAAATAAATAAGGGAACCACAATAACAATGAAAAAATTGATAGGTGTCAAAGATATATGATTAATGTTAGAGAATTGATTATAAGGGCGCACGAGGGTGATAAAAAAGCCAGAGAACAGCTTATTGTCAATAACATGGGGCTTATATGGAGCATTGTAAAACGATTTGCAGGCAGAGGATACGAACAGGAAGATTTGTTTCAAATAGGCAGTATAGGGCTTATCAAAGCTGTTGATAAATTTGATGTGAGCTATGATGTACAATTCTCGACCTATGCTGTTCCTATGATTGCAGGGGAAATTAAACGTTTTCTTCGAGACGACGGAATGGTTAAAGTAAGTCGCAGTATAAAAGAGACCGCATATAAAGCATATCTTGCACGAGAACAATATATTGCAAAAAATGCAAAAGAGCCAACTTTGAGTGAGATTGCCGAAAATATAGGAATATCGAAAGAAGAGCTGGCAAGCGCTATGGAAGCAACAGGGGAAGTAGAGTCACTTCACAAAGTTATTTATCACGGTGAAGATAGCGAAATTTCATTGATGGATAAATTGCCTGATACAAGAGATGATTTAGAAGCTGTCAATAATAAAATTATGTTAGAAAATATGTTTGCAAAATTAGATGGAAAAGAAAGGCAAATTATTTATCTTCGGTATTATCAAGAAAAAACGCAGACACAGATAGCACAAATGCTTGGCATATCTCAAGTGCAAGTGTCACGTATGGAAAAAAGAATATTAAAAAAAATGAATCAAAGTAAAAATGCGTAAATAATGTATATTTACGCATTTTTTGTTTAATATAAAGGATAACACAAAATGTCCTATTTTTTGCTTGATTTTTTGAATTAGGATGGTGATAAGTAAAGTGGATTATAATATCTGCGAAACTAGGGGAATGAGGAAAAGTCACAATATGGAGGCTATATATGAAAGAAACATTATATATTCAGATACAAAAGAGTATTCATATTGATAAACCGACATTGTATGTCAGTGATATAGGAGAATTGTTTTGTCAGGATAAAACAATTGAAAATGAAATAAGTCATATTGTATTAAAAAATTTAAAAGATAAAAAAGGGATAAGAGTTTGTATGAATGCCATTGATGTCGTCAAAGAAATTCAATCAAAATATCCAAATGTTGATGTAAACAGTATTGGTGAACCTGAATTTATTGTCGAGTATGCTGTGCATAAGCCAAGACCAAGAGTACTTGAATTTGCGATTGTTTTCTTTGTGGCAGCGTTTACATTTTTGGGAAGTATGTACGCGATAATGGCATATAACAATGATGTAGGAACGGTTGAAATATTTGAGAATGTATATGAATTTTTAGGGCTGAGTGATTATTCTGATAACAATGTATTAGAGATTGCATATGGTATTGGTTTAGCATTGGGAATTATTGTATTTTATAACCATTTTGGCAGTTTTAAGATTACAAAAGACCCAACGCCAATACAGGTGGAAATGGATAAATATCAAAAAGATATTGATGATACTTTAATTGATAGAACCGATGCATCCAAATAAATGATTTGTATTGCGCAATCCCTATGCTGCGTTTTGGAATGAAGGATTACTATATTTAGAAAGTGGTGATAGATTGAGTATAAATGAAATTGGCATATTTATTTTATTAGGATTATGGGGATTAAGTGCTGGTGTATTGACTTCTGCAGGACTATTTGCTGTATTTAATAGTATTGGAATGATAAATAGAGCGGCAGATGTGACAAAGACAAGACAACGCTTACTGTTATATGAGGATTGTGTTGTAGTAGGTGCAATTCTGGGAAATAGTATGTCTTTTATGGAATTTCAACTGTATATTTCTAATTTTATCGGATTAATTATCATTGTTATATTTGGAACAATAGCAGGAATGTTTGTAGGACTTTTTGTTGTAAGTCTTGCAGAGACAATGAAGGTTATTCCTATCTTTTTTAGACGGTTTAAAGTGGGAGCAGGCTTAGGAATAATTATTCTTATGATAGGTTTAGGAAAAGCAGTAGGACATATTATATATTATTTATTTTTATATTAAAATATTAATATATGAATATAGGAGGGTATTATGGCGAATGAAGCAAAAAGAAATAAACAGTATAACGACTATGTTGAAAAAATAACACCAAAAAATAACTGTCCATTAAATTGTGTTAAAGCATTTATAACAGGAGGTGCAATATGCACAGTAGGGCAGGTTATTAGTGCTATATTAAAAAATACTGGAATGGAAAAAGATGAAGTTGCACTTTGGGTTACTGTATCTCTTGTGCTAGCAAGCATTGTTTTAACAGGTTTTAATATATATCCGCTTATCACAACATGGGGTGGTGCTGGAAGTTTGGTGCCAATTACAGGATTTGCAAACAGTGTTGCTGCACCTGCAATTGAATACAGAACAGAAGGCGAAGTTTTTGGCAAGGGCTGTAAGATATTTACGATTGCAGGTCCTGTTATATTATATGGTATTGTTGTCAGTTGGGTGGCAGGATTAATCTATTTTATTCTTACACGAATATAATATATTAAAAATGTTTTTTGTTATTAAAAAATATAACTCATAAAAGTAGGGCAAAAGTTGACTTACAGGTTAAAAAGAAATGGGGGTTATTATGATTGGAAAACAAAGTGTAAAATTTGATAAAGGAATATATATTGAAGCGACTGCGACGGTTGTAAGTGAAAAAGAAAAGGAAGGTCCGCTTGGCAAGTTGTTTGATGTGGTTGTTGAAGACCCTATGGCGGGGCAGGAAAATTGGGAAAAGGCAGAAAGCAAGCTTCAAGAGATTGCAGTAGACAAACTTTTTATGAAGTCTTCATACAAAAAAGAAGATGTGCGATATATATTTGCCGGTGATTTATTGGGTCAGTTAATTGCGACTTCTTTTGGATTAAAACGATATGAGATACCAATATTTGGTCTTTATGGAGCGTGTTCAACATTTGCAGAAGGTTTGTCTTTAGCGGCAATTACTATTAGCAGTGGGGCAGCAGATAATGTTATTGCTCTTGCCTCAAGTCATTTTGCCAGTGCAGAAAAACAATTTCGTTTTCCTCTGGAATATGGCAATCAAAGACCAGAGTCTTCAACTTGGACAGTGACAGGTTGTGGAGCTGCAATGGTGACAAAAAATGAAACACCAGTTCGTATAGCGGGTATAACAACAGGAAAAATTGTCGATTATGGGGTAAAAGATTCCATGAATATGGGGGCATGTATGGCGCCTGCTGCCGCTGATTTAATAGAGACTAATCTCAAAGATTTTGGAGTTGATGCCAGTTATTATGACAGGATTATAACAGGAGATTTGGGAACAGTAGGACGAACTATTTTAATTGATTTATTGGCAGAAAAGGGAATCCGTATACAAGATAATTTTATGGATTGCGGCATTGAAATTTATGATTCAGAAAGTCAAGATACAAAAGCAGGGGGAAGTGGCTGCGGGTGTTCAGCAGTAACCTTTGGGGCATATATTATGAATCATTTGACAACAGGCAAATGGAATCGAATATTGTTTATTCCTACAGGTGCATTGCTGTCAACAGTCAGTTATAATGAAGGAGAGAGTGTACCTGGTGTGGCACATGGAGTCGTTATAGAAAGGAGTTAATTGTGGAATTTATCAAAGCATTTATTGTGGGCGGTATTATATGCGCTCTTGTTCAGATATTAATGGAAAAGACAAAATTAATGCCAGGAAGAATTATGGTATTGTTGGTTTCTTCAGGCGTTGTATTAGGTGCAATTGGATTATATCAGCCATTGGTTGATTTTGCAGGTGCAGGTGCAAGTGTTCCATTGTTGGGATTTGGAAATGTACTGTGGAAAGGCATTAAAGAATCGGTAGACCAGTATGGTCTTATTGGAATTTTTCGAGGCGGATTTAATTCTTGTGCTGTAGGTGTTTCAGCAGCATTAGTATTTAGCTATATTGCCTCGTTGATATTTAAACCGCGTATGAAGAAAAAATAATAAAAATGGAGCTTATCACACAAAGCCAATTGAAAGGCTTTATGATAAGCTCCATTTTTATTTATAGAATATGATTGTATCATTTTATACAATCTTCTAAAGGACAGATTCTATTAATCCTCATTTGGTTTTTTTGTTGGATTAGTAGCAGTCGTATTAGAAGGTCTCGTTGTTGGGTTTGTATTTGTACTAGTTGGTGTTGTTGGTGTTGTTGTACTTGCTTGTGTTGTTGGGTTTGTATTGCCTGAACCAGTTGGTGTTTTATGTTTGGTACAAACCTTTGAGAGTTCTTCCTCTGTTATTGCATAGTCCTGGTCCCATGTTGTATAAGGTGTCTCTTCGTCTGTAGGACTTTTTACAATAGCTGCTTTTTTAATTAATATTTTTTCTACAGTATGTGGACAGTAAGTGCTTGCAATTTCATCAGTGTCTTCGCATAATGTAACTTTTACATGAATATCACAAGTTTCTGTAGGTACATTATCCCTTGAAAAATATTCTGTTTTCAGTTGAGCTCCTCTTGGGTCGCTGTCGCATAATCCTTCTACAGCTAGTTTGCCAGACTGTGCACAAACTTCCATTGATACAATGTCATCAGGTCTGTTAAAAGAACCAGTCTCTAATCCGTTATGAATTTGCTCCATAATTTCTCGCCACATTTTGCTGTGATTAATAGCACTTGATAACATCTTTGAGTTATCATCGTATCCAAGCCAAATTGCACCAGTATAATATGGTGTGTAGCCACAAAACCATTTGTCGGTCTCTGTTTGTGTGGTTCCTGTTTTACCAGCAGTTGGCTGACTGTTTAGTCTTGCAGAAGTACCAGTACCACTTGAAGTAACAGATTGAAGAGCATCTGTAAGAAGCCAAGCGGTTGATTTTTTTAGGACATCATGTGTTTCTGGAGTAGTATTATCAAGTATAATATTTCCGTCATTATCTTCTACAGTTGTATAATAAATTGGTTTTATATATGTGCCTTCATTTGCAATTGCAGCGTAGGCAGCACAGATATCAATATTTTTTACACCACGCGTCAGTCCGCCAAGTGCCATTGATTGAACAACATCATGGTTTCCGTTAATTGCTTCCTTTGGTGAAACAATTGTTGATAACCCAAATTTTGTTAAATAATTAAACCCAACTTGCGGTGTAATTGATGTAAGCACTTTTACAGCAGGAACGTTCTGTGAAATTTTTAAAGCTTCTCTTACAGATAGAAGACCTCTATATTCGCCAGTTGTATAATTTTTTACAAGATGCACATCTTCACCTGTGTAGTAATATGGTGCATCATCAATAGTTGACGCCAGAGTAATTGCTCCAACATCAAGAGCGGGACCATAAGCACCAATAGGCTTTATAGAGGAACCAGGCTGTCTTGCACTGTCTGTAGCTCTGTTAAATGTTCGGCTGCCAGATTTATCGCCTCTTCCGCCGACAAGAACTTTTACCTCTCCTGTGTGTTGGTCTATCAATGAAAATGCCATTTGAGGCTGTATTGTAAAATTAGAACTTTCCTGGACAACAGTGCCGCCATTGGCAAGGCAGGATTCTTTGTATTCATCAATATATGCTTGAGCATCTTCTTCGCTTCTAAAAGTTAATGTGAAATCAGAACCTCGCTTGTTTTTAAAATACTCTAATAATCCATAATGCGAGTAAAAATTAACCGTATTATCTGTTTCCTTTACAGCCAGAGAATATGTTGAGAGCGAACATTCTGTTGACTCAGGGTAATATCCAGGGTCATTAATAACATTATCCGCAATCTCTTGCATCTGTATATCTTGTGTTGAGTTGATTTTTAGACCGCCTCTGTAAATAAGATTAGTGGCTTGTGTTTCTGTGTATCCTTTTTGTTCCATTAAGTCTTGAATAATTTGGTCAATCAATGTATCAACAAAATAAGAATAGACATTATTCGTAACGTTGACTTCTTGTCCTTCTATCCTTCCATATACATCATCTACCAGAGCTTCCTGATATTCTTCTTCAGAAATATATCCTTGGTCACGCATATTTTCAAGGACTTTTGTTTGACGCTGCCTGTTGTTATCAGGATATCTTACAGGATTAAGATTGGATGGTGTCTGTGTGATAGAAGCAATTACTGCACATTCACTGATAGTCAGTTCAGAGACATCTTTGCCAAAATACCCATTAGCGGCAGCTTGAACACCATAATAACCATTGCCTAAATTGATGGTATTCAAATAATTTTCCATAATGGTAGCTTTATCCATAATCGTCTCTAATTTTATAGAAAGATATTGTTCTTGAAGCTTTCTTTTAATTTTTTCAATATTGGTTTCATTAAACGCATTAAAGTAATTATTTTTTAATAATTGTTGAGTGAGTGTGCTGCCTCCCTCAGACAGGCGTCCCGTCTGTAATACTCTCATACCAGCTCGGAATATACCTTTTAAATCAATGCCATTATGTTCATAAAAGCGTTCATCTTCAATGGCAACAAATGCGTGTTGAAGTATAAGAGGGATATTTTCGATGTCAACAGATATACGATTAGACCCAGATGTGGCAAGGGCTTGAATTTCATTGCCTTGATTGTCATATATCTTTGAGGCAAAGCCATCTGGTGACACATCAATTGTGTTGATATCAGGCGCACTGGCAATAATTCCTGAAACGGCACCAAATGCAAGGCATGAACCTCCAACAATAATAGCAATCGCCAATATAAATACAATTTTAATACTGGCAACACTAAATTTACTTCCCACTTTTTTACTTGTTGAATTAAGTGATTTTTTCTTGTGTTTTATACCTCTTTTTCCATAATTCATATGATAAATCCTTTCTTTTGAGTGATATAAATTGAGAACATGGAACAATATAGAATAGTTCTATTATAAGAATCACCCATTTTGACATAATTTGTGCGTTTAAAGCACAAACTTGTTTGAAATTATTTATTTGCTGCCCCATTATAGCATGTTTTTTTATCTTTGACAAATAAATAATAAGGTGTCAAAATGTTGTATTAGTGAAATAAATGGTTCTTTTAATTTGTCGATTTTATGGGGGTAAGAATTTTTATTATATAATTCTTATGAGATATTAAAAAAATAGAGAATTTAGTAATTAAAAATTGAGCGAATTATTTGTATCTGTGCGTTGCTTGATACAAAGTTACCAGACAAAAAGCAACGCAGAAATGAGGATTGATATGAATATTGTCTATAAGATGGGAACAGGTGAGGTTATTGAAAAAAAATCAAAATTTATTGCACATGTTTTTCATATAAAAGATGAAGATGAAGCCCTAGTGTATATTAATGAAGTGAAAAAAAAATATTGGGATGCTAGACATCATTGTTATGCGTATGTATTGGGAAGCAATAATGAAATCCAAAAATGCAGTGATGATGGAGAGCCAAGTGGTACAGCCGGCAAGCCAATAATGGAAGTAATTACGAATCGAATGATTACAGACTGTCTGATTGTAGTGACAAGATATTTTGGGGGAACGTTACTGGGAACAGGAGGGTTAATCAGAGCATATCAAGCCGCTTCCAGTGCAGGCGTTGATAATTCTTTAATAGCACAGGTAAAAGAAGGCATAAAAGGAACAATGATTGTTGACTATAGTACAATAGGAAAGTTGCAATATTTATGTGCTGAAAAAAATGCAGTTATATATTCAACAGAATTTGCTGAAAATGTAAATATATGTATAATTGTTGAAAAACATACATACGATAGTTTTATAAAACAAATTGCAGATACATTTGCTGGAAGATTGTCTTTTGAGCATTTAGAAAATATCCTATATATAAATTCGGAAAATGGTGTAGAAATATTATAAAAAATATGTAAATTAGTAAAAATATCCATTAAATTTTTGTTTTTATTGATAAAATTTATATTATAAAAAATAGATTTGGTTAGATTTGGTATTGATAAAATTGTGAATAAAAAATTAACAATAGTAAATAAGCACAAAATGGTTTGTGAAATGAAAAAAAATCAATGGAAAGTGGAATGAAAATAGAAAAAAATTACAAAAATAGACAATAAAAAACAAAAAAATATTATAAAATTTATAATATTTACCAATATACAAAATATTCAAATAATAAAAACACCTCTTAAATAATTAAAAAATGAACAAATTGTAAACAGAAAAAAGGCAGGAAAATACTGGATTATTAAAAAAAAACAAAAAAAAAACAAAAATTATTAAAATTTATCTTGTTAAAATAGTACAAAAATGATATTATATGTTTGTCTAAAATATGACTGTAGCGTAGCTCAGTCAAATCATTAAGGAGGATTTAGAGGTTTATGAAAAAGACAATTAAGAAACTTGCAGCTGTAGGTCTTACTCTTACATCTGTAATGAGTCTTGTAGCTTGTGGTAACAATAATGGTGGTGATAATAATCCAGGTGGTAATGGTGATAACGATTCAAAGGAAATTACAAAGCCTACTGATGAAATCGAAATCATGGTTGACAACACAGTTGTAACAGAATCAAATGGTGGTGAGGCATTTTATAAGTATTTGATGGAGTTGACAGGATTAAAGCTTAAGTTTATCCGTCCTGACCACAATGGTTATTATGATGCAGTAGCAAGTGCTTTCGCCAGTGATGCACAGCCTGATGTTGTACTTCTTTCTTCAGATTATTATGCTCTTTATGCATCAAATGGTTTCCTTTGGAACATGACGGATGCATGGGAAAACTCAGATTTAAAGAAGTCAGGCAGACTTATTGCAACAGCTGATAACATTTTTAACGCTTTAAAGGTTAATGGTGAAGATGGAACAAAAGCTATGTATGGATTCTCTCCATATCGTGGTAATGGCTGCTGTACATTTATTAAAAAGTCATGGCTTGAAGCATCAAACATTGATGTAGCAAAAGTACAGGGCGTAACAATGGATTGGAATACATATTATGGTTATTTAAAGCAGATGGCTGCTGATAAGGGACATTATGTAATTTCAGCTCCAGACTTTATTTCATTGGAAGCTCCATATACAAACTATTTGCCAGAATTTTATCAGAATGCACAATTTACATTCTATCAGAATGCTTCAGGACAGTTTGTAGATGGTTTCTCAGAGAAGGCTATGCAGGATGCTCTTCAGAGACTTCAAGATGGTGTTAAAGATGGTGTGCTTGATAAAGCTTCACTTGGTCAGAAGACTTCAGATGCTCGTAACAAGTTCTATTCAACAGATGCTGCTTCAGAGTCAGGTGTATTCACATACTGGGCTGGTACATGGGCTAACACATTAAAGCAGAACTTGGAATCTAAGGGACTTGATGGCACATTGGTTGCTATTAATCCTATTAAAGAGCTTGGTACTTATGTAGAAAGAATTGCACCAGCTTGGTGTATTACAAATGATGCTAAGAATCCAGAAGGCATCTTTAAGTATTTCATTGAGACAATGCTTGATGGCGGCGATGTTCAAACAGCTTGGGAGTACGGCGCTAAGGGTACACACTGGGATGATAAGGCTGAGTCTGTAACAATTGCTAAGAAGGAAGATGATATTAAGACATATAAAGAGGGCGAATTCCATATGCTTCCACAGCCAGAGAAGCCAGATACATGGATGCCTAAAAACCATATTGACCCAATTCTTGCATTAGCTAAATTTAATGGTTCAGGTGACCCAGGTCAGGGAGCTATAACTGAGGTAGCTCGTGAAAATGGTGAGTGGTTTGCTACTGTTTCTAAGGTTGCAACTCCTCTTCCAATGACAGAAGTTCTTGGTCTTAATATCACAGATATTAATACAGCTAGACAAGAAGTAATTTCAAAGGTTGCACTTGGTGAGTGGACAGTTGAAGAAGGCATGAATCAGTATAAGTCAAAAGTTGGTTCAAATGTTGAAGCTTGTCTTAAGTCATTGAATTCACAGAAATAATTAAAATTAAATAATTTGGTAGTTTACTACCACATAGCAAGAATCCACTTCCGGGTGGTTACAGCCTGGATGGATTCTTGTTTTTAGCTTACTTAAATGTAGATGTGTCAAAGACATTGTCAAGTTTGCAGTGCAAATATTGATAGGTGTCGTAAAATGACATCTGTCAGCATACTAGATGTAGGCTTAGAATTACTATAATAATTTAGAAAGAAGGTATGAAGATGCAATGTAAGTCTTGTAATACAGAATTGCCAAAAAGCGCTAAGGTGTGTCCTAAGTGTGGTGAGATAATTGATGATAAGCATTCAGGAAATCTTAAGGTAATTGCTGTTATAGGTCTAGTAATTGCTCTGGTGGGCGGTTTATTACCATTTGTACAAAATACAGACGAAATCACCGATGCCTACAGTTTCATGAGTATTGATATGCCAGTTTTATGGTATATTCAAATTGTTGTTATTGTTGCGGCGATTCTGTTACTTGTTGCCAGACGCGATATGTTGTCTATTATTCCAACTGCAATTTCAGCTATTATCTTTATTGTAGCATTTGTTGCTATGGATTTTAGACTTTATGCTAGCAGAAATTCTTATGAAGTATTCAAATTGACCGATTTATTGTCAAAGCCAGAATATACAGTAGGTGCAGGAACCTATGTATTTATACTTGGTATCATTGTTGCAATTGCAGGATGTTTTATCGATATCATGAAGTACTTTAAAAAAGACCTTGGTGTTGATAAGAGATTTCTTACAAACTCTATTAATCAGAGCATATGGAAGAAAATGTATTATTACAGAGGCTTCTATCTTATGTTTTTGCCAGTTCTTATAATGGTATTATTGTTTAACTACTGGCCAATGCTTGGTTGCCGTTACGCATTTACAAAGTATATAATTAAGGGACCTTACTATGCTGGTCTTTATCATTTTAATCAGATGTTTACCAATGATATTTATTTTTGGCAGGCATTTAAGAATACCTTAATTCTTTCTATCATTAAATTGATATTAAATACAGGTGCTGCTGTTATTATCTCACTTCTTTTGAATGAGATTGTATCACTTGGTTTTAAGAAGACTGTACAGACAATTGTATATTTACCTCACTTTATGTCATGGGTTGTTGTTGCTTCTGTATTTAAGATGATTCTTGACCCAAACCCAACAGGTGTTGTAAACAGTTTGTTGTTAAATTGGCATATTATTGATGAACCAATATTCTTCTTGGGTTCAGAGCAATATTGGCGCGGTACATTCTATGTGATGAATGTATGGAAAGATACTGGTTGGGGAACGATTTTGTTCTTAGCTACATTGTCCGGCATTAGTCCAGACCTTTATGAAGCAGCTCAGATTGATGGTGCTAACAGATGGAAGAGATTGATATACATAACCCTTCCTGCATTAGCAAACACAATTATTACAGTATTTATTCTTAACCTTGCTAAGGTTATGAACCTTTTTGAATCTGTATTTGTAACTATGAATAATGCGGTATTGAATGTTGCACAGGTATTGCAGACATATATTTATAATAAGACATTTAGTAGTGGTAACTCCGATTATGGTTACTCTACAGCCGTTGGTTTGTTTAAATCGTTCGTTGGTATGATTCTTGTATTAGGATGTAATTATGCAAGTAAGAAAGTACGCGGACGTGGAATCGTATAAGGAGGGATAGATAATGAGTGATAATACAGTAGTAGTTGCTAAGAAAAAGAAGAAAATCAAAGTCTTCCCGATTGTTAATGCTGTTTTGTTTATATTAATATCGTTGGCAATTATGCTTCCAATTTGGAAGGTAATTGTAGACTCCTTTGATGCACGTTCAGCATATAGTTTTAAATGGTTGCCATCACAGTTTACTTGGAGTGGTTATAATGCTATTATTTCACGTAGTGCTTTATATAAACCATTTTATATTTCTTGTGTAACAACAGTTATTGGTACATTTGTTGGATTATTGCTTGTAACACTTGGTGGTTATGTATTAATCCAATGGGAAATGCCTGGCAGAAATTTCTTTGCATATATGTTACTTTTCACAATGATTTTTGACGGTGGTATGATTCCTAAATACCTCGTTATGAAAAATTTGAATTTGATTAATACGATATGGGCAGTTATTTTGCCAATGGCAATTAATGTCTATAATCTGGTATTGATGCGGAACTTCTTTGAAGGTATCCCCGAGTCCTTATTTGAAGCCGCGCAGATTGATGGTTGTTCGCCGATGGGCATATTCTTTAAGATTGTGCTTCCATTGTCAAAGGCAGCTCTTGCTTCAATTGGTTTGATGTTTGCCGTACAGTTCTGGAATGACTATACAAACTTTAAAATTTATATCAATAAAAATGATTTGTGGAACTTCCAAATTCGTCTTCGTGCTATGGTTATGGAATCCGATGTTCCTAATGATGATGCGGTTGACCCGAATACAATTTCTTCAGCAGCGGTTATTGTTGCAATTTTACCATTTGCAATTATTTATCCATTCTGCCAGAAGTACTTTGTTCAAGGTGTTAACGTAGGCGCTGTTAAGGAATAATAATAAATTATGTATTATTTAAAACCGGTTCGATTTATTCGGACCGGCTTTTTGCTTATAGAAACGTTCAATCTATTAGCAAGTACATAACAGATTTTTTAAAAATAAAAATTTTATAAAATAAAATTGCAAAAGTTGCACAGCAACTCTTTTTTTATATGTAAAAACTTTTTTTTGAGGCATTATTTATGTAGAAAAAAGATTCATGGTAAGGTATACTAAAGTTAAAAAGTAAAAAATTGCAAATAAAGTTCATGATGTTCAATTGAATTAGCAATTGATGTTTGCATGTTGTTTGATACAAAGTTGTGATTTACAATTATTTATTATAAATATAATAAGGAGGATACATATGGATAATTTAGTAGATGCAATATATTTAGAAAATGTCGATATGGTTAAAAATATTCTTGAACATGAGCCGTCAAAAATAGATGAAGTTGATGAGCATGGTGTACTTATGGCATTGCTGGCGGCTAAGACAGGTAATTTAAAGCTTGTGCGATATATTGTGGAATATTCGCGTGCAAGTATGGACATATATGATGGTGAGCACAAGAATATATTACACTATGGCGCAATGTCAGGAAATGTTGATGTATGCAAATATTTAGTGGAACGAGTAGGGATATCTCCTTTGACAGGGGATATGAATCTGTTCACACCAATGGATATTGCTGCAGAGAATAAATATTTTAGTTTATTAGAATATTTTGAACAGGAAATTGGTGCAAAATATAAAGATTTATACAGGAATCCTATAAGAACAGGTATGTATCCAGACCCATCTATTATTCGAGTGGAAGATACATATTATATGGTAAATTCATCTTTTATCTATTTTCCATGTATTCCTGTTTCGATGTCAAAAGATTTGGTGCATTGGAAGATTATTGGACATGCTATCATTAATCCACAATGGGCAAGATTGGATAATCTTGAGGGTGGAAGAGGCTATTGGGCGCCAGATATTTCTTATTATGAAGGAAAGTTTTATATTACAGCGACATATCGCTTAAATGATGATGGAACGGTTTATAGAAAGCAGATTATCGTTTCTTCAGAAACGCCAGAAGGACCATACAGTGAACCTGCCATTATTGATGAGGATGGTATTGACCCATCATTGTTTACAGATGATGATGGAAAGAGATATATGCTTTTAAATCGAGGCGCAAGGATTTTACCAATTAACAAAGAGGCTACCAAACAAATTGGCGAGGCAAAACTTTTGTATTATGGAGATAATAAACGTGCGCCAGAAGGACCTCATTTATTAAAAAAAGACGGTTATTATTATCTATTTGAGGCAGAGGGCGGAACAGGACCGGGACATCGAATTACAGTATCAAGAAGTAAAGAACTAATGGGAAGATATGAACCTTGTCCTTATAATCCAATTATGAGACAAATGGATGAGGGAGCTATTATACAGCGATGTGGTCATGGAAAACCAGTACAGACACAAAATGGACAGTGGTATATCGTTTATTTGTGCGGGCGAAAGATAGGGGAAGGATATAGCATATTAGGAAGAGAAACAGCACTAGACCCAATTACGTGGACAGCAGACGGCTGGCCAATTGTCAATAATCTTGATGGACCAAGCACTTTACAGATAAAACCGAATTTGCCTGAAACGATATGGGAAGAAAGCGATTTTGATGATTTTAAAGAACAATGGTTAGGCACCAATTGGGTATTTCCAAGACCACCAGAAATGGACGGTATTGTATTAAAAAATTCATATGTGTATATAAAGGGAAGTAAAGAAGATTTAAGTTCAATGCATGCGCGCAATATTTTATTAAGAAGACAGAGCGATTTTAAATTTTCGTGTGTATGCAAGATGAAGATGCCTGATATTTATCCAGGTCAAGATATGGGCATAACATGTTATTATGATGAAAATACATTTATTAAGTTTGGTATATTTGCAACAACAGAAGAGCAGCCAAGACTTCTTATTAAGGTGATGGAATATATTGATGGCTACATAGAAGGAAAAGAAATTGAAGTTGATTGCAGTAAAAAGGATATCTATTTAAAAGTCAATGTTAATTATCTTACAAGAGCATTTTATTTTAGTTACGATGGTGAAGAATATCAGCATGTGGATACATTGACAAATGTATATTATCTGTGTGATGAAGGACTTAAAAAAGGCAAGCGATTTACAGGCGCTATGGTTGGAATGTATGCGTATGATGGTGGGTTTGCTTTAGATTATATAAATAAAAATGGCGGCACAGCGCCGGATACTATATATGGAGCGTTTGATTATTTTGATTATAGGAGGGATATATGATAAATAGAAATAAGGAATTAGAAAAAAAGTTGATGGATTTGTTGGACGAATCATCTAAAACAGCCAATAATGAAGGTTGTGCTATAATTGTAAATGCAGTGATTGCATTATATAAGGCAACCAGTGAAAAAGAATATGCAGATAAAGCAAAGCAAATGGTTGATAAATATGCTGTAAATGTAGCCAAATTGGCAAAAGAGGATGGAATCCATAAATATTTATGGGGAAATGTATTTTATAATATAGGTGATTATACTAGTGATGTAAAATATATTGATAAGGCAGTAGAACTTGCTGCTTGTTTTGACAAACAGCAGCGAAATAAGATGGGATATTTTTCAAGCAACAGTGAAAGTGAAGAAATTATATTGAGTGACTTTTATTGTACTCAGCCGTTTTATATGAATTATGACACAAGAAATGGGGGAAAGGAGCATTATAATGATATTATTGCACAGTATAATGAAGTTAGTGATGCCTTCTTTGATAGTTGTAAAAATTCTTCAGATGAGTACATCAGACCATATGATTTATTGATGAAAAATTCAGATAAAATCATAAAAAAAATAGAATTGGATAAAAGCTTATATGAAAATCTTGTATATTATGCAGCTTCCCTGATTGATACAATGGAGCTGATGGCGCAGCCATTATATGAAATTTATCGAAAATTGCAAGAGTATTATAAAGCAGCAGTAACATTATTGATTTCGTCAAAAGCACAGGAAAATGTGCAAGATGAGACTGTAGAGGCTATGTTGTCTTATGTGATATTAAAAGGGTGCAGAATGAAGGCATTGCAGACGGAAAAATATGAGAATGTGGCAGTGGACTTATTGGAAAAAGTTTTTCATTCTATCAATACACAAAACCAAACGTTTGATGCAAAATATGTGGCAGCTGCTGCATTTGGATACAGCGAATGGATAAGAAACAGAGAATATCAGGATTATGGAATAAATAAGGGTGGTGTATTATGGAGTTAATATTAGTGACAAAGACAAGCAGAAGTGTTGTTGTAGAATTAACGGATTCAGGAAAATATTATACAAAAAATCAATATGATATTTATGTAAATGATAAAAAATATATGGAAAGTAATAAGGTGGTTACTTCTATATATGACTTAAAACCAGATACCGATTATAAAATAGAGGTAAAATATGATGGGGAAGAAATAAAAGCGATACAAGTTCATACCAATTATGAATTTGTGACTTTAAATGTACGTGAATTTGGTGCATATGGTGATGGTGTGCATGATGATACAAATGCAATTCAATGTGCTATTATGTCTTGTCCTCTTAATTCAAGAGTACTTGTGCCAGCAGGTGAATATAAAATTTCAAGCATCTTTTTAAAAAGTAATTTAACATTGGAATTAGCAAAAGGTGCAGTGCTTTCAGCATATACGGAAAGAGAGAAATTTCCAATACTGCCAGGTGTGATTGAATCTTATGATGAGAAGGAAGAGTATAATTTAGGTTCTTGGGAAGGTAATCCTTTAGATACATTTTCTGCTATTGTGTGCGGTATCAATGTTGAAAACGTTGTTATTACAGGACAAGGAACAATAGAAGGAAACACCAGTTTTGAAAATTGGTGGAAAGATTGTAAAATAAGAAATATTGCATGGCGACCAAGATTATTTTTTATTAATCATTGCAGCAATGTGACTATGCACGGAATTACTGTTCAAAATTCACCGTCTTGGACGATTCACCCATATTTTAGCGAGCATTTAAAATTTATTGATATTTGTATTAAAAATCCAGCAAATTCGCATAATACAGATGGTTTAGACCCAGAGAGCTGCACCGATGTACTTGTGCTTGGAACGTATATTTCAGTTGGTGATGACTGTATTGCTGTTAAATCAGGTAAAATCTATATGGCTGAACGTTATCAAGTGCCAACATCGAATATGATTGTCAGACAGTGCTGTATGAGAGATGGACATGGTGCGGTGACTGTAGGAAGTGAAATTGCGGCAGGTGTTAAAGATGTTCATATTAAAGATTGCCTGTTTATGAACACAGATAGAGGTTTGAGAGTAAAGACAAGAAGAGGAAGAGGTAAATTGTCAGTTTTAGATGATATCTCATTTGAAGATATTGATATGGATAATGTGATGACACCTTTTGTTGTCAATAGTTTTTATTTTTGCGACCCTGATGGAAAGACAGAATATGTAAGTACCAAAAAGCCGCTTCCTGTTGACAGCAGGACGCCTTCTATTAAAAATCTTACATTTAAAAATATAAAAGCAACCAATTGTCATGTTGCAGGAACCTATATATGCGGTTTGCCTGAAAGTAAGATAGAGCAATTAACCTTTGAAAATATTGATTTTTCTTATGCAGAGGATGCAAAATCAGGCGTAGCAGCAATGATGTTAGGCTGTGAAGAAGGCTGTAAACAGGGAATGGTTGTAAGCAATATAAAAGAGTTGGTATTAAAAAATGTTCATGTAGTAGGTTGTGAAGGTGAAGCTATTGTTGCTGATAATGTAGATAAGATTATAAAATAGGGAATAGACAATGAACTTACATGCACCAAAAGGAGTCGATGTAGAGAGTTGGTTTATACAATGTTATAAAAAACATCAAAAACATCCGCTTATTATTTTATTACGATTATATAAAGGAAATTATCACAAATTTTTTGCGGCAGTGTTTTTCTTTTTTGTAAAACACTGTCCTGTATGGGTTTTGCCAATTGTCACAGCCAATATTATCAATGATGTGACAACAGGAAACCCCAATACATACAATGATACATTGATACAGTCGCTGATTATGGTAGGACTGATACTGTTAAATATTCCAATGAATTATATGTATACAAGATATAAATCATTGGCGACGCGATATGCAGAGACAGGACTTAGAAGAGCATTAGTAAAAAAACTTCAGCAATTGTCTATCTCATATCATACAGAGACACAGTCAGGGCGGTTACAATCAAAAATTATAAGAGATGTGGAAGCTGTTGAAACATTGTCAACACAAATGTTGATAAGCACCTTAAATATTGCGCTCAATGTTGCTATCGCGCTTACAGTAACCATATCAAAAAGTTTGATGGTATTTGTATTTTTCCTTTTAACAACGCCAGTTGCTGCAATTACAATGGTTTTTTTTAGAAATATTATGAAAAAAAGAAACTATGAATTTCGGCATGAGATGGAAGAGACTTCAGCTCAAGTGATGGAGATGGTTGAGATGATACCAGTCACAAGGGCTCATGCGCTTGAGGAAAAAGAAATTGATAAAATGAATATGCAGCTTTTTACTGTGGCAGAAAAAGGTTACAAATTGGATGTTATTCAGTCTGTATTTGGTTCTGTCGGCTGGGCAGTGTTTCAGGTATTTCAGATTGTATGTCTTGCATTTACAGGGATTCTTGCGTTGAGAGGCAATATTTTAGCGGGTGATATTACCTTGTATCAAAGTTATTTTGCAACGATAGTCAATCAGGTTTCAGCGTTTATTACGTTAGTTCCTACCATTGCAAAAGGTATTGAATCCGTTAATTCTATTGGAGAGGTATTGCTTTCCGATGATATTGAAAAAAATGATGGAAAGAAAGAACTGCATACAGTAACAGGAGCGTTTGATTTTAAAAATGTCAAATTTCAATACCATAACACCAATATTGATGTTTTAAAGAATCTTAATCTTCATGTAAAAGCGGGAGAGACAATTGCATTAGTAGGAGAGTCGGGTTCTGGCAAAACAACGATATTAAACCTTGCTATTGGATTTAATCTTGCCACACAAGGAGATGTCCTTATTGATGGAAACAATATGAAGGAAATCGATTTGAGAAGCTATCGAAAGTACTTGGCGGTTGTACCACAGACATCTATTTTGTTTTCAGGAACATTGAGAGAAAATATTACATATGGTGTGGAAAATGCAACGGAAGAAATGATATGGGACGTTGTAAAAGCTGCCAATCTAATGGATTTAGTTGAGAGTTTGCCAAAAGGCTTAGATACCGATGTGGGAGAACACGGCGGAAAGCTGTCAGGCGGTCAAAGGCAGAGAGTATCCATAGCAAGAGCGTTGATAAGAAATCCAAAAGTTATTATACTAGATGAAGCAACATCAGCACTTGACAGTATATCTGAAAAACTTATTCAAGAAGCGGTCAATAATTTAACAAAGAATAGAACGACATTTATTGTAGCACATCGTTTATCAACTATTCGGGATGCCGATAAAATAGCTGTAATCAATGATGGAAAATGTGTAGAATATGGGACTTTTGATGAATTGATGGCATTGAAGGGCGAATTTTATAAAATGAAAAATATTCAAAGTTAATAGGAAACCTTATCAGAAGAGTAGTGAAGTGGATTGTGCTTATCTGCTTAATATTGTAATAATGAAAAATATTTAGGGAAGTTTCTCGTTTTTTTAAGCGGGATACTTCCTTATTTTAACCTCATCAAGGAAGTCCCCCACTTCAATGCTGCAAAGGCATAAGTGGGGGTGGGGACTTGCGTTACGATAGTAGCTATGAGGTTAGGGTGTCAAACACCCGAACAAGTAGCGTAGCGGATTGCGAATATCCGCTTAACTATTGTATACAGAAAAGGGGCTGTTGTAAAATAAATCTCTATGTAAGGTGACAAATATTGTGTATGTTATTGTACCTTGTAGAATGATTCATTTTGCAATAGCCCCACTGCATAGGTTTTAAGGTTGTCTTACTGCTTATTCCAAATTCTAAGAGTTGAGATAAGCTTTTCTTTCGTGTCTGCATCAAGCTTTTGAACAATCTGCATAATTTCATTGTCAAGAGCTGTATTTTGATAGTTCTTGTCAACGCTGCCAGCAAGATAGTCCAAAGAAACGCCAGTTAGTTCAGCATAGTATGAAAGCATACGTAAAGTCATTAGATTACGTCCGTTTTCGACATTGCTAATGTAACCTGGTGTAACATCAAGAGCTTTTGCAACGTCCTCTTGTGTTAAACCATGAGATATTCTCAATTTCTTTACTTTTGCGCCTAAATCGCTTTCCATGATGTATATCCCTCCAATCAAAAATGTATAATGTCAAAAAATATTATATACCATTATCGAAAAAAATAAAAGCCTTAAATAGTTATTTTTTATGGTAACTGTGCATCAATATAATTGTCAAAAATAAAAACAGATTTATCTATTTATTTTTTATTTGCTCTGTAACGCAGTGTAGAATCCAGAATTTTTTTGCGGATTCTTAAACTTGACGGCGTTACTTCAAGAAGTTCATCGGTATCAATATAATCAAGTGCTTGTTCAAGACTTAAAATTTTTGGCGGTATTAATCGCAGCGCTTCATCTGCACTTGAAGAACGCGTATTTGTCAAATGCTTTGTCTTGCATACATTGACTTCAATGTCTTCTGTTCGAGGGCTTTCGCCAACAATCATGCCACTGTACACTTTTTCACCAGGACCAACAAAGAGTGTACCTCTGTCTTGAGCATTAAAAAGTCCATAAGTTACCGTTTCACCATCTTCATAAGCGATAAGAGAACCTGTTTTTCGGTAAGAAATATCACCTTTATAGAGTTCATATCCTTCAAATGATGTGTTGATAATACCATTTCCTTTTGTATCAGTAAGAAATTCGCCTCTGTATCCAATTAATCCGCGTGAAGGTATAGAAAATTGCAGACGTGTATAACCGCCGTTAATAGGAGTCATACCAAGTAATTCGCCTTTTCGTTGACTGAGCTTTTGTATAACAGAACCTGTAAATTCATCAGGAACATCAATATAAGCAAGTTCGATAGGTTCCAGTTTTTGACCTCGTTCATCATAGTGGTAGAGTACTTGTGCCTTGCTTACAGCAAACTCATAACCTTCACGTCTCATATTTTCAATAAGAACAGAGAGATGAAGTTCGCCTCGTCCAGATACTTTAAAGGAATTTTCACTGTTTGTATTTTCTTCAACACGTAGGCTTACATCGGTGTTGAGTTCTTTAAAAAGGCGGTCGCGAATATGTCTGGAAGTGACATATTTTCCTTCTTTTCCTGCTAATGGACTGTCATTGACCATAAAATCCATTGATAATGTAGGTTCTGAAATTTTTTGAAAAGGAATCGCTACAGGATTTTCTACAGAGCATAAAGTGTCTCCAATATGAATATCAGAAATTCCGGAAACAGCTACAATATCGCCAATAGTAGCCTCATTTATTTCTGTTTTGTTAAGACCATGAAACGTGTAAAGTTTTGTGACACGAACACGTTTATGGACAGAAGAGTCGTGATGATTGACAATCATTACGTCCTGATTTACCTTAATATGACCATTTTCAATTTTGCCAATACCAATTCTTCCAACAAACTCATTGTAATCAATTGTTGATATCAGCATTTGTGTGTCGTCTTCAGGGTTTCCCTGAGGAGCAGGAATATTGTTAATAATACACTCAAAAAGAGGCTGCATATCCTTTCGTTCATCGTCAAGATTTGCAATAGCATATCCTGATTTAGCCGATGCATATATAAATGGACAATCCAGTTGTTTATCATTGGCTTCCAAATCAATAAATAATTCTAAAATTTCATCAATAACTTCACTAGACCTTGCTTCTGGTCGGTCAATTTTATTGATACATACAATAACTGATAAATCCAGTTCGAGTGCTTTTTGAAGAACAAATTTTGTTTGCGGCATAACACCTTCAAATGCATCCACAACAAGAACAACACCGTCTACCATTTTGAGAACACGCTCAACTTCACCGCCAAAATCAGCATGTCCAGGTGTATCAATAATGTTAATTTTTGTATTTTTATAAGTGATAGCTGTATTTTTAGAAAGAATAGTGATACCACGTTCTCTTTCTATATCGTTTGAGTCCATCACTCGTTCAGCAACTTCTTGGTTTTCCCGAAATGTTCCGCTTTGTTTTAACAACTCATCTACAAGGGTTGTCTTTCCATGATCTACGTGAGCAATAATAGCAATGTTACGAATATCCTCGCGTTTAGTAATCATTAAGAATCCTCCATTCTTCCGTAACCTGCAAATTTAAAGAACAGATTGCTGTTCTAGGCGCAAGTAACACATTTTTATATTTCTAATGTAACTCTAATATTCTAGCATAAGAAGTGAAAAATACAAGTAAAATTTATATGGTTTGAATGTTATTTTAAAATATTTTGTGCCATTTTATATATATAAATATAAAAAAAGTAAAAATAATTACTTAAAATATATAAAAAAAAATAATAATAAGTAAAAATATTTTAGTAAATATATTCCATTTTTATAAAAAATATATAAAAATTAAAAAGTCTTTATTAAATATAAGATTTGGACACAAAAAAGTCATAAATAAATTTTATTATTTTTGTCATAAACAGCAATGTACTAGCATATAAATACTTAAGAACATTAAAAAGCACGAAGGTCAGTTTAGAACTGACAAAGAAGGGAGAAATACAAAATGCTTGATAAGGTTATTGAAAACAATAGGGTAACGATTATTGGAGAAGTGGTATCAGAGTTTACATTTAGTCATGAAGTATTTGGTGAAGGGTTCTATCTTGTTGATGTTTCAGTTAATAGACTAAGTGATTCTGTTGATATTATTCCATTAATGATTAGTGAGAGACTTGTTGATATTACGAAGGATTACAGAGGAATGAAAATAGAAGTTTCAGGACAGTTTAGGTCTTATAATAGACATGTGGGCGAAAAAAACAAACTGATACTTTCTATATTTGTAAGGGAAATTGAGTTTATAGAGGAAGATGAGATTCCAGAGGAGCAGTCAAAATCCAATCAAATTTTTCTTGATGGCTATGTATGCAAGCCACCAGTGTATAGAAAAACTCCTCTTGGCAGAGAAATAGCAGATATATTGATTGCAGTCAATCGCCCATATGGCAAGTCCGATTACATACCATGTATCGCTTGGGGAAGAAATGCGCGTTATGCTGCAAGTATAGAAGTTGGCGGACATCTTCAGGTGCAGGGACGTGTTCAGAGCCGTGAATACACAAAGCGCATTGATGAAGAGCAAGTTGAAAAAAGAGTTGCCTATGAAGTATCTGTCAGCAAGATAGATGTAATAGAAGATGAGGATTAATGAAAAGGAATCCTCAATTCTTTAATTTATTTATTATAGAGTTGACATTAAAAGGCTCTAGTGATATATTTATATATAATATATAAGTTATAAATTTGTGTAGAGGTCGCGTTGCTAATCAGTATCATAATGGATGTTACGGAGGCAGATGAAGTTATGAGAAAGGTAGCAGCGCCGAAGTGAGTGTTCCCGAAAACATTTTGCTGGGCGTAAGGTTAATAGCCTTGCGACTGTCATCGTAAGATGGAGAGCTACAAAACATTTTTGCAATGCTTAGGCTGTCCATATATGGTCAGCTTTTTTTACTTTATAGGAAAGTTTCATTTACTAATAAGTTTATAACAAATGTATTTGTTATGAATTTGCAAGAATTATTCAGCAAAATTATAAGGTTATATTAGAGTTTATTAAAAATTTAAAAAATAGCAAATTAAAATATTTTTAGAATATTATGTAGCTGTGATATACAGCGGAAAGAAGGATAAGATGGCGATTTTTACCGGAGCAGGAGTAGCTATTATCACACCAATGAAAGCAGATGGACAGATTCATTATGACAAGATGGGTGAGTTGTTAGATTATCAGATTAATCACTCAACCGATGCTATTATTGTATGTGGAACAACAGGTGAAGCTTCAACGATGACTCATGAAGAACATATTGAGACGATACAGTTTACTGTAGATTATGTAAAGAAAAGAGTGCCAGTTGTTGCAGGAACAGGCTCAAATTGTACACAGACAGCAGTTTACTTGTCACAGGAGGCACAGAAAGCAGGAGCCGATGCTTGTCTTGTTGTTACACCATATTATAATAAGGCTACACAGAGCGGACTTATAGCACACTATACACAGATAGCAAAATCGGTTGATTTACCGATTATTATGTATAATGTGCCTTCAAGAACAGGGTGCAATATTTTTCCTGAAACAGCCGCACGATTAGGAAAAGAAGTTGACAATATTGTTGGTATAAAAGCAGCAACAGGAAATATGGCACAAGAAGTAAAAACAATGATGTTAGCAGAAGGTTGTCTTGATATGTATTCCGGTGAAGATGGATTGATTGTACCGCTTATGTCAATTGGCGCAAAAGGCGTTATATCTGTACTTTCTAATGTAGCACCACAGCAGACTCATGATATCTGTGCAAAATTTATGGCGGGAGATATCGAAGGCAGTGCAAAAATGCAGTTTGAGGCTTTAAATCTTGTAGATGCGCTGTTTTGTGAAGTAAACCCAATTCCGGTAAAACATGCCTTAAATTTGATGGGAATGGAAGTCGGACCGCTTAGAATGCCTCTTTCACCAATGGAAGCACCAAATCTGGAGCGATTAAAACATGCAATGATAGAATATGGGATTGATATTAAATAATATCATTAAAGAACAATGCTATTATTAATAATGTAATTATTATAATATAAATATGATTAGTGAAGATAAGATGATAAGCAGGCAATCATGAAAATTATTTAGAATGATTGAATATTAAAAGAAAGTCATAGGATAAATTTGTTATATATATTTATAAAAATGGTTTGCAGCTCTTTGTGCTTAAATTGAGAATGTATAATTTAGCGGCAAATTTGTTATGCAGATTTGCAAGAGTTGCCTATAAGTTTTTGTGACCTGCGGAATAGGAGTAAATGTTGATAAATATAATTATGCATGGCTGTAATGGTCATATGGGGAAAGTGATAACTGATTTAGTTGCAAAAGATGAAGGATGTCAAATTGTTGCAGGGATTGACCCTTATGATGATGGACATAATGCGTATCCTGTATTTCCATCTATTGATAAGTGTGATGTAAAGGCGGATGTTGTTATTGATTTTGCTGCTGCCAGTGCAGTTGATTCCTTGCTTCAATACTGTGTTGATAAACAGATGCCTGTAGTTGTATGTACAACAGGATTAAGTAAAGAGCAAGTTGATAAGGTACGCGATGCGGCTTGTAAAGTGGCTGTATTAAAGTCTGCCAATATGTCGCTGGGAATTAATACATTATTTAAGCTTCTTAAAGAGGCAACAAAAGTCTTAGCACCAGCAGGGTTTGATATTGAAATTGTTGAAAAACATCATAATCAAAAGTTGGATGCGCCAAGCGGAACGGCGCTTGCGTTGGCGGATTCCATAAAAGAAGTGTTGGGTGATGAATATTTTTATCAGTATGACCGAAGCAGTATAAGACAAAAGAGAGATAAAAAAGAGATAGGAATCAGTGCTGTTCGCGGCGGTACGATTGTTGGCGTGCATGATGTTATCTTTGCAGGAGAAGATGAAGTGATTGAGTTTACACACACGGCATACTCAAAATCTGTATTTGCTAAAGGCGCAATTGAGGCGGCTAAATTTCTTGCTGGAAAATCAGCAGGAATGTATGATATGGCGGATGTGATTGGATAAATCTAAGATAATTGATTCTAAATGTACAAAATTTATTAAAAATTGTGAGAAAATCTCTTGTAATCAATGAAAATCACAGTATAATGAGACATATAATGTTACATAATAGAACAAAAGAGAGAAAGAATCGTGAGGTGATAATTGTGTTAATGAGATTTTCAATATCCAATTTTATGTCATTTGGTTATAAAACAGATGAAAAAGGAAAGATTGTTCCTACAGAATATCATCTTTATGCAGGGCGTTCAGAACAGCATAAAGAGCGAGTGATAAATTATAAGGAACGAAAGGTGTTGAAATTTTCTTCTATATATGGAGCAAATGCATCAGGCAAAACAAATTTAATTAAAGCTATTGATGCTGGAAAAGAAATTGTTTTAAATACAATGGAAGCTGCTTCTTATCATGATAAATTTTGCAGAAGTAATGAATCGAATGCAAGTAAACCAACTTTATTTGAATATGAGTTTACAATAGAGAAAAAATGTTTTGCATATGGATTTACAGTTAATGTAAAAGATAATATCGTTCTTTCAGAATGGCTTTATGAGATGAAGGCAGAAGAAGAACATGTTATTTTTGAAAGATTAGTAGAAAATAATCAGTATTATTTTGATGAAAATATGTTTCATCAAAAAGATAATAGAGAACAATTTGAATTTTTTATAAAGGATGCAAATCGTATTCATACTACATTATTGTTATATGAAATAAAAAGACGGGAAATGGAAGACGAATTTGAGGTTTTTAATAAAATATTTGATTGGTTTAAATATAAATTAATTATTATTTATCCTGAAACGAAATTAGGCAAAAGCTATTTATTATTTGAAAATGATAATAAAAAATTAGTAAATGTCTTAAAATATTTAGATACAGGTATAACTGATTATAATATGCGTATGATGAATGAGGCAGCTTTTAAAGAGTATTTTTTCAATGAAAAAGTAGCAGAACGATTTTTACAAAAACCAGATGTTGATAATACAGCAAATGTAAAATCGATTCTTAATTTTGACAATACTTTATTTGAATTAGATTATGATGAAACAGGTGTAAAAAAAATTGCAAAATTAATGTTTCAGCATGGGATGGATGAGAGTAAATATGAATATGGAGAAGAATCTGATGGAACAAAAAGGCTTATTGAATTATTACATGTGATTTTAAATGATGATAAGGATAAGGTATTTATCATAGATGAATTAGACCGCAGTCTTCATCCACAAATGACAATTAAATTTGTAGAGACATTTCTTAATCTATCAGAAAATAAAACGACACAATTGATTATTACTACACATGAATCGAATTTAATGGATTTAAACATCTTACGAAGAGATGAGATATGGTTTGCTGAAAAAGAAAAGGATAATAGTACCAATTTATATACCTTAGAAAAATTTAAAATTCGATATGATAAGGTCGTTGCTAAAGATTATCTTGCTGGAAGATATGGTGCGGTTCCTGTATTTAAAGATTTTGAGTACGTATGGGGGAAAGAATAAATTTGAAAAAATTAAATTTAAGAACTCCCAAAATATTTAATTATGAAAATGAAGCAGAAACAATATCACCAAGAATCCGTTTTTATTGTGTTTCGGAAGGAGCAACAGAAGAATCTTATTTTTTTAGAGTTCGGAATAATAAGGCAGAGTTAAATATAAAGAATGATGTCTATATTGAAGTGATAGAAAAGCAAAAAGGGCAAGAGACATTAAGTCTCCTATGCAGTTAATAAATGCTTGTTTAGTTCAAATGGGGCGTATTGACCAAAATGGAAATCAAATTCCAGAAAACGAATGGGAAGAAAATTGTAAATGGGATAATTTTGATGCCGAAATAGACCAAGTGTGTGTTATTTTTGATAGAGATTACAGAAAACTTGAAAGTAAATTAAATGAAATTTTTGAGTTATGCAATCAACATGGAATTAAAATAGTAATGTCTAATCCGAATTTTGAATTATGGTTGTTAATGCACTTTCCAAATATAAAACAATATGAATCACAAAAACTTCTTAAAAATCCAAAAAATTTGAAACATCAATTGTTTAACGATGCATCCATTAATAAAAAATATCTTGAAATATTAGTTTCAAAAAATGCAGGTGGCTATTCAAAAGGATGCAAATTAGAATTTAAAAAGTTTTTGCCTTTTATAGATATTGCAGTTGAAC
Organism: uncultured Lachnospira sp.; assembly: GCA_910589305.1. Classification (GTDB taxonomy): domain Bacteria; phylum Bacillota; class Clostridia; order Lachnospirales; family Lachnospiraceae; genus Lachnospira. Next base: position 367,760 of record CAJUTV010000001.1, on the reverse strand, counting down.
AGGCAAAATTATATTGTGAGGATTCCTCCAAATTAGTAAATGAACTAGGCACCTCAGTAGGAAAGTTAATAGAAGAAATGAGATTATAAATTTATTGATAGTTTACCATTGGTCTTATATAACAGGAACATTTATATAATAATAATTCACCTGTTCATATATAGAAAAACCACAATTTTTATAAAGTTGAAGCGCGGCGGGATTGGTACTAGAAACATGTAGGATTAATGGAAGCAGTTTATGCTCAGCATGAAAATAATCCTGTATTAAATTTTTTATAAGAGAGGTACCAATTTTTTTGCCGCGTTTATCGCTGTCTACATACACGTTTGATATACAAGTATAGGATTGGAAATATTCTAATTCGCATACAGCAATAGGCGAAGAAAAATTCTTGTCAAACAGCATATAACAGCTCTTATCTGGGCTAAAATAAGATTGATAGTGATTTTTTATATGGTTTGGCTGTTCTTTGTCTTTAGAGATTTGTTTTTGATTTTCTCTATCTAAAGGATTTGTATCTTTTAATATCATTAAATAGTCGCATGAGTGTAATACAAGATGATGGTTCTTGGCATTTTTATCATTGACAGTACATATAAATTGTATCGATACACAAGTCTTATTTTTTTTGTTAAATTGGTTGGACATATCTTCTATAAGGATATAAAGTTTTGATAATAAATTGGAACATATTTTTTTATGCCTGTAATCGGGGTGAACCATTGCAGTGATTTCAACGTAGCATATTTGTTGATGGTCTGTGATAGATAAATCGGGTGTAATACAGGAAATAAAGCCAACTAGCCTTGTATCTAAGTATGCGGCAATATAGGTTATATAAGAGTTGTCGTCCTCATCAAAGTAAGCTTCATAATGATTGCAAGAGCTGCTTAATTGTCTAAAATCAGATGGATTACAATAATTTGTATATTTCATGGGAAACTCCAAATTTGGTTGCGGTATTTATGGTAATCATGTATAATAGCCACCATAAAGCTAAAATTATTTTATATGAAATGCTTTTAAATAGCAATATAAAATAGAGAGTATAGCCAAATAATAACGAAAGTTGGAATAAATGACAGCTTCTAAAAAATAAATTATAGTATGGAGGTCATATGAGCAAAACAGCAATATTAACAGATAGTAACAGTGGAATTACACAGTTAATGGGCAAGGAATTGGGGGTTTCTGTCTTACCAATGCCTTTTTTTATTAACGGTGCGCAATTTTATGAAGATATTGATTTGACACAGGAAGAATTTTATCAAAAATTAAAAGAAGATGCAGATATATCAACATCACAGCCATCAATTGGAGAACTGCAGGAACGATTTGACCAATTATTAAAGGAATATGATGAAATTGTATTTATACCAATGTCGAGTGGATTAAGCAGTACATGTCAGACCGCTACGGTATTAGCAGAGGACTATAATGGCAAGGTTTATGTGGTGAATAATCAGCGTATTTCTGTAACACAAAGACAATCTGTCCTTGATGCAAAGGCATTGGCAGAAAAGGGGTGTGATGCAAAGGAAATTAAAGAAATTCTTGAACGAGATAAATTTCAGTCTAGTATTTATATTACATTGGATACGTTAAAATATTTGAAAAAAGGCGGCAGAATCACACCAGCGGCAGCAGCGATTGGAACAATGTTAAAATTGAATCCAGTTTTGCAGATTCAGGGAGAAAAACTGGATGCATTTGCAAAGACAAGAGGAAAAGCATCAGCTAAAAAGATTATGTTAAAGGCGATGGAAGATGATTTAAATAACCGATTTAAGGAAGCTTATAAAGAAAATAGAGTGCATATATCTGTAGCTTATTCAGGCAATCCAGAAGAGGCAGCAGAGTGGGCGGCAATGGTGAAAGAACAATATCCACAGTTGGATTTTAACATGGACCCATTATCGTTAAGCGTAGCTTGTCATATTGGACATGGAGCACTTGCTATTGCATGTTCTGTTTATTTGCCAGAATTATAATAAAAGAATTAAAGTTATATGATTTTTATGATATAAGGCAAGAATACCCGCGACTTTAGTCGTAGGATGAATTGCAAACATATGTTAAATAATTTCTTGATAGTGAAAAATATAATAAAATTGCAGTGCAAAAGTTCGTTATACAGACGTTTTGTTTGTAAAGCGAACTTTTATATAATAGTACATCTATTTTTTAAAGATATTATAAAAATGAGTAGGATTCATTTGATGATGTAAATGGAATGGTCTTAAATAAGTGCAGGAGGTAAACAACGATGTTGTCAAGAGCAGAGATAGAACAAAGCGATAAATGGCGTATTGAGGATATATATGCTAGTGATGCATTATGGGAAGAAGATTATAAAAGATTTTTGCGTGAGTGTGAAATGCCTTGTCCATATAAAGGAATCATCTGCGAGCGTGCAGATAATTTAGCTTTGGTTTTAGATGAGCAAGATAAGGCGGATTTTTTGGCAGAAAAAATTTATGTCTATGCCTTTATGAAATATTATGAAGATACAACAAATGTTTTATATCAGTCAATGTCTGGCAAGGCACAGATGGCAGTCACAAAATTGGCAGAAAAATATTCCTTTGTAGAGCCTGAGATTTTGGCAATTGATGATAATATTATAAAGCAATATCTTGAGGAACAGATAGTAAAGCCTTATAGACAATATATAGAGGATATATTGGCAGGCAAACTACATATATTGTCGGATAAAGAAGAGAAATTACTTGCTGCAGTGCAGAGAATGGCAGATGCGCCTAGTAAAATATTCTCAAAGTTTAATAATGCCGATATTCGTTTTGGGTATATTACAAATGAAAAAGGCGAAGAGATAGAATTGACACATGGCAGATACAGCGCACTTATGGAAAGCAATGACAGACAGGTGCGCAAATCAGCATTTGAGACTTTATATAAACCATATAGCAGCTATATTCACACGCTTGCAGAAACGTATTATGGCGATGTAAAGAGGGCTATTTTTTATGCCAATGCAAGAAATTATACAAGTACATTAGAAATGTATCTAACACAATCATTTATTCCTGTTCGTGTGTATGATAATCTTTTATTAACAGTCAATAATAATCTTGATAAGATGCATGATTATGTGGCGTTAAGGAAACATGAGCTTGGTGTGGACGAATTGCATTTTTATGATATTTATGCTCTGATGGTTTCTGATTATACAATGAAAGTGGATTATAGGCAGGCAAAAGAAATGGTTATACAGGCATTGCAGCCGCTTGGTGAAGCCTATGTCACAACTGTTCGTGAAGGCTTTGACAATGGCTGGGTTGATGTATATGAAAATACAGGCAAGCGTAATGGTGCTTTTTCTTGGGGCGTATATAGCACACACCCATATGTATTTTTAAATTATAATGATACGTTAAATGATGTTTTTACGGTAATTCATGAGATGGGTCATGCCATGCACACGTATTATTCCAATCAAACACAGCCTCATATCTACTCAGGATATAAGATATTTGTGGCAGAAGTGGCTTCAACATGTAATGAGACTCTTCTTATTCACTATTTATTAAAACACTGCAATGATGAAACACAGCGTAAATATTTGATAAATCGCTATTTAGAGCAGTTTAAGGGAACACTTTACAGACAGACGATGTTTGCCGAATTTGAAAAGAAGGCTCACAGCATAGCGGAACAGGGAGAAGTGCTTTGTGCAGATAATTTATGCAGCCTATATAAAGACTTAAATGCAAAGTATTTTGGTTCTAATATGGTTATTGATAAAGAAATTACATATGAGTGGGCAAGGATTCCGCATTTTTATACACCATTTTATGTCTATCAATATGCGACAGGTTTTTCGGCTGCCATTTCCATTGCGACAAGGATTTTGGCGGGTGATAAACAGACATTAGCTGGTTATATGAAGTTTTTAAGCAGCGGCGGCAGTATGCATCCGATTGATTTGTTGAAATTGTGCGGTGTTGATATGGAACAGCCACAAGTGGTTGAGGAAGCATTGCAGGAGTTTGGGAAATATTTACATTTGTTTAATCAATGATAAAAGTGGGGGCGGATAAAATCTGTCCCCACTTTTAATATAAAGATAAAATCCCTAATTTTTCCATCTTATTTTTTAGTCTCTGTATGTACTTGAGCTTTTTCAAGGCAGGAATTAATCCCATTTAACAGTACGCTTGTTGTGTATTTTACATCAGATGAGTAGCGTATATTGTCTGTTGAGCCGTTTTCACACACATTTTTTGCAAGCTCATTAAAATTATCAGAAAGCATTGGATACATGGTTGTTACAGCCTCTGAGAGATTGAGCATTTCAATATCGTTAATGTTATTGGCATCCAATGTAACTTTTATATCAAGCTGGTTTCCATCAAGCATAATGGACGATGTATAAACACCAGGCGTATATATATGGTCAGAAGTAGTGTTTTGCACTTTTTGTGTATCCATTTCTTGTGTCTTATTACCTTGAAATCCCATAAAAACAGCAATAGAAATAATTAACAATAAGATAATAACGGCTGCTATCAGAACAATTTTAGGGATAACAATAATTTTTGTCTTTGAACTCATATGCAAATCTCCTTTTTTTTGCTACTATATATTTATGCGTTTGGTATATAGAATATTCATGGCAGTTCACAGCATTGAAGTATCATTTTATAAAGAATAAAAATGTATTGATTGAGTGCAAGAATCATTTTTACAGTGTTATCAAAAAATAAGTTATTAGCTATTTTTAGAAATTAGCTGCAACGTAAAAATTAAAAATACAAATGCACAGAAATGAGGAATGACGATATGGGATTAAAGATTGTAGCAGGCGGTTCAGGAGTTGGCAAATCAACGTTTGCATATCAGAAAATTATTGAAAAGTCGATTCAAAATCCAGAACGAAATTATATTATTGTAGTGCCTGAACAATATACAATGGCAACACAGAAAAAGTTGGTATATATGCATCCCAATAAAGGGATTTTAAATATTGATGTTGTCAGTTTTGAGCGTCTCGCCTATAAAGTATTTGAGGAAGTTGGCGGACAAAATCGTCCTGTGTTGGATGATACAGGAAAAAATTTAATTGTACGAAAAGTGTTAGAAGAGCATAAAAAAAGCCTGCATTATTTTGGGAGCAGTATTAACAAAATAGGTTTTGTATCGGAATTAAAGTCTGTTATATCAGAGCTTCTTCAATATAATATCAGCGTTGACAATATTGGGGAAATTGCAGTAAAATCGGCAGACAATCAGCTTCTAACCGCAAAATTGCAGGATTTAAATATTATATATCGTTCATTTATGGACTATTTATCGGATAATTATATTACATCAGAGGAAATATTAGATGTGTTGTGTCAAGTGATTGATAAATCATCTATTATTAAAAAAAGTGAAATTGTTTTTGATGGATTTACTGGTTTTACCCCTATACAGTATAATCTTATGGTTCTGTTATTACAGTTATGTCATCAAATTACAGTGACGGTGACAATTGACGCAAAAGAAAAGCTTAATGTGATGGAGGGAATGCACAATCTTTTTTTTATGAGTAAGGAGATGGTACAAAAGTTATATCGTCTGTGTGATGAGGCACATATTGATATTTTAGAGCCTGTTCTTATGAATAAAAATAGTAATCCGCGTTTTCAAAATAAAAGAATAGCGTTTCTTGAAAAAAATTTGTTTCGATATAATAAAATATTTTATCAAAATAAAGATGACCGCGATGCAATTCATATCTATGAAGCATCAACACCTAAAGAAGAAGTCCAGTTTGCTGTGAGTGAACTGTTAAAACTGACACGATTTCATGGATACAGATATAAAGATATTGCGATTGTTTCTGGTGAAATTGAATTGTATGGTCTGTTGGCTGGAAATATATGCAAACAAAATAATATTCCAGTGTTTGTCGATAATAAAAAGACGGTTGCTGATAATCCTTTAGTGGAATTTTTAAGGGGAGCGTTGGAGGCTATTGAGAAAAATTATAGTTATGAAAGTATGCTGCGCTATCTAAGAACAGGTATGACTGGAATTGCCAGAGAAGATGTGGATTTAATTGATAATTACTGTGTTGCAACAGGTGTACGCGGAACAATGTGGCGCAAAAAATGGACTCGAAAAGGAAGGCAGAGAGAAGGGTTCCCGCTTGAATATTTAAATGAATTGCGTGTACAGATTATGTCGCCTTTTGCGGTATTGGAAAAAAAATTAAAAAAGAAAGAGGCGTTTGTTGAAGATTATGTTCGGGCAGTTTATGAATTTTTAGTTGACACAAAAGCACAGGAGAAAATTAATGATTTTGCCGATTTGCCTGATACAGGCGATGAATATCATCAAATATATGCAAAAATTATTGAATTGTTTGATAAGATAGTGGAATTGTTGGGCAAACAAAAGTTAAGTCTTAGTGAATTTAATCGAATTATTGATTCGGGTATTGCTGAGATTAAAGTAGGATTAATTCCGCCTACTGCAGATTGTGTTGTTGTGGGTGATATTGAACGAACACGATTAGAAGAGATTAAGGTGTTATTTTTTCTTGGCGTGAATGAGGGGATTATTCCTAAAAAAAGTGAAAGTAAAGGAGTACTGTCTGAGGCAGACAGAGACTATCTTGAAGATATGAAGATAGAATTGTCCGATAGTTCCAGAAGAAAGGCGTTTGTACAAAAATTTTATCTCTATCTTGTTCTTACAAAGCCGTCTGATAAAATTTATATTACCTTTTCATCAAAAGGAACGGACGGAAAAGGCGCATTGCCTTCTTATCTTTTGCAAAGTATTCGACAGATGTTTCCAGATGTGTCTATGGATACATCAAAAGAATTTAATTCACAGCTTAAATATATAAAAATTCCAAAAAGCGATTTGGTTTATAATCCTGATGCGTATATCCAAATGCTAGGAGAACATCTTGCCTTAAAGCTTTACAATGAGCGGCTTTCTGGCAGTATATCGGCTTTTGAACAATATTCATCCTGCCATTTTGCTTATTTTCTCTGTCATGGGTTAGGACTGTATGGAAGAGATGAATATACATTTGAGAGCAGTGATTTTGGAACGATTATGCACAGTGTTATTGAAAATGTATGCAAGCGTGTGGAACAAGAAGGAAAACAGCTTCAAAATCTTAGTGATGAGTCAAGGTTTGGTTATGTGCAGGATGTATTAGCCCGACTTAGTGATGAATATTCGGATACGATTTTAAAAGATAGCGGAAGAAATAAGTTTATATTAAAAAGAATGGCAAAATTGGCAGATAGGACGCTTTGGGCGATAGGCAGGCAAATTGACAGCGGGAAATTTGTACCAGATGAATTTGAATTTTCATTTATGATGGATGAGCAAGAAATTGTATTAGACAGTGGTCATGCAAAAATGTGCATTACAGGCAAGATTGATAGAATTGATATCTATGAGGACGATAAAAATGTTTATGTAAGGGTTGTTGATTACAAGACAGGAAATTCCGATTTTAATCTTGCACAAGTGTATTATGGGTTAAAGATGCAGCTAGTTACATATTTAAGAGCAGCGATGTTAATGGAACAAAAGCGGCACCCAGAAAAAAATATTATCCCTGCAGGTGTATTTTATTATAATGTCAAAAATCCAATTATTGCGTTTGACAATCAAAGCGAGGAACAGCTTAATAAAGATATCCTTGAAGAATTGATGTTAAAAGGGGCAATTAACAAAGAATATAATCTTCCAAAACTGATGGATTCAAGCGATACAAGCAAGTCGGTTGTAGTGCCTGTAAATTTTGATAAAGATGGCAATATCAAAGAAAAAGAAAATACATTGTCAACAGAATCGTTTGATAAATTGCAGCATTATGTATCGGTCAATCAAACCGATATTGGAAAAGATATCTTAGAGGGGAATAATCGCATTAATCCTTATAAAAATGGTATGCACACATCATGCGATTACTGTCCGTATAATGAAGTGTGCGGGTTTTCTCCAAGTTTGGGCGGCAAAGGATTTCGCAAATTTGCAAATTTAAAACCAGAAGAAATTTGGGAAAAGATTGATGAAAAATTAAATCAAGAAAAAGATGAGGAGGCAGGCTCAGATGGCAAATCAATGGACAGATAGGCAAAAGGACGCCATTTATTTAAACGGTCAAAATATACTAGTATCAGCAGCAGCAGGTTCAGGAAAAACGGCTGTTTTAGTGCAGCGAATTTTAGAAAAAATAACGTCTAAAGAAAATCCTGTTGATGCGGACAGGCTTGTTATTGTCACGTTTACAAGAGCTGCTGCCGCTGAGATGAAACAGCGTTTAAGAAGTGCGTTAGAAAAATTATGCGAAGAAAATCCAAATAATGAATTGTTAATACGGCAGCAGACACTTATTAACAATGCACAGATTACAACGATTGACAGTTTTTGTTTAAATATTGTAAGAAATTATTTTGTTGATGTTGATATTGACCCCGGTTTTCGCACAGCCGACGAAGGGGAATTAAAACTGTTGGAACATGATGTGCTTATGGCGCTTATGGAGGAATATTATACAAAAGAAGATGAGGATTTTCAAAATCTTATCGATGCGTATGGAACAGGAAGAGATGACCGTAAGGTTATGGATATTATAAGCAATATTTATCATTTTGCACGCAGCTGTCCATGGGAAGAAGAATGGTATGACCGTTGCAAAGAAATGTATCATATAAAAGATAAGGAAGATTTTGAAAATCATGTTTGTGTTGTCAGCTTATGGGAGGATATAAAACAGCAGTTAAGAGATTATAGTTTTCGATATTCTAAAATGGAGTCAATTTGTGTAAGTGAGGAAGGACCGCTTGCCTATCTTGAATGTATTGAGAATGAACATCAAGATATCAAAGAATTGTTATGCGCAAAAACGTTTGATGAATTTTTAAGAAAAATCCATCAAATCAATTTTGAGCGATTGCCAAGAGCAAAAAAAGATGTAGATGAAGAAAAAAAAGATTATGTAAAAAGCTGCAGAGACCGTTATAAAGCTTATATTACAAAGACGATTGCAGGAAAAATATTGTCTGAAGAGTATAATACGATGTATGAAAATATTATAAGAAATGCGCCTTATGTGCATAAAATGTTAGAATTGGCAAGGATGTTTTCTTCATATATGCAGAAGGAAAAAAGAGAGCGAAATATTATTGATTTTAATGATATGGAACATATGGCATTAAATATTCTTGTACGAATAGAGAACGGAAAAAAAGTATATACAGAAGTGGCAAATACATTGGCAGCATATTATGAGGAAATATTAATTGATGAATATCAAGACAGCAATATGCTTCAAGAGGAGATATTGACAGCCGTTTCCAGACAGCGATTAAGCGATAAATCCGATAACATTTATATGGTTGGCGATGTAAAACAAAGTATCTATAAATTTAGAATGGCATGTCCAGAGTTATTTATGGACAAATATAATTGTTATAAAGAAGTTGAAAGTGCAAAAGAAAGAAGTTTAGAAACAGACCATTTAAAAGAAAAAGGATTAGAAGTAGAGCATTTAGAAGAAAAAGATTTAGAGATAAACAATTTAAAAATAAACGATTTAAAAGACAGCAGTCTGAAAAAAGGAACAAAAATAGAATTGCAAGCTAATTTTAGAAGCAGAAGCAATGTGCTTTATACGGCGAATGATGTGTTTAAAAGGATTATGCACATGGATTACTGTGGGATTGAATATGATGAAAATGCGCAGTTAAATCATGGTATGGAATATCCTGCTAGTCCAGAACAAATTGTTGTCGTCAATAAAGCGTATCAGGCAGTAGGTTTTGATAAGAAGCCAGAAACAGAAGTACTGGTTGTTGCAAAAAGTGAAGATGAGAGAGAAACCAGCACATTGGAAGCTATGCGTGTGTGCAATATGATTGAAGAGCTTGTTCACCCAGCCGATAGAACCGTTCATGTGGTGTATGATAAAACAATAACGGGAGGGTACCGTCCTATTCGTTATAGTGATATTGTTATTTTGTCAAAGACCATAACAGGCGTTGCAGATACATTTGTTGATATTCTTATGAGTCAGGGAATACCAGCATACTGTGATACATCAGAAGGGTATTTTAATGTACGAGAGGTTAAATTGATATTAAGTATGCTTACAGTGATTGATAATCCTTTGCAAGATATTCCTATGGCGGCAGTGCTTCTTTCTTATTTTGGAAGAATGGACACAAAAGAATTATCTGAAATCAGAGTAACGGATAAAAGGGTGAAATTGTATATTCAATTAAAAGAAAGTGATAATCCAAAAGCAAAAGCATTTTTGGAACTGCTTTACCGATATAGAGAAAAGTCTGAATATATGTCTGTTTATGATTTGATTTGGGATGTAATGTATAATACAGGTTATTATGATTATGTGGGAACAATGCCAGCAGGAAAAAGGCGTCAAGCGAACCTTGATATTTTAATGGAGAAGGCAAGAGCATATGAAAGTACAAGCTATCAGGGGCTTTTTAATTTTCTGCGATATATTGAACGATTAAAAAAATATAATGTGGAATTGGGCGAAGCCTCTCTTCTTGGAAGTAATGATAATGTAGTACGCATTATGAGTATTCATAAAAGTAAAGGGTTGGAATTTCCTGTAGTTATCCTTACTGGTATGGGGAAAAAATTAAATCATGCCGATGCTTTGGGAAGTGTGATTGTTCACCAAGAGCTTGGAATTGGTGCTGATTTGGTTGATTTAGAAAAAAGAACAATACAGCCAACGCTTATTAAAAATGCAATTTCAAAAAGTATTATTAAAGAGGATATCAGCGAGACGATGCGTGTTTTATATGTAGCTATGACTAGGGCAAAAGAAAAGCTGTTTATCACAGGAACGGTCAGTAATTTGGAGACTGCACTGTTAAAGTGGCAAAGAAAGGCAGAATCCATCAAAGAAATCAATCAATTTACCTATGCTGATGTTGCAGAATGCACCACTATGCTAGATATGATTATGCCTGTTGTACATTTAAAGGAGGGCAATGAGGGAAAATTTATAGTACATAATGAAAATGCTTATTTATGCGGCGAAGAAGAGCAGACAGAGGAAGAACGCATAAGGCTTAAAGAATTTCAGTCTGATGAGGACGAAGTAGAGCAAGATATAAAGCTTCTTCCCCCATATCCTTATAAACTAGATTCTGAAACAAGGACAAAAATTACCGTTTCAGAGTTAAAGAAAATGCAGTATGATGCAGATATTGATGAGAGAATGGCAATGGAGGCACATCTTTTAGAAGCGGTGGATGCCAATATAGAGGAAGAATTGATTATTCCAAAGTTTTTGGAAGATACATCAAAACAGCAAGTTGCCGCAAACAGAGGTGTCGCTTATCACCGAATAATGGAATGTGTTGACTTTGGAAATAATGATATTGAAGCACAGCTTGATTCGTTGTTAGAGCAAGAATTTATTGACAAAGAACAAAGACAATGTATTCGGGCTGCTGATATCAAACAGTTTTGTGATTCTAAACTAGGAAAACGAGTTGCCAAAGCAGATGCCGAAAAAAGGTTATGGAGAGAGCAGCCCTTTGTCTTTTTGATGGATAATGGACCTGATATGCTGATTCAAGGGGTTATTGATTTATATTTTGTTGAAGATGGAAAAATAACAGTGATTGATTATAAGACAGACCGTGTTGCAAAGGGAGAACAAGGCGTTGAGGAGCTGATAAACCGATATGCAATTCAGTTGGATTATTATAGCAAGGCATTACAGCAGTTGACAGGGCTTCCAGTAAAAGAGCGAATTATTTATTCTTTTTGTTTAGGACAGGAAATAGTTGTACAAAATTTAGGTAGTTGAAGTTGGATGCTTATTGAGATATAATAAACTCGGCAAAAGCCGAGTTATAAAAGTTTGCTATGCAGATTTTCAGCGTTTCACTATGTAAAAAATTATGATATAATAGGCGTAATAACATGGATAAGTTTGCGCTAAACTCGCAGATGGAGCAAGAATGGAGGTATAAGATTAATGATAAGAACATACAATGTGAAATTTAAGAGTAAAAGCAAGTTGTTAGATACACAAGATAAGGTAGAGGACGTAAAAAAGTCAATTTTTGAACATACAAAAGCAACGGATGTTGTGATAAAAGAAGAAGGACAGGTTGTCACTATTGAAGCAGATGATGAACAATTTTCAGAAGTGATGAATGGTGTTGTCAATGTATTTAGAAGAATTGATGATAAATCAGAAGTAAGTTATAAGTTTGAGCTGAATAGAGCATAGTAACGTATTAGGGTGATAGGGCTGTCGCAAAATGAAGTGATTTTATAAAGCAAGATATATTTTTTGTATAAAAGATTCATGCAGCAGCCTTATATAAGTAAAAATAGAAATAAAAATCATTGGCTGTGGCTTTGGATTGCAGCATAAAGATTGGTATGGAGGATTGCGACAGTGGATTTAGATACAATGGAAATTTTCCCATTTCCTGAAGGAAGAATGATGAAAGAGGCGATTAATAAACGCAGAACATTTGCGATTATTTCCCACCCAGATGCGGGCAAAACAACACTTACAGAGAAGTTTTTGCTATATGGCAAAGCCATTAATCTTGCAGGCTCAGTTAAGGGCAAGAAAACAGCAAAACATGCTGTTTCAGACTGGATGGAGATAGAAAAAGAGAGAGGTATCTCTGTCACATCATCAGTATTGCAGTTTAATTATGATGGTTATTGTATCAATATATTGGATACGCCAGGACATGAGGATTTCTCGGAGGACACATATCGAACGCTTATGGCAGCAGATTCAGCAGTTATGGTAATTGACGCCTCAAAAGGTGTAGAAAAGCAGACGATTAAGTTGTTTAAAGTTTGTGTGATGAGGCATATTCCTATTTTTACATTTATTAATAAGATGGATCGGGAAGCTAACGACCCATTTGAACTGTTAGATGATATTGAAAAGGTGCTTGGAATCAGTACATGTCCAATGAATTGGCCAATAGGCTGTGGCAAGGAATTTAAAGGTGTCTATGACAGGGATAAAAAGGAAGTTTCTTTGTTTCAGGCAGCCATGAATGGTCAGCGTGAAGTTGATGTAAAGACAATCTCCATTTCAGATTATGCACTTGTATCCGAGATAGGACAAGATTTTTATGAAAAATTAAAGGATGATGTTGAATTGTTAGATGGAGCAAGTGCAGAGTATGATTTAGACAGGATACAGGCGGGCAATCTCACACCTGTATTTTTTGGTTCAGCACTTACCAATTTTGGCGTTGAGACATTTTTACAGCACTTTTTAAGTATGACAACAGCACCATTGCCTAGAAATTCAAGTATTGGTTTAATTGACCCTGTTGAGGCAGAATTTTCGGCATTTGTCTTTAAAATACAGGCAAATATGAACAAGGCACACAGAGATAGAATTGCATTTATGCGCATTTGTTCTGGACAATTTATAGCTGGGATGGAAGCAAATCATGTGCAGGGCGGGAAAAAGATACGCCTTTCACAGCCACAGCAAATGATGGCACAGGAAAGACATATTGTAAAAGAAGCCTATGCAGGTGATATTATTGGCGTGTTTGACCCTGGTATATTTTCGATAGGGGATACGATATGTCTATCGGATAAGAAATTTCAGTATGAAGGTATACCAACATTTGCACCAGAACATTTTGCTAGGGTAAGACAAGTTGATACTATGAAGAGAAAACAATTTGTCAAAGGAATTAGTCAGATTGCACAGGAAGGTGCTATTCAAATATTTCAGGAATTTAATTCTGGTATGGAAGAAATTATTGTCGGCGTTGTTGGTGTGCTTCAATTTGAAGTGTTGGAATATCGATTGAAAAATGAGTATAATGTGGAAATTAAACTTGAAAAACTCCCATATGAGTATATTCGATGGATTGAAGATGCAGCGCATGTTGATATGAATAAAATTGTTGGAACATCAGATATGAAAAAGATAAAAGACTTAAAAGATAATCCGCTTTTATTGTTTGTAAACAGTTGGAGTGTTAATATGGTACTGGAGAGAAATGAGGGATTAAAACTCTCAGAGTTTGGAAGAAATAGTTAGGTAAAGACATGATTAATGGAGGGGTACTGTGAAGAGATGGAAAAGAGTAATATTAAGTTTACTTCTCATATTCGTGATGATTTTTTCAGGAATCGTACTAAACACGTTTGTTTTTAATCCAGCATATGTAAGAGCAGATGAAATTATAGGAAAAGGTGAAGTGAATGCCGATGTCACAGGATTAAGAATCAGGACAAGCACATCCACTTCAGATAACAGTAATATTATAACTGTAGTCAATGGAGGTTTTGGCTTTGATATATACGATAAGGTATATACAAGCGATACATATTATTGGTATAAAATTGGTTTTTATTATGATGGCACTTACACATATGGATATATAAGTGGCGAATTTGTCCACGAAATCATTGTATATGAGGAAGAAAAAGATTTTGAAGAATACTTAGAAAAACAACAATTTCCTGAATCCTATAAAGAGGGATTGCGAAATCTTCATGCACGCTATCCAAAGTGGGTATTTGTGGCAGACCATGTTGGAAAAGATTGGAACGAAGTTGTTGAAAATGAAAATGTAATTGGTAGAAGTTTAATCCATGAGTCTTCTATCAGTTCATGGAAATCTATTGAAGAAGGATGTTACGATTGGGACTTAGACAGATGGATTGTGTTTGACAGCGGCGGATGGGTTCAAGCCTCAAGTGAGTTGGTTCAATATGCGCTAGATGCAAGAAATTTTTTAAATGAGACCAATATTTTTATGTTTGAGCGTTTGTCGTATAATTCTAATTTACATATGGAAAGCGGAATTTATAATATTATTCGCAATACGTTTATGAATAATTCCTCACATGATTTATCCTATAATGGAACAAATTATACCTATGCTTCAGGATTATTAAAAGCAGGGCAGGAGTCTGGTGTAAGCCCATATCATTTAGCTTCAAGAATTATACAAGAACAGGGAAGTTCTGGATATGGTGGGAGTATATCTGGTACTATATCAGGATATGAGGGTTATTATAATTATTATAATCAAGGCGCTTTTGCTGCGAATGGTCAAGGGGCAGTTGTCAATGGCTTAATCTATGCAAAGCGATATGATGAGGAGACACTTCGCCCATGGAATAGCAGAATGTTGTCAATTATTGGCGGTGCTAAAATTATCGGAAAAAATTATATTAATCGTGGGCAGGATACGATTTATTATGAAAAATTTGATATGGTATCACCTTATTGGCATCAGTATATGACCAATATATTAGCGGCAAGAAGTGAGTCTATTACTGCATCAAAGGCTTATTCTGATGAAATCAAAGAAAATACAGCATTAATATTTACAATACCTGTATATGAAAATATGCCAGAGTCTGCCTGTCCAATACCAGAAGGTGACGGAAATCCGAATAATCTTCTTAAGAATTTAGAGGTGGAAGGCTATACATTAACACCTTCCTTTAGCAAGTATACGACAGAATATACATTAATTGTTGAAAATGATGTTGATACAATTACCATTTCGGCAGAGGCATTAGGTGATGTAAACAGTATTGAAGGTTTGGGACAAAAGGATTTATCTGTTGGCGATAATGTGTTTGATATTGATGTCAATGCAGGAAATGGCACAACAAGAACCTACACAATTACAGTTGCCAGAAAGGCAAGTGAAAATGAACCAATATCTTTTACTTCAGAGTATATATTTGATAGAGACGACCATACCGTAAGTAAAATTGCGTTAGGAAGTACGATTCAAGATGTTGTTGCAGCTGTGCATATTGAAGGACCAGCCGTTTTAAAAGTATATGATAAAAATGACAATGAAAAGACTTCAGGTATTATTGGTACAGGTGATGTTCTTAAAATAGTTTCAGATGATGGAGTATTTGAACAATTTACAGCTATTTTATATGGAGATGTCAATGGAGACGGCGAGATTGATTTGTTAGATATTGTTCGATTAAAAAGAAATATGTTAGGTTGGATTGATTTATCGGATATTTATATGAAAGCGGCAGATGTCAATCGAAAAGATGGAGTAGACTTAATTGATATTGTAGCGATTAAAAATCATATACTTGGTGTAAAAACAATTGTTCAGTAATTTTTTAATGAATGGTTATGAGCAAGCAGCGTAGCGGATTGCGAATATCCGCTTAACTGATGGATTTTTAAGTCAAGTGTTTAAAAGATTTTTACGCAAAAAAACAGCGCAGAAATGAGGATTAAAATGAAAAAGCAACATCCGTTTAAGATGTATATAATATATTTGTTTACTATATTTCTAATATTAACAACTACAAAAGCATATGCGGCAGGAACAGCAAATGTTTCTGTTGGTTCAGCAAGTGGAGATGTTGGAGAACAAGTAACAATTGATGTCAATATCTCATCTGATAATGATATTGGAGCGACAAAGATGTATATCTCATATGATGCCAACATGCTTGAAGCAGTTGCCGGCGGTGATAACAGAGGCGGCGGAACGGTTATGTGGATTGACACAGATACATATCAAACTAAAACAGTATCGCTTACATTTAAGATATTAAAGGCGGGTACTTCTACAATCAGCGTTTCACCAGGTTCACAGCTGGCTGATATGAGTGAAGACTATATGCAGATTGCAAGAGGTTCAGGAACAATAACAGGAAATGCACCAGCAAGTTACTCAGATGATAACAAACTTTCATCGCTTGAGATAAGTCCAGGACGATTGAGCCCTGCATTTTCACCAGATATTACATCGTATACAGCAACCATTGATTCTGATACACAAAGACTTACAGTGAGTGCACATCCAAATGATTCTAAGGCTTCTGTTTCTGTTACAGGAACAAGAATGGATTACGGCGATAATACAACAACGATTACCGTAACAGCAGAAAATGGTGCGAAAAAGTCTTATATTATAAAAACGTATCGTCCGCAGCCAAGCAATAATGGGACAACAAAAGCAGAAGAAAACAATACAACACAGGCAGATAATCCAGTTGAAGATGACCCCAATACAGTTGTTATTAATGGCGTAAAATATGAATTGGATAATGATTTTACAGTTCATACTCTTCCAGATGGATTTACAGAGACAACGATTTTATATAATGATAAAGAGATAAGTGCGGCAAAAGGTTTTGGAGACAGAGTAACATTAATGTATTTAGAAGCGGCATCATCCGATGGGAAATCAGGATTTTATATTTATGACAGTGTAAGAAACGCATTTACACCATATGTAGAGGTATCACAGCCAAGAAATCGAATTTGTTTTCTTCCAATTACGGACGATATGGAAATTCCTTCAGGATATAAAGTTACAAAGGTTCAGATATCAGGACAAGAGACACAGATACTGATAGGAAACAGCAAAGAATATTATTTAATCTATGGAACAGACCAAGATGGCAATGTGGGCTGGTATTGTTATGATAATAAATTTGGCACAATACAACGTTTTTTTGCTTTGCCAGATACCGTGCAGACGTATACAAAACCAGATGTGCCAGCAAGTTCAACATTGCAAAATAATTCAGGCAATCGTGTTCGGGAAGTGATTGCTATTGTGGCAGTTGTGTTGGCATTAGTATCTATTGCGGCTTGTGCTTATATTGTGATAAATAATATGAAAAAAGTTGAAAAGATGAAAAGAACGATGGCTGAAACATTAAATTTAGATAATCAAGACCCATTTTATGAGGTAGAACCAAACATAATACATGAAGAACCTTCACAGGTGGATTTATACGATATAGACGAAGAATAAATTTTTTAAAAAATAAACCTATTTTTGCATCATAAACATTAATTCCGAACATAACTTACTATAGCAAGATAATTTGCCAGCAAATAGTTTGTTGTGTTCGGAATTGTAAGTTTAAGCAGGAATGGGGATTTTTTATGACTAGTCAAAAAATTGAACAGCTTTTAACCGTTAGTATGAATGTTACAGAAAGTGAAAGGAGAAGTTCGCCAGATTTAGAGGTTGGCGTAAGCAGAACAGGTGAGATATGGGAAATTATTGTAAAATATAGCTCTTTATCGGACGATTTTTATTCTGATATCACCACTTCCTTTCCAGATATACAAGTATATGATTTATTAGGGCAGTATGCTGTTTTGATTACACCAAAAGTTTACATTAATGAAATTGCTAGTAAAAAATATATTGAATTTATTGAAAAGCCGAAATTAATTCATTTTGAGATTCAACAAGAAAAAAGTGCAAGTTGTATTTCTGCTTTACAGCAAGGATTTGACAATCCCAATAAGTTATATGGCACAGGTACGATTGTAGCTGTTATTGATACAGGAATTGATGCGGCAAACAGTGAATTTCTTGACGCGCAAGGAAAAACAAGGATTATATCGGCGTGGGACCAAGATAAAGATGAGTATTACACAAGTGATGATATCAATCGTATGATAGAACAAGGAACTGCCAATATGGATTTTGTGGGGCATGGAACACAGGTAGCAGCGATTGCCTGCGGCAATTCGGGCGTTGCATCAGACGCTTCTATTATTGTGGTAAAGATGGGAAATAACGCAAAATTCGACAATAATCAGTCTGTCAATTCTTTTCCACGTACAACACAATTGATGAGAGCCATTGATTACTGTATCAGGCAAGCAGGTGCGCTTAATATGCCTATTGCAATTAATATTAGTTTTGGCAACAATTATGGTTCCCATAGGGGAGATTCCATTCTTGAGACCTATATTAATTCCGTGTGTGATATGTGGAAATGCTGTATTTGTATAGGGAGCGGAAATGAGGGATTAGGCACTATACACCATGCAGGAGCTCTTCAAAATGGAAAAGAGGAATTAGTGGAGCTTGTTGTTGGCAATTATGAGACTTCTGTTGGAATACAAATATGGAAAGATTATTGGGAGGATTTTCAAGTTGAAATCATTGCGCCAACAGGACAAAATTTGGGCAGAATCAGTGGATTTAGCCGTATAAACCGAATGCAGATTAACAATAATTTAGTTTTGTCCTATTATGGGGAACCTTCACCATATAGTATGAAACAGGAGATATATATTAATATCTTGTCTGAGACAGGTTATATCACAACAGGTATTTGGAAATTGCGGCTGATTCCGTTTAAGCTGATTAATGGGTATTATAATATTTGGCTGACGAATGAAAATGTAGTTAATTCAGGAACAGGATTTATTATACCAGACAGCTATGCAACTTTTACCATACCGTCTACGGTGTCCAATGCAATTACTGTGGGTGCCTATGATTCGTATCGATTTTCGTATGCACCATTTTCAGGAAGAGGATGGGAAGGGCTGCAAGGAAGTACATCGTTATTTAAACCAGATATTGTAGCGCCTGGCGTGGAGGTTAGTCTAGGCGCAGGTTCCTATGCAACAGGAACATCTTTTGCGACTCCATTTGCCACAGGAGCAGCAGCACTGTTAATGGAATGGGGAATCGTAAAAGGAAATGATGATTATCTTTGGGGACAAAAGGTAAAAGCATATCTTATCAATAATGCAAAACAGCTTCCAGGTTTTAGCAATGGTCATAATCCGCTTACAGGGTGGGGGACATTGTGTGTAAAAATATGATTTTTGAGATTAAAAACGTATTTCATGTAAATAAATGTTGATTTATCCTTTTAATTGGGTATAATTTAATTATAAAAACATTAATTATAAAATAAGTTACAATAGGGAGGCTGATATGAAACTTTTAAAATTAACTGTGGAAGGGTTACCACATTTTAATGGTATATTTGATATCGATTTTATAGCAAGGCAAAGGGTTAGTGAAAATGATAAAAAACAACTCTATAATGTTTTTTCAAAGATTTATATTAATCAAGTCATAGCATTTGTTGGTATTAATGCTTCAGGAAAGACCACCATATTAAAAGTACTTTCATTTGTTATGAATATGTTAAAAAATGAATCGATAAATAATAGTCAATCAAAAGAAGTTTTAAATGATTTAGAAAATAATCAGAAAGTAACCATTACATCGTATTTTTATAATAATGGTTTTGTAAATAAATTACAGACGGTTATTGCAAAGGAAATAAATATTGTAGATAACAGTGAGAAATTTATTATTGTAGATGAAAGTTTATGGTCAAAAGAAAGTAGTAGAATAAAAACAAAAAAGAGTATATTTGAGTTTAAAAGTGCTGATTTAAAACAAAAAAGAAATCAAGATGAGCAATATTTAATGAATGATATTAGTATTATAATCGCTATCAATAAAAAAAATAATAAGTCTTTTTTTGTCAGTGATATGTTGGAATGGACAGACCACAATATGATAAATATTTTAGGACAATTTCCAAAAGAACTTTTAATGTTTTTAGACCCTAGTATAGAATATCTCCAATGTCATATGGAAAAGAAAAAGTTTGATATTCGATTGAAATTTTATGGAAAAAAGGAAGTGATTATAAATAATCCAGATATGCTTGAAAATTATCTTTCATCAGGAACAATAAAGGGATTAGGGATATTTATGAATGCTTGGTTTGTATTTGTTGCTAGTGGATATTTAATTATTGATGAGATAGAAAACCATTTTAATAGAGAAATTGTTGCTACATTGATTCGGTTTTTTATGGATTCAAAAGTAAATAAAAATGGAGCAACACTTATATTTTCAACACATTATTCAGAATTGTTAGATGAGTTTGATAGAAATGATAGTATTTATATTGTTAAAAATAGAAATGGAATTATTGCAAAAAATTTGTCCACTATTTTAAGTAGAAATGATATTAAAAAGAGTGAAGCTTATGATAGTAATTATCTAGGAGGCACTGTTCCAGTATATGAGGCATATATGGCATTAAAAAAGGTTCTAATGAGATAAGGGAGATTTTATATGAAATATATCGCATGTATTTGTGAGGGCGGTGCTGAAAGGGCTATATTGGATTTATTGCTTGATAATCATAAATTAAAATTTGAACGTGAAGATTTGATTGAGGAAGAAATATTAAGATGCAGAAGTGCAAAAGAATTTGAAAATAAATATTTAAGAAAAAGTTATGAAGAAAAAATTACGATTTATAGAGTTTTAGATTCACGCAGTGAAAAATTTAATTTGAGCAAACCATATGCTAATAAAGTAGATGTTAAGAATGTAATCACAGCTCCAGAAATTGAGATGCTTATTATTCATAGTGAAAATAAGTATAAAGAATATAAAAATGAAGAACGAAAAAATCATAATTTAAAGCCTAGCATTTATTGCAAAACAAAACTAAAATATAAAGATGTCAAGAGCTATGAATTTGCAAAAAAGTATTTTTCAGATATACAGAAATTAATAAATGTGTTGACAACATATCATAGTAAATCAAAAAGTTTTAAAGATGAAATGTCTATATGGGATTTGCTAAAATAAATACTATAAAAATATATTTGTAGTTATAGATTGATATCAGTAGAATAAAAAGCACTTTGTGTAAAAATATAATTTTTGGGAATACTATTTGTTGCATAAAAATGGTAAGTATGCTATATATTTATATAATTGTCTATGGCAACAAAAGAGTTTTTTAACCTCATCAAGGAAGTCCCCCACTTCAATGCTGCAAAAGCATAAGTGGGGGCGGGGACTTGCTTGTTTCAGTGGGAGTATAAGCTCCCACTGAAAAGCTACGATAGTAGCTATGAGGTTATGAGCAAGTAGCATAGCGGATTGCGAATATCCGCTTAACTAGAACAGCAAAAGAAGTTTCATTTATGTATTTTGTTTGTTGATAAAAAGAAAGATTGTGAGGTATTGATAATGAATATTACAAGTAATAATTATGATGAAGAAGTAACAAAAAGTGATAAGCCTGTCTTGTTGGATTTTTGGTCAGATGGGTGTATGCCATGCAAAATGTTTGCATCGGTATTAGAGCAGTTTGAAAAAGAACACCCAGAGATTAAGGTTGGAAAAATAAATGTCAATGATGAGATGAGTCTTGCACAAAAATACAATATTGAGTTTGTTCCAACCATTGTATTTATTAAAAATGGACAGGTCGTTTCAACAGAAGTTGGATTTCGTGAAAAAGGGCAATTAGAGGACTTATGCAAGTAAAAAAGTCATTGAAAGAGTGAAGGTTCTTTGCATAAAAATAGCATAGAAATGAGGAATTATATGGCAACAAAGTTTTATGCTGTTCGCGTTGGAAAAATTCCAGGAATCTATACGTCTTGGAATGATTGCAAAGCAGTAGTACATGGTTATCCAGCGGCAGAATATAAAAGTTTCAGCAGTATGCAGGAAGCACAAAAATATATTGATTTTGATAAAGATAAAGAATTAATAAAAGAGAATAAGAAGGATGCATATGCGTATGTAGATGGTTCCTATAATCAATCAACAAATACGTATGGATATGGCGGATTTATAAAATACAATTCTAAAATAGAGAAATTTAGCGGCAGCGGCAATGATAAAGAAATGGCTTTAATGAGAAATGTTGCAGGAGAAATTTTAGGGAGTATGGCAGCCATAGAAAGGGCAGTTGAATTAAAACTGCCCTCAATTGATATTTATTATGATTATATGGGAATTGAAAAGTGGGCAATAGGAGAGTGGAAACGCAATAAAAAAGGAACAATAGCCTACTATAATTATATTCAGTCTGTAAAAGATAAACTTGTAATAAATTTTATCAAGGTAAAAGGTCATTCAGGCGTTGAAGGAAATGAGGAGGCAGATAAACTTGCAAAGTTAGCTGTAGGAATTAATGAATAACTTTGTGTCTTTGCGTTGCTTGACACAAAGTTGTAAAAACAAAATTTGAAAAATTTTGTTTTTTAATAAAGTTTGAAAAATTTTGTTTTTTAATAGAGCTTGAAAAATTTTGTTTTTTGCGCAATAAAGCATCGCAGAAATGAGGATTATAATGGAATTTACAATATTACATTGGTTTGCAAGCCTGCATAATGCAGTGCTTAATCCAATTATGTATGGATTTACTATGCTTGGCGAAGCTGGAATATTATGGATTATCTTAGCGTTATTGGGATTGACAATACTTCCTAAAAAATATCGCAAAGCTGCACTTACTATGACAATTGCATTGATATTATCAGTAATCATGTGCAATGGTATTATGAAAAATCTATTTCATAGGGTTCGACCTTTTATACAAGACCCAACACTTGTTGAAACAGAATTGTTTGGTATATTTTCAACGATTTATGATTGGTCATTTCCGTCAGGACATACATCTGCTTCGTTTGCAGCAGCACTGGCATGCTTTATGTGGTATAAAAAAGAAGGAATAACAATGATTGTTGTAGCTGCTATGATATCTTTATCCAGGTTATATCTTACGGTGCATTTTCCTACAGACGTATTAGTAAGTCTTGTTCTTGGCAGTTTATATGGTGTTCTATCCTATTACATAGTAAAGTTCTTGATAAGAAAATTTCCAAAAGTAAAGGAAGTATTTGAAGAGGGAAAATCATATAAAATTCTTTTTTCAAAGTCATAAATATTTTTAGAAAAAATAAGATTAAATAAATGCTTTGATAAGCAACTATTTGTGCAGAAGCGTCAAAAATTTACTTTCTTTAGTAAGGAACGCTTCAGAATGAGAGGAACGATGTTTGATGTTATTATGGATGCGTTAATGGACAGTATAAAATTGCTGCCCTTTTTGTTTTTAGCTTATCTTGTAATGGAATATTTGGAGCATAGCACGACAGATAAGACTAAAAAAATGATTAAAAATTCAGGAAAAGCAGGTCCGCTTTTGGGCGCTGTTTTGGGTGCATTTCCACAATGCGGATTTTCTGCTGCTGCCTCTAATCTGTATGCGGGCAGAGTTATCACATTGGGTACTTTAATTGCTATTTATTTATCAACATCGGATGAGATGCTTCCTGTATTATTATCAGAAAAGGTACCTGTTAAAATTATACTTGAATTGATTGCCATTAAGATTGTGATTGGCATGATTGCTGGTTTGATACTGGATTTATTCGCAAAAAAAGACAAGGGCAATATCGTGATTTCTGAAAAAATTGGTAGTATGTGTGACCACGCACACTGTCATTGTGATAAAAGCATACTGAAATCATCACTGAAGCATACCATTGTGATATTTGCGTATATTCTGGTGATAACACTGGTTTTAAATAGCATTATTTTCTTTATTGGAGAGGATACTCTGGCAAATTTAATATTAAACAGACCTATTATAGGACCTATTATTGCATCGTTTGTTGGCTTGATTCCCAATTGTGCCTCAAGCGTTGTTATTACCAAACTGTATGTGGAAGGTTTAATGTCAGCAGGCACAGTGCTTGCAGGGTTATTGTCCGGTGCAGGAGTAGGGCTTTTAGTATTGTTTAAAGAAAATAGAAAAATAAAAGAAAATGTAAAGATAGTAGGGCTTCTATATATCATAGGAGTGTTGAGTGGAATTGTGATTGATTTTATATAATGACTTTAATAAAACGACTTTACAAAAGATGGATACAATAGTATTATATAAGTATTAAAAATAGGAGGTTGATTTATTGGATATTAAGACAATTGATGATGCATGTTTTTTGCAGTATGGGCGTGTTATTACAGATGTTGATGTGAGTGAACTGATGGACAAGATGCAAAATACACCACTTCCTGATGATGTAATATATATTCCATCTGATAATGATTTGGAAAGTACAAAAGTTTGTCGTATTTTTTCAGATAGTGTCTATGGACAGATGCCCATACAGATTGGGTATTGCAATGGACATAATGCAAAACTTAATGCACTCGAATATCATAGAAGTTCTGAAATCAATATAGCAGTTACTGATATGATACTGATATTAGGCAGACAGCAGGATATCACAAAAGACTATACATATGACACGAGTCTTGCAGAGGCATTTATGGTTCCAAAAGGAACAGTTCTTGAAGTATATGCAACAACATTGCATTATGCGCCTTGTGGAGTTGACGGACAAGGATTTCGATGTGTTGTGATACTGCCTAAAGGAACAAACTATGACAGAAAGCCACAGACGATAACAAAAGAAGATAAACTGTTAGCTGCAACGAATAAGTGGCTTATCGCACACAAAGAAGCACAGATTGAAGGTGCTTTTAATGGGCTTATAGGTGAGAATTTGTCCGTATAAAACAAATTATGTGCAATGGATAGCTGCGCATCCTATTGAAATGAATAACAATTAAAAAATAGTCGCAGCATGGAGGAAAAAATGAATAATATGCCAGAAATAAAGATTGGAATTGTTGCGGTGAGCCGTGATTGTTTTCCAGAAAGTTTGTCTGTCACAAGAAGACAGAATCTTGTTAAGGCTTATACACAAAAGTATGACGCTGCTGAAATTTATGAATGCCCAGTTTGTATTGTAGAGAGTGAAATTCACATGATGCAGGCTCTTGAAGATATCAAGAGAGCAGAATGTAATGCGTTGTGTGTATATTTAGGAAATTTCGGTCCAGAAATATCAGAGACGATGCTTGCAAAATATTTTGATGGTCCAAAGATGTTTGTAGCAGCAGCAGAAGAGTCTTCTGAAAATGGTGGATTAATTCAAGGACGTGGCGATGCATACTGTGGTATGTTAAATGCAAGTTATAATCTGAAGCTGAGAAATGTCAATGCGTATATACCAGATTATCCTGTTGGAACAGCAGAGGAATGTGCAGACATGATACATGAGTTTGTACCAATAGCAAAGGCAGTGTATGCTTTACAAAATTTAAAGATAATCAGCTTTGGTCCAAGACCAACCAACTTCCTTGCC
Organism: uncultured Lachnospira sp.; assembly: GCA_910589305.1. Lineage (GTDB taxonomy): Bacteria > Bacillota > Clostridia > Lachnospirales > Lachnospiraceae > Lachnospira. The sequence goes on along the minus strand of CAJUTV010000001.1, from coordinate 341,971 downwards.
TGCAATGCTCCAATTAAGCAGCTTTTCAATTTAGGTGTTGAGATAGAGGAAAATTCAGAACTTGATTTGTTTGAATCCTTTAATAATCATGCAAATGATGAGAGAATCCCAAGTGTTGTTGAAGATATGGCAAAAGAACTTGGCAATGGCAATAAAAAGCCTGAGATTTTAAATAAACTTGCACAGTATGAGCTTACGCTTCTTGATTGGATTGAAGCACATCGCGGTTCAAGAAAATATGTTGCTGTTGCAGGTAAATGCTGGCCTGCATTCCAGACACAGTTTGGCTGTGTTCCTTGTTATGTCAATTCAAGATTGACACAGATGGGTATACCAGTTTCATGTGAAGTGGATATTTATGGTGCGTTAAGTGAATTTATTGGAACAGTGATAAGCAATGATACAGTTACACTTCTTGACATTAACAATTCTGTTCCAGCAGATATATATAATAATGATATTGCTGGCAAGTTCGAGTATACACAAAAAGATACATTTATGGGCTTCCACTGCGGCAATACAGCTTCAAGCAAGTTGTCGTTCTGTGAGATGAAAAATCAGATGATTATGGCAAGAAGTCTTCCAGAAGAAGTTACAAACGGTACGCTTGAGGGTGATATTATTCCAGGTGATATTACATTTTTCAGACTTCAAAGTACGGCTGACGGCGAGCTAAGAGCATATATTGCACATGGCGAGGTGCTTCCAGTTCCAACAAGGTCGTTTGGTGCCATTGGTATATTTGCAATTCCTGAAATGGGTCGATTCTACAGACATTGGCTGATTGAAAAGAACTTCCCACATCATGGTGCCGTTGCTTTTGGTCATTTTGGCAAAGCGTTGTTTGATTTATTTAAGTATATCGGCGTTGAGGAGATTGGATTTAACCAGCCAGCAGGTATGCTTTATAAGACAGAGAATCCATTTTCATAAACATTTTTATGTTAAGAAATATTTTTTAATAAAAAAATGAAAAACGAAAGGCATAAAAAGCGTTTAAGTTTCAATCAAATGAAGCCAGCATGTTTGGATTTATGTTCAAATGTGCAAGTTGAGTAAAAATGGAGGATTTTTATGTATTACATAGGTGTTGATTTAGGAACGTCTGCTGTGAAGCTTATTCTTATGGATAGCAGTGGAACCGTTGTCAATACAGTTTCTAAAGAATATCCTTTATCGTTTCCACAACCTGGTTGGTCTGAACAAAATCCACAGGATTGGTATGAAAAGAGCGTTGAGGGTATTATCGAGTTGACAGAAGGTTTTGATAAGTCACAGGTAGCGGGCATAAGTTTTGGCGGTCAGATGCATGGACTCGTTATTTTGGATAAGGATGACCATGTTATTCGACCAGCTATATTATGGAATGATGGTCGAACAACAAAAGAATGTGAATATCTTAACAATGTAATTGGCAAAGCCACATTGACAAAATATACTGCAAATATAGCATTTGCAGGTTTTACAGCTCCTAAAATACTTTGGGTAAAGGAAAATGAACCTGAAAGTTTTGCAAAGATAAGTAAGATTATGCTGCCAAAGGATTTCCTTGCTTACAAGCTTTCAGGCGTTCATTGTACAGATGTATCCGATGCGTCAGGAATGTTGCTGTTTGATGTAAAAAACAGACAATGGTCAAAGGAAATGATGGATATATGCAGTATTCAGGAAGATATGCTTGCGCAGGTATATGAAAGTTATGAATGTGTGGGAACACTTCTAAAAGAGCAGGCAGAAAAGCTTGGATTGTCAGAAGATGTAAAAGTGATTGCAGGTGCTGGAGACAATGCAGCAGCGGCGGTGGGAACAGGAACAGTTGGCAATGGCATGTGCAACATTTCACTTGGCACAAGCGGTACGATATTTATATCAAGTGATACGTTTGGTGTAGATGAAAATAATGCGCTGCATTCATTTGACCATGCTGATGGAAGCTATCATTTAATGGGGTGTATGCTCTCTGCTGCTTCTTGCAACAAATGGTGGATGGACGAAATTATTGGGACAAAAGATTATAGTCAAGAGCAGGCAGACATTACTGACGACAAGCTTGGAAACAACAATGTGTTCTATCTTCCATATCTTATGGGAGAGCGTTCACCGCATAATGACCCGCTTGCAAGAGCTGCATTTTGGGGAATGTCGATGGATACGACAAGACAAGATATGACACAGGCAGTTTTGGAAGGTGTCGCATTTGCTATTCGAGATTCTTATGAGGTAGCAAAAAGTCTTGGAATACATATCAATGAGACAAAATTGTGCGGGGGCGGAGCAAAAAGTCCGTTGTGGCGTAAAATTATTGCTAACGTACTTGGCATTAACGTTGAAATTTTAGAGACCGAAGAAGGACCAGCACTGGGAGCTGCAATGCTTGCTGGTGTGGGTGCAAAAGAGTTTGACAGTGTTGTGTCAGCCGCCGAAAAGATTGTTAAAATAAAAGAAGTAATCAAGCCTGATGCGCAGATTACAGCACGTTATGAAGAAAAATATCAGAAATTTAAAAAGTTGTATCCAGCATTGAAAAAAATGTACAATGAATAAAACAGCTTTTTGCACAGCAAGTTTGATATATTAGCTTGCTGTGGTATTTGATAAAGATTATTGTGTCTGTGCGTTGTTGGCACAATAAAAGAATTTTATTGTTAAGATGATGACACAAAATAAGCACAAAAAAGGCTTTTTGGAGCATTATAAACAGCGCAGAATAGGAGAAAATCATGAAATTTTTTATTGATACAGCAAATGTAGAGGATATTCGCAAAGCAAATGATATGGGCGTAATATGTGGTGTTACAACCAACCCATCATTAATAGCAAAAGAGGGAAGAGACTTTAATGAAGTTATAAAAGAAATTACATCAATAGTAGATGGACCTATCAGTGGTGAAGTAAAAGCAACAACAACCGATGCAGAGGGAATGATTGCAGAGGGAAGAGAGATTGCAAAGATTCATAAGAATATGGTTGTTAAGATTCCTATGACCGTTGAAGGATTAAAGGCAACAAAGGTGCTTTCTTCAGAGGGTATTCCAGTTAATGTGACACTTATCTTTTCAGCAAATCAGGCACTTCTTGCTGCAAAGGCAGGTGCAGCTTATGTTTCACCATTCTTGGGAAGACTTGATGATATATCACAGCCAGGTATTGGTCTTATAAGAGATATTGTTACTATATTTAAAAATTATGATATCAAGACAGAGATTATATGTGCAAGTGTTCGTAATACAGTGCATGTTACAGAGTGTGCGCTTGCAGGCGGCGATATCGCAACAGTGCCATATAAGGTAATTGAGCAGATGGTTCACCACCCACTTACAGACCAAGGCATTGATAAATTCCAGAAAGATTACATTGCTGTATTTGGGGAGTAAAAATCCCTTAGAAAAGGACGTTACATATTATTGGTAAATATTGCTGTATGGTAACGTCCTTTGATATACATCATGGAAGGATGAATATGAAAAATGCAAAGATAACCACGACTGATGTAAAAAAAATAAACAGAAACAGAATATTGCAATATATATATTCCAATGAACATGCATCTAGGCAAAATATTGCCGATAAACTTCAATTATCATTGCCAACAGTTCACCAAAACTTAAGGCTGCTTGAAAGTGAAAATTTAATTTTGTTAGAGGGAAGTTATAAGTCAACGGGAGGAAGAAAAGCACAGGTAATATCTGTCAATCCCAGTGCACGATTTACGATTGCAGTAAATATAACAGATACCAGTTACAAAGTTTCGCTGATTAATCTTCGTTCTCAGATTGTTTGCAGTAGAACTTATATGGAATTATGTACACAACAAAATTATGTAAAACATATTATAGAAGCAATTAATGACATTATCAATTTGAGTGGAATATCCATTTGTGAGGAGGATATTTTAGGAGTTGGAGTGACGATTCCTGGAATTGTAGATGAAGTTAATGCAGTGGCAGTCAATGCACCTACTATGGGAGTAAAAAATTACTCATTAAAAGAACTCGCTGAAAATATTAAGTATCCATGCCGTATTATGAATGATGCCAGAGCTGCAGCATATGCGCAGCATTGGTTAAGCGGAGAAGCATTTAAAAAATCACAAAATAGTAAAGATTCAAGTATTATGTATTTAATGTTAAATGATGGAGTTGGCGGAGCGATTGTTTCTGACAATAAAATTATTGCAGGAAAACATAATCGTATGGGAGAATTTGGACATATGGTTATTCGACCAAATGGAAAAAAATGTTTTTGTGGACAAAATGGGTGTTTTGAATGTTATGTCTCTGCAAGAAGACTATCAAAAGATTTGAATATATCATTAAATAGTTTTTTTTCTCTGGTAAAAGATAATCAAGAATATAGATATATTCTTGAAGAATATATTACAAATCTGGCAATAGGAGTAAATAATCTTTATATTATATATGACAGTGATGTTGTTATAGGCGGTCATGTGGCTGGCTATCTCGGTGAATATAAAGAAATATTGACACAAAAGTTGATAGATAAATGCTCTTTTGAGACAGACGGTTCTTATGTGAGATTGACTTCATGCAGTAAAGAGCAGGAACAAATGGGCGCAGCACTGACATATATAGCAGATTTCATATTTGAATAACTGGTTGTTAGATTGGAGAAAATTATTGTGATAGTTTCAACAAATAAAAAATTCAATTTAAAAACAAATGTACAACACTGTGTCATAAGTTTTATTATGGCATGGTGTTTTGTTTGTTTTGTTCAGACAATAATTACCTCAAAAGAGGTACAAAACCCTGTAGGCAGTTTATTAAGTGTAAGTTATTCATGGAATACATTGATTTTTATAGGAATGATTTTTATGGTAACAGCAGCACTTTTTGCACTATTGATAATAACAGAAAGTAAGATAATAGAGGCGGCTCTTGTTTTTATCACTACATTTCCTTATGCTGTTATGTGTGCTGCTTTTCAGAAAGAGATTATATTTTGTTTATTTCTTGTAATCCTTATGTTATGTGAATTATCTTATGTATTTCGTTGTATAGCGGCATCTGAAAAAGATATAGGGCATTATTTTAATAAAAAATTAACAATTATTGCTGTTGTAGTACTAGCGGCAGCTTTTGTTTTATTTACAGGCGGATTTACAGTATATCGGTATTTGACGTATTCGGTACCAAACTTTGATGGTGGTCTGTTTTCACAAATGTTTTATTATATGAAAAATCATTTTACGATGGAGACAACCTGTGAACGAGATATGTTGGTATCACATATGAAAATTCACACATCACCTGTTTATTGGCTTTTGCTTCCCTTTTATCTGATTTATCCAGGAACAGCGATATTACAAGTTCTTCAGGCAATTGTTATAGCACTTGGCGTTATACCATTAGTTTTTATTGGAAAAAATCATCATATGAAATGGGGACAGCTTATTTTATTGTCCGCCGTATATTTCTTTTATCCTGTTATGAGTGCAGGCTGTTCTTATGATATACATGAGAATATGTTTCTCCCAGTAGCGATATTATGTCTGATTTTAGCGTTTGAGAAAGATTCGCTTTGGGGTATTGTAGTATCAACCATTTTTGTGCTTAGCATAAAAGAAGATGCAGCCATATATGCAGCATTTGTTGCCATATATATGATTTTTTCGCGCAAAATGTATAAAAAAGGGATAATTGTATTAATGGTATCTATTATATACTTTTTTGGGGCTGTTTATTATATTAATCATTTTGGTATGGGAACATCGTCAGACCGGTTTAATAATATAATTGCATCGGGTGATGGCAATGTGCTTGGTATTATTAAAACTGTTCTTGTAAATCCAGCTTATGTATTTGGACAAATGTTTTGTGAAGAAAAGTTAAATTATATTATTGTGGTGATGGCGCCTTTGCTGTTTCTTCCAATATGGCCAGGCAAGTGGCAAAAAGTAATCTTGTTAGGGCCTTTGTTTTTATTTAATCTTATGCCCGATTATGAGTATTTTAGCAATATAGGATTTCAATATACGTTTGGAAGTGCAACGTTACTTTTATATAGTGCAATTGTTAGTATACAAGAATTGAATAAATCACCAAAAACCAAATTGCTTGCAATGATGACCGTGTCATCGATTCTGTTTTTTATGTCAACAATGTGGGGTAAACTTTATTATATGAGAACTTATAATAAGGAATATAATCAAGTAATATATCAGAAAATGGATGAGGCGTTAGCATTAATACCAGATAATGCCAGTGTTACGGCAAGTACGTTTCTATGTGCAAAATTGTCTTCCAGAGATGTTTTACATGAGATTTATTACACCAATAAGATTGATGAATATATAGCACTTGATTTAAGAGGAATGCCACGAGATTATGATGTTAATGACTATTTGAATAATGAAGCATTTGAGACTATTTATTATGACGAAGTATGTATAGCTGTATTTAGAAGAAAAAATTGACAAGTATAAATTGTACAATTATAATGTTGGCAAAGAACAGGATAATGTGAAAACTAAATTATTTTATAAGTTAAATGAGATTTCGTTGACAAATTAGTGATTGCGCCTAAATTTGCATGTTGAGTAAGAACGGAGGATTCATGTGAAAAATAAATTTTTCACACCGTAATTTGTGTCTGTGCGTTGCTTGATACAAAGTTACCAAAAAGAACCTTCGGTTCTTTGCGCAAAAAGCAGCGCAGAAATGAGGATTTTTATGAGAGAGTGGGAACATAATATAAGAAACGTAGAGCCATATATACCAGGGGAACAGCCTAAATCGGTGGGTGTAATTAAGTTAAATACGAATGAAAATCCGTATCCACCCTCACCAAAAGCGGAGTTGGCAGCAAGGGATTTTAATTTTGATAGATTAAAGCTTTATCCAGACCCAAATGCTTCTCAGTTGGTGCATGGATTGGCAAAGTACTATCAAGTTTTAGACAATCAAGTTTTTGTAGGTGTTGGTTCAGATGATGTTCTTTCAATTTGTTTTTTAACATTTTTTAATTCAGATAAGCCTGTTTTATTTCCAGATATATCGTATTCATTTTATCCTGTGTGGGCAAATATGTATCAGATACCATACTGTGAAATTCCTGTAGACAAGGATTTTCATATTGTTGCAAAGGATTATTATAGAGAAAATGGCGGTATTATTTTTCCAAATCCAAATGCTCCTACATCCTTATATATGGGATTGGATGAAGTAGAAAATATTGTTAAAAATAATCAGGAATCGGTTGTTATTGTAGATGAGGCTTACATAGATTTTGGCGGACAATCGGCTATATCATTAATTGATACGTATGAAAATTTATTAGTTGTACAAACTTATTCAAAATCACGTTCGATGGCTGGTATGCGAATTGGTTATGCGATTGGCAGCCAAAGATTGATTGAGGCAATGCAGGCAGTAAAGTTTTCGATTAATTCTTATACAATGAATATAACATCATTAGTTTATGGCTCAGCAGTTCTTGAAGATGAGGAGTATTTTCAGGAATGTGTTGAGAAGATTATTGCTACACGAGAGAGAACAAAGCGAGAGCTTGCAGAGTTAGGTTTTACTTTTTTGGATTCAAAAACAAACTTTCTTTTTGCACAACATAAAAAAATTCATGCGGATGCATTGTTTGAAGAATTGAAAAAGAAAAATATATATGTACGATATTTTAATAGACCAAAGATTGATAATTACCTTCGTATAACCATAGGAACAGATGAACAGATGAATAAGTTGTTTGCGGCTCTTAAAGAGATTATAAATGAGGATTAAACCATATGGCAATACCATTTTCACAGCGAAATTTTCAAAAAGAATTGGAACAATTGCTTGATAAATTAGCAAAAGAAGGGCGTGTGCCTTCTCTTTTGCTTCATAGCTGTTGTGCACCTTGCAGCAGTTATGTAATAGAATATTTGTCAAGGTATTTTAATATAGTCGTTTTTTATTACAATCCTAATATATCCGTAGATAAAGAATATAAAAAAAGAGTGGAGGAACAAAAGCGTTTTATCAATGAATTTCCAGCTCTTCATAAAGTGCGTTTTATTGAGGGAGATTATGAACCCGATTTATTTTTTGATAAAGTAAAGGGGTATGAAGATTGTGCAGAAGGCGGTGAACGTTGTTTTATTTGTTATCGAATGAGACTTGAAAAGACTGCTCGTTTGGCAAAACAGATGAATATGGATTATTTTACAACAACACTTACAATAAGCCCATTAAAGAATAGTTTTAAGCTTAATGAAATTGGATTAGAGCTTGAAAAGGAATATGGCGTTTGTTATTTGTTATCTGATTTTAAAAAGAGGGAAGGGTATAAACGGTCTATACAACTTTCAGGTTTATATCACTTATATAGACAAGATTATTGCGGCTGCGTATTTTCTTATCAGCAACGGCAAAGACAAAGAAATTGATATTTTATTTTAAATATGGTAAAATTGTTTATCATAAGTAATGTTGAGGAGGGCTTGCGTATATGGCAAAGAAAAAATTGGCAAAAACTGTTGTATGTTTGGGTGCATTAGGGGTTGCCTCAAAGGTGGCTTACAGTAAATACAAGACAGCAAAAGAGACCTATGCTCAAGAGGAAGCCGACAGCGTCGGCGATGAAGTAAAAAAATACAATGCGTTATTTGAAAAAAAAGTGATTGAAGTTGAGGATGAAGAGTTTACAGGGTGTGAGATTAAAGCAGTTTTTTCAAGTATTGTTGTCGATTTAGGGCTTGCTACTTTTGAAAAAGATGTATATATTAATTTTACAAGCACTGCAAGTAGTTTGACAGTTATTCTTCCAGAAGGAGTCAATGCTGCCTGTGATATAACAAGAACAGCAAGCGGTATGCGCAATCTTGTTGATAATGTTGAAGAGGAAGACATACACACCGTATATATCATAGGAAAGGCAGTTTGCAGCAATATCGAGGTAGTTCCTGTTAATTTTTATGTAGATGACGAAGATGATTTTGAAGATATTTCAGATGACGAAGCGTTTGAAGTGGTTGTTGATAATACAGTAACGCCTAAAGTAGATAAAACGGTTATCAGTAAAGAAAATGATGATTTTGATGTGACAGTAGCCGTTGAAGATGATGAAGATAGTGAAAACGACGAAGATGACAATGATAACAATTATAGTGGTAACAGTGATAATATTGATGTAGCTGTAGCGGTAGAACCTTATGGTGCAGAGGAACTTGAAGTACAAGAGTTAGAAGAACTAGACGACTAAAAGAAGTTAAGAGCTGCCAACTTGATGAAAAGAAATTTTCAAAGAGGTTAAGGCAGCTTTTTTATGTAAAAAGAAAAAAGAAATTTTATATAGTTTGTAAATACAGAAATTTTTTGTAAAGAAATTGATAAAAAGTCATAAGGAGAAATAGCGTGATACAATATGATGATTCATATTTTGAAGGTGAAACAAGAGAAGGATTTTATATTGAGTCCAAAATGAAAAGAGCTTGGGCAGCACAGATAGAAGTTCTTGAAGAAATCAAACGAATCTGTGTCTTGCATAATATACCATTTTTTGCAGATTGGGGGACATTGCTTGGTGCTGTAAGACATCATGGATTTATCCCATGGGATGACGATTTAGATATTGGTATGTTGCGGGGGGATTATCAAAAATTTTTAGAAATTGCTCCATTGGAATTAGCACAGTATTTTGAGTTAAAAAGCGTCTATAATGATATAAGCCATGATAATGTAAAAGCAAGGGTGATATCTGGTAGAAATATGAATTTTGATGAGGCGTATCTCAAACGATTTCATTATTGTCCTTATGTGGTTGGAGTAGATATTTTTCCAATTGATTATATTCCAAGAGAACAAAAAAAATCGGAATACCAAAATCAAATTATCAATTTGATTATGACAACCGCTGCAAGTATTCCTGAAAATCCGCCTTATGATAATTCGGTTATCAATCTTATTCATAAGCTGGAAGAATTGTCAGGATTTAAAATCAATAAGAAAAATCGATTGATACATGAACTAAAAAAAATGGTTGATGAAGTTAGTGCTTTGTATACAGACAAAGATGGTGATGAAGTATGCTCCATGATTGATTTTGCAATGGGATGGGATTATCATGCAAAAAAAGAGTGGTATGAAAGTGCAATAGAGGTACCTTTTGAAAAGATTACGATTCCTGTGCCTGTTGGATTTGATGGAATATTAAGGATTAAGTATTCCGATAATTATATGACGCCAATATGTGCGAGCAGTTCACATGATTATCCATTTTATAAAAAACAGGAGCTGGAATTAGCTAAAGTAATAGAGGCAGAATTTCATATTCAATTAAAAGAAGGAGAGTTGGATAATTTAATAAATGAAAAAATATTTCTTTACAATAAAGATAGATAAGTATATACTAGCAATGTGAAAATATAAAATGAGCAGAGTAGAATGATGTGCGTTAAGTGCCTGATGAACAGGGAGTTGACATTGGGACGAAAAGTTTTCTTGCGGTACATTGTTCGCATCCCGCTGCTACATAATCTGTCTTGCAAGTGTTATATTATGTTTTTTGTGCATATTTATCGTAAGCAGTGCATTAATGGTAGTTACAGTCTTTAGCTGTTTCGTATATTGACAAGTGCTGTAAAGATTGATATCCCACACAAAATACAGAGGGTATTTAATTTGTGAACTATTTATGTAGGGCTATTGCTCATATAAATAGGTCAAGCAAATAACAATAAGTATGTTTTATAAATAATATTATATTTGTTTGTTTTGGCTCAAATATCACAAAATAAATATACACAAGAAAGGCATGGTTATTTTATGAAAAAATTTATTTTACTGTTCACCTCCTCTGCTAAAGAATTTAAAAATTTAAATTCTGTTATTACTGCTGCGCTTTTAGTGGCAGTTCACACCATTTTAGCGATGGTTGTCTCTGTCCAGGTAACAACATCCCTAAGAATTTCCTTATCATTTATTACCAATGTAGTTACAGGCTGTTTATTTGGACCTGTTATAGGATTTGTTTGTGGCGGAATAGGCGATATTGTACAGTTTATTCTCAAACCAGTAGGCGATTATTTTCCTGGCTGGACACTAAATGCAGCAATGGCGGGAATGATTTATGGAATATTTTTTTATAATAAGTTTCCTGATAAGGTAAATGTAAAAAAAATATCTTCAAAAAAAGATAACAGTACTTTGCATACAAATGATGAGACAGAAAACAAAGCAAAAAGACAAGTAGTGGATAGTGTCTTTGATATTTTTAGCATACTTTTGCCAAGTATAGGATTGTTATTTCTTTGTTTTGCACCAATGGCAACAGTTACAGACAAAAACGATGGCAGTATAATTGCACAGGGAAATGGATTGTATTATATGATGTCTGGTTTTACCCAAAATAGTAAAAATGTTACAATTATAGCAATCATATTAGCTGTGTTAATGATTTGTTTGGTTATATTATCTATTTTTCATTTGAATATTCTATCCTTAATTCTTTCTGTAGCCTGTACATTTGCGGCAATCCTTGCAATTTATACAGATAAGAAAACAACGGTAAGTAATTGGGGATTTTATTTTGTTGTTGGTTTAATGATACTATTTGTCATTGTAAAAATGATAATGCTTCAAAGAAAACATGCTGTTGATATGAGTTATTTTATTCGAGTAGCAATATGTCTTACTTGTAATACCATTCTTGTAAATATTTTAATGGGAACATATTGGGCATCGATTATGTATGGAAAAGGCTTTATGTTTTATTTTACTGTAAGAATGGCAAAAAATTTGATACAATTACCAATTAATATTGTATTGTCTTATTATATTCTTAGCATTGTCAAAGGTTTGCGTTTGCGCTCATCAAAAGCATAGTCTTTGCTAGTTTAAGCAACAAGTCAAGTAGATATAATAGGCATTGTTTGGCAGTTAAAAAAGAGTAATAAGTTAGAGAGAAAAAAGCAGTGTAGAAATGAGGAAAATATGAAAAAAATGATGATTGCTTCCGATATTCATGGTTCAGCATATTTTTGTAAAAAATTAATAGAGCGATTTTTAGCGGAAGAAGCAGATTTGCTTATTTTATTGGGCGATATTTTATATCATGGACCACGCAATGACCTTCCAAGAGAATATGCACCAAAGGAAGTTATTGCAATGTTAAATCCATTGAGAAATAAAATTGTTTGTGTTCAGGGAAACTGTGATACAGAAGTAGACCAGATGGTGCTTGATTTTAACATATTGTGTCAGCAGGCACATATATATGTAAATGACAGACATCTTGTATTGACACATGGGCATAAGCTTGATGAAAAAAATATGCCAGCTTTAATGGAGGGCGATTATCTTGTATGTGGGCATACGCATATACCAAAATATGAGATAAAAGAAGGCTATACTTATATCAATCCAGGTTCTGTATCCATACCAAAGGAAAATAGTTGTCCAAGCTATATAATGCTTACCGATAAATTTTATTGGAAAGATATGGAAGGTAATATTTATAATGAACTCAATTAAATAGTTGACCGTTTATTGTAAATAGGTGTTTGATTTAGAAGAAAGATTATAATTTTTAATAGTTTTTTAATTGCATTTAATATGTGGATAGTTCATTATTATCTAAATATAGTTCATAGCGTTTAAGAAGGGGAAATTATGAATAAATTTAGAGAAAAAATTACTAAATTTGCACAGGGAAGATATGGAGTAGACCACTTTTCAAAATTATTGATGTTTATGTCTCTTATCTTACTTATTATAACTTTATTTTGGCGTAGTACTTTATTGTACAGCTTAGCATTAGTATTGCTGTTTTATTCGTATTTTAGGATTCTTTCTAAAAATATATCAAGGCGGTATAGTGAAAACCAAACATATTTAAATATACGTTACAAATTTTTAGGACGCTTTAATCAATTTAAGGCAAGATGTAAAGACCAAAAAACGCACAAAATTTTTAAATGTCCAAGTTGCAGGCAAAAAATAAGGGTGCCAAGAGGTAAAGGAAGAATTGAAATAAAGTGTTCCAAATGTCGATTATCTTTTATAAAAAAGACATAATAATAAATTTTTTTACATTTTATAGGAAAAATTAATTTAACAGCAAGTTTATAAAATAAGCAAAATTTTTAAGAAATTGTAAGAGTTGCGTAAGCAACTCTTTTTTTATAATTCTTCTGGCATTTTCCAATTTTGTGCCTGAATACGATATTGTGTGCTATTGTTATAATAAATGGTTGCCAAATTTTGATATTCATCATTTCCTGTGAGGGTATATTGTTTTTCCATTATTTCAGATAAGTTAGAATAGCAGTCTGCTAGTCGGTTTAGAGGGGCATCATTTCCTGAATGGATATCAAGTATGCTTGAAGTTTCTCCTTCAGCATTGATAAACCATAAGATAGCTTCCTCATAATCACAAGCTTCAAAATAATATTCACCAATCTCCATACAAATTTCAGAACAGGCTTCACATGCAATATTTTTTAGGGCATACTTAAAAAAATTGTTGGTGTCATTGGTGATACGGCACATTTTTGCAAGAACACAGTTGACAGCTAACATGCAGTCTTTATCCGTATATGTTGTCATATATTGTAAAAATAAGGGCTTGTATTGAACAAGGTCATCATTGGTTGCCGTTATATACATTTCTTTGCAAAACATTAAAACAACATATTTTTTTAATGTTTCACCACGTTCAAGAATCGTTGCAAATATTGAAAAGTCCCTTTTTGTGTGTAATGTTTCAGGCATATGCAAAATTTCAATATCACTGTCGTAAATAACAGGTTCTAGTAGTACTGTTTCATGGATGGGTGAAATCCAAGTAAAAGTACGCAATCTTTTAAATAATTTTGGACGCAGCTCTTTTTTGCAGTTATAATATTGATGGATGTTATCTGCATTTACATATTTCATCTGCACGATGTCAATTTCAGGCAAAAGGACTTCTTTTAGCTGTGAAAACGCAAGTCGGTTGGTTTTATCCAGCACTTCATCAGCATCAGCGCAAAAAATATATTGGCAGCTGCATAAACTGAAAGCATAATTTCTTGCATCAGCAAAATCATTTATCCATTTATAATCATAAATTTTATCGGTGTATTTTTTAGCAATATTTTTTGTGTTATCAGTAGAACCTGTATCTACAATAATAATTTCATCAAACAATCCCAAGTAAGAATCAAGACAGCGTGATAGTATTTTTTCTTCATTTTTAACAATCATACATAAAGATACGGTAATCATAAGACCTCCTTTTATAATGAAAATATGGTGTTGATTTTTTATGTAAAAATATAATGATATAATAATCATAGTGTAACTATGGCTATTATATCATAAACTAAATTTAAATTTATAAAAAAATTTATCTTTTTACAATAAGGAAAAAGAAGGGAGTATGAAAAAAGAAAATGGAAAGAAAAATAACAGAGCAGGGAATAAAAAAGTTTAAAGAAGAATTAATTAAGGCAGAAAAAAGAAAACACACGATTGATAAGTATATTCGAGATATTGGAAAATTGAGAGATTATATAGGAGACACAGAGCTTACCAAAGAAGCTGTCATTCAATATAAGGAATATTTAGAACAGTGTGGACGCTATAAAATTGCTAGTATTAATTCATTTTTGGCAGTAGTAAATCATTTTTGTGAAGTAATGGGGTGGTCAGAGCTGCGAATAAAAATGATTAAGGTGCAGCAAGAAATATTTACACCTGAAAATAAAGAGTTGACAATAAAAGAGTATGAGCGATTAATTTGCACAGCATTAAAACGAGGTGATAAAAAACTTGCCTTAATTATTCAGACATTAGGAAGCACGGGTATTCGTATTAGTGAATTATGTTATATTACAACAGAAACATTAAAGGTTGGTATGGCAGATATTTATAATAAGGGAAAGATAAGGCGAATCCTTTATCCAACCCATTTGGTTCTTATTTTAAAGGAGTATGTATTAAAGGAAAATATTAAGAGTGGATATATTTTTTGTACACGTAATGGAAACCCCATAAATCGAAGTAATATCTGGAGAGCAATGAAAAATCTGTGCAAGGAAGCAAAGGTTGATGAGAAAAAAGTATATCCGCATAATATGCGTCATTTATTTGCAAGATGTTTTTATAAATTAAAGAGTGATATTGCAAAATTAGCTGATGTATTAGGACATAGCAGTATTGAGACAACAAGAATTTATATTAAAACGACATGGAAAGAACATAAACGACAGCTAGATATGATGGGATTGGTTCTATTAAAAACATTATCTGAAAAACAAGATAATAATCCGTTTAAAAATACAATAACATAATAAATATTATGTTGTTTTTATAATGGATTTAAAAAAGAGTTTTTATCAGTTCTTAAACACTTGCGCAATATGTAAATAAAATTTTTAAATAATTTTCATTTTTTAGGGAAACAAATAATAAAAGAAGAGACGATTTATAAAGATAAGTCAAATTTAATATACAAATATTTTTCAGATTACATCTTGTATTTTAATAATAATTGTAGTATCATGTCATTTAATAATTTAATTTTTACAACATAATATTTATTATGTCGTGAAATATCGTGATTTTTTTAAGAAAAAGGGACAATAGTATGTATAGAAAAAGTAAAGTATGTTTTGCATCATCATCAGGAGGACATTTAGAAGAATTATCAAGATTATCTTCTTTGGTTCAAGATGGTGATTTTGTTTTTACAGAAAAAAGTGATTTTAATACACTTCAATGGTGCAGAAAAGTTACATATGTTACACAAATCAATCGAAAGGAACTTTTATTTATTCCTAAACTTATAGGATTGTTTTTAAAAAGTTTTTTTTGGCTTATAAAAGAAAAACCAGATATTATTGTTTCAACAGGAGCGCTTGTTACCTGTCCTATTAGTCTTTTAGGGAAATTAATGCGAAAAAAAATAATTTATATTGAATCGTTTGCAAGAGTAGATAATGCAAGTTTGACTGGAAAGCTATTTTATAAAATTGCAGACGTGTTTATTGTGCAATGGGAGGAACTGTTAAAAATATATCCAAAAGCAATTTATGGAGGAGGTATATTTTAATGATATTTGTGATACTTGGCACGCAAAAATTTCAATTAAATAGACTGTTAAAAGCATTAGATAAGCTTTGCGAAAATAAAACGATAACAGAGGAGATATTTGCGCAGATTGGACATTCCAATTATCATCCTAAAAATTATTTGTATACCAATTTCCTTGATAGGTTAGTTTTTGAAAAAAAGATGAAAGACAGTTCTCTTGTTATCACACATGGAGGAGTAGGGAGCATTATTACCGCAATCAATGAAAAAAAACCTATTATTGTATTTCCAAGATTAAAAAAATATAAAGAACATGTTGACGACCATCAACTTGAAATAGCACGAGCATTTTCAAAAAAAAATTATGTGCTTTGCTGTGAGCATACGATTGATTTAGAAAAAATGATTGAAAAGGCTTATCAACATCAATTTGATATATATGTTTCATCGACAGAAAAAATTGTTGCAATTGTAAAAAATGCTTTAGAAGGATAATGGAATGGAATACAAAATTAGTGTAATTGTTCCTGTATATAATGTAGAACCTTATATTGAACGGTGTCTAAAAAGTCTAGTTCACCAAACGTTAAAAGAGTTGGAAATTATTATTGTCAATGATGGCTCGCCAGATAACTCAGAAGCAATTATTTTATCGTATCAAAGGAGATATCCTAATAAAATCATGTACTTAAAAAAAGAAAATGGTGGATTATCGGATGCAAGAAATTATGCACTTTCCTATGCGACAGGTGAATATATTGCTTTTTTAGATTCTGATGATTATGTCGAACAAGATATGTATGAACAGATGTATCAGGCTACGAATAATGGAAGAAAAAAAATAGTAGAGTGTGATTTTTTTTGGGAGTATTCAAAGAAAAAGAAAGTGGATTCCGTTTCATATTATACAAGTATTCAAGATTATTTAGTGCGTGGGCGAGTAGTCGCATGGAATAAACTTTACCTTAGAAAATGGCTTATAAAGACACAAGTTATTTTTCCAAAAGGTTTATTATATGAAGATGTAGGATTTTTCTTTTCTCTGATGCCTAGATTATTGTCTATTAATGAGGTTGGTTATATAAAAAAAGCATTTGTTCATTATATTCAAAGGCAAGAGTCTATTTCTTATCGAGAAAGTAGTCGTATTGTAGAGTTGTGTCAGGTATATCAATATGCGATAGAAAATTTAAAAAAAGCAAATTTATTTAATTTGTATAGTATGGAATTGGAATACAAATTTGCAAGAAACGCTTTATGGGGATTTCCATTAAAGAAAGTCCGTTTTATAAAAGAGCGACCTGTTAGAAAAAAGGTATTAGAAATATTTTGGATAGAAGTAAATACAATGTTTCCATTGTGGAAAAACAATGTATATTTACAGAAAAAAGGGATTGCTAATTTATATTTGCGCTTTATATTTTGCAAATTGTACTATGCTATTTTTATGTTGTAGGAGAATAGATGATGACTTCAGTAATATATATTGTGCCTTATTTTGGGAAAATGAGAGATGATTTTTGCCTATGGTTAAAGACATGTGCGTATAATCCAACAATCCATTGGCTTCTTATTACAGACGACCATACCATTTATCAATATCCCCATAATGTAAAGGTCATATATATGGAATTTGATGAAATTGTAGATAAAATTGCAGCCCTTGTCGATTTTCCCATTTCATTGAAAACACCCCATAAATTATGTGAATATAAACCAACTTATGGAGAAGTTTTTTCAGAGTATATTTTTCAATATGATTTTTGGGGCTACTGTGATATGGATATGCTTTGGGGAAATATACGTCACTTTTTGACTGAAAATATTTTTAAAGAGTATGACAAAATTGGTTTTTTGGGACATTCTACATTATATCGAAATACGCCGGAAGTAAATAAAAGATGGCGTTGTCAAAATTGCAGTGAAATTGATTATAAAGAAGCGTTTTCAAGTGAGGAAAATTTTTTTTTCGATGAAAGGGCAATGAATCAAATTTATGAGGCGAACGGATGGAAAATATATAAAAAACAAATATTTGCAGATTTGACAGAATATCATTATAACTTTTATTTAACAAATGTTCCAGATAAAGAGGCAATTAAAAATAAGAGACAGATTTTTTTCTGGGAAAAAGGCAAATTAAGCAGAATGTATTTGCTAAAAAAGCAGGTTGACATAGATGAATTTATGTATATTCATTTTTTAAAAAGAAAAATGCAGATAGATATTGATATTAAAAAAGATAAATGGATGATTATTCCTAATAAAATAACAACAAAACTAGAGAAGCCAACTTATAAAATGATAAAACGACATAGTAAACCACGTTGGGGAAAATACTTTATTCAGTTATTTTTTGAAAAAAAAGAGAAGATAACACCTGCAAATATAGTGCGGTTTATAATTCGTAGAAGCCGGAAGTATTATGCGCTGAAATATAAGAATGGGAATTTAAATGATAACAAAATGTAAAAGGCAGAAAAAGGCAATGAAAACACCATTATTTACAATTATTGTGCCTGTATATAATGCACAGAACTATATACAACATTGTATGGATTCTATTTTTGGAGAAGATTTAAAAACAACATACGACACATGTTGCGCGCCTTTTTTATATTTGGCAAAAAATTATGAAGTCATTGTTGTTGATGATGGGAGCACTGATAACACAGGGGTATTACTAGATAACATAGCACATAACAAAGATGAAATGTATGTTATACATACAAAAAATTATGGTGTGTCACATGCAAGAAATAAAGCGTTACAGCAAGCGAAAGGAACATATATTTTATTTTTAGATGCAGACGATTATTTGCTTGCAAATTGGAAACAAATTGTGATTTCAGCAATAAAATTAGAGGCAGATTTAACGATATTTGATTTTGTAAAAAAATATGATAATGGGCAAGAAAAGAAAGTTTCCTATAACCCTTCAGCCAATCAAAGGAAATGGTGTGAAAAGGCATTTTTAATATCCAATCAAATGAATCCATGTTGGTCAAGATTGTATAAGAAATCAATTATTGATACGTTTCAAATAAAATTTGATGAAACGATGACGTCGGGAGAAGATTTTGTATTTGCGCTGGATTATTTTAAGTATTGTAATAAGGTTCGATTTTTACACAAACCTATACTATATAAGGAAGAGCAAACGGATAGTGTGATGCATAGAATTTCAGTTGAAAAATATCTTGCAGATGATGCAAAAATGTTAGCGGCTAGACGCAGGTATATAAAAGAAAAAGGCAGTAAGAAATGGTATCAAAATTGTGTGAAATTACATTTTTGTGCGATTACCAATTTATTACTCAAGGTTATATTAAAATCGTCTAAAGAAGAACAAGAAAAATATATCCATATAATTTGTAATCATCCGCATGTAAAAGCAGTTATAAAAAAGCTTAATCCTCAGGTAATTTCAGTGAGGAAAAGATTGGAATATAGACTGTTGAATCAATCAAAAAGAACGTTATTATTACAGTATTTAAGGATAAAAGCAAGGTTCATTCGGCTGAAACAAGATATAGAATAGGAAATAAGATTGAAAACAATAAAATTCCTGTTTTGCAGTGATTCTATTGTAAGAAATTAAAATTTTCAATCTCAAGTTTGTACACATATGTATAGATTTGAAATGCACAAAAAACATGTACGCATGGAGGATAATTATGTCAATTCTTTTAGTTTGTATGGGATTGTTCATTTTAATGATAAGTATTGCCTGTTTATTTTATAATCCTCAGTATACAATTATAGGCTGTGTTATGTTAATTGATATTGATTTTTGTTTTCAAGAATATATGGTGCAAAATTCGTATCAAGCAATATTTAAATTATTAATTTTATTAAGTGTTATCATTTTAATTTTAAAGTCCAGAAAAGGAATCAGTAAATGGATTATAGGGCTATGTGGTATTCTTTTTTGCATTAGTTTTGTACTTTTAAAGAAATATCAATTGCCTAATTTTTATTTGTCGGATGTTATTACATCATTTTTAACAACAATAACTGGTTTTTTGTTAATGTATGTAACTTGGAAGGAAGAACTTAGAATTGCTGCATTAAAAGCGTTGGCATGGGCAGCTCCATTTTCAGTAGTTATGGGAATACTTCTAAATGGATATATTTTTACTCATGAAAATAAGTTATCAGGGCTGGATTCTCCAGCTTCATTAGTAATTGTGGCTGCTGTTGGTGTATTAGCCTGTTATATTTTATCAACAGTATATAAGCAAAGTAAGTATTTTGTTTGCGGTTTTCTAAATTTTGTTATCTGTGGATTGTGTAATATGAGAGGCGGATTATTGTTTTTGTGTGTAATAATGCTGGGAATTATATTTCCATATTTAAAAAAAATATCTAAAAAATTATTACAGAATCTAATATTAATATTACCAGTCTTTTTAGTACTATCTTTATTTATCGGCAAAAGAATTATTGAGAGAATGTTTGATATGAGTTACTCCGTTGGAAATGTGGGGGATATTATCAATACATCAAATCGAATATTTGCGTGGACAGAAATATTAAAAGCGACAAAACAGCATCGAATATTGGGATGGGGAATTGGATATACAAAAAAGATTGATGGAGTGTGGCTTCATTATGGATATAGAGCAGTACATAATGAATATCTGCGTTGGTTAGTAGAATCGGGATATATAGGTGTGATTGCAGTTATTCTTTGCTTTATTTTGGTGTATTTATTTTTAAAAAAATATAATATAGGTATCCATCAAAGTATTATCAATATGTTTTTTATTGGATTTGCAATATTTAGTTACACGGATAATACGATGTATGGAACAGCAGGGTGGATGACCATTTCTTTAATGTTATCGCTGATGGGACAAAATGTGAATAAAAAAGGGGAAATTGTCAAGGCGAATATGAGACAATTTAAAATTAAACTACGGCTAAAGAATTGATAGGAACAGATGTAAAAAACAATAGATTACGCATTTTATCAGCAAAATTTATGTTGTATGGCAGATAAATAAGAAAATGGAGGAGTGAATATTTGTTGAAAATTGGGATTATTACATTTCATAGAGCCTTGAATTATGGGGCTGTTTTACAAGCTTATGCACTGCATGAATATTTAAAGCAGTGTGGATATGAAGTTGAAATTATAGATTATAGAAATTTCTCAATAGAGTGTATTTATCATTCATCAAAACTTAATTTATCCTGTTTGAGACAAAATTCAAATAATACGCTAAAAAGCAAGATAAAACGTTTGATAGAAATACCTTATTTAAGACGGTTAAATCATCAATTTGAACATTTTTTAGATGGGAGAATAACAAAAAAAACAACAAAGAAGAATTGGAATACAGTAATAAGCAAATTTGATTTTATTATAACGGGAAGTGACCAAGTGCTTAATAAGATATTGACAAACGCAGATATGAAATATTATTTGTCTGGTGTTCCAAGACAAAAAAGAGTATCTTTTGCAGCTAGTTTTGGCGCATTTGATATTGAAAAAGATTGCGAAGGTATACAAGAGTTGGACAAGTTTCAAGGGTTGTCGCTTCGAGAACAAGTTAGTGCTGATAAAATGAAAAAATTAGTAAACAAGGATTGCTACTGTCATATGGACCCTATTTTTTTACTAAGCAAAGAACGGTGGAAGAAACAGCAAAAGTCTCCCAAAATTAGACAACGCTATGTATTGATATTTTCCATGAATAAAGCTTTGGGGCTTGTAAAAAAAGCATATCAATATGCAAAAGAAAGAAAATTATGTACCATTTTTTTATCACCATCCATAGGACGAACATTAAAATATGGAATAAAACAAATATGGTGTGCTTCTCCTGAGGAATTTTTAGGCTGGATTAGTTATGCAGAATATATCTTTACAGATTCTTTTCATGGCTGTGCCTTTTCAATACTGTATGAAAAGAAATTTTTTGTTGAGATAGATAGAAATCGGGCTTCAAGTAACCGAATGATAAATATTCTTGAATATTTTGAGTGTGAAGAAAATGCGCAATCAGACAAAATAGGCGAAGTTAAAAGTAATAAGATAACAACACAATTAAAAAAGAATAGAGAAAATGTAAATCATTATTTTAATTTGTTGAAAGAAGAAATGTAGACGATGAAAAAAATAGTGGATAACTATAAACGAATGGCTGTTCCTGCAAAGGCGGCAATGTGGTTTGCTGTAAGTAATATTTTACAAAAGGGAATTTCTTTGATATCTACCCCAATTTTTACACGTATAATGAGTACAAGCCAATATGGAACATATACACTATATCAATCATGGCTTTCTATAATTGCAGTATTTACAACATTAAATTTGTACAGCGGCGTGTTGAACAATGGTCTTACACAGCATGAAGATGATAAAAAAGAATTGTTTATCTCATTTCAAAGTCTTGCAAGTTTAATGACAGTTGTTTTATTTGGAGTTTATCTTTTCCATGTACAATGGTTTAATTCCATAATAGAATTGCCTTTTGCACTGGTTGTTGTTATGTTTATACAAATGTTTTTTGAACCTTCTTTTTTGTATTGGTCTGTGGAACAACGCTATGATTTTAAATATAAAACATTGGTGCTTATTACATTTTTGTATTCTTTTATCAGCGTACTTGTCGGTGTAATTTCAGTCTTGCTGTTTTCACATAAAGAATATGCCCGCATTCTTTCATTTTCAGGGATAACAGCTATCATTGGCGCGTTTTTTTATTTTAAAAATTGTTATTATGCAAAGAAAATATGGAGTGTAAAATATTGGAAATTTGCATTGCGTTTTAGCCTTCCGCTTATACCGCATTATCTCGCTTCTAGTGTACTCAATCAGGCAGACCGAATTATGATTAGTAAAATGGTTGGAAAAGATGAAGCGGCAATATATGGCATAGCATATACATTGTCTATGATGATGACACTGATAACAAATGCGATTGGAAATACCTATATTCCATATGTTTATAAAGCAATTAAAAAGAGTGAATGGGATAAAATTATCAAAATAACCAATATTATAATAATTATTGTTGGCGGTATTGTTTTGTGTTCCATTTTATTTGGACCAGAGTTGCTGTTGTTGTTTGGGTCAAGCAATTATTATGAGGCTCGCTGGATTATTCCGCCTGTTGCATTATCTGTTTTTTTTAGCTTTTTGTATACAGTATATGGAAGTATTGAATTTTATTTTGAAAAGACAAAGTTGGTAATGATTGCTTCGATTGTTACAGCAGTGATAAATATCGGTTTAAATTATATTTTTATTGGGTTATTTGGCTATTTGGCAGCAGGATATACTACATTAATCAGCTACATTTTATTTGTTTGTTTTCATTTTTTATTTAGTAAAAAAATAATGAAACAAAACAAAATAACCAATATATTTGATAACAGGCAAATTTTTTTGGTTTCAATCATTATGATAGGGTGTATGTTTATCTTTGTTTGCCTGTATTCCTTTGCAATGATTCGATATGCTATTTTGTTGTTTTTGCTGTTTTTAGCATTTTACCGCAGAAAAAAATTAAACAAAATTTTTAGTATGATAAAAGGAAATAAATAGCAGAGAGGAAATGATTTATGGGACATTTTTATTGTAATGATAAGGCAACACAGATGCTTCTTGTCTTGTTAAAAGAAAATAAAATAAAGAGAATTGTCGCTTCGCCGGGAACAGGAAATATGCCGTTTGTGGCAAGTGTGCAGCAAGATTCATTTTTTGAGGTGTATTCCTGCGTAGATGAGAGGAGCGCTGCCTATATGGCGTGCGGTATGGTGTGGGAATCAGGGGAACCAGTTGTCTTGTCCTGTACAGGAGCAACAGCTTCACGAAATTATTTTTCTGCATTGACCGAAGCATTTTATCGAAAACTGCCCATTTTGGTTGTCACAGCAAGTCAGAGAAGCTGTAATGAAGGTCAATTGATAACGCAATATATCAATCGAACACTTCAGCCAACAGATACGGTATGTTTAAGCGTTCAAATCCCAGCCATTAAAGATACAGAAGATATATGGGACTGTAATGTGAAATTAAATCGTTGTGTTTTGGAGTTGTTTAGGCAAAGACAACCAGTGCATATAAATATGGAAGGTCGCTATGATTTAAAATTTGATGTTAAAACAATACCTGCGACAAGAGTTATAAAACGTTTTTATCAAGGCAATGCGTTTCCTGTTTTGCCAAAAAGTAAAAGGATAGCTTTTGTTGTAGGGGCGCATGTCCCATTTGATAAAGAATTGACAGAAATAATGGATGCATTTTGTCAAAGATATAATAGTGTTGTTTTTTGTGACCATACAAGTGGTTATTATGGACAATATCGTGTGCTTGCCTCCATAGCAGCAGCACAGGAATATTATAATTCGCCCATATTTGACAATATTGATATTTTAATTCATATGGGAGAACAATTAGGGGATTTGTATTTATTTAATGCGTTAAAGAAAGTAAAAGAGGTATGGAGAGTTCATTTTGACGGAGAATTAAGGGATACATATCGAAAATTAAAATATGTTTTTCAGATGAATGAAAAAGAATTTTTATTGTCTTACTGTAAAGATGATTGCGGACAAAAACAAAAAAATTCTTATTTAGAATGGTGTAAAAGTGAAGTGAAAAGCATTATAGAGAATATTCCACCATTGCCATTATCCAATATCTGGGTTGCACAAAAGGCTTCCCTTCGATTACCTCAAAATGCAGTGATTTATTTTTCTATTTTAAATACATTGCGTTCATGGAATTTTTTTGAATTAAAAAATCATAATGCTTCTTTTTCAAATGTAGGAGGATTTGGCATAGATGGGGGAATTTCAACGTTATTAGGCGCTTCACAGATACATAAAAATAAACTGTATTATTGCGTGGCAGGCGATTTGCAATTTTTTTATGATATGAACGCATGTGGCAATAGACATGTAGGCAATAATGTGCGAATTTTATTAATTAATAATGGCAAGGGAAGCGAATTTCGATTGTATACACATGGAGCACAGCAGATGCTGCAAGAAGATGCAGATAAATATATAGCTGCCAGTGGGCATTTTGGAAATCAATCGGCAAAGCTGGTTAAAAATTATATGGAAGCGTTAGGATTTTTGTATTTATCAGCACATACAAAAGAGGAATTTAAGGAATCTTCAACCACGTTTTTTGATGAAAATATAGGTGAACAGCCAATAATTTTTGAAGTGTTTACAAATAGTGATTTAGAGAGTGAAGCATTAAAACGGATGCGAAATATTAAAAAAGATATTGGCAATATGTTAAAAAATGAGACAAAAGCAAAAGTAAAAAAAGTGGTTAAAGCTGGAATGGAAAATGTTGGAGTAAAGGTTAGCAGACCTTTAAAATAAAAATTTATGGCGAGACAAGATTAATGAAAATAAAACAAGTGTTAAAAAGAGTATGGAGATATCTTTTAAAAGGGATGCTAAATATAGATGTCCGTGTTGATGTTGCGATGATAGACAGAGGGCAGTGTTTGAAAGACAAAAAGATATTGATAACGGGCGGAAGTAAAGGATTGGGATTTGCCATTGCAAAAAGATGTATAACTGAAGTTGCAGAAGTTGCCGTATTTTTATTAAGTGATGCATCAAAATGTATTTCTGGAGAAATTATAAATTGTGATGCAGGTAATTATATAAGCTCATATTTTTGAGAGCGGTAGGAGATAAATGGATGAATGAAATTCTGCTTTCAATCGTTATTCCATGTTTTAATGGAGAAAAATATATTGCTGCAATGTGTGCGTGCATAAGACAAATACCAGATGAGGATTATGAAGTTATTTTTGTAAATGATGGTTCAACCGATGGCAGTAGGGAACTGTTGGAGGCTGTTATTTCAGATAGGATTAAAGTATTTCACATACAAAATAGAGGCGTGTCGGGAGCTAGAAATTATGGATTAAAAAAAGCAACTGGCAAATATATTATGTTTGCTGATATAGATGATATAATATCATCCTTGACAGTGACATATCTTAAAAAGACGCTTAAAAACAATAAAGAGCCGGATATCTGTCTGTATCGGAGAGTATTATATCAAAATATAGCTGAGCTTGATATGCAAACGTATGATAAAGAAAAGTATTATTTTGAAAAAGTGTGGGATGAAAGTAATAAAGTCGATTTGATGAGAAATTTGTTAAGACAAGATGAAAAATATGAAGTCGATTTTGGCGGACATATTTGGGGCAGACCTTATAAAAAATCATTTCTGCTTGAAAATAAATTGTTCTTTAATGAAACAATGTCTATCTGTGAGGACAGTGAATTTTCGCTGCGAACAATGGCGTTGGCAAAAAAGGTCGTTTATAGTCATGCAGTCAATTATTTTTATTGCACAGGCAATGCAGACAGTGCAATTCATAAGTGGCATCAAAATTTGTTACCAACTAGAAAAATTATTGAAGAAGAAAAAGAAATTTATTTTAAACCTTATTTTTCGCAGTTAGGAGCGTTGCTAAGAATAAGCCATATAAACGGATTTATGTCGCTTTATGTATATGATTTTGCCAATAGAAACAATACAGATGGAATATTAAAAACAAGAATGAAATTAGTCGAAGCATATCATTATTCTTATTTTTTTAGAGCATTTAAAGATACAAAATGGGATGCACTCTTTAAAATGGAAAGACCCAATAAAGAAAAGGTTTTATTGATTATGACAAAAATGCGTTTGTTTACAGTGTTGGCGATTATCTGTAAACTGGCAAGAAAGCGGTAGGTATGATATTTGTATCATTTATTATTCCTGTGTATAATGGGGAGAAATATATTGAAGAATGTGTTGAACAGATATTAAAAAATAAAGAGCGGTCTGCTTATGAAATTATTTTAATAAATGATGGTTCAACTGATAATTCTGGTGTAATTTGCGCTAGATTATCAAGGAAGTTTCCAGAAACAATTAAATTGATAAATATAAAAAATGGGGGGGGTTAGTGTAGCAAGAAATAGAGGAATACAAGCGGCAGAAGGACAATATATTTCTTTTGTTGACCAAGATGATTTTGTATCGGATAAAATAGTTTCATATTTATTTGATGTAATTGATAAAAATCCAGATATTATTTTATTTGACTGGAAAAGACAAGCTGGTCGTTTGTTTTTACAAGAAGTAAATCAAATGCTGTATTTACATAAACGTTTGGCAAATACAGCGAATATTAAAAATAATTATAAGATAATACGATTTACATCAAACGATAAAATAAAGTTGATTTCTAATCTTCTTTATCCGCAGGATGATGTATTAAAAAATGCTTCTCTCGTTTTTCCATGGGGAAAACTATATAATAAAAAATTTTTGTTATCAAATCATATAGCGTTTCATTCACAAGTAAAAATATGTGAAGATGTGTATTTTAATATCTCTTGTTTTATGTGCATGAAAAAAGCCATATATATAAAAACGATAGGATACTATTATTATGATAATAAGAGCAGTGCAGGAAGCAGTTATAATAAAAAGGCAATTTACATTGGAATGAAGTCTAATCAGTTGATTACAAAATTATTATCAGATATAAGATGTAAGCAAATTGACACAGCAAATGTATATAGCATTTTGTATCGATATTGGTGGTGTGTTGTTGTTGATTTCGGTCATATTTATAATAGAGATAACATTGTTCAACGGGCAAGACGAATGAAAAAGTTAAAGGAGACAAATATTTATTTGGAGGCTTTTAAAAGAACAACAACAGATATGTTTAATGTAATGGATTTTAATCAGCGTTTTGTAATGAAGTTGATTTGGAGGAATCATTTTCTTTTTGCATCTTGTATATGCAGGCTAAGAATAGTTGTGAAAAGATTAAAAAATAATAAGTGATTTTACTCCCCCCTAAGTGTTAATATGATAAATTATTAATAGAATTGAAAATAAATTTGTAAAATAGATATTATGGAAAAATTGGTAGAAATAAACAAAAAATAAATGCTATTTTTATGTGAAATATAGAAAATGAACAATATTGTACATTGTTATTGATTTTATAATACATGTACGATAAATTTAGGTTAGCCATTATAAAAAAATTTAAAAGGGGGTATTAAATTATGGCTTCAAAGTGCAAAAGATTTATGGCAGTTCTTATGAGTCTTATCTTTGTGCTTTCCACAATAGGAATTTTGGGAGAGCAAGTACAAGCAGCGGCAGTTGCACCAGAAAGTGGTAAGATTTACTACATTAAGAACAAAAACAGCGGAATGTATCTTACGGTTGAGGGAGATTCATCTGCTAACGGTGCAAATGTATGTCAAAAAACAGGTACAGGTTCGCTTGGACAAAGATGGGTTTTAGAAAAGAATGCAAACGGTACATTCAGACTTCATCCTGCAACCGATATGACAGGCGGCGTTTCACTGGATGTAACATACGGAAATGTGGAAGGCGGAACCAATATTCAGATTTGGGAAAATAATGGTCTTTCACCACAAAATTTCGGTATTACGCCAAGCGGAGATGGCTATGCTATCACAACAGAAATTACAGAACATAAGAGTTGTATTGATGTAACCAATGCAAGCAAAGTATCTGGCGCTAACGTAATTCAGTGGGCAAACAGAGGAGCAGCAAATCAGATTTGGTATTTTGAGGAAGCACAATGGCCTTCAGGTGGTTCAGGCTCAGGGAATGTTTCTTCAGCAATCGATGCTGATGGCTATCCAGACCAGCTTATGGAGTTTGTTTCTACAAGCGATGGCGCATTTGTTACAGCATCTTCTTTGAATGCTACTGTAAAATCAAATGCAACAGGTTCTACTTCAAATAGGTGGAAGTTGGTTAAAAAAGGTGAAGATTATTATCAAATTATTAATGCAGCAAACGGTTATGCGCTTGCACCTACAGGAAATAACGCTTCAGCTGGTGCTTCTGTCGTTGTGACAGGTGTTGCTAACAATAATGCTCAGTATTGGAAAATTGTAGCAGTTAAGACGGACAGCAATGGCGATTCACTAAATTATAAGGTGGTAAACTATGCAAATACAAATCTTGCTTTAACGCTCTCAAACGGAAGTTACCAATTGAGCAGTTACAGCGGCGGTGCAACACAGAATTTTAGATTTAATGCACATGGCGCTGAAGGTTTTGCTGGTTATTGCAAGAATATGAGCAAGCAAGAAAAAGCATCGATAACAGGTGGTGTTTTAGGAACAGTCGTTTATGTATCGAATATAAGTGATTTGCAAAAATATGCTTCAGGCTCTACACCTTATACAATTGTTATCAATGGAAATATCTCAGCAACAGACCTTACGAAAGTAACAGTAGGAAAAAATAAGACATTTATTGGTAAGTTTGGGTCAGGTACTTTAAATAATATTCATTTTAGATGTATCAGCAATTCAGGCAATGTAATTTTTAAGAATATTACATTTAAACATGATGCAAGTAAAAATGCGAATGATGATATCCAAATGTATATTTCTAATGGAAATAATTTTTGGGTTGACCATTGTACTTTTACTGGTCATACAAGCATGACAAGTACTGATGTGGACAAACATATGTATGTGGGATTGAAAGCCGATTATGTCTCTGTAACAGGCTGTTATTTTGGCGGACATAAGTATGGTTTGATTCTTGGCTATCCAGAAGAAGATGGTGTAGGTACATATGACGGCTATCCACGCATGACCATTGCAAATAATTATTTTTATAATAATTATACCCGTGCACCAGGATTAATGCGCTATGGTTATTTCCATTGCTACAACAATTATATCTATGGCTTTAATCTTGGTTATACTCCATACACAGGCTGCAATATCTATTCAGAAAAGAATTATTTTGATAAAGGAAGCTATGCAGGACGTGTGGTAGATGACCATGGTGTAGGTTCGTTTACGGATACAGGCTCTGTTTTGACAAGTTCTGTGACAGATTTAAAGACAGGTCCAACTTCATGGAGACCAATTAGCAATTATGGTTATGATACAAGAAGTGCCGTAGATGCCAGAACTTGGGCACAGAATTGTGCAGGAGCACAGACATCAAAAATTGTTTACGCTATTGATTAAGTGACAGGTTTATTTTTTTATTTATAAAATAAATAGGGGATATTTTCAGAAGTCTTATGATTTTTGGAAATATCCCTTTATTTTTGTTTTGATAAAGCACTTAAAACAAATAGGGTGATTCAACAGTTCTCATGTTAAGCGGATATTCGCAATCCGCTACGCTACTTGCTCGGGAACTTGAAACCCTAACCTCATAGCTACTATCGTAATGCAAGTCCCCCTCCACTTATGCCTTTGCAGCATTGAAGTGGGGGACTTCCTTGATGAGGTTAAAACATTAAATATAGGAGTGCTATTTTAAAAAACGTATGTTATAATAGTTGCAGTAAAGTGTCTTTATCAAATGGATAGGTGGGGCAGAAGCGAAGATAGCATGAATAATAATTATATGGATTATGATAATTTTCAGACAGCTTTAAAATATGTTGCTTGTAAAAAAAATCATTATAAAGGTATAGGAACATTATCAGAAAAAACAATGCACAGTGTTTTAAAACAGTATTTTGAACCCAATGAAGATAATCAGGAAGTTGCGTTAAATGGGTATTATGCAGATATCTTTAATGAATCTGGCGTTATAGAGATTCAGACAAGCCAACTGAATCGATTAAGAGATAAATTGAGTATATTTTTGAGTCATTATTGTGTAACGGTCGTGTATCCTTGTCTTTATAACAAATGGATTTTATGGATGAATGCTGATACAAAAGAAATTTGTGAAAAGCGAAAATCGCCAAAACATTGTACACAATATGATGCATTTTGTGAGTTGTATAAAATTAAAATGTTTTTGAAAAATCCAAATATAAAAATCAAGTTTGTCTTGCTTGATGTCAATGAATATAAAGTTTTAAATGGCTGGAATGATACAAAAAAAAGAGGTGCTGCTAAATATGACAAAGTGCCTATTGGCATTAGAAATATTGTAAGTATTGAACAACAACAAGATTATGTACAGTTTGTTCCCCATGATATCAAGATGCCATTTACATCAAAGGATTATGCAAAAGCAATTCATGTTTCATCAAAAATTGCATCAACGGTACTTCATATACTGCATTATATAGGTATTGTAAAAAGAACAGGCAAGAAGGGAAACGCATATTTATATGAGCTTGACAGATAGAATCATTAAAATATCAGTTCGCAATCTCGTTGAATTTATATTTAAGACAGGTGATATCAATACAGGTTTGGGCATGGGACAAGACATCATGGCTATGCAGGAAGGTGCTAAGATTCATCGTATGCTGCAAAAAGAAGCAGGAGAATGTTATCATGCAGAAGTATCATTAAAAGTACAGATAGAAAGACAAACCGATAATAACATTGACTATCAAATACAACTTGAAGGCAGAGCCGATGGAATTATATATGATTTGGATAAGCCAGATAATAGTAATGTTTGCATTGATGAGATAAAGACGATGCAAAGTGACATTAATATGTTAAAAGAGCCAATTTATGTGCATAAGGCACAGGCGATGTGTTATGGCTATATGTATCTTATGCAGAATCATCTTGAAAATATTGATATAAGACTTACTTATTGCAATTCACAGACAAGAGAAATAAAGCAATATACAGAGCATTTTACAGCAGCAGTTTTAATAGATTGGTTTGACAATGTAATAGAAACATTTTCAAAATGGATAGATTTTTTGTTAAAACATAAACAATCAAGAAAATCCTCTATTGTCAATTTACAGTTTCCATATGATTATAGACCAGGACAGAGAAATCTTGTTGTAAGTGTCTATAAAGCCATACAACAAAAAAGAAATTTATATATTCAGGCTTCAACAGGAGTGGGTAAGACTTTATCAACTATTTTTCCAACCGTTGCCGCTATGGGGCAAGATTATGTCGATAAAATTTTTTATCTTACTTCAAAAACAATCACAAGAACAGTTGCTCAAAATACATATAAGCTGCTTCAAGAGAATGGTCTTTGTATCAAAACGGTGACGCTAACAGCAAAAGAAAAAATTTGTTTTGATGAGAACTGTCGTTGCAATCCATTGGAATGTCCTTATGCAAAAGGTCATTTTGACAGAATCAACGATGCCGTATATAATATTATTGCTGAAAATAATTTTATTGACAGGGAATGTGTAGAAAAATATGCAATGAAGTATCAAGTATGCCCTTTTGAAATGCAGTTGGATATATCCAATTGGTGTGACAGTATTATCTGTGATTATAATTATGTGTTTGACCCCAGTGTAGGGTTAAAGAGATATTTTAGCGATGGAGTAAAAGGGGATTATGCCTTTCTTGTAGATGAAGCACATAATCTTGTCGATAGAGCAAGGCAAATGTATAGTGCCGTTTTGGTAAAAGAGGAGTTTCTTAAAATAAAAAGAATGTTAAGTACAGTGTCTTATGGAACGTCTGTTGTAAGGAATCTTGAAAAGTGCAATAAAGAGCTCTTAATGCTTAAAAGACAATGTGATACATATCGTGTAATAAGTGATGCAGAGCTGCTTGGAAGACTTCCAGAGTATTTAAGCTGCCTTGCAGCAGAATTGTCTGTGTTTTTTGAAAAATATAAGACCTATCCAGAAAAAGATACATTGCTGGAATTTTATTTTCATGTTAAATTTTTTATGTTTATTTATGACAAACTAGACAACAAGTATCAGATTTATACAGAACATGACGACAATGGCAATTTTTGTGTTTGCTTGTTTTGTGTAGACCCTTCCAATAATATCGCACAGTGTTTGGAGATGGGAAGAAGTACCATATTTTTCTCAGCAACACTGCTGCCAGTAAATTATTTTAAAGAGATGTTGTCTGGAGAAGTTAGCGACTATGCAGTATATGCAGAGTCATCATTTGATGATGACAATCGGTGTGTTGTGGTGGCTTCTGATGTAAGCAGCCGGTATGCTAGAAGAAACAATACAGAATATCAAAAAATTTGTGCCTATATTTATGACACAGTGACAGCACATGATGGAAAATATATGGTTTATTTTCCGTCGTACAGCTATATGAATGAAGTTACGGTTTTGTATGAGCGTTTATATTTGGTTCATCGATTACAATTTGAGGAATCAGAAAGTATAAATTTTAATACAAATGATAATAAGGATACAATTGAAAATGCCAAACTTCATTTGGTGGTACAGGAAAACAATATGAAGGAAGCACAAAAAGAATGGTTTTTAAGATTATTTGACGAAGGGAACTATAAAGGTTCACTGGTAGGTTTTTGTGTGATTGGAGGGGCATTTTCTGAAGGGATTGATTTAAGAGAAGAAAGTTTGATTGGAGTAATTATTGTCGGAACAGGATTGCCAATGATTTGCCGGCAAAGAAACATTTTGAGGGAATATTTTGACAGTATAGGAAAAGATGGATTTTCTTACGCATATTTATATCCTGGTATGAATAAAGTGCTTCAAGCAGCAGGAAGGGTTATAAGAACTGCAAGTGATAAAGGAATCATTGAATTGTTGGATAATCGCTTGCTTCGTGATGAATATCAAAGTCTTTATCCAAAAGAGTGGAAGCAGGTATATACCGTTTCTCAAAGTCAGATTAAAAATATACTATTAGAATTCTGGAAAAATGTAGTGCAATATAAAAATATATAGGGTATAATTATGTTATATGACAAAAGCATTGAAAGGCATGGTTCATTATGAATATGGATTCAGTTAAAGCAGCAGTAGAGGCTGCCATTAGTACAAATGATTTTAAGGGAGAACTTGCAAAAGTTGGATTTGACAGATTTCAAAGCCTAGAGATTAAAAAAGGTATAAAGAGTGGTATAGATGTCTATATTTATGCAGATATTGATTATAATTCAGCACAGATGAAGTCTATACGATTAGGGCTAGAGGAAGGTCTGGATTCTAAATTTTATGCAAATCCTGCATATACTTATATGCAGATGGAAGAAATTAAGTTAGCTATTATAGAACAAGCCGATATGGACTTTATATGTAATCCTGCATATGATTATACGGTTATGCGTGAGATTCGTCTGGCAGAAGGGTATCATTATGATGTTAAGGAATATGTGAATAAGGGTTGCAGCGGAGAGGCTATAAAGCAGCTTAGAATAGCAGATAAAGACGGAATTGATTTGAGTTTTTACGTCAATGATGGCTATGATGATTACCAGTTAAAAGAGTTAAGAATTGGACTGCAAAGCTGTGTGGATGTCACAAAATATATGGGGCATGAATTTAACGCTGAACAGATGAAACAGATACGTTTGGGGCTTGAGGAAAAAGTTGATATTGAACAATATGCAATGCCAGGATTTTCGTCAGCACAGATGGAGCAAATTCGTCTTGGATTAAAAGATGGTGAAGATGTCACTACATACAGCGACCCATTTATTGATGCGGCACAGATGAAACAGATGAGAACTGGTAATAAAGATGATTCAGCATTAGAAAATATAGTGCTTGATGATTTGCAAAGTAATGAAATTCTTCTTGGATTGGCGGCAGGACTAGACGTGAGTGCTTATGCAGACCCATGTTACAGCTCTTTACAGATGGAACAGATACGATTAGGTCTGGAAGCTGGCTGTGATGTGTCAGCATTGCTTGACAACAATCTTTCATGGGAAGAAATGAAATGTATAAGAATGGGTGTTTAATTGTAAAAATGGAGTGTGATGGGCATGAATATGAATGATGATAAACAATTGAATAAGCGAATCACTGTCACCATTTCAGAGGACAACATGTCAGCTTATATTAGACTGAACGCATTAGCCATAGGAGACTACGATTATACGATTGATGAGGTCAATGCCAGTATTGCCGAAGTTGGAGTAAAGATGGGGATAAAAAAAGAAGTCCTGCATGATATTCTTTCGGAGAAAAAGTTTGATATGGATATTCTCTTTGCAGAGGGAAAAGTATCTGAAGATGGTGTTGATGGAAAGTATAATTTATTCTTTGATTCAAGTAATAATGGGAAGCCAACCTTAAAAGAAGATGGTTCTGTTGATTACTATAATTTAAAATTATTTGAGGTTGTTACAGAAGGTCAAAAATTGGTAGAGTATGTTCCTCCTACGAAGGGTGTTTTTGGTTTTAATGTAAGAGGAAAACTTCTTGTGCCAAGACCTGGAAAACCGAAGCTTCCACTAAGAGGTAAGGGATTTACGACATCAGAAGACGGCAATACCTACTTTGCAGCAATCGATGGTAAGGTTGAGTATCGAAATGCTGATTTGAACGTATATAATGTGCTTGAAATATCTGGTGATGTAGACTTAAATGTTGGTAATATTGATTTTAATGGTGATGTGGAAATCAAAGGAAATGTAATTAGTGGTTTAGTAATTCACGCCAAAGGTTCGATTACGATTGGCGGGCATGTTGAAGGCGCAGTAATAAAGTCTGAAAAAGATATAGTATTCCGAGATGGTGTGAATGGCAAAGGCGTGGCAAGAGTGGAAGCCAAAGGCAATGTACATGCAAATTTCCTTGAAAATACGCTTGTTGTATGTGAGGGGAATTTAAATGCAAATTATATATTAAATTGTAATGTAATTTGCAATGGGCAGGTTAATGTTCAGGGAAAGATAGGAACAATACAAGGCGGCGATGTTGCAGGCGTTTTGGGTGTCAGCGTTGGCGGAGTAGGAAATGATTCCGGCGTTATGACAGTAATTCGAGTTGGTGCCACAAAGGAATTAAAACAAAAATATACCGATTTAATGGCAAGAATAAAAGAAATTAATTCAGAAATTGATATGTATAATTTATTGCTTGATAAGTATGAGCGATTAAAAGCAGTTTCTTCAGACCGATATGACAGAGCAAAACATCAGAAGCTTTTGCAGACAAAGATTATAAAAAATTCAGAACTTTCTAAATGTGATGCGGATAGCAAAGCGGCTTTGTATCTTATGCAGGAGGCAGAAAAAGCAAGGGTTATTGTTGATAAAAATTTGCACCCTGGCGCAAAATTATTTGTTGATGGATTTGTATATGAACCACATGATATTGTTGCACATCTTATTATAAAAAAAGGAAAAGACAAAGTTGCTGTAGAAGGCATATGGGATTAAGCTGGTAAATGTACTGGCACTAAAATGATTACAGAGTATAAAACGGAGGAATAGTATGAGTGGCGTTAAACGAGTATTTGTTGAGAAAAAGGAGCCTTTTGCTGTAAAGGCAAAAGAACTTTATGATGAGATTACAGGTTATTTAAACATTAAGTCTGTAACCAATGTAAGACAGCTTATTCGTTATGATATTGAGAACCTTTCACAGGACACATATAAAAAGGCATTGACTACTGTATTTTCAGAACCCCCAGTAGATGATGTCTATGAGATGGAATTGGCGTATCCAAACGACAGTTTTGTGTTTTCTGTAGAATTTTTGCCAGGTCAGTTTGACCAGAGAGCAGATTCTGCGGAACAATGTGTCAAATTTTTAAATGAGAATGAGCTGCCAGTTATAAAGACAGCGGTTACTTATGTGATAGAAGGCACATTGACAGATGAAGATAAAATCAAAATTAAAGAATTGTGCATTAACCCTGTAGACTCAAGAGAGGCAGACAGCAAGATACCAAATACTCTTTTTACAGAATTTAAGGTGCCAGACGATGTAAAGATATTAGATGAATTTATCCATATGAGTGAAGTCCAGTTAAAGGAACTTTATGATTCTTTGGGGCTTGCTATGACATTAAAGGATTTTAAATTTATACAAGATTACTTTAAGAATGAGGAAAAAAGGAATCCTTCAATGACTGAAATCCGTGTGCTTGACACATACTGGTCTGACCATTGCCGCCATACAACATTTGCAACAGAACTTGTTGATGTTCAGTTTAAAGAGGGATTTTATAAAATTCCTATGGAACATACATACAAACAATATCTTGATGATAGAAAAGCGTTATATAAAGATAGAAAAGATAAATATGTTTGTCTGATGGATTTAGCTCTTATGGCAATGAAGAGGCTAAAGGCAGAAGGAAAGCTTGCAGACCAAGAGGAATCTGACGAGATTAATGCTTGCAGTATTGTTGTTCCTGTGGAGATTGATGGAAATACACAAGAATGGCTTGTTAATTTTAAAAATGAGACCCATAACCACCCTACAGAGATTGAGCCGTTTGGTGGTGCTGCCACTTGTCTTGGCGGAGCAATAAGAGACCCTTTGTCAGGGCGTACATATGTATATCAGGCAATGCGTATCACAGGTGCGGCAGACCCTACAAAGTCTGTCCATGAGACGCTTCATGGCAAGCTGCCTCAAAAGAAGCTTGTCACAGGAGCAGCGCAAGGGTACAGCTCTTATGGCAATCAGATAGGTCTTGCGACGGGTTATGTAAAGGAAATTTATCACCCCGATTATGTTGCAAAGAGAATGGAGATAGGCGCTGTTATGGCAGCAGCACCAAGAGCAGCTGTTAAGAGAGAAAATTCAGACCCAGACGATATTATTATTTTGCTTGGCGGGCGAACAGGACGCGATGGCTGTGGTGGTGCAACAGGTTCTTCCAAAGTACATACGGCAAGTTCCATTGAAACTTGCGGTGCAGAAGTTCAAAAGGGAAATGCACCTACGGAGCGAAAGATGCAGCGATTATTTAGAAGACCAGAAGTGACACGTTTGATTAAAAAGTGCAATGACTTTGGTGCAGGCGGTGTATCGGTGGCTATTGGTGAACTTGCTGATGGACTTCGCATATCACTTGATAAAGTTCCTAAAAAGTATGAAGGTCTTGACGGCACAGAACTTGCCATTTCAGAGTCGCAGGAACGCATGGCTGTCGTTATTGCACCAGAAGATGTTGAAGCCTTTTTAAAGTATGCTGATGAAGAAAACCTTGAAGCTGTTGAAGTGGCTGTTGTGACAAAAGAGCCAAGACTTGTGTTAGAGTGGAGAGGAAAAGAGATTGTCAATATCTCAAGAGAATTTTTAAATACAAATGGAGCGCATCAGGAAACGTCTGTACTTGTTGATATTCCACAAAAAGATACCTGTTATCTGAAACCGCAAAAAGTGGAAGATGTAAGAGGCAAATGGCTTAAAACATTATCCGACTTAAATGAATGTTCGCAGAAAGGTCTTGTTGAGCGTTTTGACAGTTCTATTGGAGCGGCTTCTGTACTTATGCCATACGGCGGAAAATATCAGCTTACAGAGACACAGGCTATGGTTGCAAAATTGCCAGTACTTGAGGGAAAATGTGATACAGTCACGATGATGTCTTATGGATTTGACCCATATCTTTCAAAGTGGAGTCCATATCATGGTGCGATGTTTGCTGTTGTTGATTCGGTTGCAAAAATTGTAGCGGCTGGCGGTGATTATACAAAGATTCGATTTACCTTTCAGGAGTATTTTAGAAGAATGACAGAGGAGCCATCTCGTTGGAGTCAGCCATTTGCCGCATTGCTTGGAGCATATGAGGCACAGTTAGGTTTTGGGCTTCCATCAATTGGTGGTAAAGACAGTATGTCAGGTACATTTGAAGATATTGATGTTCCTCCTACATTATGTTCATTTGCCATTGATGTGGCAAAACAAGGCGATATTATTACACCAGAGTTAAAAAAGGAAGGCAATACACTGGTGCGATTTGATATTGAAAAAAATGAATATGATATGCCTGTATTTGAACAGATAAAAATGCTTTACAGCGCAATCCATCAACTTATTGGCGATGGTGTTATTAAGTCAGCTTATGTGCTTGATGGAAATGGACTTATCCCTGCATTGTCTAAGATGGCATTTGGCAATAAGATGGGCTTTTCGATTCGTTCTGATATCAAAGAAGAAGCGTTGTTTGCACCAAGTTATGGCTGTATTGTGGCAGAAGTGGACACTTCAAGAATTTCAGAAATAAATGTGCCTTTTATAAAAGTAGGTGAAGTAAAGAAAAATGGTGTATTTACCTATAAAGAAGTTTCTATTAATATGGAGGAAGCTATCAGTGTATGGAGTGATACATTAGAAAAGGTATTTCCTACAAAGGCAACATTTTCAAAAGATGTCATTCATATAGAACCTTATAAAACTAGCAATATTTATATATGTAAAAATAAAGTTGCAAAGCCAACGGTGTTTATTCCTGTATTTCCAGGAACAAACTGTGAATATGACAGTATGAAAGCATTTGTAAAGGCAGGAGCCGATGTCAATGTCAAAGTATTTAGAAATATGGATGCCAATGCGATACGAGAATCGGTTGAAGTGTTTGAAAAAGCAATAGCACAAGCTCAGATTATGATGTTTCCAGGTGGTTTTTCGGCAGGTGATGAGCCAGATGGTTCCGCTAAATTTTTTGCTACGGCATTTAGAAATGAAAAGATGAAGGAAGCGGTTGAAAAACTGCTGCATGAAAGAGATGGTCTTGCACTTGGCATTTGTAATGGTTTTCAGGCTCTTATTAAACTTGGATTGTTGCCAAACGGTTCGATTACAGGACAGGATTGTAATTCACCAACATTGACCTTTAATACGATTAACCGACATATATCAAAAATGGTTTATTTAAAAGTGATGACAAACAAGAGTCCATGGCTGTCAAAGGCGACACTCGGAGGCGTTTACTGCAATCCGGCTTCACATGGTGAGGGTCGATTTGTGGCATCAGATGAATGGATTAAAACGTTGTTTGATAATGGACAGGTTGCCACACAATATTGTGATATCAATGGAAATGTCTTAATGGACGAAGAGTGGAATGTCAATGGCTCTTATATGGCTATTGAGGGCATTACCAGTCCTGACGGCAGATGTCTTGGAAAGATGGCACATTCGGAACGACGCGGCGACGGTGTTGCAATAAATATCGACGGTGAGCAGGATATGAAGCTATTTGAATCTGGTGTAGCATATTTTAAATGATAAAGCGAAGTATTGAATATATGAAAGGGTATATATGGTTACAGTAACATTAGGAAGTACACAAATCACTGTAAATAAAAATGGCTTTGGGGCTTTGCCAATACAAAGAATTAGTAAAGAAGAGGCAAAAAAGCTATTAATAAAAGCATATAAAGCTGGTATCACATTTTTTGATACCGCACGATTTTATACGGACAGTGAGGAAAAAATAGGGTATGCACTAAGCGATATAAGGGATAAAATCTATATTGCAACAAAAACAGCCGCTCAAAATGCAGAGGCGTTCTGGAAAGATTTAGAGGTTAGTTTACACAATTTAAAAACAGATTATATTGATATATATCAATTTCATAATCCCTCTTTTTGTCCAAAGCCTGATGATAAAACAGGACTTTATGAGGCAATGCTGGAAGCGAAGGCACAGGGAAAAATAAGGCATATTGGAATTACGAACCATAGGCTAAGTGTAGCTTTTGAAGCTGTTGAATCAGGCTTGTATGAAACCTTACAATTCCCCTTTAGCTATCTGGCAAATAAAAAAGAGCAGGAGCTTGTGGCTGCTTGCAAAGAGAAGAATATGGGCTTTATAGCAATGAAAGCTCTTTCTGGCGGATTGATTACAAATTCTAAAGCTGCTTATGCCTATTTGGCAGATTATGAACATGTACTTCCAATATGGGGTGTTCAAAGAGAATCAGAACTTGACGAATTTATTGATTATATTGAAAATCCCCCAGTGATGACCGATGATATAAAAACGATTATTGATAAGGATAAAAAGCAGCTTGCAGGAAACTTTTGCAGAGGCTGCGGTTACTGTGTACCATCATGTCCTGTAGGTATAGAAATTAATAACTGTGCTAGAATGTCGCTGCTTTTAAGGCGTTCGCCTTCAGAATTGCAGCTTACGCCAGAAGTTCAGGAAAAAATGCACAAAATTGAAAAATGTTTTAAATGTGGAAAGTGTGCTTCTCATTGTCCTTATGGTCTTGATACACCAAAGTTATTGCAGGAAAATTATAAGGATTATATGGAAGTGCTTGCAGGAAAAAAGATAGAGTGATGTAAATTTAATGATGTTGTAGAAATAAGCATAAAGAAATAAATGTAATTATACATGAGGTGAAAACATGGCTATTCATAATAAATCGCATCATAATCATGCACTTATGTCTATAAATAAAATGCGTAAAGATAATACGCTTAAACATAAAACATCGGTAGATTTTATCAGTCCTAGTAAAGTTATGCTATGTCTCAATATCATGGATTGTTGCGAGTTTTTGAAAACATTGCCTGATGAATCCATTCAGTTAATTTGTATTGATCCGCCTTATAATCTTGAACTTGCAGGTTGGGATATTTATAATAATTATATTGAATGGGCGTCGAAATGGTTAGATGAAGCATACAGGGTTCTTTCAAAAAATGGCAGTATGGTTATTTTTGGAGGAATCCAGTTTAGAGATGTAAAGTCAGGTGATTTAATTGACATAATACATCATGTTAGACACAACACAAAGTTCAAGTTAATAAATACAATTATTTGGCGTTACAAAAATGGTATGTCTGCTCATCGGTATTTTGCAAACAGACATGAAGAAGTAATTTGGCTGACTAAATCCAATGATTACTATTTTGACTTGGATTCTGTAAGAGAGCCTTATTCAGAAAAAGACCTTGAAGCGGCATTAAAAGACAAACGGTTAAATCCTGAAAACACAATAAAAGGCAAAAATCCGACAAATGTATGGGAAATTAACAGATTAAACGGAAATAGTAAGGAGCGTGTAGGACATCCAACGCAAAAACCTGTAGAAATTATCGACCGTT
This sequence comes from uncultured Lachnospira sp., assembly GCA_910589305.1. Taxonomy (GTDB): domain Bacteria; phylum Bacillota; class Clostridia; order Lachnospirales; family Lachnospiraceae; genus Lachnospira. Next base: position 300,216 of record CAJUTV010000001.1, on the reverse strand, counting down.
TTGTTAAGGCTCTTTCATATCCAGGTTCAGTTGTACTTGATTTTTTGCAGGGAGCGGAACGGTTGGACGTGTATGTATTACAGAGAGACGGCATTGTTTAATGTGTGATAGTGATAAATCTTCCATTGATTATTTTAATAAGCATCTCAAGCTTATGCGAGAAATGGGACAGAGTACGAATTATGAATCCATAGACAGTACAAAGGACTTTTTTACAAAATTAAAAGGAGCATATCAGTATGAAAGGGAAACAACAATCTGACCGATTGACGATGCAACAAAAAGCCACAGATGGTGTTATAGGGATATTTGATGAAAATGCACAACGGCATGACAAAGAAGTATATAATACTTCTATTGTCACAATGGCAAGACTAGAAAAGGAGTTTCCTATGTTGAAGTTTAGATATAGGAGTGAATTATCTAAACAAGAGATAAACGAAGCTTTGCAAAAAATTGATAAAAGTCTTGGACAGACTTTGTTTGTTTCAAATGCCCGAATAAAACCAGATGGTGGTATTATCGAGGTAAAAGATGATTATGATAATTGGCGAGTAGTGGTTGTTTCAGAAGCAAAGTATCAAGGCAAAGATATTGAGAATATTAGGTTAGGGAAACTTGTAGGAAAAAATAATGACCAAGTTCTTATGGCAGCAGGGAATGCAATAGAACGCGCACAAAAATATATGTGAGATTGCAAACTTTATGCTGACAGAACCTTATTTCCCATATATTCTGTTTCTTGAGGGGTCAAATTTCCTGACACAGAATATTACAATTATACGTCTTGATGGTAGTACCTACACTATAGCATACGATGATGGAACTTTGAATAGATTGGACAGGTTGACGGCAGCGAATTACGGAATGCCTATTAATACGAACCTTTGTGAAAATAAGTTTGTATCTGCTAATGGGTTAACCATAATGTTACAAGCAGCATCTATATATACACAAGGGAACAGCGAACATTGGAAAGCTGAGGATATGATTGAAATTATGTTGGATGTTGCCAGAACATCTTTAAGCATGATAGGAAAAGATTTGTTTCACCAACTGACCAAATAGGATAAAATGAAGTTATATATTACTTTTCTTTTATAAACATAGTAAAAAATTAGGAATATTTAAATTGATAATATCATTTATAATATTAAAAAATAAAAAGCTGTTAAGGGTGAAAATATTATTTTTTCACTTTTAACAGCTTTTTAAATGTTAAAAATTTATTATAAAAGGTTGTTTTAAAATAGGAATTTATATCAAAGACAGTCTTTATCTAAATAAATTATCATTATATTTTTATTATTTTTTTGTAATATTTTATTATTTAAGATATAGAATCTGCTGTTTTGCCATTATACCCATTGCCAAAAAAATTATTATACCATATAAGAAACATATACACTGTCCATATTTTTCTTGAATTATCCGCTTTGCCTTCTTTGTGGTCGTTTAAATATTTCATAAGCACATCGGTATTAAAAAATATACTGGCAGCTTTGCTTGTAAATGCTTTTTTAATCTTATTATAATATTTCTCATCTTTAATCCAAATACGAATTGGAACAGGAAATCCTAATTTTTTCTTTTCTGCTACGATATCTGGAAGATGTCGGTGTGCTGCCATTCTCATAGCATATTTTGTATTTTGTTTATTAACTTTATATTTGGTAGGTATATGCCTTGCTACCTCAAATACTTTTCTGTCTAAGAATGGTACACGCACTTCCAAAGAGTGTGCCATACTCATTTTATCTGCTTTTAAAAGAATGTCGCCGATTAGCCAAAAATTGATATCAATATATTGCATTTTTGTGACATCGTCTTGATTTTTTACTTTATCATAAAAAGGTTTTGTAAGCTCCGTATGATGGTATTTACCTGTAGAATTTTTTAGCAGTTTACTGCGTTCTTTTTCATTAAACATAAACGCGTTGCCAATAAATCGTTCTTCAACTGGCTTGCTGGCGCGAATTAGAAAATTTTTCCCCTTAAACTTAAATGGCAAAATTTCTGCAAGTTTTGCCAATGCCTTGCGCAAAACAGAAGGTAATTTTTGAAAAGAAGCTAAATCATGCGGTTCATGGTATATATTGTATCCTCCAAAAAACTCGTCTGCGCCTTCGCCAGATAAGGCAACTTTAACATGGTTGGCGGCTGTTTGACTTACAAAATACAATGCAATGGCAGCAGGGTCAGCAAGAGGTTCGTCCATATGATATAAAATTTTAGGAATAGCATTCCAATATTCTTCACTTGAAACCAGTTTACTATAATTATCAATCTTGATTTTATCAGAAAGTGATTTTGCATAGCTGATTTCATTATATTTGTCATAGTCAAAACCAACAGTAAATGTTTTATCTCCATTAAAAATGGCAGCTACATAGCTAGAATCCACGCCGCTTGAAAGAAAAGACCCTACTTCGACATCACTTATTTTATGATGTTCTACAGAATCAAGCATAGCGTTGTCAATCTCGTTAATCCAACTGTCGAGATTTTTAGACTCGTCCATATCAAATGTTGGCTCCCAGTATCGTTTAATGTTTAGTTTATCATCATGGTAAGTTAAATAAAAAGAGGGCATCAATTTATAGATTCCCTTGAAAAAGGTTTCCTCAAGTACAGAATATTGAAAGGTGAGATAGTTTTCTAAAGCAACAAGATTTACTTCCTTTTTATAAGCTGGGTGTTCAAGAATACTTTTAATTTCAGAGGCATATATAAAATGTCCGTCTGCTATTGTATAATAAAATGGCTTAATACCAAAGAAATCTCTGGCTGCAAAAACCGTTTCTTTTACACTGTCCCATATAACAAATGCAAACATTCCACGAAGTTTGCAGAGCATATCTTCGCCATATTCCTCATAGGCATGTATAAGAACTTCGGTGTCTGCATTGTTGGCAAATACATGTCCTTTTTCAATCAATTCCTGTCTTAACTCCTGATGATTATAAATTTCACCATTGAAAGTAATTACAATGGTGTTATCTTCATTAAACATTGGCTGACTGCCATTATCTAAGTCAATAATACTTAAACGTCGAAATCCCATAGATATCTTTTCATCAATATATTGACCAGCACTGTCAGGACCCCTATGAACAATTTTATCCATCATGTTCGTAAGAACCTCGCTGCCATTATCTAAATAACCTGTAAATCCTGCAAATCCACACATACGAATCCTCCATTTTTGTATTATCTGCTATTTCCATTATAACCTACAACTTTCCCGATTATAGCAAAGAAAAATATGGTTTACAAGAATAATATAGAAGAATTTTATAATATAAGGTACGTTCAATGGTATAGAGGCATAAGTGGTAGGTGGGCATTTGCGCTGCGATAGCAGTTAGATGATTTGAGCAAGCAGCACAATGGAGTGTGAATATTCGGTTTAACTTTTAAAATAGATAGATTGAATTAATACAAATATAATGTTATAATTTACTTATAATATAATGATTTAATCTCATCAAGGAAGTCCCCCTCCACTTCAATGCTGCAAAGGCATAAGTGGGGACTTGCGTTACGATAATAGCTATGAGGTTAGGGTGTCAAACACCTGAGCAAGTAGCATAGCGGATTGCGAATATCCGCTTAACTTTTATATAAATATAAAAGTTACATTAAAATGAATTATATTTATATATAATTTATATTTATAATATATTTTTTGGATAAAAATTATAAAAAAGAAAAAATATATCCTTATTTTTATTGTATTGATAGCAATATTTACAGCAGTTGAAATTACAATAATGATTTCAATAACATTAGATACAGCATTTTTTAGAAAAACAAGTCAAGCATATGAAAATGTTGATGTGATAGATGGAGATAATGGAAATTCGGTTAAATTACTTGATAAAGAAAAAGAGAGCACAGTGTAGTCGCATTAGGATATTTACGATTTACATATTCTAATGGTTATTGTAGCACGTATATCAGGATAGCAGATGGGCGTACAAATTATCCATCAAGATATGTTTGGGGACATTGTCAAGGAAATTGGAATTATGTAGTGGTTATACCAGATTAGAGGTGAAGCCTATGAAAAAACATAAAAAATACATAATATTTATTTCTATATTTTTAATTGTAATATTAACTATTTTTATTATAGTAATTTATATTTATTCAAGTCAAGAAAAAAATTTTAAGGTAAATATACAACAAGCAAAAGAAGTTCATATTGAAAGTGGTAATACAGGAGAATTTATTTTGTTATCAAAGGAAGACATAGAAAAGCTTGTTAATAAGTTAGAGGAAATTTCTTTTAAACCTGCATTATTTCCAGAACGACGTGTTGGTTGGTTATATGAAATTTCGTATAAGATAGGTGAAAATGACTGGTGGAGCATGGTTTTTGGTGGAGGATATATAAAGATTTCACATAATGGTGATACAAAAAGTTATCAAAATAATCGTGAATTGGAAGAATATGTAGGAAATATGTATAAAGAATTAGGTGGAAAATAGATAAATTGGGAGATATATTTTATTTGTAGATACATATTTAAGAGAGTCGGAGTAATCTGGCTCTCTTGTATTATGTACAGTACCATGTAAAGGAAATATGCCACTAAGGCGGTGCATGGAGTGTGCAGCGAGCAGAGAAAGGCTTTTCTGCTCGATTATAGATGGAATGTTTATTATTTGATAAAACTCTGATTATTTACAAAACAAAAAAAATAATATATAATTACAGCAATTATGTAAAAGTTTAGGAGGATTGCAGAATGGAAAAGATTAAGATGACAACGCCATTAGTTGAGATGGATGGAGACGAGATGACTAGGATTCTTTGGAAGTTGATAAAAGATGAATTATTGACACCTTATATTGACCTTCATACAGAATATTATGACTTAGGGCTTGTCTATAGAAATGAGACAAACGACCAAGTGACGATTGATTCAGCGAACGCAACGAAGAAATATGGTGTTGCAGTAAAATGTGCAACCATCACACCAAATGCTGCGAGAATGACAGAGTATAATCTCAAAGAAATGTATAAAAGTCCTAATGGAACAATTCGTGCAATTCTTGATGGTACTGTATTTAGAGCGCCTATTATTGTCAAGGGGATTGAGCCATATGTAAACACATGGAAGAAGCCAATTACAATTGCAAGACATGCCTATGGTGATGTGTATAAGGCTTCTGAGATGAAAATTGCAGGAGTGGGTAAAGCAGAACTTGTGTTTACAGACGAGCAGGGACAAGAAACACGAGAGTTGATACATGACTTTAAGGGAGCTGGTATCTTACAGGGAATACATAATCTTGAGGATTCTATTGAAAGCTTTGCAAGGAGCTGCTTTAACTTTGCACTAGAGACAAAGCAAGATTTATGGTTTGCTACAAAGGATACTATTTCTAAAAAATATGACCATACATTTAAAGATATTTTTCAAGAAATATTTGATAAGGAATATGCAGAACAGTTTAAAGCTGCCAATATTGAGTATTTCTATACATTGATAGATGATGCGGTTGCTAGAGTTATTCGTTCAGAGGGCGGCTATATATGGGCATGTAAAAATTATGATGGAGATGTTATGAGTGATATGGTTGCCACAGCGTTTGGTTCACTTTCTATGATGACATCTGTGCTTGTATCACCAGATGGTTACTATGAATATGAAGCGGCTCATGGCACAGTTCAGAGACATTATTACAAGCATCTTAAAGGTGAAGAGACATCAACAAATCCACTTGCAACAATATTTGCTTGGACAGGAGCATTAAGAAAGCGCGGAGAACTTGACAATATATCCGAATTGGGGATATTTGCTGATAAATTGGAACAGGCTTGCATAAATACCATAGAAAGTGGTAAAATGACAAAAGATTTAGCTCTTATAACGACGCTGGACAATCCTGTTACCTTAAATACAGAGAATTTTATTAAAGCTGTTCGAGAAACATTAGATACTTTGTTATAAGATAGGGTTTGTTTTAACTATTTGTATATTATTGACATAATTGTTTAACATAAGGATTCTATCCGTTGTTTGGCATTAATATTTAATAGTTTTATTCAATATAAGAAGCAGATTCAGCGGAGGCAGATTAATGAATTTTAAGTTTGAGTTTGGGGATTTGTTTAAAATACCAAATATATTATGTTATATAAGAATTTTATTGGTGCCATTGTTTTTGTATATTTTTTTTACAGCTACAGAACCAAAAGATTATTATATTGCGACATCGGTTGTTATGATTTCGGGAGCAACTGATTTTTTGGATGGACAAATAGCCAGAAAATTTAATATGGTTACAGATTTAGGTAAACTTATTGACCCAATAGCCGATAAGTTGATGCAGTTGGCAATGGTAGTGGCATTGACTTATAAGATTTCGTATATGTATATATTGGTAATCCTATTTGTATTAAAAGAGTGTGTAACATCCGTTGTAGGATTTATTGTATTAAAAACAGTAAAGCGCAGGCTTAATGGTGCGAAGTGGTATGGCAAAGTATGCACAGCAGTTTTATATGCAGTTATGTTGATTTTGGTTGCTTTTCCATATGTGGATTTAGTTTTTCAGCGCTGTCTGTTAATCATATGTGCTGCTGTGTTAATTATGGCGTTTATTATGTATGTACGATTGTATATTATAATGGTTTTGGATGCGGTTAAAGAGCGAAATGACAAGGTATTATATTAGTTGTCTTGTGATTAAAAGTTGATTTCATGGCTAAACTATACATAAAGAGTTTTAAAGACATGAAGTTTAAAGCTAAATAAAATTTATCTGGCAAGTTTGTGTGCGTAAATCATATACTGTTGATTAACTTGCAGATTGAGCAAGAATGGTGGATTTATATGAATTTAATGAATTTATCATTTCATGGTATGAATATAGGGCAGATGGTTATATGGTTTTTTATATATAGCTTCTGTGGCTGGGCTATGGAATGTGTTGTGATTAGGTTACAGCTTAAAAGATGGGAAAACAGAGGCTTTGCAAAGTTGCCATTCTGTGTTATATATGGATTTGGCGTATTAATTGCAATGGTTTTATTTATGCCAATTAAAGATAATATCATTGCGGTATATATAGCAGGCTGTGTTGGTGCAACGATATTTGAATATTTGACAGCGATGGCTATGATAAAGCTTTTTGGGGAAGTGTGGTGGAATTACGACCATCTTCGTTTTAATTACAAGGGAATACTTTGTTTGCAAAGTACATTAGGATGGGGACTATTAGCCGTATTTGTATTTTTTGTATTAAATAATGTAATTGAAAATTTTGTAAGAATGATATCGCCAGCAGTTGCTAATGTAATTGGGATTATCTTGATTTTATCGTATATTTTAGATTTTGCATATCATTTTGTAAAAAATATTCATGGATTTAATTCAATTGATAAAAATAATAGTGAAAGTAAATCACTTGCGCATAAGATACAAAAGTAATTTTTTGGGACTATTGTAAAATGAAATGTTTATGTAAGATATGAATATCTGTGTAATTGCGTTTGTCATATCTTTAAAAATGGATTCGTTTTGCAACAGTCTCTATTTTTAACTGTAAAAAGCAATGGGGATTAATGTGGATGCATGATACAGTAATTAATAATGATAGATAAGGATACAGACGAAATGATAAAAGGTATTGGGACTTCTAATGGGATAGGTATTGGTCATGCTTTATTGATAGAAAACAATGTTTTTCATGTAAAAACAACGTCTGAAATTAATATTCAAAAAGAAAAAGACCGATTTATTCAAGTAAAACAGGCATTTATTGAAGAGACAGAAAATATGGTTGAGAAACTCCAAAATAAACTTGGAGAACAGGATAAAACGGCACTAGTACTTAAAAATCAAATTTATTTAATAAACGATGAAGAGTTGTGTAAAGAAGTAATCCGTTTGATTGAAAATAAGCATATATGTGTAGAGATGGCTATAGAAGAAACATGCCAGTTTTTTGCAGGTATGTTTGTTTCGATGAACAGTGAATTAATGAGTCAAAGAGTGGCTGATATTGAAGATTTAAAAAATAGAGTGCTGCGTTTGTTATCTGGAGGAAAACAAGTAGATTTATCACAGTTAGAGCCTGACACAGTGATTGTTGCAAATCAGCTTCACCCATCTGTTACAGCTGTTATGGATACTGCTCATGTAGTTGGTATTATAGCACAAAACGGTGGAGATACTTCCCATGCGGCAATTCTTGCAAGAGCATTGGAAATACCAGCAGTATTAAGTGTGAAAAATGCCACAGAACTTATAAAAACAGGTGATTTATTAATTGTTGATGGTCAATATGGTGAGGTGTTTGTCAATCCTATTCCAAAGACAATACAGATATTTGAGAACAGAAGAGCGCGTTACAAGGAAAAAGTTAAGGAATTAAGAAAATATATCAATAAAAAAACAAAAACAGCAGATGGCAGCAGTGTTGGTCTTATGGCAAATATAGGCAATGAAGATGAAGCGGCAAAAGCAATAAAATCTGGAGCAGAGGGTGTAGGATTGTTTCGCACAGAATTTTTATTTATGAATGGGAAATCGATGCCTACACAGGAACAGCAATTTGAAGTATATAAAAAGGCAGCTGTTTTATGTGGTGATAAACCGTTAACAATAAGAACTTTGGATATTGGCGGCGATAAAGATATTCCCTATATGGGACTTACAAGAGAAGCAAATCCATTTTTGGGTTACAGAGCTATTCGGTTTTGTCTGGGGAGAATTGATATTTTTACCACACAATTAAAGGCGATTCTTCAGGCAAGTGCTTATGGCAATATAAGAATTATGCTGCCGCTTATTACCACAATTGATGAAGTTATCATAGGAAAAAAAATCATTTATGATACGATGAAAGATTTAGATAAAGATAATATTAATTATAATAAAAATATAAAAATAGGAATAATGATTGAAACGCCAGCAGCATCATTAATAGCCGATATACTTGTAAAGGAAGCTGATTTTTTTTCAATCGGTACAAATGACCTTACACAATATATATTAGCGGTAGACCGCGGCAATGAACATGTTTCCTATTTGTATTCTGTATTTAATCCGGCAGTCTTAAGAGCGATTAAACATGTTATTTCTTGTGCAAAAAAGGAACATATTGAAGTGGGGATGTGTGGTGAAGCAGCGGTAAATCCTAGTATGATACCATTGCTTTTGGCATTTGGGTTAGATGAGTTTTCGGTGTCTGCTGCAAAAGTGTTGGAGACCAGAAAAAACATTGCTTTGTGGGAAAGAGGAGAAGCAAAACAGATAGCAGATAAGGTACTTTTGATGAATACAGAAAAAGAGATAACAACATATTTAAATAAAGCTATTTTTGATAAAAACAGTGCTATGAACATGGAACAGTGAAATTTTACAAAGTAGAAAATAGCACGGAAATGAGGAATAATGGGAAAGGTATTATCTACACAGGATATTGTAGAAAAAGTAATTCTTGTGGGTGTTTGGCTTGATAATGGAGAAGATGAAGAGAGCCTTCTTGATGAGTTAGAAGAGCTGGTAAAGACAGCAGGGGGTGTTGTGGTAGGAAGAATCATACAATCCAGAGACCAATTTCATCCTGCAACATATATTGGAAAGGGAAAGCTGGACGAAATTCGTATTCTTATAGACGAGCTTGATGCGACAGGAATTGTTTGTGATGATGAATTAAGTCCAGCGCAACTAAAGAATTTAGAAGATGAATTAAATACAAAGGTTATGGACAGAACAATGGTTATTCTTGATATCTTTGCTGCCAGAGCAAATACAAGCGAGGGTAAAATTCAGGTTGAGATGGCACAGCTTAAGTATCGAATGACAAGGTTGTCTGGTTTTGGTAAGGCATTGTCACGATTGGGCGGTGGTATAGGCACGAGAGGACCTGGCGAAAAAAAGATAGAAACGGATAGGCGTATTATAAGAGAACGTATTTCAAGACTGTCTGTACAGCTTAAAGAGATTGAGCAGCATAGACAGACAATCCGAAAAAAAAGAAAGAATATATCAATACCTATTGCGGCGATTGTAGGTTATACGAACGCGGGTAAGTCTACACTATTAAATAAATTGACAGATGCAGGTGTATTGTCAGAAGATAAATTATTTGCTACACTAGACCCAACGACAAGAGCATTAATTATTCCAGACGGAGAAAAAGTACTTCTTACAGATACGGTTGGATTTATACGAAAACTGCCTCATCATTTGATTGAGGCGTTTAAAAGTACATTGCAGGAGGCAAAATTTGCAGATATCATTATACATGTGGTTGACAGTTCTAATCCAGATATGGATAAACATATCAAGACGGTGTATGAGATATTAGAAAGCCTTGAGGTGGGGGATAAGCCGATTATTACATTGTACAATAAAAGTGATTTGGTGCAGGGCAGTATATGCGGTATTGACACTAAGGCAAAACAGACGATTAAAGTTTCTGCAAAGACAGGAGAAGGTCTTGATGTATTCTTGAAAGAACTTCAATATATTATAAGAGATGGATATCAAAAGATTGAACAATTATTTGCTTATTCTGATGCTGGAAAAATTCAGGATATAAGGGAATATGGAAAAATTTTAAAAGAAGAATACAGAGAAGATGGGATATATGTGGAAGCGTTGATGCCAAAACAGTACTAAAAATTGTGTGGCAAATATGTTTGATAAGCAAAATAAAATGAAGCGGATAATTTGGATAAAAGACGTATGGATTGAACAAGAAAGGAAAATTAGTATGGGAAAAAAGGGAAAACGAAGCAAAAAAATAGTCTCTTGTATTATTGTATTATCAGTTTTATTTTTATCCGTTGGCGGATATTTTGCTTATCCGACATTGGCGGATATCGTTTTGCCAAAAAGACATGTAATAAATGCGTTTATAAATTTTGGAGGCAGACTGCAAGATATGGTTGATAGTTTATCTGAAAAATTGGAGTTTATGGAAATGGAAGGAGAGTTAGAAATTCATCTTGATGCATTTCCAAAATTAAGAGAAGAAATAACCATACAAGATGACAGTGATAAGATTCATATTCGTTTTTGGCTTGAAAGCAATAAAATACACATCCGTGCTTCACAGCTTTTTGAAAACGATATCTTAATGGAAATAAATCTTTCAGATATAACTCAATTAAAACAATCCAATATAAGCGGTCAGCTTCCAGTAGAATATAAACAATATCAAGAGGCTTGTAAAAAGCTTGATAGAGTATTACATGAAATTTCTAAGATGGATTTTAAAAAGCATAGCGATATTATATCGGCGGCAAGCAAAGATGTTGTAAAAGGATACACATCAATGTTACAAAATGGGGAATATGAAAGGCTTGATAATTCAGATAGTGATGTTGTTTCTTATAAAATAGTTTTTCCGCAACAGCTTGTAGAACAAGGAAATAATGCAGTTATTGATGAACTTTATTCAGACAGTAAAGTATTGCCATATATTTCCATTTTGAAGACGGCTGCAGGAATCAGTAAAGATACCTTAAAAGAATATTGCGCTCAATTTGTGCAATATATAGGTGATATTGATTTTGTTGTGGATATTGATGAAAAGACTGATACGATACAAAGTTTGTATGCGTATTTGATTTATAATGGCAAAGAAGCATGTAATCTTACACTTTATTTTCATGAGCAGTAAATTGAGAAGGTAAGATAATAAAATTTTATTGCCTTTATTTTTTAAACAAAAGGAGGAGTTGTTCTTTGTAAAAAAAGATATATGCTCCCTTTTAGCAAACAAGTAAAAGAATAAAAACTTGTTGCTAGGAAGGGAGCATTCAAAATATTATGCGTACACAATATAAGTATTATATCGAAAACGTCTTAAACGCTGTTCCATTTTTATAGCGTTTGTCAAAAATTCATAAGCACCAACCTGAACTTTATAATATCCATCTTCATACAGCAAAAATGCAGGAAAGCCCTCAACAAGCAAGGAATCTAATGTGCGGTCAGCATTTTCTTTATTATTGTAAGCGCCTACTTGAACACGATAGAGTTTTTCCATATTGTTGTCACAAGTACAATTACAGTTATTCGATGGTATGCGGATTCTTTCATATTCGTCTGTTTCAAAATTTGTACTCATTTCGTTATATCCTGTATTCCTTTCATTGTAAGGGTTATTCATCGCATCATAATTATCGCTCATATCTGAGGTGTTGCTTTCAGGAGTTGGAAAATAATTATTTTGTTCCTCACTTTCATTCGCTTCAGTCGTTCTAGTATCTGTATTATAAATAGTTTGAAGGATTCCGTCTGCTATGCCTTGTGCAATATTAGAAAATTCTTTGTCAAATAAAGCATTGTCAGCATCAGTATTAATAAATCCTACCTCCACTAGAACAGCAGGCATTCTAGTTCTCTTTAAGACAACTAAATTTGGACGTTCTGTTATACCAAGATTAGTAAAGCCAACCTGTTCAAGTTGTTTATTAATATTATCTGCCATTTCTGAACGAATACCAGAATCTTTAAACACAAGTGTTTCTACACCACTATATTGATTGTTTTTTTCAGAAGAGTTACGATGTATAGATACAAAATAATCGGCTCCTGAATTATTTGCATCAGTAGCTTTCTTAAAAGGTGTTTCATATATGTCATTTGTTCTAGTATAAACAACATTAATACCAGCGTTTTGAAGAATATTTCCAATAGCCATTGTAAGTTTCAGAACATCATCTTTTTCTTGTCTGTTACCATATACGGCACCAGGGTCGCTTCCTCCATGACCGGCATCCAGTGCTACTGTTATGTTTGACATATCAACCTCATTTCTGCGCATTGTGCGCATATTTCTATTAAAAATGTGCTTTTTAATAATATATTCATAAAGAACTGTTTTGTTAATAGCTAAACTTTATATTAGAGCCTCCAATATAACAGCAAAATCAGAATAACTTACAATTTTTTTAAAATTTGAGTGTTTGTTAGAAGTGTATGTTTATGGTATAATATTAATATTTAGAAAGTTTTTTTGTTTTGATTTATTGGGCAAGTAGTGCAGCGGATTGCAAATATCCGCTTTAATATTTATATAAATGGAGATTTTACCATGAAAATGAGACAGAAAGTATTTTATATACTGGGTGGTTTTATATTGGGCGTTATATTAACCTCTGTTATGTTAATTGCCATCGGTCACAAATCCAACAAAAATTTGCCTATTGCTTCTCAAGAGAGTTTAACAGAATTTTTGACGAATACTTCTTTTAAAGATTCTGATAAAACCTCACCTGATGTGGCAGTTGATGTGGATACAAAGAAAGTAAACGTATGGGATGCCGCTTGTGTCTATACAGGAGGCGATATTGTCAGTTATCAGGGGCGTCAGTACCGGGCAAAATGGTGGACACAAGGCGAATTGCCAGATACAAGCGATGTGTGGGAAAATTTGGGCGTTTTAGAGGGTGAGGCTGTACAGCCTCAAGGAGTGGATAATGTTCCAATTGATGCCGCTACACCTCAAAATACAGAATTGACAGATTTTAAAGTGGTGGGTTATTATCCTGCATGGAAACCAGACAAGCTTTCAATGATAGATTTTAGTGTGGTTACGCATGTGTGCTATGCCTTTGCTATTCCTACGGCAGACGGCGGTCTGCTTGACCTGCAAAACCCAGATACAGCACGCATGATTCTTCAGTCAGCCCATGCAAATGGAGCAAAAGTGCTGTTGTCTGTAGGTGGCTGGAGCCACAACGATATACCTCTGGAAAATGTGTTTATGGAAGCTACCGCCAATGAAGGCAAAATCCAGCGGTTTGCAGAAAGTATCTTATCGATGTGTGAAGCATATGGGTTTGATGGAGTGGATATGGATTGGGAGCATCCTCGAGTAGATGGTACCAGTGCAAAGCAGTATGAATCCTTGATGCTTCTTTTGTCTGAAAAACTCCATGCACAGGGAAAACTTTTGACTGCCGCAGTGCTTAGCGGTGCTACAGTTGATGGCAATATTTATTACGATGCTGCCGCTCATACAAATGTTGTTCTTAATGCGGTAGACTTCATTAATGTTATGGCATATGATGGCGGTGATGGGGAGCGGCATTCACCGTATTCGTTTGCAGTTGACTGTGGAACATACTGGAAGGATACTAGAGGGCTTCCAGCATACAAAGTCGTTATGGGGATGCCTTTTTACGCTCGTCCTAGCTGGGAAAGTTATGGTGTGATTTTGGAGAATGTACCAAAGGCAAGTGATACAGACAGTGTATTGTATAATGGTATGGAGGTTTACTATAATGGCATGAATACTATTGCAGCAAAGACGCGGTATGCCAAAGAAAATTTAGGAGGTGTAATGGTTTGGGAGTTGACTCAGGACACTTCTAATTCAGATAAAAGTTTGCTGCAAGTCATTGGACGAGAGAGCAAATAAAAGGATATAAAATTTTAAGGACTTGCTTTATATTTAGATTTTATCAGTGAAGTGCATAAATTGAAAATATAGCGAATAGTAATATTGATAAGATAATAGAGCTGAGGTTATATATGTATACAAGTTATGTTCACACACTAGAACGTCCGCCCGAGAGCGTAGATAAAGGAAAACTAAAAATAAATGTTATTGATAAAAGAACAACAAGACCAATTATGAATGCTATTGTGGATATTTCGACAACAAGTCAGCCTGACCGAACAATTGAAGAACTGCGTACAGATGAGAGTGGTAATACAGAGGCAGTGGAGTTGTCAACGCCGCCATTGGAGTACAGTATGGAACCAGGCGCCAATCAGCCGTTTTCTGAGTATTACATAAGGATAAATGCACCAGGTTATGAAGAAAAGGTGATTTCTGGAAGTGATTTATTTGCTGGTCAAACCAGTTTGCAGCAGGTTGATTTAAGTGGAAATGATGAGACAGAAACAAGTATTGTCATTCCTGTAAATACGCTTTATGGGATATATCCGCCTAAAATACCTGAAAATGAGATTCAGCCAATCAATCAAAGCGGTGAGATTGTTCTTAGCAAAGTTGTAATACCAGAAATCGTTGTTGTGCATGATGGACCGCCTTCTGATTCATCCGCTTCAAACTATTATGTACGATATTCGGATTACATTAAAAATGTAGCAAGCAGTGAAGTCTATTCAACATGGCCTAGAGAGACGCTAAAAGCAAATATTCTTGCTATTATGTCCTTTACTTTAAATAGGGTATATACAGAATTTTATAGAAATAAAGGTTATAATTTTACAATTACATCTTCGACAGCCTACGACCATAAATGGATTTATGGACGAAACGTTTTTGAGAGTATATCCGATGTTGTTGATGAAATATTTAATCTTTATCTGTCAAGACCAAATGTAAAACAGCCTATTTTAACGCAATACTGTGATGGCAAGCGCGTGTCTTGTCCAAATTGGCTAAGTCAGTGGGGAAGTAAATATTTAGGCGACCAAAATTACAATGCAGTTGAAATAATAAGATATTATTATGGAGACACGATGTATATTAATTCTGCTGAGGAGATACAAGGAATCCCATCTTCATGGCCAGGTTACAATTTGGATATTGGCTCATCAGGTTCTAAAGTTCGACAGCTTCAAGAACAATTAAATCTTATCGGGGAATATTACAATGCGATTCGTGTTTTGGAACCTGATGGAATATATGGTGAAAATACAGCAAATGCTGTAAAAACATTCCAAAGAATATTTGATATGCCTCAAACAGGGATAGTAGATTTTGCTACATGGTATCAAATATCCAATAAATATGTAGCGTTATCAGGTATTGCAGAATTAGTATAAATTTTTGTTGACAAATATCATTTGAAATGGTAAGATACAAAAGTTATGAAATGAAGCAGAGCATCCACTCTCACCTCAGCGCATACGGCGACTCGGGTTACTATATTTTTTGATATTTTTATTGATGAATGTATGTATTTATGTGGATAGTGATGCTATCCACTTTTTTATGCACACGGGCGTTTAAATGAGATATGTCAGCAAGCTGACGGACACCCGGCGCGTGAGTAGAGGAAGATAAATCTTTTCTACTCGATTGCACAGGGACATGATGGGAAATATGCAGCTAAGGCTGCCATGTTCGGCGCACAAGTAGAGGAAGAAAGCTTCCTTACTTGATTTATTGAACATTTTTTTGGAGGTGCACTACTATTAGCGAGTTAATGATTAATGAACAAATCAGGGATAAAGAAGTCCGTCTTATTGGAGGAAATGGGGAACAGTTAGGCATTATGTCAGCAAAGGAAGCAATGAAGCTTGCAAGAGAGGCAGAAGTTGACCTTGTTAAGATTGCACCATCTGCTGTGCCACCTGTATGTAAACTGATTGATTATGGCAAGTATAAGTATGAGTTAATCAGAAAAGAGAAAGAGGCAAAGAAAAAACAAAGAACAATCGAGACAAAAGAGGTTCGATTGTCGCCAAACATTGATGTTAACGATTTGAATACAAAGTGTAATGCAGCTAGAAAGTTTCTTGAAAAAGGCAATAAGGTGAAAGTTACATTGAGATTTCGCGGACGTGAAATGACTCATATTGAAAACAGCAGACATATATTGACAGATTTTGCAGAAAAGCTTAGTGATATTGCTGTGATAGAGAAAGCTCCTAAATTAGAGGGCAGGAGTATGATGATGTTTTTAACTGAAAAACGTTAAAATAGATACTATATATTTAAGGTTATTAGGAGGTTTATTATGCCAAAGGTAAAGACAAAAAAGAGCGCAGCAAAGCGTTTTAAAGTAACTGGTACAGGTAAGTTAAAGAGAATGAAGGCATACAAGAGCCATATTCTTACAAAAAAGAGTGCTAAGAGAAAGAGAAATCTTAGACAGGCAACGATTACAGATTCAACAAATGTAAAGGCAATGAAAAAGATTATGCCTTATATTTAATTGAGAGTCTAGTAAAAGGAGGAGTATAAAAATGGCAAGAATTAAAGGCGGTTTAAACGCAAGAAGGAAACATAATAAAGTATTAAAGCTCGCTAAAGGTTATAGAGGAGCAAGGTCAAAGCAGTACAGAGTTGCAAAACAGTCTGTTATGAGAGCACTCACAGAGTCTTATTCTGGCAGAAAGCAAAGAAAGAGACAATTTAGAAGATTATGGATTGCTAGAATTAATGCTGCTGCAAGATTGAATGGTTTATCATACAGCAAGTTTATGTATGGATTAAAGCTTGCAAATGTAGACTTAAACAGAAAAGTATTGTCAGAGATGGCTATCAATGATGCTGAAGGATTTGCTAAGCTTGCAAGTCTTGCAAAGTCAAAAGTTGCTTAATAATTGAGACGTTTGTGCTGCCGCGATATGCGGCAGTTTTTACGTTGCAGAAATTTATATATTAAAAGTTATTTATATTTTTTTTAGGTTTGTGAAATTTATGTGAATATAACAAATTTATTCTATGATTTATAAGGGACATATGATATGATACGAAGGAAATCATTTAGAATGGGGAACGATATGTTGAATAAAAGTATAAAAAAATGGATAACTTGTGCAGTTACAGTAATAGCATTATTTAGTTTAACTGCATGTAATACAGAAATTAAAGTAGATTATGGATATAATCCTTCCGATTATGTTCAGTTAGGACAATATAAGGGGATAGAAGTTCATGTTGATGAAGTTGCCATTGAGAAGGGACTTATAAATAAGAGAGTATTAAATGACCAAAAAGAAAAAACCACATATAACAATGTAGACCGAGAAGCGATACAGGGAGATAAAGTTATTGTAACATATACAGGTAGTATTAATGGGCAGCAGGTTAGTGGATTTAGTAATAATGAACAAGGATTGATACTAGGAACAGACACCTTTATTGTTGAAGGTTTTATTGATGAATTGTATGGCATGAAAGCAGATGATTTTAAGATTGTTATATTGACAGTTCCAGAAAACTTTACAATGGCACAAGAATATGCAGGAAGCAAAATTGTTTTTGAAATCACGGTAAATCAGGTACAAGCACCAAATGTTCCTATGATAACAGATACCTATGTAAAAGAAAACTTTGACTGTGATACTGTAGAGGCATATGAGAATAAGATTAAAAGCGAAATTCAAGAAACCATTGATGAACAGATTGCGGATGCAAAAAAAGAAGCCGTGCTTACCAAGTTACAAGATATATGTTCAGTCACAGGGTATCCAGATTCATTGGTTGAAACTAAGACAGAAGAATTAAATAAAAGTATTAATTTTTATGCACTGATGCAGGACATGACACCTGATGAATATTGTCAAAATAAGTTTCATATAAGTTTTGATGAGTATATAAAAAGAGCCGTTGCTCAAGAGTTAATATTTTATGCGATTGCTCAAAATGAAAATATTATTATAAAAGAGTATGATTATAAGGCATATCTTCCAGGATTTGCAGAATTAATGGGACATTCTGATGTGCAGTCATTTACTGAAAAATATGACAAAGATAAGATTGTAAAAGGTATGATACTTCAAAATGCTCAAGATATAGTTATGAATAATGCTGTATTTAAATAAGGAAGTAAATTATAAAAAATAACAAAATAAATAAGGGAGGCACCTTCTATAGAAGGTGCCTAAATATTTGTATTTTTATATAAAATAAATTGTGCAAAATAACTTTCTTTGATGGGAAATCTTGTCAAGAATAGTGTAGTAGTGATATAATTACTCTGAAAATATAGTTTTATTTTTATTTATTTCCTAGACAGTAGGACATGTAAACAAATTGATAGGTTTTATAAAAACCTAAATCTATTTAAAAGGAGGAAGTTATGAAGAAAAAGGCAATATGTCTGATTTTAGCAATTCTTATTATTATTCCATGTTTGCAGATTGAAGCTTTTCAAAAAGAAGCTGATATACAAGCAAACATAAATGATGAGATGTTGGCGGCAGTAAATGTCGATGAAGCCACACCAACAGAGCCAACGCAAGTGGATAATACGCAAAATCAGACGAGTTCAGCAGCGACAGAAGCAGAAAACAAAGAGATGAATGAAGCCAGCTCACAGACAGATTCTGTAACGGCAGGAACACAAAATCCAGTAATCAATACAGAAAATAAAACAGGTATTGGTCAGGTTGATGTGTCTATTTTATCTGCGTTGCTTTTAGAGAAAAGTGTTCATTTTACAGTTTCTCTTACAGGGCAAGAGGTAAAGTCTATTGATTTGCCAGGTGATAGTGATGCAGGTTTGCAGACAGTACAACAAGGTGTTTCTTTTGAAAACCTTGAGCCAGGCGATTATGTGTTGACTGTGACAGCACCAGGTTTTGCAAAGTATACACAGGAGATTAGCGTAGGAAATCAAGCATATTTTATTAAGTTGATGACGGGCTTTGTTGATGGTTATGATTATGTAAACGGTCCGCATCCAGGCGTTCTCTTAATTGGTGATGTCAATAAAGATGGTGTAGTTGATGACAGTGATAAGACCATGTTAATCGATGCCATTGACTCAGGTTTTGTAAATGACAGTGCTGATTTAAATGGTGACGGAGAAGTCAATCTTATAGATTTAGAGAAGTTTGCTAAAGGATATCAGATGGAAGCGGTATGTGCCACACTAGAGGTCGGTGTGCCAGCCAATGCAGTGAATGTAAAATGCGATTCGTCCGTAACTTCTGTACAAGGTGATTTAAACTCACTGATGACAAATGAAGGCGGTGTTGTAGCATTATCACCAGCAAAAGGCGGTGATATTTCAGGAAGCAATCCTGTTTCTTTAGATTTTGATTTTTCACAGAATAAAGAAAGCCTTGTTGGAGGCGTAACAATTAATACTGCAAATGATAATGCCATCCGCAGTATGGAAGCAGTTGTTACTTATGAAGATGCCAATGGAAAAGAGCAGAAAGTAACAGTGCCTTTAGAAGAAGGAATACATTTCTTGTTAGAAAATGAAAATATAAAGGCTACACAAGAAGGAAATGGTGCAATTAACATTGACTTTGGAACACAGATTGCAGTGAAAAAGGTAACATTTTTAATTAAAGGAATGAAGAAAAATGCTACACTTGCAGAGATATCAAAAGTAGAATTTTTAAATGGTATGGAAAATCGTATTCCAGAGCCAGCTTTGGATATTCCGCAGAATGTAACTGCAAAGCCAGAAAACAAGAAGTTTACATTGACATGGGACCCATGTGTAAATGTTACAGGGTATGAAGTATTGATTCAATTTGAAGGAGAAGAGGAACTGATATATACAAAAGGTAATATACTTAACGCTTCTTCATTCAAAGGTGATAAGTTTGTCAATGGAAAAGAATATACGGTTCAGGTACGTTCTGTCAATGGTACATGGAGAAGCAAATACAGCGATGTAGGCAAAGTGGTTATGAAGACTGATAAATTGCCAGAACCACCAGATTACTTAAAAGTGACAGGAACATATAAAGCAATTAAAGCTTCATGGAAAAAGATGGAAGACACAGACTCTTATAATGTATATTATAGAGAGGTTGGAGCTAGTACCTTTACAAAAATAGAAGGAATTGAACCAAATAGCTATACAATACCTGAATTAAAAGATAAAACGACGTATGAGGTTTATGTGACTGGTGTCAATGAGCTTGGCGAAGGAAAGCCATCGCTTACAGGAGTAGCAGAGACAACAGATTTAGAACCAGTGCAGATGCCAAAATATAAGCTGATTAATTATGCTGAAGAAGGTAAAGTTAGCGAGCATATTATTAACGCATTTTATACAAATGGCGGTATGGTAAATAGTCCTCTTGATACAGAGGGTAAAACAGCTTGGGGAACAGTGGATAATAATCCATATTCACACTTTTTATTAAATAGCTGGGATTCAGGCGGATATAATCCTTTAGGAGTCAATGGTGTCACTTATGAATTTGATGAGCCATATAAATTGCAAAATATTGCTCTTTTAGAAGTATTAGAACAAAGTCCTGCATATGGATATGTACGTGTACGATACTGGGATGAGAACGGAAAAGCAGTAGAGATTAACAGAATGGGTATTCAAAGGAAAGTATCTGGAAATCACGCATATTATGTGATTCGACTGCCAGAGGCAATAACAGCAAAGAAGATTCAATTTGGTGTGAGCCGTGTAGTGGCTTCAGGTACAATTACATTTTCTGAAGTATATTTTTATCATTATGATTCTATAGAAGATGATATTATGGCATTGTATGAAGATGACCTTCATACAGTACTCAGAAGTGATGTGACACAAGCGACAATTGATGAACTTCGCAACAGAATTAATACACCAGATGAAGTGAGCGGAGAATATCATCCAGATAAGGAAAAGTTAGAGAGAGAATTAAAGACAGCAGAGGATATTTTAAACTCTGTATTAAGTAATTCTGTACAAATTCATAATACAATCAAGACAGCAGATGTCAATCGTGGTTTTGGCGGTCTGAACGCATGGCAGCCATTGGGTATTACAGCGGCAGCAGGCGAGGAAATTACGGTTTATGTTGGACATAATACCAAAAGAACAGGGGATAACACCAATTTACAGTTGGTTGCAACACAGTATCATGCAGAAGCAGCGTCTATGTTTAAGGTGGTAGCAACATTAAAGGTAGGAAGAAATGATATTACGATTCCAAAGCTTTCATCAATAGCTGCAGAAGCAGGCGGTGCTTTGTATGTACAGTATACAGGCAACAATGCAAATGATAGATATGCAGTTCGTGTAAGTGGGGGCGTTTCTGTTCCAATTTTAGACCTTTATCAAGTGACAGACCGAAGTGAACAATTAGCAAGAGCAGAGCAGTATATTAAGGAACTTCAGTCTTATATTGGGCAGATAGAAGCAAAGCATAATGAAGCACACAAAGGTTCTGCCAATGCATCTGTTAATAGATATGATTATGAGGCGGCAAATTGTATATTAGGTGCATCGGATATTTTGTTGGATAAGATGTTATTATCATTGCCAGCACAGCAGATTTTGACAGGTACAGGAGGCAATGCAGAAACACTTGTAAATTCAATGGATGCGATGGAAGAAATGTTAGATTTGTTCTATCAGCATAAAGGATTAAATAATACAGCAACTGAGGCAAAAGATAGGATTCCATTGGGACATTTAAATATCCGGTACCAGAGAATGTTTGCAGGAGCATTTATGTATGCATCAGGCAATCATATAGGTATTGAGTGGAATGAGACAAAAGGTATGGTGTCAGGAAAGTCTGTACAGACGGACGAAAATGGAAAGCATATAAGCGGTCAATACTTTGGTTGGGGTATTGCACATGAAATTGGACATTGTATCAATCAAGGAAGTTATGCAGTTGCAGAAATTACAAATAACTATTTCTCTTTACTTGCACAAGCTAGAGATAATAATACTAGTGTTCGATTTAAGTATGAAAATGTTTATGATAAAGTGACTTCAGGAACAAAGGGTGTAGCTCCAAATGTATTTACACAGTTGGCTATGTACTGGCAGCTTCATTTGGCATATGACAATGGATATAATTTTAAGACTTATGAAAATTATGAAGAACAGCTTGCTAATTTGTTCTTTGCAAGAGTCGATACGTATTCAAGAACACCAGCAAAAGCTCCAGCACCAGGTGA
This sequence comes from uncultured Lachnospira sp., assembly GCA_910589305.1. Taxonomy (GTDB): domain Bacteria; phylum Bacillota; class Clostridia; order Lachnospirales; family Lachnospiraceae; genus Lachnospira. The sequence goes on along the minus strand of CAJUTV010000001.1, from coordinate 277,650 downwards.
GATTGCATTGTCATTGTCAGGTGATAAAGACCAAGTTTTGATGCGTCTGTCTTGTGCAGCAGCAGAAAAAAATGTGTTGGAATTTTTCGAGCGATGGGGAAAGACTCCTGATGAGGAAACAATCGCATATGCTGAACAGTTTGAGAAAGAGACAAGAGCAATCTATTATGCAAATGATGAGTCTCGTGTGTATCGACTGGAAAATGCTTCGACAGGTAGCAGTCTTGGAGTCAATGGTGATGTAGAAGCAGTCGGCAGTAACACAACCGCAGTGGTAAATGCAAATTCAGCAAATCAGGTTGATATTACACTGTCTTCGGATAATAAGGATATACTTGGATATGAGATTGTACGCTGTACAATTTCTGGCGGAGAGATTGAGAAGGAAGTTGTTGGATTTACAACACAATCGACATTTACGGATTATGTGACAACCATGAATAATCGTGTAGTGACATATGAAATTACAGTGATTGACCATTACTTGAATCGCTCTGCAGTAAAGACATTAAGTCCTTTAAAGATTGAGCATAAGGGCAATATTGATAAGACGAATTGGACAGTTAGCGCAAGTAATCTCAAAGACACAAGCAATGTAGTTGTTGATGATGAGGATAAAGAAGATACATGTGGTTCAAGCACGGAAGCACCAATTAAGAGCGCTATTGATAATGATGTCAATACTGTTTATACAGGTGTAGCCAGTGAAAATGCAGAAGTAATAATAGAGTTTAACCAATATCATACGGTTACAGGTTTGGAATATAAAGTAAATCAGGGAACACCAATCCAAGATTATACAATTTATGTTCGTGGAGCCGATGGAAACTGGGCAGAGGCTGCAAGTGGCGTATTTGGAGCAAGCAAAGTTGTTTACTTTGGCAAAAATGGCAATATTGCTGCTTATAATACAACAGCAGTAAAATTAGTAATCAAGAATCAATCTGGTAAAGAAATTGCAATATCCGAATTAGATGTATTTGGCATTACTGGTGATAATGTAGAATTTACAAACACAGCAGAGAATCCATCTATTGGAGAGTTAGAAAGTGACTTTGTATATGATGACAAGGGAAATGCAATTCCAGCAGGTTCGATTATATTTACTGGCTCTTATAAAGGAAATCCAGCATATAATGTAGTTGTTTTATATGACCAAGATGGAAATATTGTTGCTGCAAATGATAAGGCAGAACATATCATTCTTGCAAATGTGCCAGACACAGGAAATATTCAAGATGTAAGCGATGGAAAATGGGTTTACTGGATTGCTCCAAACAGTGAAAATCAGGCAAAGATAACCAGTGTACGTGCAGAGTTATACCGTGTTGATGATGCTTTGACAAATGAGGGACAAAGACTTGTCAGCGATTCTTATTTTGTGGAGATGCCATCCGTTTTGCCAAAGATTACATTGACACAAAATAGCGGAAACTAAAAATAGAGCGATAAAAGGAGTAGAACATGAAAAAAAATAGTTTAGGAATCATTATGGCAGTGTTCATATTTATCGCAATGCTGCCGCAGCAGGCATTAGCCGCCGACAATGAGACCCCTTTGAGATTACAGGCTGGACAGTCGGCTTTGGTAGAGGCAGAGCTTTCACAGGCAAGTGGGGAGAAGATTTCTTCTCTCCAGATAAGCTTAGAAGTGACGAGTCAAGATGGAACATCAGGAAATACAAGTGTTTTGGAAAAGATAGAAAATTTGTCTTTTTCACCAGATGAAACGATTGCTTCAAAGGCAAAAATATGTGAACATCGCTATCATAAAAACACAGGTGTTTTAGATATTTATATTGCAGGAACACAGCCGCTTTTTTCAGCAGAAGATAAGTTGACAGTGGGAAAAGTAACTGCAACAGGTAAAGACGGTAATGGGGTAGATGTCTATATTAAAATGGTGACAGATTCATTTAAGGTCGTAAGAGGAAATGATTTGCAAACCATTATGGAAGATGAGGCAACGGTTCGTATTGCGGTAGCAGAAGAAGGAGAAAAGCCTACACAGCCAGAAGAACCAGAAAAACCTACTACACCACAAGAAACAGAGACACCAAATCCAGAAGACCCAATAATTGATAAGACTCAATTAAATGAAGCATTGGATATAGCAGCAGAATTTGTAGAATCAGATTATACAGCAGATAGTTTTGCACTGTTAAAAGCTGCAATAGAAAAGGCAAAGGCTGTTATGAATGATTCAAATGCTACAAAGGAAGAAATTGAAGCTGTAACGGAAGAATTGTTAAATGTAATAGGTTCGCTTGAGCCTGTATCAAAGAATAGTGTGGATAACAATTCACAGCCTAATGGCAACAATCAGAATCAAAGTAGCACATCAGCTCAAACGGGTGATTGGAGTGCTATTTGGGTATTTGTAGCTATGACTGTTTGTAGCTTATCAGTTATTGTAATGCTTGTAGGTTGGAAAAAGTATCGTAAGCAGTCTTGAGATTGGCTATTAAATGATAAATATACAAAAAGATAATATATATTAAAAATAATGTATGTTAAAGATAATACATGTTAAAAATAACATATATTAAAGATAATATATAAGAAAATTCATTTATAGACCTGTTATAAGATGAAGAATGATTGCAAGATATAGTATTATGTTTAATTAATATTAAATATCTTGTTATAAAGTATTCATTTTATAACAGGTTGTTTTCATTTTATAATAATTATCAATATGAGCTTGACAGCAACTGTAACAAAAGATAAACTTTCAAGAACATATAAGGACAGATTATTATTATTTTGTATATAAATTTAATAATAGTAAAATAATAAAAAGGCTCACTAAAAAATACATAATATTTTTTAGTGAACCTTTTTATTCAATAAGCTCAAATCTAGTTTAATGCACGCACCGCCCTAGTAAAAATCTCTAACGATTTTTGTTCCATGAATAGCATTCTACTCTTTTTTAACACTTTTGTCAATTATCTATTGTAAAAAATTTGTGTGTTTAGGATTTTTATTTTTTTTATTTATATATTTTATTATATTACAAACGAACAAATATGCTTCTTTTATATAAGTATTTTTTTCAAAATAAGATTTATTTTTTTTTATTCTTCCATTTGTATCACAAAATAAATAATAAATTTCTTCCATTTCTTTTGAATACAATTTAAACTGTATATTTTTATCTATCATATTCTGAATCTGTTCTTCTACAGTTAGCTTTAGCTTGTCCTTTTGTTTCTCCATCTATTATCCCTGCTTCATATAAATTTACACTTGTATATTAAATTATTATACGCTAATTATCGACATAATACAACAATGAATTGCACTTTGATTTTATCCTTTCCATTTTTTGTAATAAATTATGTATTTATTATAAAAATAATAATTTCAAACTTCATAATAGATAAAATTATATAATCAGTAACACACCTTCCATATCATACAAATTTTCAACCACTTGTTTCTTTAAAGAAGGTTCTTTTACTTTTATGGTAAATGTTGCCGCTTTTGTTCCTGTATTTCTGGAGTTGAGCAGTTCTAAATTTTTTAATTCAAAATCATTAACTCGGCAATAATTAAAAAGCCCTTGAATAAAATCAGCGTGTTCATATTCAACATAGAGTGATAAATATTTGTTATATTTCATAAATGATTTATCTACAATTGATAACATTCTTAATGAAAATACAATAACAATAGAACAGATAATAGCACCTGAATAAAATCCACAGCCAACAGCGACGCCGATACATGCACAACACCATAATCCAGCAGCAGTTGTAAGTCCTTTAATATGATTAGAGCGTGTTACAAGAATGGTTCCTGCACCAAGAAAGCCAACTCCGCTAATAACTGCGGCAGGTATTCTTGCAGAATCACTTCCACCAACAGAGGCCGTTAAATAGATATTAGTTATACTTGCCAGTGCAGAGCCAAGACATACAACGATATATGTTCTAAATCCTGCAGGATGTTGTTTTTGTTCGCGTTCAATGCCAAGAAAACCGCCTAGTAGCAAAGCAAGCAATATCCGAAGAGCAATCGATGCTGTGTTTAGTTCACGGAGTAATGGGATATTTTCTAAAATCATATCGAACCTGCCTTTCTATTACAATATAATTTATAATAATTATGATTTTTAATAGTTCGTTACGATGTATGTTATCTATAAAACATATTTATTTTCTTCCAGTAGAACCAAATCCACCCTCTCCTCGTTTGGAATCTTCTAATATATCGGTTTCTATAAACGAAGCAGTAATATATGGAGTTAAAACGAGCTGCGCAATTCGGTCGCCATGACTTATTTCTAGTGATTCGTTTGAATGATTGTATAAAGCAACCATAATTTCACCCCTGTAATCGGAATCGATTACACCAACTTTATTGGCAGGTGCAACACCTTTTTTACATGCCATACCGCTTCTGGCATATACCAGACCAACCAGACCAACTGGAATTTCTAATGCAATACCCGTATGTATAAATTGTGTTTCGTTTGGGTGAATGATAACAGGATTTTCTATGCACGCATATAAATCGGCGCCTGCTGAAAATTCTGTACCATATGTTGGTATCATTGCCTGTGAACATAATTTTTTAATTTTTACATCTTGTTTCATAATTGTAATAATCCTTTCTGATTTAGAGTTAAAAATTTTAAATTTCTTTTTTATGTTATGAAAAAATACAATCCATTAGCAAATTCAAAACTTGCAAGAGTTGCTTTGCAACTCTTTTGTTGGGAAGCAACTCTTTTATTTCAATGCAATTCTTTTTGTTATAAAGCACCTCTTTTTTTAAAATGGATACAGACAAATATTGCCTGATTCTAACGATTCCTTAACAAGAATGGTTCGCTGATTTTCAGAACCTTTAAAAGGCAGCATCATATTGGCAAGTTCTTGTTCAAATCGCCCATCAACAAGAACATCAATAAAAGAAAGAAATTCCTTTGTTTCCTGCCATTTTTTACACATATTTTCAACAATTTCTTTATCAAATAAATATCCTGTAAAACACCAAATATCTTTGTGGGGATATGTATTCTTAACTGCTTTTACAAGGGGGAGAAGCCCTATTTGATTGCAGTGTTCAAATGGTTCACCGCCAAGAAGGGTAAGACCTGCTATATAATCTGGTTTTAATGAATCAACAATTGTATTTATTGTTTCTTGTGTAAAAGGTTGTCCATAATTAAAATCCCAAGCAACTTCATTAAAACATCCTTTGCAGTGATGTGTACAGCCGCTTACAAAAAGAGATGTCCTCACACCTGGACCATTGGCAACATCACAATATTTTATTTCAGCGTAATTCATAATAATCCTCCATTTTTTTATATTATATAGCCAAATTTAAAAAGTGACAATATATCTGTAAATAACATTTTAGCATATCAAGGAAAAAGTAGTGAATAAAAAGATAGTATGATATGATGAATATAACAAAAAAACAAGTGTAAATAGGAAGAAAGGATTGCTTATGATAGATATTTTTTTTGACAAATTGTACCGATATCCAAGAGTGAAGGAACCATGCAGTATTGCAATTCCTGTTAAAGAAGGAACATTAAACAGTCTTGATAAGCTGGCAATTATACAGGAAGGCAAGACAGTGCCAATGCAGGCAAAGGTAACATCAAGACATAAAGACGGCTCAATACGCTATATTTTTGTTCGTTTTATGGCAGACCTTCCTGCGAATCAAAAAACAAAAGTTTTCTGTGATTTTAACTGTGATACGCCTTTAAAAAGTGATGATATAGATGTGAAAGATACAGAGGACGGATATATTGTCAATACAGGTAAAGTCATATTTTCTGTGAAAAATCACAGCAGTTCTATTCTAAATTCTGTTGATGATGGTAATAAAGTGTATACATCAAGTCATTTTGAAGGTCCCTATTTAAAAGATGGTTTTAATCACACATATAATATTCAAATAGACCAATGGCGTATTGTAGAAACAGGGGCAGTATGTACCATTTTAGCCGCACAGGGAAGCAATATATCATCCAATGGAAAAAATATTGATTTTGAAGTAAGAATAACAGCATTTAAAGATAAGGAATGGATAGAAATTTCATATAAAATTATCAATACAAGCAGTGAGGAATTAAAAATTGCTTCATTGGTATTTTATGCAAAGGCGGATAAAGAATCAAAATTAGATGATTTTTTGTCGGTGATGGATTTTACAGAAAAACCAGATTCAACAGGATGCGGCGACCAACTCTTAGACAATTCGATGGAAGAAGGCCCTATTTTTCATACAAGAGGAATCCATGAGCTTGATATGTTAGAGAAAAAGGCACCTGCTGCTCAAGTGCGAACATTCATAGGAATATCGAATTATAAGACTGATTTTTATATTGGAAAAAATGGGCAGGAGGTTAATCGCTCAATCAGCGACCAGACTTTGGTAAAAGAGGCAAATGAACATTATGCGGAAGTGCTGTATGGCACATTTATGGCAGATAGAACCGATAGCGACGGCGGATTGTGTATAACGGTATATCAGGCACATCAAAATTATCCAAAAGCGATTAAATCATGTGCTGCTGGAATTGCAATTTTATTGGTTCCAGAAGGATTTAATGATATTGTTATGCAGCCTGGAATGGCAAGAGAACAGAAATTTTTAATGCACTTTCATAGTGCCAGTGAGCGCATTTTAGAGTTGGACAATCGAAGTCTTATCTATCAAATGCCGGATAGACCTTATGTTTCACCTAATGTATTTAAAAATGCTAATGTATGTATTGATGTATTTCCAGATAAATTAGATGATGATGTAGAGATAGCATTGATATCAAAATGTGATGCACATGCAAGATGTTATGGTATGTTAAATTGGGGCGATACGTGGGACTCTAATTATACGATGCAGGGACGCGGCAATGGCAGAGTGGTATGGAGCAATAATGAATATGATTTTCCACATGCCTGCGCGCTAATTTATGCCAGAACAGGTATCCGACGATTTTTGGATTATTTGATAGTGACTGCTACTCACTGGATGGATGTTGATGTATGCCATTATAGTGATAATCCGCTTTATATTGGCGGTCAATGGGAACATACGGCAGGACATTGCAAAAATGGTTTGATGGTTTGTTCGCATGAATGGTGTGAAGGCTTGTTAGATTATTATCATTTTACAGGAGATGAACGTGGTTTAGAAACAGCGATAGGGATAGGTGACAATGTGCTTCGACTTCTTGAAACGCCAATGTATGCAACGCCAGGCGAGGCTAATGCAAGGGAGACAGGCTGGGCGCTTAGAACGCTGACGGCGCTTTATGTGGAAACATACGATGAAAAGTGGCTTAAAAAGTCCGAGTGGATTATTGACAGTTTTAAAAAATGGGAAGATGAATATGGAAGCTGGCTTGCTCCATATACCGATAATACAACGATTCGAGTGGGATTTATGATGTCTGTTGCAATAGGCAGTGTTATGAGGTATTACAGGGTTTTTCCGCGCGAGGATATCAAGCAGATGATGATTCGACAGGTGGACGATTTAATTGAAAATAGTATGACAGATTGCGGATTATTTTATTATAAAGAATTGCCAAGTATTCAGCGATTGGGCAATAATACATTACTTTTGGAAGCACTTGCGATTGCTTATGAGCTTACAGGCGATGTTCAATATCTTAGGGCAGGAATCAAAACATTTAGCACAGTATTGCAAGTAAAAGCAGCATCGATTAATGGCAGAAAACGTATTGAAGAAGATGCTGTTATCTGTGCAGGAGAGAGTACAAAAACATTTGCTCAAAGTTTTATACCATTAATTACGTATTACAAAGCTATTTCAGAGAATGATATTACATATTGATATAAAAAATAAATTGTTTTACAAGCTTGCTGAGTTGTAACGTATTTGTTTGACGAACAGAGCGAAACGTAGTAAAATCATCTTTAATAGCATGGAATAGCAAATTGTATAAATGATGAAAGGCAGGAGAGCGTTATGAGAATTGGTATAAGAGCACATGATGTTAAGTATGCACCATTGGAGGAGTTAATTCCCAATATTCACAAACAAGGATTTCATTGTATGCACATTGCATTAAGTAAGTCGATTAAGGAGTTTAAGCCAGAGATAGAGACGATGACTCCAGGTCTTGCAATGTATATGAAAGAATTATGCGCAGACAATAAAGTGGATATAGCTGTTTTGGGCTGTTATTTAAATCTTTGTAATCCAAATCCCGAACAGCATAAAAAAATTGTTGAAAAATATATGACACATATTCGTTTTGCAAGCATTTTGGGCTGTGGTGTTGTAGGAACAGAAACAGGTGCAGTGAATGAAGAATACAAGTATGAACCTGCCAATCATAGTGAAGAGGCATTAGAGCTATTTATAAAAAATTTGAGACCAATTGTAAAGTATGCAGAACAATTTGGAGTGATTATAGCGATTGAGCCTGTTTGGAAGCATATTGTATGCACGGTGGAGAGAGCAAGGAAAGTTTTAGATGCCATTAATTCTCCGAATTTGCAGATTATTTTTGACCCTGTTAATTTATTGTGTGTAGAAAATTTATCACAACAAGATGAAATTATAGAGAAGGCATTTTCATTGTTGGGAAAAGAAATTGCTGTTGTTCATTGTAAAGATTATGTTGTTGAGGGCAGTGAATTAAAATCGATTGCCGCAGGGACAGGCGGATTAAATTATCCGTTGCTTCTTAAAAAAATAAAAGAACATAAACCATATGTTCATTGTACATTAGAAAATACAATACCAGAAAATGCTGTAGCGACAAGAGAGTTTATGGAACGGACATATGCTTCAGTATAGGAGGTTTGTATGACAGAAAAAATAATACAAGATGATGCTTTTGATATAAAGAAGAAATCGGTAGAGGAAGAATCTGAAGATTTTATGTCACCATACATGTTATATGAAAATTTAATTAATGAAATTAAAAAATATCATCCATCTACAGATTTGTCTGCAGTAGAGAAAGCATATAAGATAGCAGATAAAGCGCATAAAGGACAGAAAAGAAAATCCGGAGAACCATATATTATCCACCCGCTTTGTGTGGCAATTATTCTTGCACAGTTAGAGCTTGATAAAGAGACTATTATAGCAGGACTTCTCCATGACGTTGTAGAAGATACAGTGATGACAAGTGAAGATGTCACAAAAGAATTTGGAGCAGAAGTTGCATTGCTTGTAGATGGTGTTACGAAATTGACGCAATTAAATTATCAACATGATAAGATAGAAGTTCAAGCTGAAAATTTAAGAAAAATGTTTTTAGCAATGGCAAAAGATATCCGAGTGATTATGATTAAGTTGGCGGATAGGCTTCATAATATGAGAACGATGCAATTTCAAACACCTGCAAAGCAAGTGGAAAAGTCCAGAGAGACCATGGAAATATATGCGCCAATAGCACACAGGCTTGGAATTTCTAAGATAAAAGTAGAACTTGACGATTTGTCAATGAAATATATCATGCCTGATGTGTATCATGATTTAGTGACACAGGTTAATATTAATCGTCCTGGAAGAGAAGCATTTATAAAAAGTATTATAAAAGAAGTTGGTATGCACATAAGCAATGCAGGCATTGATGCAGAAATTGACGGACGTGTAAAACATTTCTTTTCAATATACAGAAAGATGGTTAATCAAAATAAAACACTAGACCAGATATTTGATATTTTTGCTGTTCGGATTAAAGTGGATACAGTAAAAGACTGCTATGCTGCATTAGGTGTTATCCACGAGATGTATAAGCCTATTCCTGGAAGATTTAAAGATTATATCGCAATGCCAAAGCCTAATATGTATCAATCGCTTCACACGACATTAATCGCTTCCAATGGACAGCCTTTTGAGATACAGATACGAACATACGAGATGCATAGAACGGCTGAGTATGGTATTGCAGCGCATTGGAAATATAAAGAAGGAAAAGGCGGCAATGATAATGAGGAGGCAAAATTAAGCTGGTTAAGACAGATGCTTGAGTGGCAGACAGAAATGTCGGATAACAAAGAATTTTTGTCCTCAATCAAAAATGACCTTGACTTATTTTCAGATAATATTTATTGTTTTACTCCTTCAGGTGATGTCAAGAATCTTCCAAGCGGCTCATGTCCTGTCGATTTTGCTTATAGTATTCATAGTGCAGTCGGCAATAAGATGATTGGAGCAAGAGTAAACGGACAGCTTGTTCCTATTGATTATCGCTTAAAAAATGGCGACCGGGTTGAGATTATTACCTCACAGAATGGCAAAGGACCTAGCCGTGACTGGCTTAATAAAGTCAAAAGCTCTCAGGCTAAAAATAAGATTAATCAGTGGTTCAAACAAGAGTTAAAAGAAGATAATATTTTAAAAGGCAAGGAGCTGATTGCTGCTTATTGTAAGTCAAAAGGATATGTATTGTCCGATATAAATAAGCCGGAAGTTGTCGAAAAGACATTGCGAAAATATGGTTTTAGAGACTGGGATTCTATGATGGCTGCCATTGGTCATGGCAGTTTAAAAGAAGGTCAAATCATCAATAAGTTAGTTGAAGAAACCGAAAAATTAAATAAAGAAAATATTACAGATAAACAGGTACTTGAAGATATTGTCAAAACCGAAGTAAAAAATAAAAATATTCCTTCAAAAAATAAAGGCAATATTATTGTAAAAGGAATCCATGATGTAGCTGTACGATTTTCAAAATGCTGTAACCCAGTGCCAGGTGATGAGATTGTTGGTTTTGTGACAAGAGGAAGAGGCGTTACCATACATCGAACCGATTGTGTCAATGTGATTAATTTTCCAGAAAGCGAACGTGTGCGTTTGATAGAAGCAGAATGGGAAGGCGCTGTTAATCCTTCTGAGACATACAGTGCTGAGATTAATATCTTTGCTCATAACAGAACAGGGTTGATTGTTGATATTTCAAGAATTTTTACAGAGGCTAATATTGATGTTAAGATGTTAAACAGCCGTGTCAATAAAAAAGATATTGCTACCATTAGTGTTGGGTTTGATATACATGGAAGAGATGAACTTACAAGAATGATAGAGAAACTTAAAAATATTGCAGGTGTTACAGATATTGCCAGAGCAACTGGTTAAAAGGTATGATTATTGATATAGATAAGATATTTTTGTTTTTACAAGAATGGTACCATATTTACATGCGTGTTTGATTTAGTAAGAAAGGGTTAAAACAGTGAGTATCGATTTTGATTATAAAATTCTTGGAGAAATTGGAACGAATTGTTATCTTTTATATAATAAAGATAATAAGAAGGCAGTGTTGATTGACCCTGCTGATGAAGCAGATAAAATCATGGAGATGATTGCGGTAAAAAATTGTACATTGACAGCAATACTTCTTACACATGGACATTATGACCATATAGGTGCCGCCGTTAAAGTTAGCAAAGCTACAAAGGCGCCTATCTATGCAGGTGAATGTGAAAAAGAAGTTCTTGAAAATCCAAGCATCAATTTAAGTGCAATGATGGGTGAACATGCTATCAGTTTGATTGCAGATAAATGGCTGACAGATGCACAAGTCATAGAACTTGCTGGTATTACAATACGCTGTATACACACACCAGGTCATACAAAAGGCGGAATGAGCTATTATATAGAAGATGCAGATATACTCTTTTCTGGAGATACTTTATTTGCAGCATCGGTTGGAAGAACCGATTTTCCTACTGGAAGTATGAGTGAGCTTATACGAAGTATAAAGTCAAAGCTTTTAATCCTTCCAGAACATACAAAAGTTTTTACAGGACATGGCGAAAGTACTTCCATTGCATATGAAAAACAGTATAATCCATTTCTTTCATAAAGTATAAGATGTCATTAAAAATATATAAAATGTAAAATTTAATCTTATCCAGTAAATCCCTGCTTCAATATCATAGAATCATAGAGATATAGAGCAGGGGTGCGCTGCGATAACAGTTATAAGCAAGTAATGAAGAGAATTGCGAATATTCTTTGAATGTGATATATTATATTGATGATAAAAATATTTATATTGTATTGAACATAAAAAAGTAAAGAATATTGGATATATATAAAAAGCAACATAGAAATAGGAATGAATATGATATATATTGATATAGAGAATCTGGATTATTATGATGATGCCAATGTCCTTGTCAAATCATTTTATCCAAGAAGTGAAGTGGAATTAAAAAAAGCAGATAGTATAGTAAAAGAGGAAGATGAGATTATTTTTGCAGATACAAGGGACATTGCAGGAAGCAAAAAAGAGTGCCATGAACAATTTAAAAGAAGATTGTATGAAAGATTAAGAAAGCAGACAGGAAAAATTCTTCCATGGGGATATCTTACAGGTGTAAGACCTAGCAAAATTGCATATATGATGTTGAAAGAACAAAGAAGCAACAAACATATAATTGACGAGTTTGTGACAAATCATGGTGTTTTGGAAAAAAAGGCAAAACTGGCATTGCAAGTGGCATTGACCGAAAAGAAAATTCTTGAACATTTGGATTATAAACATGGATATAGTTTGTATATAGGAATCCCATTTTGTCCTACGACATGTCTTTACTGTTCTTTTACATCTTATTCTATCACAGCCTTTCAGTCAAAGATAAACGATTATATGGATGCTCTTATTAAAGAGCTGCATTATATTGCAAAAGCAATGTCTAAAAGGCGTCTTGACACCGTGTATATTGGAGGCGGAACACCTACTTCACTTGAGCCTATGCAGTTAGAACGACTGTTGTCCGAATTAGAATACCTTTTTGATATGAAACATATAAAGGAATTTACGGTTGAGGCGGGAAGACCAGACAGTATCACATTAGAAAAGCTTAAGGTGTTAAAAAAGCATGGTGTTCAAAGGATTTCGATTAATCCACAGACAATGAATGACAAGACATTAGCTGTTATTGGGCGCAGACATTGTGTGGCTGATGTAATAGAAGCATTTGATATGGCAAGAACAGTAGGGTTTAATAACATCAATATGGATATGATTCTTGGGCTTCCAGGTGAAGGAAAGAAGGAAGTAGAGCAGACGCTAAAGAGTATATACAAACTTCACCCAGAAAGTTTGACAGTGCATTCACTGGCAATAAAAAGAGCAGCAGCACTGAATATATGGCGTGATAAATATGTTGATTTTAAGATTGAAAACAGTGAAGAGATGGTGAGCATGGCAGCAGACTATGCGGCAATGATGGGACAAAAACCATATTATATGTACCGGCAAAAAAATATGGCAGGTAATTTAGAAAATGTTGGTTATGCTGTTCCAACATATGAGTGCATATACAATATATTGATTATGGAAGAGAAACAGACCATTATAGCAGTAGGAGCAGGAGCTTCCAGCAAAGCTGTATTGGAAGATGAGACCAAAATTGAACGCGTTGAAAATGTCAAAGATGTAATAAGTTATATAGATAGAATTGACGAGATGATAGCTCGTAAAGAGCGATTTATAAAAAAGTATGGTGTTGATTTAAATGGAAGCGATTGATAGTGAATTTTTTGAAAATATGGTAAATGATTTTAAGAGTGGCATTTCACATGGTATTCTTGTGGGAAATATCTCATATGAACTTGCAAAAAGAATGGGATATAATGAGAATGAAGCCTATGAAGTGAAATTGTCAGGTATGCTCCATGATATTGGTAAATTGTCATTGTCTCAATATTTATATGGGCGTAATACAGAAGGAATGTCAATTGAAGAAGTGAAGTATATGCGAATGCACTCAAAGATTGGTTATGAATTTTTAAAAAAAGAAGAATTTTCTTCTAATGTGCTTGAAAATGTATTAAGACACCATGAATGTTTTGATGGAAGCGGATATCCTGATAATCTTGTAGGAGAAGATATACCGTTTGATGCAAGAATTATTAAAGTGGCAGATGAATTTGCTGCATTGATATCAGACCGACCTTACAGAAAGGCATTTGATATTGAGACGGCTGTTCAAATTATGATTGATGGAATTAAGAATCTTGATATGAAAGTGTTTATTCAATTTCAGCGGTTTATCCATGAACCGTATGCGTTGGATTTAATTAATAACAGCAAAATTAATCTGGACGATTTGGATATTGGTTCCATAATGGCTACGGTGTAAGCAAAATATATAACATATCTGTATATTGTATGCTTGCATGTTTTATGTCTGCATATTTTTGCACTTGGCAATAGATAACCAGACGGTTACAAAAATATAATAGAATTGTACTATTTAAAGTTTGCCGCTTATAAAAAATTATGGTATACTTAAATGTAAGAACAACGAAATGGAGGAATTGGAAAATGGCTGAGTCAATGGTGGGCTTAAAAAGAACGCACAGATGTACAGAGGTGTCCTTGTCTGATGAGGGCAAGTATGTGACCGTTATGGGATGGGTGCAGACTAGACGAAACTTAGGCGCTCTGATTTTTGTAGATTTAAGAGATAGAAGTGGTATTTTACAGATTATATTTGATGAAAATATTATAGGTAAAGAAGGCTTTGACAAGGCATATACATTGAGAAATGAATTTGTTATTGCGGTTTCAGGCAAGATACAAAAGCGTTCTGGTGCGATAAATAAAAATCTTCAGACAGGTGATATAGAAGTGATTGCTACAGATTTAAGGATACTGTCAGAATCAGAGACACCGCCATTTCCAATTGATAAAGACAGCAATACAAAGGAAGATTTGCGATTAAAGTATCGGTTTCTTGATTTAAGAAGACCGGATATTCAATCAAATATTATAATGAGAAGTAAAGTTGCAACATTGACAAGAGCATTTCTTGCAAATGAAGGATTTCTTGAAATTGAAACGCCAATGCTTACAAAAAGTACACCAGAGGGAGCTAGAGATTATCTGGTGCCAAGCCGTGTCCATCCGGGTAAGTTTTACGCATTGCCACAGTCGCCTCAACTTTTTAAGCAGCTGCTTATGTGTTCTGGATATGACCGATATGTACAGATTGCAAGGTGTTTTCGAGATGAAGATTTGAGGGCTGACAGACAACCAGAATTTACGCAGATTGATATGGAATTATCTTTTGTTGATGTAGATGAAGTGATTGATGTAAATGAGCGACTTTTAGCATATTTATTTAAAGAAGTGCTAGATGTTGATATTGAATTGCCTATTCAGAGAATGACATGGCAAGAAGCAATGGAGCGATTTGGTTCAGATAAGCCTGATTTAAGATTTGGCATGGAACTTAAAAATG
This sequence comes from uncultured Lachnospira sp., assembly GCA_910589305.1. Lineage (GTDB taxonomy): Bacteria > Bacillota > Clostridia > Lachnospirales > Lachnospiraceae > Lachnospira. Next base: position 262,436 of record CAJUTV010000001.1, on the reverse strand, counting down.
TTTCAGAACTTGTCAAGGATTGCGGATTTGGTGTTTTTACAAATGCAATTGGCAATGGCGGTTCAGTGAGAGGAATTAACGCTAAAGGACAGGGCAGTATGCCAAGAAAAAAGATTGATGCGTTGATTGATTTTGCAAAAGGCTATGGTGCCAGCGGAATTGCTTATATAGCAATTCAGCAAGATGGAACCGTGAAATCTTCCTTTGCAAAATTTATGACCGATGATGAGATGAAAGCATTGATTGCCGCTCTTGACGGTGAAAATGGAGATTTGCTTCTTTTTGCCGCAGATAAAAATAAAATTGTATGGAATGTGCTTGGGGCATTGCGAGTAGAACTTGCAGAACAGATGGGGCTTTTAAATAAGAATGATTATAAATTTTTATGGGTGACAGAATTTCCACAGTTTGAATGGTCTGATGAAGAAGAGCGATTTGTTGCTATGCATCATCCATTTACAATGCCTATGGAAGAAGACATTGACAAGTTAGAGAGTGACCCTGGCGCTGTACGAGCAAAGGCATATGACATTGTTTTAAATGGAACAGAGATAGGAGGAGGTAGCGTTCGTATTCATCAGGCTGATATACAGGCAAGAATGTTTAAGGCTTTGGGATTGACACAGGAAGTTGCAAATGAAAAGTTTGGATTTCTTCTTGAGGCATTTAAGTATGGCGTACCGCCGCATGCAGGACTTGCATATGGATTTGACCGTCTTGTGATGCTTATGGCTAAAAGAGATAATATAAGAGATGTGATTGCTTTTCCAAAGATTAAGGATGCATCTTGTCTTCTTACCAATGCGCCAGATGTTGTCGATGATAAACAGTTAGGGGAGTTGTCTATCACAATTAATATTTAGTGCAAGAAAGCCAACGTAATAAAATAACAAGATATAAGGGGGACACTTATATGGAGGATTTTGAAAATAAAGTTTTATCGGATGGGGTTGGAGAATTTATTGAGTTGATAGATGAATCAGAAAACACTAATATTGAAGGGGATTGTGGAAAGAATGCAAAAAAGAAACGTCTAAAAAAAGAGAAGGCACCAAAAAAAGAAAAAGCCTTTAAGAAAGAAAAAGTATCTAAAAAAGACAAGGCTTTGAAACAAGAAAAGCAACCAAAACAAGAAGGTGTTATAAAGACAAAAAAAGAAAAACGCCCAAAGAATGCAAGAGCAAAACAAATTAACAAAAAGAATGCAATCGACATCAAGAATTATGTAAAATCAGGATTATCTATAAAGGTAAAGTTAATAGGTGCATTTACTATACCTGTTTTACTTATTATATTGTTGGGGACAATATCTTACAATACGGCAACCAATGCAATTACAAGCAGTTATACAGAGTCTTCTGTATCGACAGTAAAAAAGACAGCCGATTATTATACTTTAATGTTTTCAAATATTAAATCGACTGCAAGCGAATTTGCCAGCAGTTCTGATGTAAAGTCTTATTATTCAGGTTCTTTTTCAGCAGACCCGATTACAGAAGAGAGTCGTTACAACAGTATATTTAACTCTTTAAATGCAACGGTTATGGGTAATTCTGCAATAAAGACGATTCATGTTATCAGTAATTATGGCAAGTCTATTTTTACGACCACCAACTTAATGGAGGTCACAGGAGAATATGAAAAAGTAAAGGCTTCTGAGGAAGGAAAGCAAATTGACTCAAAAAGAAGTGCATGGTTTACTTCAAGAAGCTATATTGATACAAAAGGTGTTGGCAAGTATTCTGTAAGTTATGGAAGACAGCTTCTTGGAAACTCCCAAAGAAGTGTTGGCTATATTTTTGTTGATGTGCAGGCAGATTATCTTAAAGAAAATCTTTCCAATGTGGATTTGGGCAAAAACAGTGTTATAGGAATTATTGCTCCTGATGGCGGCGAGATTTTGCACAGCAGTGATTTGGAGTTATCAGAGGAGCAGCAATACATATATAATCAAGAATTTTATAATGAGGCAATGGCTTCAGAAGAAAAAGAAGGCAGTGAAGTTGTTTCATTTAATGGCAGTAAAAATCTTTTTGTTTACAGTGTAACGGAAGATGGATTTATGATATGTGCTTTGATTCCAGAAGATACCATTTTATCACAGGCACATATGATTCAATATGTATCCTTAGCGGTTGTTATTGTTGCAATTATCGTTGCTATATTAATTGGAGGCGGTTTGTCTGCCAATATTGCAAACTCTATTAAAAGAATTATGAAAAGTCTTGAGAAAGCGGCATCAGGCGACCTTACGACAGAAGTTCCAATAAAAGGAACCGATGAGTTTTCAGTGCTTGGCAAGAGTACAAATGGAATGATTGGCAATGTCAAAGAGCTTATTGAAAAGACAAAAGGCGTATCGCTCAAAGTGGACGAATCGGTTGATACGGTTTCTAACAATGCAAAACAATTGTTGGAAGGAACAAAAGATATTACAAAAGCCATTCAGGAAATTGAGCATGGTATTGTTCAGCAGGCAGAAGATTCAGAAGAATGTATCCGTCAGATGGATAATTTGTCGGATAAGATTAACAGTGTTTCTAAAAATTCAGACAAGATTGCAAGAATAGCAGATGACACTAATTTGATAGTTGACAAAGGAATGATGTCAATTGATGAATTAAAGGGAAATGCATCAAGAACTGTTGAAATTACTGGAAATGTTATTATGGAAATTAATAATTTAAAACAGTCTTCAATGGCAATTGGCAGCATTATTATGGCAATTAATGAAATTGCAGAACAGACCAATCTGCTCTCATTAAATGCTTCTATTGAGGCGGCAAGAGCAGGCGATGCAGGAAGAGGTTTTGCCGTTGTTGCTGACGAAATAAGAAAGCTTGCTGACCAATCAGTAGAGTGTGTCAATGAAATTCGCAAAATTGTTGAAGATATTAATGATAAGACAAATGATACTGTTGCTATTGCAAAAAGAGCAGAAGATGTCGTTGAAATTCAAGGTCATTCTATAGAAACTGCTAAAAAAGTGTTTAATCAAATACAGTCACAGTTTGATGAACTTTTAGGCAGTTTAAATGAAATTACAGAGGGAATTAATATTATAGCGGATGCCAAAACGCAGACGCTTGATTCGATACAAAATATATCTGCTGTTTCACAGCAGACAGCGGCGGCGTCTGAGGAAGTGACTGAAACGGCTAACAGACAGCTTGAACAGGTTGAAAAACTAAACTTGGCAGCAGAAAACCTCAATAATAATTCAAGTGATTTGTCACAGGCAATAGGGGTATTTACTGTATAAAATAATAATTAAAATGGAGGATTTATCATGTATTCGTTTGATGAAGTACAAAATTATGATTCAGAGCTTGCAAAAGCTATGAATGATGAACTTGAAAGGCAGAGAAGTCATATTGAATTGATTGCATCTGAAAATCTTGTAAGCAAAACCGTTATGGCAGCTATGGGAAGCCCGCTTACTAATAAGTATGCAGAAGGATATCCGGGAAAGAGATATTATGGCGGCTGTGAATATGTGGATGTTGTGGAAACACTTGCAATAGAGAGAGCAAAGAAACTTTTTGGATGCGAGTATGCAAATGTTCAGCCACATTCAGGCGCACAGGCAAACTTAGCAGCATTTTTTGCTATGGTGGAGCCAGGTGATACGGTTATGGGTATGAGTTTGGATTGCGGTGGACATCTCTCACATGGTTCTCCAGTAAATATTTCTGGTAAATATTTTAATATTGTGCCTTACGGTGTTACTTCAGATGGTTTTATTGATTATGATGAGGTGCTGCGCATTGCAAAAGAATGTAAGCCAAAGATGATTATTGCAGGTGCAAGTGCTTATGCAAGAACCATTGATTTTAAAAAGTTTAGAGAAATATGCGATGCTGTTGGAGCTTACTTGATGGTTGATATGGCGCATATTGCTGGTCTTGTGGCAGGCGGGGCGCATCCTAGTCCAATGCCGTATGCAGATGTGGTTACAACAACAACACATAAAACCCTTCGCGGACCTAGAGGTGGTATGATTCTTTCATCCGCTGAAAATGCAGATAAATTTAAGTTTAATAAATGCGTATTTCCTGGTATACAGGGCGGACCGCTTATGCACGTTATTGCAGCAAAAGCAGTTTGCTTAAAGGAAGCGTTAGAGCCTGATTTTAAGGTGTATGCACAACACGTTGTAGACAATGCGCAAGCTTTGTGTAAAGGACTTATGAACAGAGGATTTGACATTGTTTCAGGGGGTACAGACAATCATCTTATGCTTGTCAATTTGATAAGCAAAGGTGTTACTGGAAAAGAAGTTGAAAAACTTCTCGATGCAGCCAATATTACATGCAATAAAAATACGATTCCAAATGACCCTGCTTCTCCATTTGTGACAAGCGGTATTCGATTAGGTACAGCAGCCGTTACAACAAGAGGATTTAACACAGCAGATATGGATATTGTAGCAGAAGCAATTGCGCTTCTAGTTGATGATGTTGACGCCAATAAGGAAAAAGCAGTACAGATGGTTAAAACACTTACTGATAAATATCCGTTATATTAAAAATTGCTTGCGTCTAGTACAATAATAAACAAAATAAATCTGCCGTATTGGGTAATATGTTGATACAACATTTTACCTTATGCGGCAGATTTATTCTTGTGGGCAATAAGTTAAACAGACATGCTTGTGGTATACCTGTTTATTTAACGGTTTATATCACCCAATATTAAAAGTTTGATATTTATTTATTATTTTCAGCGTCTTTTAAAGCACGTACTTTTAATGAAAGTCCAAAGAGATTGATAAAGCCTTCTGCATCGTGATGGTCGTAAAGTTCACCCGTTGTAAAGGAAGCAATGGATTCATTGTAAAGTGAATAAGGCGATGTTGTGCCTGCTTTTATAATATTGCCTTTATAAAGCTTGAATTTAACTTCACCTGTAACTTTTTCCTGTGTGGTTTCAATAAATGCCTGAACAGCCTCACGCAAAGGTGTCTCCCATTTTCCTTCATAAACGATTTGAGCAAATTTATTGCCCATATCAAGTTTCATAGTTGAAGTATCACGGTCAAGAACAAGTTCTTCAAGCTGCTGATGTGCTTCATAGAGGATTGTTCCGCCAGGTGTCTCATAAACACCACGAGATTTCATTCCAACAACACGGTTTTCTACAATATCAATAATGCCAATGCCATGTTTTCCGCCAAGACGATTGAGTTCACGAATAATATCCGAAACTTTCATAGCCTTTCCATTAACCGTTTTTGGAACACCTTTTTCAAAGGTTATCGTAACATATTCGCCTTCGTCTGGCGCTTTTTCAGGTGTTGTGCCAAGTACAAGCAAATGTTCATAGTTTGGTTCATTGGCAGGGTCTTCTAATTCCAATCCTTCATGGCTGATATGCCATATATTGCGGTCACGGCTATAGCTGGTATCAGCTGAAAATGGAAGATGAATACCATGCTGTTTGCAGTATTCAATCTCATCTTCACGAGACTGCATAGTCCATTTTTCATTTCTCCATGCAGCAATAATCTTGATATCTGGCGCAAGTGCCTTGATAGTCAACTCAAAACGAATCTGGTCATTTCCCTTGCCAGTAGCACCATGACATATAGCAGTAGCACCTTCTTTGCGGGCAATCTCAACAAGTCTTTTTGCAATTAAAGGTCTTGCCATAGAAGTGCCAAGAAGATATTTATTTTCATATACAGCATGAGCTTGTACACAAGGCACGATATAGTCATCACAAAATTCATCGGTAAGGTCTTCTATGTAAAGCTTAGAAGCACCACATGAGATTGCTCTTTCTTCAAGTCCGTCTAATTCTTCCTCTTGTCCACAGTCTGCACATACACAGATAACTTCGTAATCAAAATTTTCCTTGAGCCAAGGAATAATTGCAGTGGTGTCAAGACCACCAGAGTAAGCTAAAATAACTTTTTCTTTCATGAATCATTTCCTCCTGATTTTTTTATTCCCGCGAGCAATGAGCCAAGTGCCGTGCTTGCACGAGCATAAAGTCAGCAAGCTGACTTGGCGAATGCCGCGAGGGTCAAATACCCCGTTGCTTGCAGCGGGGTATTTGATTCAATAAGCTGGCTTAACAGCATTTGATTGAATATAAGGGCGTCTTGTAAAAAATGTCGTCCATTATTGTACCTATCATAATCCAATTAGAAAAAAAAATCAATAGCCAAAAATGTATATTTATTCATTAAATATTCAATTTATTTAACTGCATTAAGAAAGTCCACTATTTCAATTTCACACAGGCATAGGTAGAAGGTGAGTAAGATTGTTTCAGTTAGGGCTTATATTCCAATTTAAAAGCTATGATAGCAGTTATAAGGTTATAAGCAAATAGCACAATAAATGGCGAGTATCCATTTTGACTATTATGCAAGAAATATTGCATAAAAATAAAATTTTATGCAATTAGTACTTTACATAGAAAAAAAAGTTGCTATAATAATGAACAAAGAAAATGAAAGGTGCAAAAAATAATGCACAGAAATGAGGAAGTATGATAAGGGTTGGAATTATTGGTGCAACGGGCTATGCAGGAAATGAACTGGTAAGAATTTTGTTAGGTCATAAAGAGGCAGAAATTGTTTGGTATGGTTCAAGAAGCTATGTTAATGAAAATTATGCAGATATATATAGAAATATGTTTCAGCTTGTCGATTCAAAATGTATGGACGACAATATGGAATTGCTTGCAAGTCAGGTTGATGTAATATTTACAGCAACACCACAGGGGTTATGTGCTTCGCTTGTCAATGAGGAGATATTAAATAAAGTCAAAATTATTGATTTGAGTGCTGATTTTCGATTGAAAGATGTGCATATTTATGAAGATTGGTATAAGATTGAGCATAAAGCACCACAGTATATTGAGGAAGCTGTATATGGATTGTGTGAAATTAATAGAAATAAAATTGATAAAAATACAAGAATTATTGCAAATCCAGGCTGTTATACAACGACTTCTATATTGACTTTATATCCTATGATAAAAGAAGGAATTATTAATCCATATTCTATTATTATTGATGCAAAGAGCGGGACATCAGGAGCAGGACGCAGTGCGAAAGTGCAAAATTTATTCTGTGAAGTCAATGAAAATATGAAGGCATATGGTGTAGGCACACACAGACATACGCCAGAAATAGAAGAACAGTTAGGGTATGCTTGTGCAAAAGATGATATTAAATTAATCTTTACACCGCATTTAGTGCCAATGAACAGAGGTATTCTTGTTACTGCTTATGCAGATTTGGCAAAAGATGTTGTCTATGAAGAGGTAAAACAAATTTATGATGCCTACTATCAAGATGAGTATTTTATCCGTGTTTTGGATAAAGATGTGTGTCCAGAAACAAGATGGGTGGAGGGCAGCAATTTTGTTGATATAAACTTTAAGATTGAGCCACGAACACATCGCTTGATTATGATGGGGGCGCTTGACAATCTTGTCAAAGGTGCAGCAGGGCAAGCTGTGCAGAATATGAATTTAATGTTTGGGTTCAAAGAAAATGAAGGGCTTATGACAGTGCCATTATTCCCATAAGACTTGTGCTGTGAGAACAGTTAGGTGGTTTAAGCAAGCAGTAAAGTGGGTTGCAAATATCCGTTTGACGGTACAAGAGCCTATTTTTAATATGGTTGTAATGAAATAAATAAGAAAGGAAAAGCAGTCAAAAATATATTGACAGCATGTTAAATATATGGATAATATAAAAATAATAGAAGGTGGTGTTACTGCTGCAAAAGGATTTAAGGCGGCAGCCGTTCAAGCGGGTATCAAAAATAATATCAAAAAAGATATGGCTATGATATATTCCGAAAAGCCTTGTGTGACAGCAGGAACATTTACATTAAATAAAGTTTTTGCAGCACCTGTAAAATGGGATAAAAATGTAGTAAACAATAGTGCATTTTCACAAGCCGTTGTTATTAATAGTGGTATTGCCAATGCGTGTACAGGCAACGATGGGGATAATGCTTGTAAAAAAGAGGCAGAAACGGTTTCAAAGCTGCTTTCTATACCTGAAGATTCTGTTCTTTTAGGTTCAACTGGAGTGATAGGAATGCAGCTTCCAATGGATAAGATTCTTCATGGAATTGAATTGCTTGTACCAACATTGTCCGATACGTTAGATGCAGGAACCGATGCGGCTAAGGCAATTATGACAACGGATACAAGGGATAAGCAGGTTGCTGTTTCGGTAGAAATCGGCGGAAAAACCGTTACAGTCGGCGGAATGTGCAAAGGCGCGGGTATGATACACCCAAATATGGCAACCATGTTATGTTTTATTACTTCGGATGCAGTAATTGAACAATCTGCATTAAAGAAAATGACCAGTGCGATTGTTGAGGATTCCTTTAATATGATATCGGTTGACGGCGATACATCAACCAATGATACCGTTCTTGTTATGGCAAATGGTATGGCTAAAAATCAAGCAATAACAATGGATAACAAAGCCGATTATGAGTTGTATTATCAAGCTCTTTGCTATGTTCTTACAGAGTTGTCAAAAATGATAGCAGGAGACGGTGAAGGGTGTACGTGTCTTTTTGAGGTTCAAGTAATCAATGCAAAGACAAAGGAGCAGGCAAAAGTGCTGGCAAAGTCTGTGGTGACTTCTAATCTTACGAAATGTGCCATCTTTGGACACGATGCCAACTGGGGAAGAATGCTGTGTGCTATGGGGTATTCAGGAGCTGATTTTGACCCTGAAAAGGTGGATATTTATTTTGAGAGCGAGGCAGGAAAAATTAAGATTGTTGAAAATGGTGTAGCTGCCAATTACAGTGAAGAGAAAGCAACCGAAATTTTATCCCAAAATCCAATTACAGCGATTGTGGATATACAGTCAGGAAATGAAAAAGCAACGGCATGGGGCTGTGATTTAACATTTGATTATATAAAGATTAATGCAGATTATCGCTCTTAATAAATGGGGTGATTGTAATAGAGGATTTGTGTGAAAAATAATGCTGCATATATTGTTTCACAAATAAGTTTGTTGCCTGTTTGTGCCAAAGCGTCACAAATAAGGTTTGTTGTAACAATGGAAATTATTTTTGCAGATGCTTTAGTATTTTTTGCTATTGTGCAATTCTTACACTACGCTTTAGAATGGAGTATTGATATGAATTTAGATGAAGAATTAAAGAAGGCGTCCATTTTGGTGGAAGCCCTCCCATATATACAAAAATTTAATCGAAAAATTATTGTGGTAAAGTACGGTGGAAGTGCTATGGTCGATGAGGCTTTAAAAAGAAAGGTGATTCAAGATGTAGTCTTGTTAAAACTGGTTGGATTTAAGCCTATTATTGTGCATGGCGGCGGAAAAGAAATTAGCAAATGGGTTGAAAAGTCAGGTATGGAGCCTCGATTTGTCAATGGACTTCGTGTGACCGATGAGGCGACAATGGAAATAGCCGAGATGGTGCTTAATAAGGTTAATAAAAACCTTGTATCGCTTATCAGTGAGCTGGGCGTTAAAGCTTGCGGTATAAGCGGTAAAGACGGCGGTATGCTAAAGGTTGAGAAAAAATATTCGGATGGTGAGGATATTGGATATGTTGGAGAAGTTAAAGATGTTGATTCAACAATCATTCATTCTTTATTAAAAGATGATTTTCTTCCAGTTATATGTCCAATAGGCTATGATGAGCATTTTTATTCTTATAATATCAATGCCGATGATGCCGCCTGTGCCATTGCAAGGGCAGTTCATGCAGAAAAATTGGCATTTTTGACCGATATTGAAGGCGTGTACCGTGATTACAATGATAAAAAAACATTGATTTCAGAACTTTCCACATCAGAGGCGAGAGGACTTTTGTCAGGGGGAACAATAGGAGGCGGTATGCTTCCAAAATTAAATAATTGTATTGATGCCATAGAGCATGGTGTTTCCAGAGTGCATATACTTGATGGACGTATTCCGCATTGTCTTTTGCTTGAAATCTTTACCAATAAGGGTATTGGAACAGCTATTTTAAGTGATAATGCAGAAAGGTTCTTTACAACTAATATTTAAATTTAGTATTATACAAATAGTATCTAATGAATAAATAGTAAAACAAGTTTGGATTGGTGCTGTTTCTAAGCTTGTTTTATGCAGTAACAGCACAGAAAAGAGGTGTATATGCAAACGGAAGAAGTAATACAATTAGCAGAAGAAAAATTGATTCATACATATAATCGTTATCCAATTGTAGTAGAAAAAGGAAATGGCATACGGTTATATGATACCAACGGCAACCGCTATCTTGATTTTGGAGCAGGAATTGCCGTATTTGCACTTGGGTATAATAATAAAGAGTACAATAATGCGCTGAAAAATCAGATTGATAAAATGATTCACACATCAAATTATTTTTACAATGAACCAGCGGTTCTTGCAGCAAAAGTGATTACTGCTGCCTCTGGCATGGACAGGGTATTTTTTACAAACAGCGGTACAGAAGCTATTGAAGGGGCAATTAAGCTTGCAAAAAAATATGCCTATTTAAAGGATAATTCTACAGACCATGAAATTATTGCTATGGAGCATTCCTTTCATGGAAGAAGCATGGGGGCGCTTGCAGTAACAGGCAATTATCATTATCAGGAAGCATTTGGACCAATGTTGTCTGGTGTTAAATTTGCACGATTTAATGATTTAAACAGTGTAAAAGAATTGGTTAATGATAAGACCTGTGCTATCATTTTTGAGACGATTCAAGGTGAAGGCGGAATATATCCAGCTACAAAAGAATTTATGGAAGGCGTTAAACAGATTTGTGATGAAAAAGGCATTTTGTTAATTCTTGATGAAATACAGTGTGGTATGGGCAGAAGCGGCTCTATGTTTGCATATCAGCAATATGGTGTAGAACCTGATATTCTTACATGTGCAAAGGCATTAGGCTGTGGAATACCAATAGGTGCCTTTCTTGCAAAAGAAGAAGTTGCTAAGGCATTGGTACCAGGTGACCATGGCTCAACATATGGAGGAAATCCGCTTGCCTGTGCGGCAGCCGTTGAAGTATTTAATCAATTTAATAAATTTAATGTCATTGAAAATGTCAAGACCGTTGGAGCGTACCTTACAGAGCGTCTAAATCAGGTGGTTCATGACTATGAAATTGTGCGGGAGTGCAGAGGAATAGGGTTGATACAAGGTATAGAGCTTACTGTTAATCCAAAAGATGTCATTGCAAAATGTTTGGATAATGGATTGATATTATTTGCAGCAGGAACAAATGTGATACGTTTTGTTCCACCGCTTGTTATAACGACGGGTGACGTTGATGAAATGATAGAAAAACTTAGGAAGGTTCTTGATGAATTTATTTAAGAAGAAAAAATCTATAAATTGGACAAGAAAAATCGTTGCAATAATGATGGTGATTGCATTATGCGTTCCTTTGGCAGGTTGTGGCGAAAATGCAGATAAGATAGCTAAAAGTATACAACTAGAAACGCTTAAACAAGTTACGGTGTGGTATACGAATGATAAATATGCGCCATATCTTGAGTATGTTGCAGAGCAGGTCAATCAAGCAAACGATTTAATTGAGATAAAACCACAGCTTATGGATTCAGAAAATTATTTAGAGAATATTTATAATAACAGTATTCATGGCAGTGATGCGCCCGATATCTATATTATGTCTGCTGACCAGCTTGAAAAGGCAAATATGATGGGACTGGTGTTAAAAAATAATACCTATGCATCCTATTATAATGAGAAAAATTTTAGCAAAGCGGCAATAGAAGCAGCAACATTTGACAATGAACTATATGGATATCCACTGTCTTTTAATATTCCTTTTATGGTATATAACAAAGATGTTGCATCAAAAGTTTCTACATTTGATGAATTATATCAATATTCGCTGAATTATAAGATGGATGATAAAAATGCAAATATTAAACAGATTTTTGACTGGGATGTTTCCAATATGTTTATAAACTATTGTTTTTCTTGTGATAGTATTGATATTGGCAGTGAAACAGGAGATGATATATCATCATTAAGTGTCAATAAAGAGATACTAAAAAAAGCGATGGAGCAATATGTTAAGCAAAAAGAACAGTTTGGCATTGCAAGAGGCACCAATGTCATTGATGATACATCAACTAAATTTGCAGAGGGTACAATGGTATATACAATTACAGATGTCAATCATTTAAAAGAAATTGATTCTTCTTCTGTAAATTATGAGATTATCAAAGTGCCAAAGCTTGCAGATGGTCTTGAGACTTCTCTAATGTCTGAAAATGTGGATGTTTTTGTAAGTCCGTATGCCGATGATATTGAGGTTGCAAAGGCTGTGGCGCACTGTTTAAGCTATGATTATGCCAGTGCAATGTTTGATAAGGCAGGTCTTTTAAGTGCAAAAAATAGTGTGTCTGAAGATTCTAAAGACAATAATAAAAATATGGTATATCAGCTTTTTAATGATTCTAAATGTCAAGCACAGTTTATGGGACAGATGTATTATTATTCAAGATATGAGATTATGATTCATAAAGTGTGGGACGGAGAAGATATAACAACAGCAGTGGATACATTTGCAGCCGATTTTGTTTCTCAAAAGTAATCAAATGAAAAAAAGCACTTTTTGAATTACATGGTAAAAATTGCACATACTATATATAAGAGCGGCAGTTTGTCGTGGTATGGAAATATATATAGTAAAGTGTGGGAGGTTTGATGTGATAGGTTTTTTAATAGCCATGTTATCAGGTGCTTTGATGAGTATTCAAGGCGTGTTTAATACCAATGTTACAAAATCCAGCAGTATTTGGGTTGCTGCTGGATTTGTGCAAATAACAGCATTTGTTACTTGTGTCATTATGTGGATTATAGATGGTAGACCAGAAATTGCTGGAATTTGGGGTGTAAATCCTAAAATTTCGCTGTTGGGTGGTGTGATAGGTGCCTTTATTACATTTACCGTCATTAAGTCCATGAGTTCATTAGGCGTTGCAAAGGCAGAGATAACAATTGTTGTAACTCAAATTGCAGTAGCTTATATTATTGAGCTGTTTGGTTTATTTGGAAGCAAAAAATCGGATTTTTCATGGATGAAGTTATTAGGAATTGCTGTTGCAATAGCAGGCGTAGTGATATTTAGCTTATGCGGAAATAAAGAGTAAATTATCCTTTTAAACATCACTTGTCATACGAATAAATGTTTGATATGATTATGAAAAAAGGGGTGTGATTAAAATGGAAGCAGCAAGACAAATAGAATATTATACGATAGAGGATATTTATGCACTCCCAGATGGACAACGAGCAGAATTAATAGATGGGCAAATTTATATGATAGCTGCTCCTAGTATGGTACATCAAAGAATTGTAATGGAGCTATCTTATCAAATAAAAGATTATATTCGTTCTCATAATGGGGATTGTGAGGTGTTTCCAGCTCCATTCGCTGTATTTTTAAATGCAGATGACAAAACGTATGTAGAACCTGATATTTCTGTAATTTGCGATAACAATAAATTAAATGATAAGGGCTGTAACGGCGCGCCTGATTGGATTATTGAGATTGTTTCTCCAAGCAGTCGTTCTATGGATTTTTATAAGAAATTATTGAAATATCGTACAGCAGGTGTTCGGGAATATTGGATTGTGGATTATGAAAAAAAACAAATTATGGTCTATAATTTTGAAAGTGATGAAATGACTTATTATACGTTTGATGATAAAGTAAAAGTGAGCATATATGAAAACTTTGAAATAAATTTTCATGAAATAAAATTAGAATAAGATAGAATAAAGAGAAGAAAAAGTCAAATACTTGCGCAAGCGTGGCACTTGGCTCATTGCTCGTGAAAATAAAAGGGTTGTCACATGAAAGACTGAATATACAAGATATTGTTAATAATTCATTATATTTACAATACTTTGTATATGATTCTCTGAATGTGACAATCCTTTTGTTGTTGATAAAAGCATAAGCAATTATTTAATCTGTATCTCATCAACCGTAGTAATTACTCCTGTGGTAGGTACTCTGTACAATGATATCTTATCTTCATAATACTGGAAAAAGGTATATTGTGAAGTACAGTGAATACTAGCTATATTTCCTGCGGCTATAAATTCAAGCTGCGTTCCGTCCGTATTAATGCGATATAATCCAGGCTGTTCACCGCCTTCTAATTGGAAAAAGATTTTAGAACCATATCGGTTATAATTAATAACTTTTGCATCGGAAGCGGAGAATAATTGTTCAAGTGTTTTTGTTGAGGTGTTCAGTCTTACAAGTGCATAGTTTTTATCCAAATCAATATAGTATATATAATCGGCAGCAGCATCAACTAGATATGAGCCAGCAGTATAAAATGCAGAGATAGAATTGGTATTTAAATCCATCGTGCTGATTCGATTGTTATTGTATGTATCTGTAAAATACATTTTTCCGTTTAATATACTGGCAGGATTGTATACTTTATCTGAAAGTTTCGTCTCTTCCTTTCCATCAATTTTTATCTTGTAAAAAGTCATTCCCTCTTCGTCTGTGTAATGCTGATAGTATAGGTAGTTGCCATGTAATGAGGCAATACCTGATTTTGTCTGATACAGCATCTGTGCTTCTTCACCGCTTAGATTGGTTCGGTACACGCCAAATAACTGTGCGCGTGTTCCTGTTGCAATGGTCGTTCTTGAAAAATTATTGCGTACATAGTAAATATAATTGCCGCATACATTAAGTGATGAAACCGTGTCTGCATTTAGAGCCTGCGCTTTGGTACAATCGGAATTCATCACATATAAATGACCGCTGTCATAAGGGTTTGAAAAATAAATTTTTCCATCATATTCACAAAACTTACCGCCGTTATTGAGATTGCCAGCAGTGTTACCTACAGCATAATCATTATTTAATTGGATTTTAGAACTGAAATAATAATAGACTCCGCTACCGACAGCAGCTAAAATCAATACAATTATAATCGTAATTTTAATCGGTTTTTTCATCGTAATAACCTGCCTTTCTTTTCAGCCTTCAACTATTTTTATTATAATGCGTATGGTCTTGAAAAGCAACGAGAAATGCTATCCTATTGTCAAAAGCCTTAAAAGTTTTTAAAATGAAAAGTGTATAGTGGCAGAACCATTTATTATGGTGAAAAATAGTTTGATATAGTTTCCATTAAAGAAAAATAGCAGTGTGGAGATTGAAAATAAAAGGCGTAAAATATTGACAAATGGGTGTTATTTATATAAACTATAAGGTATAATTCGTTGTACGTGTATAAAATAAAAATGTGATTTAACCTCATCAAAGAAATCATCCACTTCAATGCTACAAAGACATAAGTGGGAGGAATTTGCGTTGCGATAGCGGCTAGATAGTTTAAGTAAGCAACAAGACGAATTGTAGATATTTGTTTTGGCAAAGGCAGAAATTTTAAAAAGTTTTTGGGGTTTATTGTATGAAGTTATAATATGATTTTTACAAGCATGTAGTACTATAAGTAGAATGGATTTTGAAAATGGTATTTGTATTGTATGTTAGTGAATGCTATATAAATATAATTTGCAAAATCTTAAAACAGTACAAGAAATGAGGATTAGTTATGAAATGTACTTATTGTGGATATGAAAATGAAGCAAATAGTGGTTTTTGCAGTAATTGTGGGAAAAAATTACAGGAATCGGCTGATAATGGGCAAGTAAACTTTAATCAGACAGCAAGTTCTAATGCACAGATGGGTGGATATGTCAATCAATCCAACGGATATGGACAGCCAACAAATGGTTATAACAATCAATCCAATGGATATGGACAGTCAACAAATGGTTATAACAATCAATCCAATGGATATGGACAGCCAACAAATGGTTATAACAATCAGCCAAATGGATATGGACAGCCAACAAATGGTTATAACAATCAATCCAATGGATATGGACAGCCAACAAACGGTTATAACAATCAGTCCAATGGATATGGACAGCCAATGAATGGGTATGGCAATCAACCAAATGGATATGGACAGTCAACGAATGGTTATAACAATCAGTCGAATGGATATGGGCAGCCAACAAACGGTTATAACAATCAGTCCAACGGATATGGGCAGCCAATGAATGGGTATGGCAATCAACCAAATGGATATGGACAACAGGCAGCGCAAAATCAGGTATGGGGTAATATGTCAGAAAAAGATTTTTATCAAAGATTTGCGTCAAAAGGTACAAAGGGCTGGGCTGTAACGATGATTGTTCTTTGTTTTTTAAGTGCGGCAGTAGGAGCTATACAAATTGGGGTAAATATACATGAACTTAGACTTGCTATGATGTTTAGCCATACAGCAACATTGTTGGTTGTGATTTCAGTGATAGAGATTGTTTATTATGTTATAATGGGAATTTTGTTATTAGCGAAAAAAAAGTGGTTCCTTACATTAATTATAGCAATTGTTGAAGTTATAACAAGGGTAGCTTTAATTATAATTTCTGAAACATTTACATATCAAGGTGTGTTCTTTTTAATTATTGCAATCATATGTACAACATTATTAAAAAAAGTAAATGATGCATATAAGATATATAAAAATACAGGGAATGTACCTGAAAGACCAATTTAGTACATATTTAATGTTACATGGATTCGTTTAATATAATATTGTATAAATAAAACTGTAATTGGATAAGAATGTCCTTTTACAGTTTTTTTGTTTATAGTATCCTATTGTCAAAAGACTTGAAAGTTTTTAGAATAGACGATATAATGTTGAAAGTGTTTGTTATTTATGAAAGATATTTCAAAATGATAAAAAGGAAGGTCTTTATTATGAAAAAAATTTTTACACAACGGCTTTTTTGCTATATGTTAGTGGCTCTTTTTTTGACAATTATAGCAATTTTTGTATTGCAGACAGTTGTTAGCCAAAACAATAATATCACTATTAGTCAAAATAAGCTGGAAGATGTCAAAGCAAAATTGGCGAACAATGAATTAAACATTGAACAGCTTACCGAAAATCTTAGTCAAGATAATCTTGCTAAGACAAGAGCATTTGCAGATATGCTTGCTGTAGACCCATCTATTTTTGGCGATATGAATCGACTAAATAAAATCAAAGACCGATTAATGGTTAATGAATTACATATTATTGATGAAAATGGAATTATTACTAGCAGTACAATCCCCTCATATATTGGATTTGATATGAAAAGCGGAGAACAGTCTAACGCTTTCATGGTGATTGTAAAAGACCCTTCTATTGAAATTGCACAAGAACCTCAAGTAAATGTAGCAGAGGGGGTTGTTATGCAGTATATTGGTGTGGCAAGAACCGATGCAAAAGGTCTTGTTCAGGTTGGTGTACGTCCAGAAGTATTGGAAAAAACACTTGCTGGAACAGAAATTTCTGTTGTTTTAAAAGATATTGATTTTGGTGAAAATGGATATATTTATGCGATTGATGTCAACAGCGGAAAGCTTTTGGCACATAGAAATTCAAGTTTAATTGGTACTTCTGCTGCCGATGCAGGATTTCCATCAACATTTACAGGAAAAGGAAAAGCAGTTGTTGACGGTGTAAAAGGGTATTATATGGCAGAAGAATATGAAGGTCAAATTATTGGAACATTTATGCCTTCAAGTGAGTACTATGCAGGACGTTTTAATCAGACAATTGTCGTATCGTTAAGTATGGTGATTATCTTTGGCATATTGCTATTGATGATTAATCATATGGTGGACAGTAAAATTGTGCAGGGAATTAACCGTATTTCGCATTCAATGAGTAAAATAGCAGGAGGGGATTTTAAAGTCATCATAAATGAACAGGGAAATCCTGAATTTAAAATGCTTTCTGATAATATCAATAAGATGGTTGAAGGTATTTGCCAAAATATCAAGGAAAATGAACAATTGATAGAAAAGCAAAATCAGGATATGGAACAAAATCAGCGTTTGATTCAAAATGTAAAAGATGCCTGTATGGAGTTAAACCAAGTATCAGGAGAGACTTTAGTCAATGCAGATAATATTTTTAATGGTACAGGAGAACAGGAAAAGGCAGTAGAAGATTTAAAACATACAATGAACCAGTTGACACAAGAGTTAAATAACAGTGTCAATGTCACAATGGATGTTACCACAGCAACAGGCAAGACTTCAGATGAGATTTTACAAACACAGTCTCGTATGGAATTGTTAAAAGATTCAATGCAAAAAATTAGTGATATGTCTAAGGCAATTGAAACCATTATTGGTGAGATTAATTCTATTGCACAGCAGACAAATATGCTTTCTTTAAATGCTTCAATTGAGGCAGCCAGAGCAGGCGATATGGGAAAGGGATTTGCGGTTGTGGCAACACAGGTTGGAGAACTTGCAGCTAGAAGTGCACAGGCGGCAAAAGAGACCAATGAATTGATTATGAATTCAATTAGGGCTGTGGAGAGCGGACGTAAAATTACTGACCAGACGGCTGAAGCTTTTGGCATTGTTGTGGAAAATATAGAAAAAACAGACCATGACATAGAAGAAATTGCTAATATGGTTCGAGAAAATGTTAATATTGTATCACATGCAGTTAGTCAAATTGAGCGTATTTCAAATGTTGTTGAAGAAAATGTACAGATTTCTCACAGTACAAAGCAAGCTTCTTCTAACATGGCAGATATTACAGGTAAACTTTTAGAAATGGTAGAATGATTTTTGTAAAAAAATTTTTGAATAAGAAAATTTTTATAAAAAAATTGGTGATATTCGTGAGAGGAGTAGTTTATGTTAGATTTAGGCGAGATACGAAGTAAGATAGATTGTATTGATAAACAGTTGATTGCGTTGTTTGAGGAACGAATGCAATTGTGTGAGGAAGTTGCACAATATAAGATAGAGACTGGCAAAAAGGTACTTGATGAAGAGCGCGAGAAAGCAAAATTGAATGCTATACGAGCAATGGTTCAAAAGCCTTCCAATATACATGCCATTGATGATTTATTTTCACAGATAATGGCAAATTCAAGAAAGATGCAGTATCGGTTGCTGGAGGAAACGACACAGACATTAAGAGAACCTTATGAAGCCATTGATGCCATTGATAAAAAAAATTGTACAGTGGTATATCAAGGAGTGCCAGGTGCTTACAGCTATATAGCAATGAAGCGTTTTTTTGGCAAAGAAGTAAAGCATTTTCCTGTATCTACATGGCGTGATGCGATGGAGGCAGTAAAGGAAGAAAAGGCAGATTATGCCGTTCTTCCAATTGAAAATTCCACAGCCGGCATTGTTGCAGATGTCTATGACCTTCTTCAAGAATATAATAATTATATTATAGCAGAGACTTATGTCAAAGTGGAACATGCACTTTTAGGGCTTCCTGGAACAGATTTGGACAAAGTGACAACAGTGTATTCCCATCCGCAGGGATTAATGCAGTGTGAGGGATTTCTTATGAAATATAAAGATTGGCAGCAGATTAGTCAATCCAATACAGCAGGAAGTGCCAAAAAGATACTAGAAGAAAAAGACTTGACACATGTTGCAATTGCAAGTGAAGAGGCGGCAGAAGTTTATGGACTTGAAGTGTTAAAAAATAAAATTAATGATTTTGACAATAATACAACACGATTTGTTATTGTTACAAAAAACAGAAAATTTGTAAAAGACGCTCAAAAGATGAGTATTGTATTTGAAACTGCAAATAAAACAGGAACACTTTATAATTTGTTAAGCCATATTATATATAATGGATTGAATATGAATAAAATAGAGTCCAGACCAATTGAGGGAAGAACATGGGAGTTTCGATTTTTTGTAGATTTTGAGGGCAATATAGACGATGCGCCTGTTATGAATGCACTTAGAGGTATTGAGGAAGAAGCTGTGTCAATAAAGCTGCTTGGAAATTATTAGGTTGTAGTATGTGTTTGATTTTGTTATTATATAGACGATAAAGATAGCTGCGAATAAAAGGCAGTATAACAGCTTTACTAAAATTTGAGGCATTATCTGCTCCTAAAAAATAGTCGCAGTATGGAGGTTAAACATGAAATTAATTGCAGAGGAATTATCAGGTTGTACATATCCTGGAAGAGGTATTCTTATTGGAAAATCAGAAGACGGCAAAAAGGCTGTCTGTGCTTATTTCATTATGGGCAGAAGTGAAAACAGCAGAAACCGAGTGTTTGTTGAAGATGGACAAGGTATCCGAACACAGGCGTTTGACCCTTCAAAGCTTTTAGACCCAAGTCTTATTATTTATGCGCCAGTGCGTGTTTTAGGAAATAAGACCATTGTTACTAATGGAGACCAAACCGATACAATTTATGAGTTGATGAATCAAGAGTATACATTTGAGCAGGCATTGCAGACAAGAGAATTTGAGCCGGATGCACCAAACTATACGCCTAGAATTTCAGGTGTTATAAATATAGATAATGGCGCTTATTCTTATAAGATGTCTATATTAAAGAGTAATCATGGCAATCCAGACGCTTGTAACCGATATACATTTTCATATAGTAATCCAATCGATGGCGAAGGTCATTATATCCATACATATATGGGCGATGGCAATCCACTTCCAAGTTTTGAGGGAGAACCTACACCGGTTGCTATATCAGGAGATATTCATACCTTTACAGAAACAATTTGGGAAAATCTTAATTTAGATAACAAGGTTTCATTGTTTGTGCGATATATTGATATTGCTACAGGCAAGTATGAAACGGTGATTATGAATAAAAATAAATAGTAAAGTTTATAAAAAATAAAAATCTCTTTTTGGAGTTGTGTTGACACTAAAAAGGAGCCTTTAAATATATATTTCCAATGAATATAGTCCAAGTTAAAATTGAACCCAATTCGTTCTTGTGTTGATTTGAAATAGTGCTGAGTAAATATTTAACTCGTTTTGGTCGAAACGAAGGAGGAATAGTATATGAAATATACATTGAACTGTGACATGCTGAATGGATTGGTTTTCATAGATGAAAGTTATCTGTCAGAATTAAATGATGCCGATTTGTTATATGAGATGGATATTTTACTTGATTCATCTGGGACATCCGAATTGATTTTTGATTTTTCCAATGAGGACTGGGACATCGTAAGGCAGCGGGAAACAAAACGAATCCGGGAATTTTGCGGACAGGGAAAAATGATTGTCTGGCTTTTAGAGTGTGTTGTCAAGGAATGTGAGCTTACAAAAAGCGCCGAAATTACAGCACCATGCAAGTGGCTGCATCTTCCTACGGGCAAATTGTTGGCGGTTACAGCGAGCGAGTTGATTCAATGTCTTGCCTATCCAGAATTGGAAATGGAAAAGGTTTTTGAGCTGTCGCTTGAGCCTGGGTGGTATGCAATCCAAAACGAAGGAGTTGATAATATTATGTATTGCAAGAAGCAGCAGCCTAAGGTTATTCCCTCAAATATCCAAGAAATAGGTTAGCGTTTATAGTCAATACACACGAAATATATGAATATTCAAGTTGGTTTGGGCTAGTAGGCGTTTGCATGTAATTTTGAAAAGAGAGAAATAATTATAAATTATGATGATATGATGAATATAAAGTTATAAAGACAAATGTTTAAATTTTTTATATTTAAAGATAAAACTTAAGAATAAATGTGCATATTAAAAGAAATGGAGATTAAGATGAAAGAATTTGAATTAAAATATGGCTGCAATCCAAATCAAAAACCATCAAAAATATT
Source organism: uncultured Lachnospira sp. (assembly GCA_910589305.1). Classification (GTDB taxonomy): domain Bacteria; phylum Bacillota; class Clostridia; order Lachnospirales; family Lachnospiraceae; genus Lachnospira. The sequence continues at coordinate 240,753 of CAJUTV010000001.1, read as the reverse complement.
TATGGCAGATGGAAGTGAACTTCCAATAGAAGTATTAAATGGAAAACCAGGATATATTAATTTTTTAGATGCGTTTAACGGCTATCAGCTTGTAAAAGAATTAAAACAAGCGACAGGGTATCCAGCAGCAACTTCTTTTAAACATGTGTCACCAGCAGGTGCTGCAGTGGGAAAAGAGCTTTCAGAAGTAGAGAAAAAAATATATTGGGTAGATGAGTCTATCGGTGAACTTTCGCCTTTAGCATGTGCATATGCAAGGGCAAGAGGTGCAGACAGAATGTCGTCTTTTGGTGATTTTATAGCACTTTCAGATGTGTGTGATGTTACAACTGCTAAGTTGATACAGCATGAAGTTTCAGATGGTATTATAGCACCTGATTACGATGCAGATGCATTGGATATTTTAAAGTCAAAAAAGAAGGGCAATTATAATATTATACAGATAAATCCAGAATATAAACCAGAGCCTATCGAGAAAAAACAGGTGTATGGCATTACATTTGAACAGGGCAGAAATGATTTTAAAATTGATGAGGAATTGCTTAATCATATTGTAACAGAGAATAAAGAATTGACAGAACAGGCAAAAATAGATTTGATTCTTGCGCTTATCACATTAAAGTATACCCAGTCAAATTCTGTATGTTATGCAAAAAATGGACAGGCTATTGGCATCGGTGCAGGTCAGCAGTCAAGAATACACTGTACAAGGCTTGCAGGACAAAAGGCAGACAACTGGTATTTGCGCCAAAATCCAAAAGTTTTAAACCTTCCATTTAAAGAGGGAATAGGAAGAGCGGACAGAGACAATGCTATTGATTTGTACATTGGTGAGGAATATATGGATATTCTTGCAGATGGGCAATGGGAGCGTGTATTTACAGAAAAGCCAGAAGTGTTTAGCGCACAAGAAAAAAGAGAATGGCTTGATGGCAACACCGATGTTGCATTAGGTTCCGATGCCTTTTTCCCATTTGGAGATAATATTGAGAGAGCCTATAAAAGCGGCGTGAAATATATTGCACAGCCAGGCGGTTCTATAAGAGATGACAATGTTATTGAGACTTGCAATAAGCGTGGTATAACCATGTGCTTTACTCAAATGCGATTGTTCCATCACTAAAATAATAAAATAGTTACAGAAAGCATTTTTAGATTGATTGATGATATTATAAAAAATTTAATCTTATCAAAAAAATTCCCCACTTCAATGCCGTAGAGGCATAAGTGGGGAATTGCGTTGTGATATTCAATCTTTTGTGCGATAGTCTTGTTTATAATTATTTGTAATTTATTGAATACAATCTTTTTGTTTTTTTAACTTTTCAAGCACTTCATAGGGAACAAACAGCTTTCCTGTTCCAGTGCCGAGTTTAATATGAGGTTTATTAGCACCATGATAGTCTGAACCGCCAGAAATTAAAAGATGATACCGGCTTGCAAGTTTTTGCATCTGGATTTGGTCACTCATTGAATAGGTGGAATAGATAGCCTCTAGTCCATCAATTCCATGTTGACATAGATAATTGATTAGTTTTGTCATTTGTTCATTGCCAAGATGATATAATATAGGGTGAGCAAGAATAGCAATACCTCCAGCCATTTTAATAAGTTCTATAGCACGTTCAGGGAGCATTTTATTACGTTCGACAAAGCATGGTTTGCCATCGCCAATATAACGGCTAAAAGCTTCATTTCGGTCATGCACGTATCCTTTTTTAAGAAGGTAGTCCGCAAAATGTGCCCTTGTGATAACAGAGTGAGCGTACCATTCTAACATTTCCTCATAAGAGATATGAATACCAATTTCCTCAAATTTTTTACACATTTTGATATTTTTTTCTTCACGGCTTTTGCGCTGTGTGATAAGTTCATGATTAAACGCTTTATTTGTATGGTCGATAAATAAACCAACAATGTGTATTTCTTTTTTTTCAAAAAAGGTACTAAATTCAATACCTGAAATTAATTCAAACGATTTGGTTTTGGCATATTCAAGAGCTTCTGGAATACCATCAATGGTATCATGGTCTGTAATTGCCATTGCGGCAAGTCCTGTGTCAATTGCTGTGTCAATAAGCTGTGATGGCGTGAGTGTTCCATCAGAATAAATTGAATGTACATGTAAATCAATAGGTTTCATCAATAAAATCCTTTCAGTAAAATGTAGCGTATACAAATTTTTTTAAGCGTATCATTTTTATTGTAAAATTACAATAAAAATAATATAATAATTAAATAATTGAGATAATTGGAATCGTTAAAACAATTAAAATAGTTAAAACAGTTAAAACAATTGAAATAATTGAAACGATTGAAATCATTGGAGGGAATGGGATGGAATTTTTTGAACCAGCAGACATTGTTGTTTATATACAAGGCAGGGGAATGGTGTTAAAAGAAAAATCGCTTTTAGCGTTTGATATTATAAGTAAAAAAATAATAGCATTTGGAGATGAAGTGGAACATTTGGTTGACCGTCAGGCTGATAATATTCATATTATTTCTCCATTGCGCACAGGTGTGATTGCAGATTATGTAGCGACAGTACAATTGTTTCGACATCTTTTAATTAAAGCATGGGGAAAAAAGCTGCTTCTTAAAGTGCCTATGGCTATATGTGTGCCAAAAGGACTTACAGAGGTTGAAAAAAAGGCTGTAGAAGATGTTATGTATCAGATTGGAGCGAAAGAGGTTTTTATTGCAGATATTCCCATAGAGCGATTGTTAAAAGAATTGCCAGCTGATAAAAACTGGCAAAAAATAAAAATTTTTATTGGTATTACAAAAGATGAACCTAAGCGTTATATTACAGAACAGTATTTGAATATGTTAAATTATGCAAAACAGGAAGGAATATCCATTGAAGAAGTAAAAGACCTGCTTAATGATAGTGAGGAATGGAATTTTTAGTATTGGGTATCAAGCACTAAAATTCGTCGGTAGCAGTCATAGTCTTCACTGAGACCATCTTCCAAACATTCTTGTATCTGCATACGCTGGGTTTCGTCTGAAATGTCCCACTCGATATAATGAGGGGAGCAAATAAGGTCGTTTAATACATTTAAATCGCCGTAACATTCCAAGACGCCGCCGTCACCGCCGCGATACGGCCATATGCTGTCTTTGACAATTTCTTGTGCATAAGGGTCAAAGGCGATTGTAAGACCAAAAAAGTTGGGTTGTTCCCATTCTTCATCACAAAATTCCAAGTTGTCTCCCCATACAAAAAGCGTTTGACAGCCTCCGCCGCATAAATATTCCCATTGGTCGCCGTTTGGCAGAGTAAAACCTTGTGTTTCTAAATGTTTTTGAAGGTCGTCAACAGTAGCCGGAATAAGGATTTCTGCGAAGATAGAACCCTCCTTTTTTTTGGTGAGACGCAGTTTAGGATTGCCTAGTTGAAAGGTATCAAAAGTAATTTGGTGGCTGCGGGGATTGGCTTTCCAGTCTTCAATGGATTGTTGATATTGTTCGCTTAATGTCAATTCTTCAAAGTTGACAGGTTGACTGCATGTAAAGTTAATCGGTTCTTGTTCAACAAGCATAGGTGGAATAACAGCTTGACGCAGAGGGGTTGTAAGGTGTTTTAAAATCTCCTCTGTTTGAAATTGACCACCCCAATATTGTAAAATATCCTCGTCCAAAGCCGCTTTGAATTTGGGAAAATCGGGATGTGTTGTATCCGAAAAACCATTCCAGCCTAAAGTGACAGTATCACCAGGAATAAAGACAAAATTGCGGTCTTTTAGGGTATAAATGGCTGTTTCTAAAGATTGTCCCCAAAGGGAAAATGTTTGCATCTTTTTCCATGCAGCTCCTGTGCAAAGGGCAATTTTTTGTGTAAGCTCCTGTTTTTCTTTAGAGGAAAGAGCGTTGTATGCAGTTCGATTGGGTATAATAAAGGATTCCATAAAAATAACCATACCTTTCTATAATTGGTGAATTAAATAAATTGTGTCCTATGTGCAAGCGCAAATTTATATTTTTTTTTAGTTTATATTATTAAAGTATAATTATTTATTTTAGGTCGTCAAGTTATTTTATCCTAAAATATGGATATTGCTATAAATAAATTCATTGTTTGTATAGATTTAGCATACAAAACTATTAAAAAAATATAAAAAATCATAAAAAGAAAGTAAAAGAAAGATGGATTTTAAATGTAACAAAAATTTTTTGGTTGTAATTTTTCTCGATAAAGGTTAAAATAGAGTTAGTATGTTATAACTAAAACTGTTTAGGCAGAATAAATTTTTTTTAATTAGAATTAAGGAGAAGTATGAGAAAGAAATCACATGTTTCACTATCGCTTTATTTAATAAAAAATATTGATAATCCGTTGCTTTCAGACCATAAGAAAGCCTTTGTAATGGGAAGTATTCTTCCGGATTGTAAGCCGTCGTTTGTTACTACAAAGCATAATATAGAAGAAACGTTTGAGATGGTTACAGCGTTTATATCAAAATTAACGGTGGATTCCGATGATTTTAAAAAGATATCAACATCGTATTGTCGTAAGCTTGGCGAAGTGACACATTATCTTGCAGATTATTTTACATTTCCGCATAATGGTGAGTTTGACGGAAATATGAAAGACCATTGTATGTATGAAAAATATTTAAAGTATGCACTTAAAGATTATATACACAGTGAAGAAGTTTATATTAACAGCCAGATTGCATCAACATTTAACACACCAGAACAGTTGTGTCAGTTTGTAATGTGGCTCCATGACAGTTATATCAATAGCCATGAATCTATAGACAGCAATAAGGATATGGGAAGTTCTGAGTCAATTCGCAGAGACTGTAAGTATATTGTTACAATGACTCATATTGTTACGGCAGGGATTCTCCATCTTATGGAAATCAATAGAAATTTAGAGGAGGGGTATATTGAGAGAGAGAAATCTAGTAATTGGAGGATTTTACAGACATTTCAAGGGAAATTTGTATCAGATAAGATGTATAGCATACCATTCCGAAAACAACGAAAGAATGGTCGTATATCAAGCACTTTATGGTAATTATTTAATATATGTAATGCCTTATAATATATTTGCAGAAAAGGTTGACTCTGTTCAATATCCTGATGCAAAACAACAATATTGTTTTGAGCAAGTAGAATTTGAAAAGAGTCAACATATTGACAATCAACATAGTCATAATCAATATATATCAGAGGATATAGAAAAAGTTTCTGAGCAATCAGAAATTCAATTATGTTCAAAAATTCAATCTAATATGGAAGAATCCGATACAGACGGCGTTGATTCACGCCTTCTTATGTTTCTTGATGCCAGAACATATGAAGAAAAATTAAATGTTTTGTCTTATTTAAGAAACAGTCTTGATGATAAACTTATAGATGTAATAGCAGTATCACTTGATATAGAAGTACCAGAAGGAAATATTGATGCAAGGTATATGTCTCTTAGAAGATGTATCATGGCACATGCAAAATACGAAGGAGCTAGGCTTCGTTAAATAATAAATAGAAGATAATTTACGCAAAGTTGGTATGCGTTATTTTGCAAAATGTGGAAAAACCGGATGATGCATAGACCATCATCCGGTTTCTAAGGTTGAGTATACATAATAAGATAGGTATTTTGTAAACATAGTCTGTCGACTTATTGTTTACTGAAATAAAAAATATAACAAGTAGCACAACATTGAAAGGAGAAATTGCTTATGGGGTTAGAAAAAAAGAGCTTTTCAAAAGTTACTACGGAGGTGGAAAAGCTGGCATTAAAATGTCAGGAAAACAGCAATATTGACAAAAGTTTGTATGATAAGTATGAAGTAAAACGAGGGCTGAGAGATTTAAATGGTAAGGGAGTACTTACAGGACTTACAGAGATTTCAGAGGTAAAGGCTTCTGAAGTGGATGAAAACGGTGTCTCTCATCCATGTGACGGAAAGCTGTATTATCGCGGAATTGATGTTGAGGATATTATTACAGGAATTGCTAAAGACAAGCGTTTTGGTTTTGAAGAGGTTACATATTTATTATTATTTGGCGAGATGCCCGATAAAGAACAACTTGACCATTTTACACAGGTGTTAGGCGAGTTTCGATGTATTCCACGCAACTTTGTAAGAGATGTTATTATGAAAAAGCCAAGCTGTGATATTATGAATGCGTTGGCAAGAAGCGTTCTTATGCTGTATTCTTATGATGCAAAAGCAGATGATGTCAGTATTCCAAATGTGGTAAGACAATCTTTACAGCTTATATCGGAATTTCCATTGCTGGTGGTATATAGTTATCAGGCATATTTACATGCACATAAGGGCGGAAGCTTTATTATACATGAGCCAGAACCAAAGCTTTCCACAGCAGAAAATATTTTACATTTATTAAGACCGAACAGTAAATATACACCGCTTGAGGCGCAGTTGTTAGATATAGCATTAGTACTTCATGCAGAACATGGAGGCGGCAATAACTCAACATTTACTACGCATGTTGTCACTTCGTCAGGAACCGATACATATTCAGCAGTAGTATCTTCACTTGGCTCATTAAAAGGTCCAAAACATGGCGGTGCCAATTTAAAAGTGGTGCAAATGTTTGATAATATTAAAGAAAATGTACATAACTGGAATGATGATGACGAGCTTCGAGAGTATTTGAAAAAAATGCTCCATAAACAAGCGTTTGATAATACAGGACTGGTTTATGGAATGGGGCATGCCGTTTATTCATTATCAGACCCAAGAGCAAGGGTATTTAAGAGTTTTGTTGAAAAGTTATCCATTGAAAAAGGAAAACATGATGAGTATCAGCTTATGGCAAATGTGGAGAGAATTGCAGCCGAGCTTATTGCCAGTGAGCGAAAGATATATAAAGGCGTAAGTGCCAATGTGGATTTTTATAGTGGATTTGTGTACAGCATGTTGGGACTGCCTACCGAATTGTTTACGCCAATCTTTGCAATTGCAAGAATTTCAGGATGGTGTGCGCATAGAATAGAAGAGCTGATTAATTGCGGAAAGATAATTCGACCAGCATATCGCAATGTGTGTGAAAGAAAAGATTATGTTCCATTGGACGAAAGATAATGAGGGAGTTATATGAAAAAGTATAGAGCAGCGTTATCTATTTTTATTGTTATGATAGCGGCTTGTATGATTGCAGGCTGCGGTGAGAAAGCAACGCTTACAGGCAAATGGAGTTCTGTTGATGGCAGCAGTACAATATATGAGTTTAATGAAGATGGTACAGGCATTGAAAAAAAAGGCAATGAAATTTCTATGAATATTACATATACAACAAAAGGCAATACCATTACCATTACAAAAGAGCTTTTAGGTCAAAAACAAAGTGAAGATTATATCTATGAACTTGAGCTTAAAAAGTTAAAGTTGACAAGAAATTCTAATACAATAGAGTTTGATAAACAATAAAATATATTGAATTTTATGATATAAGGCAAGAACACCCGCGACTTTAGTCGTGAGAGGTTCAAAAGTAATAAAGACATTGTGAAAAGGCAATGAAAACATAGAATTTTAGAGGTTTTGACTGTGGATAAATATGAAGTGTTAAAAAAGTATTATGGATATCACTCATTTAGAGCAGGACAAGAAGTACTGATTGAAGGCATCCTTTGCGGAAGGGATGCCTTTGGTATTATGCCTACAGGGGCGGGAAAATCAATCTGTTATCAAGTTCCAGCTTTGATGATGTCTGGTATAACTATTGTGGTATCGCCATTGATTTCATTGATGAAAGACCAAGTTCGGGCATTGAATGAAGCAGGAGTACATGCGGCTTATATTAATAGTTCATTGACTGAAAATCAGATTGTTAAAGCACTTGCAAATGCTAAAAATGGACGGTATAAGATAGTCTATGCGGCACCAGAACGGCTGCTTACGCCAAGATTTTTAGACTTTGCAATGAATGTTCCAATCTCTATGATTACAGTAGATGAGGCGCATTGTATATCACAGTGGGGACAGGATTTTAGACCGAGTTATCGAAGTATTTTGGATTTGGTAGAACGACTGCCCAAAAGACCTGTTGTCAGTGCATTTACAGCGACAGCAACCGACGTTGTCCAGTCGGATATTATGAATATTTTAAAATTAAGAAATCCCGTACATATTGTGACAGGATATGATAGAAAAAATCTGTATTTTGAAGTGGTGCAAAGCAATAAAAAAGATTGGTTAATGGTAGATTATATTAAAAAACATGAAGATGAGAGTGGAATAATCTATTGTTCAACAAGAAAAAATGTAGAAAAAGTATATAGTATTCTTGTCCGTCAAGGAATCAGTGTCACAAAATATCATGCGGGATTAGATGGAGAGATAAGAAAAAAGAATCAAGATGATTTTATATATGATGAAAAAAAGATTGTAGTAGCGACAAATGCGTTTGGAATGGGGATTGATAAGTCCAATGTCCGCTATGTTTTACACTATAATATGCCGCAAAGTATGGAAAATTACTATCAGGAGGCAGGGCGTGCCGGAAGAGACGGAGAGGCAGCAGAGTGTATCTTATTTTATTCGCCGCAGGATGTTGTGATTAATCGCTTTCTTATTGATAATCGAGAAGTTCGAGCGGATTTGACGCCTCAAGAAGATGCAAGGCTAAAAGAGCGAGACCATGAGCGGCTAAAACAGATGGCTTTTTATGCCAAAGGAAAATATTGCCTTAGGCGCAATATATTATATTATTTTGGAGAACAAGCACCGTACAAATGTGAAAATTGCAGCAATTGTCTTTCAAATCATGTTATAAATATAGCGTATGAAAATCAATATAGAACAAGTATGTTATCTATTTATGAAAATAACAGTAAAAGCGATTCTTATTTTTCGTATACGGCAAAAGACAATCAAAACAGTAAACCATCGAAATCAAAAGTGCTATCCATTCAAGTTCCGCAAGGGGAAAAGAAAGTTTTATATGATGATTTAAGAAAACTTCGGTTAAAACTTGCTAGAACAAAAGGCGTGCCGCCTTATATTATTTTTTCCGATAAAACGTTAGCTGATATGTGTCAAAAACTTCCGTCAAACAAGGCTGAGATGATGGAAGTTGTCGGCGTTGGTGAAAATAAGTATGATATGTATGGCGAAAAATTTTTAAAAGTGATAAAACAATATAGTTAAAAATTGATAAATAAAGAGGCAGTTTCCAATTAGGAAGCTGCCATATTCATGCCATTGTATAAAAATAGATTTTTATCATCAAAAGTAATAGAAATTTTTTTAGTGAAGTTATCAACACCTGGTGCTTCTTCAATAATAAAACTAAAACTGTATTTTTGACAGACCGATATCGTATTATAAAGACCAATTCCACTGCCGCCGTCATTTGAATGAGAGGTGGCTTTATTTTTGCCTAATTTATGTATAATATCCGTGTTAAAAGGAACACCTGTATCATAAATATTCATGTAAAATACATTATCTTTTGAATCAATACAAAATAATATTTTTTTATTTTCTTGATTTTTCGTTGCATAGATTGCATTTTCAATTAAGTCAGCAATAATTGTATCTAATTCACGCTCATTAATAAGACTCATCAATTGATTGATATTAATATTAAATAAAGCTTGAAATTGAATTTGAAATAAAATACAGCGTTGATAGAGATAACTAATAAGGGAATCAAGACGCATAAAGTTGGATTTTGGCAATTCATATAAATGCTGTTCGGTCTCTATCATAATGCCTTTGCGTTCTTTTGAAATTTCTTCTAATTCCTCCAATAATTTTGCAGCTTTTACTTTTAATTCAGATATATCCTTTAATGAAGGATTATCCAGTGCAATACTCATTTCCAATAATTCTTTAACAGATAGTACCATTGCAGGTATTAATTTATTATCTTTATGAATGATTTTTGAAAGATTATCATTATCTCGTTTTAAATTGATAATTTCAGTTTCCAGTGCAGCAATTTGGTTTTTATGCACGGCATTCCAATAGGCTTTATTTAAATTATGTCTCCACCAGATAACAATAGTTGTACATAGTAGTATAGAGGTAAGTACAAGAATAAAAAACAATGTATTTGGCTCTGAAAAAGAATAGTAGAGTGTTGTAATTATCAGCACAAATATACTAATTATCAACCCTGTATCATTACAGGTACGTTGGCTTAAAAATGGCATACCACTTTTAAATCGTTTGATTTTAAAGGCACCAATAGATAGAAGGGTTTGTATAATACTTGCAAATATATGTGAAATGATTAGTGTTACATTTGAACTATTAGTAATCATATATATAAAATAAATTATAGGTACTAACATAATTGTTGATATTAAAAAAGCACAATAACTTAAAGCTATTGATATACATATAGCTGTCAATGTGATTTTTATGGGGATTTTATAAAGCAATCGACAATATGTAAATAATGTAAGTATTAGTAAAATCATGTATATAAATGGAAAATATTGTAGAGCTATATAAAAAACAAAGGATGAGCTTATACATAGTAATATATCGTAGAATAAATATTTAAAAGATGATTTTTTAAATATTTTTTTAAAAATTAGTAAACTACAAAATATAATAAAACATATTTTTATATATGATGGCAACATATGAATCTCCATTTCTATGTTCAAAATATATTTGATAATTTTGTATCAAATAAAATATATAAATATGAATATAATGTAAACATATTTTTTGCATTATTTTAATAAAAACCAACAAAAAAGGACCATAAGAACAAATATAAAAATGTGTCAATCTTCCTTATTATCTGCATTAGAAAATGCGAAGGAGGATTTACGATATGTGGGATGCTGTTCTTGATATAATATTTAAAATGATTATAGGTTAAATTTAAATAATTGAGTTAAATAGAAAATATGAATTTTGAAAGGTCCTCCCTCCTTTTAAAATTCATATTTTAATTTATTGGCATAATAACATATAAATTCTGTTATTGTTGGACATCCTTTTTCAGAGTTTACCTTAGCGGTATAGTGTTTTAGCAAATCTTCAATATCTGCTTTTTTCCAAGCGCGATGAATAGCGTTTTGCATAGCGCGCTCAACACTCGATTCACTTTTTCCATAGATTTCACCAATTTTATTGCATAAAAATAAAATGTTATCTTCACTGTACATGTAGATAGCATCAATTAAATACTTATAACCAACTGCTTTTGGACTAATTCCTATGGCATCCAGTTCAGAAGTAATCCAGCGAATCATTCGTTTTTCTTTCTGTTTTGGCGTTTCTGTATTTGTATTTTCTTTGGTAGAATTTTGTTTTGCAAATATCAAATTTTTCATCATAGCTATAAAACTTAAAACTTTCGTTTCAGAGTAATGGTCTTGATGTTTTGACATAATAAAGTCGGCTCCGAGTGTCCTTGCATAATCAAAAGTAATTTGACTTGAATTGTTTGTTGTTATTAAGATATATGGTTTTGTGGGCAATTGTATTTGCTTTAAGCCCATTAACACATCTAATCCTGTTCCACTGCCATAATGCAATTCTAAATCTAAAATAATTACATCTGGTTGATAATCATGTATATCTTCAATAGCCTTTGAGGCACTGTTCGTTAAACTTACAATAGATACTTCCTCAATTTCATTTGCACATTGTACAAAGCGGTCGCAAGCGGCAGTGTCGTCTTCAACAACTATAATTGATAAGTTTCTCATAGTTTTTATCCTTTTTGTTTTGATTTGATATAAGAATGATTTGTGAAGCGTAACATTCGCTGTTTATTATATAACAGAAACCAACAATTTACAACAAAAAGCAACAATATATTTTAACAGAAATCTTTATCTGTTAGCGTTATAATAGAGAAAAAAAACTAAAAACAAAATAGGATTGTATAAAAATAAAAAATATTTTTTATAAATCCAACAAAAAGTAACAAAAGTGTGAGTTTTATTGAAAAGAAAGAAGGAATTATTATGAGTAAATTAGTTGATGAAGCAGTAGAAACATTAAGAGTTGCCAATGATAAAATGGCGCAATTATCCGATGCATTTTGTGAAAATATAAAAACAGAACCATTGGGCAAGCCTTATCTGGCATATGAGATTTCAACGTTATTGCAAATGTATTTATCGCAAATGTCTGGAGAAGAAAAGGTTTATGAAGGTCCTTGTATTGTAGATGAACAAAGTAAAAAAGTGACAATTCAAGACTTTGAAATACGCGGAAATCTTCAGTTTGAAGTCAATGTTGACGGAGAATGGATTAAAGGTCATAGAGGTAATTCTCAATATGGACAAGTTTTTTGTGCAAAAGAAAAAGGTACCTTTATTTTGACATCAAATTACATAGGAAGAGTCAAATTACCATTGAGAATGGATAACAATAATATATAATTCGTTCCAAATAGTTTAAGATATATAACCAATATTTTTCATATCTTTAATAAATTAAAAATATAAAAATAAAAAGAAAAATAAGAAAATCTATTGCATTTTTCATAGGTCACGATAGTTTTTTAATATTTTTGATATGGTGACCGGTGTTATAGTGGATATATTATAACATTTTTTATGTTAAACATTGGTGTATATATACAAAAGACACAAGATAATTTTTTATCTTAATTTAAGTGATTGGAAAGGGCGTGATGGAGTAAAAAGATTATAATAAGAGACTGCCATATTAAAAAAATGGCTGAAAGCAGGATATGTTGTATTTTTGATTATTAATGTGGCAGTCGTTTTTAAGTTTTTGTTCTTGTGATAATAGTCAAGTGCTGTAATTAGTGATAACAGTATTTAATGTATATTTTTAAAATTTATTTTTATATATAAAATAACAAATGATTTAAAGCAAAATAAACAGCAAAGGAGAAAAAAGTATGATTAAGGTTTATTATTGCACCCAATGTAAAAGAGAAATTTATTCAACGCATTTATATAAGAATTGTAAAATTTGTGACGCACCATTATATAGATTACCTGCATTTTATGAAGATTTCACAGTACTTAATGAAAAAGAAAGAATAGTGTATATTAAAAAGTGTATTGAGGAGATAAAAATTAAAGAAGAAAAAAGGGCGCAAAGAAAGAAGAAACAGGAGGAGAACAGGAAAGAAAAAGAGGGGCAATAGTTATTATTTATTTTATGCAATGATATAAATACAAAATTAGGAAAATTATTACCTATGTTATAACAATTAATTTGATTGATAATATGTAAAATTATGGTTATAACAAGAGTTTTATTATATAATTTATGTTATAAAAGGTAGATATATATAATTATAAAAAAAGCCGCATTTATGTTTTATAAACAAGTGGTGTAAGAGGGGGGATAAGTATAATAAAACATTTGTGCTACAGTCAATACAAGAACATATTATTTAGCAGTTAAAATTTAATTATAATAGAGCTGTTTATTAAACGAAGAATATAAGATAGGTTATGATTTTAAATGAACAAAATAGCACATCTTATATAAAATTTAATAAAATAGCTCTATTTTTATAAATGCATCTGAGTAGGGCAATGACCCGAGCAAGTAGCGTAGCGGATTGCGAATATCCGCTTAACCAATATAGATATCGTTGAAGTTATGCAATATTGTGCTGTAATTTATGTGCGTCCATCTATATAAGGATTATTGTTATCTATATATTTTTTGTTTTATTTATAGGGAAAAATGAGAAATAATTATACAGCAAGAAAGATAATAAAAATGATAATAAAGACTGTTGTAAAATAAAGGATTTCTGCAAAATATAGTATCTATATTTTATAGAAGCCATTTATTTTGCGACAGTCTTTTTTAGGAGCATTTATATAAAATATCAACTAAATTTTGATACACAATTTAAACACAATTTGATTTTTTAATGGATTTATTGTCAAAATTTTTAAAAATTTTTTCTTAAAAATGGGATATATTTAAAAAAAAGCAGGGATAATTATATATTTATTCAATAAAATTTTATCAGTTATCTGAAAATTTTGATATATAAATAATAATTATCAAATAATCAGACAATAATAATAAATTTCCTATTTACAACATTGAAAAATAAGCGTATAGTATTACTTAAGAAAAATAAGTTAATTTAATGAAAATAATAACAAATTCAAGTTTTTTAACTATTTTCATTAAATAATAAGGAAGGGAAGATGTATTTATGGAAAAAGAAATGTACAATGGACAGTTTGGACTGTACAGTCCAGCTTTTGAACATGATAACTGCGGTATTGGTGCAGTTGTAAGTATCAAAGGAGTAAAGACTCATCAAACTGTATCCGATGCGCTTAGTATTGTTGAAAATCTGGAGCATAGAGCGGGTAAAGATGCAGAAGGAAAAACAGGTGACGGTGTTGGGATATTGCTTCAGATTTCACATAAATTTTTTAAGAAGGCATTGCAGTCTTTAGGCATTGATATTGGCAATGAGAGAGAGTATGGCGTTGGCATGTTCTTTTTTCCGCAAGATGAATTGAAAAGAAACAGAGCAAAAAAAATGTTTGAAATCATTGTAGAAAAAGAAGGGCTTGAATTTTTAGGCTGGCGAGATGTTCCTACGGTTCCAGACGTGCTTGGAAAAAAGGCGGTTGATTGTATGCCTTCGATTATGCAGGCATTTGTAAAAAAGCCTGCTCATGTAAAAAAAGGAATTGATTTTGACAGAAAATTATATGTGGCAAGAAGAGTATTTGAACAGACGAATGAAGATACATTTGTGGTATCTTTTTCAAGCAGAACGATTATATATAAAGGAATGTTTCTTGTCGGACAGCTGCGAACCTTTTTTAGAGACCTTGAAGATGTCGATTATGAGTCAGCAATTGCGCTTGTACATAGCCGATTTTCTACCAACACCAATCCTAGTTGGGAGAGAGCTCATCCATATAGACTTTTATGCCATAATGGTGAAATTAATACCATTAAGGGCAATGCAGACCGAATGTTATCAAGGGAGGAAACGATGGTTTCCGATTATCTTGAAGATGAAATGACAAAGATTATGCCAGTTGTCAATACAAGTGGTTCCGATTCTTCTATGCTTGATAATACGTTAGAGTTTCTTATGATGAATGGAATGCCGCTTCCTTTGGCACTTATGATATGTATTCCAGAACCATGGGCAAATGATAAATCGATGTCACAGGAAAAGAAAGATTTTTATCAATATTATGCGACGATGATGGAACCTTGGGACGGTCCGGCTTCTATCCTTTTTACAGACGGTGATGTGATGGGAGCGGTGCTTGACAGAAATGGTCTTCGTCCGTCACGTTATTATGTGACAAATGACGGTTATCTTATCCTTTCATCGGAAGTTGGTGTTCTCCCAATTGAGGAAAGCAGGATTTTATCAAAAGACAGGCTTCGTCCCGGCAAAATGCTTCTTGTAGATACCGTAGAAGGAACATTGATTGATGATGATAAATTAAAAGCACAGTATGCGAGCAGTCAGCCATATGGTGAATGGCTGGATAATAATCTGGTACAGCTTCACGATTTAAAAATACCAAATAAAAAGGTGGAGACACACACAAAGGACGAGATAGCAAAGCTTCAAAAGGCATTTGGCTATACCTATGAAGATTTTAAGACATCCATACTGCCGATGGCGTTAAACGGCTCAGAAGCCATTGGAGCAATGGGAATTGATACACCGCTTGCGGTTTTGTCAAACAAACATCAGCCATTGTTTAATTATTTTAAGCAGCTTTTTGCACAAGTGACGAATCCGCCAATTGATTCAATCCGTGAAAAGGTTGTGACAAGCACAGCGGTATATCTTGGCTCCGATGGAAATCTTCTTGAAGAAAAGGAGGAAAATTGTAAGGTACTTCAGATAAATGCCCCCATTCTTACGAATACAGATATTCTTAAAATTAAAAATATGAAGGTCGATGGTTTTAAAGTAGAGACCATTCCTATTATTTTTTATAAAAATACATCGTTGGAAAAAGCGATTGACCATCTATATGTGGAAGTTGACAGAGCTTACAGGGAAGGTGCTAATATCATTATTCTTTCAGATAGGGGCGTGGATGAAAACCATGTTGCAATTCCTTCACTGCTTGCGGTTTCGGCGCTTCAGCAATATTTGGTGCAAACCAAAAAAAGAACAAAGATGGCAGTGATACTAGAAAGCGGTGAGCCAAGAGATGTCCATCATTTTGCAACACTTTTAGGGTATGGCGCATCGGCTATCAATCCTTATCTTGCACAGGAAAGTATACAGGAATTGATTGATTTGAATATGCTGGATAAAGATTATTATGCGGCTGTTGACGATTATAATGCCGCAATACTTGGAGGTATTGTAAAAATTGCCGCAAAAATGGGGATATCAACCATTCAATCGTATCAGGGAGCAAAAATTTTTGAGGCAATTGGTATCAATTCCGATGTGATTAATAAGTATTTTACAGGAACGGTAAGCCGAATTGAAGGAATTGGCTTAAAAGATATTCAAGAAGATGTAGAGTCACTTCACAATAAAGCATTTGACCCATTGGGTTTGCCAACAGATACAACGCTGGACAGTTTGGGTGCGCATAAGTTAAGAAGCGGCAATGAAGAACATCTTTACAATCCTCAGACGATACATTTGTTACAGCTTGCAACAAGAACGGGCGATTACAATACTTTTAAAGAATATACAAGTTATGTCAATAAAGAGACCAATGCCATGAATTTAAGGGGACTTATGGATATTAAGTTTCCAAAGAAAGGTATCAAATTAGAAGAAGTAGAAAGTGTTGATTCGATTGTCAAACGATTTAAGACCGGAGCAATGTCGTATGGTTCGATATCCAAAGAAGCCCATGAGACTATGGCAATTGCAATGAATATGCTGCATGGCAAATCAAACAGCGGTGAAGGCGGTGAGGACGAAGAACGACTTACAGTCGGAAAAGATGGTTTGAACAAATGTTCTGCTATAAAACAGGTAGCTTCCGGCAGATTTGGCGTGACATCAAGATATCTTGTCAGCGCTAAGGAAATTCAAATTAAGATGGCACAGGGAGCAAAGCCAGGAGAAGGCGGACATTTACCGGGAGGGAAAGTGTACCCATGGATTGCAAAGACAAGACTTTCAACACCAGGTGTATCGCTTATATCACCTCCGCCGCACCATGATATTTATTCGATTGAGGATTTAGCAGAGTTGATATTTGATTTAAAAAATGCAAATAAAGATGCACGAATTTCTGTAAAACTCGTTTCAGAGGGCGGCGTTGGCACGGTTGCATGTGGTGTTGCAAAGGCTGGCGCACAGGTTATTCTTATATCAGGATATGACGGAGGCACAGGAGCTGCGCCTAGAAGCTCCATTCATAATGCAGGGCTTCCTTGGGAACTTGGTCTTGCGGAGGTGCATCAGACGCTTACAATGAATGGGCTTCGCAATAAAGTTATTATTGAGACGGACGGAAAGTTAATGAGCGGACGCGATGTAGCAATTGCAGCGATGCTTGGCGCGGAGGAATTTGGTTTTGCAACCGCTCCTTTGGTAACGATGGGCTGTGTAATGATGCGAGTGTGCAATTTGGACACATGTCCTGTTGGAATTGCTACACAAAATCCAGAGCTTAGAAAGAGATTTGCAGGAAAGCCAGAATATGTTGTGAATTTTATGCGCTTTATAGCAGAAGAACTGCGCGAATATATGGCAAAATTAGGTGTGAAAAGCGTTGATGAACTGGTTGGCAGAACAGACTTTTTGCAGCAGATGGATATACCGGAGAGCGGACGTTCTAAAAAAGTGGATTTGTCAAGAATTATCAATAATCCATATATAAGAGAAGCTGGAAAAATTTGTTATAGTAAAAAGAATATATATGATTTTGAGCTTGAAAAGAGAGTTGATGAAAAAACGCTTCTCAAAAAATTTGCAACAGCACTTGAAAGCGGTGAAAAAAGAAGTATTGTGATTGATGTAATCAATACGGACAGAGCAGTTGGCACCTTGCTTGGAGCAGAAATTACAAGAAGGTTTGGCGAAACGCTTGATGATGATACTTACACAGTAAAATGCAATGGTGCCGGAGGGCAAAGTTTTGGAGCATTTATTCCAAAAGGATTGACTTTGGAACTGATTGGTGACAGCAACGACTATTTTGGCAAGGGGCTTTCTGGCGGAAAGCTTGTGATTTATCCCCCAAGAAGTGCTGCTTATAAAGAAGATGAAAATATTATTATAGGAAATGTGGCATTGTATGGTGCAACAAGCGGCAAGGCATTTATTAACGGCGTTGCAGGAGAGCGCTTTTGTGTACGAAATTCAGGTGCGATAGCAGTTGTTGAAGGGTGCGGAGACCATGGCTGTGAATATATGACAGGCGGGCGCGTGGTGGTACTTGGAAGGACAGGAAAGAATTTTGCTGCTGGTATGAGCGGCGGTATTGCGTATGTATTAGATGAAGATACAACACTTTATAAACGATTAAATAAGCAATTAGTGTCGATGGTATCTGTAACAGAAAAATATGATGTGCTTGAGCTAAAATCAATTATTACGGAACATGTCGCATATACGAACTCTGAAAAAGGAAAACATATATTGGATAATTTTGCGCAATATTTGCCAAAGTTTAAAAAGATTATTCCACATGACTATGAAAATATGTTAAAGGCAATTGTTCAGATGGAAGAAAAAGGATTGAGCAGTGAGCAGGCGCAAATTGAAGCATTTTATGCGGTGACAAAGTAGTTTTGCAATCATTTTTAATCGTTTGTGTCCGTGTGCTGCTTGCACAAACGGTTTGGAATTTTTAGAACGTTCGTTTTTTGAGAAGAAGCAGCGCAGAAATGAGGAAGACATGGGAAAGCCAACAGGATTTTTAGAATATGATAGAAAAGAGGCAAAAGCTGTTTTGCCAAAAGAGCGAATTACACATTTTAATGAATTTCATATATCGCTGTCAGAGGAAGAACAACGCTGTCAAGGAGGGCGTTGTATGGATTGCGGCGTACCATTTTGTCAATCTGGAATGACTATTAAAGGAATGACGTCAGGGTGTCCGCTAAACAATCTAATTCCAGAGTGGAATGACCTTATTTATACAGGAAACTGGGAACAGGCTTATTATAGACTGCGCAAAACCAGTAATTTTCCAGAATTTACAAGCCGTGTATGTCCTGCTTTATGTGAGAAGGCATGTACTTGCGGGTTGGACAGTGAACCTATATGCACAAAAGAAAATGAAAAGGCTATTATTGAACGTGCATATGCAAATGGGTGGGCAGCGCCAAGACCGCCAAAAGTACGCACAGGAAAAAAGATTGCAGTCATTGGTTCGGGACCTGCCGGACTTGCCGTTGCAGACCAATTAAACGGCAGAGGGCATAGTGTTGTTGTATATGAGCGGGCAGACCGAATTGGCGGTTTACTGCGATACGGCATACCCAATATGAAACTGGAAAAACATATTATTGACCGAAAGCTTGATATAATGAAAGCAGAAGGAATCCAATTTATTACAAATACTGATGTAGGGATAACCGTTAAAGCAAAAGAGTTGTTAAAAGATTACGATGCGATTGTCTTGGCTTGCGGTGCTTCCAACCCAAGAGACATTAAGGCGGAGGGCAGAGATGCGCAAGGGATTTATTTTGCAGTCGATTTTCTTGCTTCAACAACAAAAAGTCTTTTGGATTGTAATCTTAAAGAGGGTACATATATTTCTGCAAAAAATAAAAATGTTCTGGTTATTGGCGGAGGCGATACAGGCAATGACTGTGTTGGAACTTGTATTCGACATGGCTGTAAATCGGTTGTACAATTAGAGATGATGCCAAAAGCGCCCGATGAAAGAGCCGATACGAACCCATGGCCGCAATGGCCGATTGTATGCAAAACGGATTACGGTCAGGAAGAAGCAATTGCAGTGTTTGGGCAAGACCCAAGAATGTATACAACAACGGTCAAAGCGTTTAAAAAGGATAAGAAGGGTAATGTATCAAGCGTTATAACCGTTCAGCTCGAGTCACAAACCGATGAAAAGACAGGCAGAAAGATAATGGTGCCTGTGGCTGGGACAGAAAAAGAATTGCCTTGTGAGATGGTGCTAATTGCCGCTGGATTTTTGGGAACACAAAAATATGTAACCGACTCATTTGGTGTGGAATTAAATGAGCGAACCAATGTTAAAACGCAGACCGAACATTTTGCGACAAATGTAAAGGGAATATTTGCAGCAGGAGACTGCCATACAGGTCAATCGTTAGTAGTAAAAGCAATAAGACAAGGAAGAGATTGTGCAAGAGAAGTTGACGAGTATTTAATGGGCTATACGAATGTATAAGTTTTTATTTGGTGTTGTTAAAAATAGCAGGCGATGTGATGACTTTAGTTATACGAATGTACCATTTTTTATTTCATGAAATGGGATAGTTTTTATATAAAGCGGCGGTACAATAAAGTAATGTGCCGCTGCTTTGAGTTTTTGCGTACTGTGAAAGTGGTATGATAGCATTTTTTAAAGCAAAATTATTGTATATATTAAAAAAAGAATTTACTTATACAATAGTAAATCAATTATTTTTGAAAAATATTATCATGGGGAGCTTAGCATATCTGCAAATTTATTTGAAATAATAAAAAAGATGATTGAGGAGTAATAAAATAATAAAAAATATAATAAAATAAACAATGCAGTAATTAATGTAAAAAATCATTTTATGTTGATTTTTAGTAGATAATGTCGTATAATGTTGTATGCTTTTGTGTGACAATTTATTACAAGAGCAACAGATAAGCACATTTGGAGGCACAATATGTTTACAGTAAGCATTTTGTTAGATTCGGTGGAGAAGGTACAAAGGTTTGTGAGTATAGTGAGTAAATATCCTTGTTCTTTTGATATTGAATTAGGGAATAGTTGTGTAGATGCAAAGTCTTTAGTGGGACTGTTTAGTTTAGATATCAGTAAGCCGCTGCATCTTACAATTCAGGATGATGGTGTGCAGCTTGAGGACATTCTTATAGATATCAGAGAATTTATGTGATATCAAGATTTTAGGGATTGACAGATAAGATATCTTTGTTTACAATTAGTCTGTTCTATAAAGCGTATACCTTAATATGTAAAAAGCGGAAGTGTCGGAATGGCAGACGAGCAAGATTCAGGTTCTTGTGTGGGTTACCACGTGTGGGTTCAAGTCCCATCTTCCGCATTGGCAAAAAAAGGAAGTCTATATAAAGACTTCTTTTTTTGCTGTGTTTGTTTTATAAGGAATCTATTAAAGTTCTATCTATTATGGGGAGTGTATAAAAATAAATGTAAATAAAAAAATGTAAAACTCCTTTTTGATTCTTAATAGAAATCCGCTTGTTTCATGTATAGAAATATGTTAGAGTATAAATATAATGTGCGTGAATGTGTAGATAAATAATGTTTATTGGTTTACATAATAGTTGACAGGAGGAGATTGTTATATGTTTGGACAGCTTTTTGGAAAATATCTTGTAAAAGAAAAAATAATTAATGAGGCTGCTCTTGAAAGCATTTTAAGTGAACAGACCAAAATACGTGTAAAACTTGGTATGATTGCAGTAGCAGATAAGATAATTACACAAGAACAAGCTGAAGAAATTAACAAGATTCAGTTAGAGCAGGATAAACGATTTGGTGATATAGCGATAGAAAAAGGATATCTTACACAATTGCAAGTAAAGGATTTATTAAATGAACAAGGCAGTCCTTATATGCAGTTTTTACAGGTTCTTGTTGAAAAAACAGATATAAAAGTTTCAAAGATAGATGAATATCTTGAGGGTTTTCAAAAAGAACAAGGATTTGATGATAAAGAGATGGAAGCATTAAAAAGAGATGATGTTGATACATTGCTTCCTATTTTTGCATATGCTTCTAAGAAATATGTTACAGATATTGTTGGGCTTGTTATTCGTAATATTACGCGTTTTGTGACAAACAATTATTATATTGGACATATACAATCCGTTGAAAGTCTTGAATATCGGTGTATGGTAACACAAAGAAGCAAGGGAGATGTTGACATATGTGTTGGATTTGCAATGGTTGAGGAAAATCTTTCATTTAATAAGATTGCAAATGGTTATATTGGTGAAAAATTAGATGGGCGCAATTCCGATATTTATGATGCCGTTGGTGAGTTTATTAATTGTATTAGTGGTTTGATGGCAACATTTCTTGCTCATCATGGCATTAATGTTGATATAAATCCGCAAATATGTTATGAAAATCAGATAGCAAAAGGAGCGGCACATATTATACCAATATACATAGAAGGACATGAATTTAAATTATATATAGCTGTAGATAGTACTGTAACAGTGGGTACAATGCCGATGATAAGCAAAAAAGGCGTGATTCTTTCAGAGGAAGTAAAAGAAAACTCAAAAGGACGAGTGCTTGTTGTCGATGATTCAGGTATGTCACGTAAGATGTTAAAGAATATACTTGAAGAGGAAGGGTACAGCGTTATTGCAGAAGCTTCCGATGGAGCAGAGGGTGTGCTTGCATATAAACAGTGCAGTCCAGATTTGGTTACGCTTGATATTACGATGCCTAATATGGATGGCACACAGGCTTTAAGGCAGATTATAGACTTTGATGAGGATGCAAAAGTGATTATGATAACAGCGGCAGGGCAGCAGCATAAGATTATTGAAGCGCTTAAAGTCGGGGCTGAAAAGTTTGTAACCAAACCGTTTGAAAAAGGAGAAGTGTTAAAAGCCGTTCGGGAAACAATGGGAAAATAAAATATTGTAAAAATATTGTAAAAAAATGTTGACAAATAATAAAGTTAATGGTAATATAATCGAGTGCTGAAAAGCACGAGATAACGCAGTCGTGGCGGAATTGGCATACGCGCTAGACTAAGGATCTAGTCCATATTGCTTGGGTGCGGGTTCAAGTCCCGCCGACTGCACTTAAAAAGCTCTTGAGTATTCAAGAGCTTTTTTGCTTTTAATTAGAAAAATAGAATTTTGATTTGACGATAAAAATCGCTATTGCAAATTGCTATTGTGTAATTCCTATGTTATATTTTGGAATGGGAATTAGTGTGAAAAATAAATGGTTTAATAAGTTCAATGAAATTTAACTGGCAATATATGTTTGTGTGTTACTTGACACAAAGTTACTAAAAAGAATCTTTGGTTCTTTGCGCAAAAAGCAGCACAGAAATGGGGGATTTTTATGGATATTAAAAAAGTATTGACAATTGCAGGCAGTGATTGCAGTGGCGGTGCTGGAATACAAGCAGACCTTAAAACGATTGCAGCGCACAAATTATATGGAATGAGTGCGATAACATCATTGACCGCTCAAAATACAACAGGTGTTTATGGGATAAGTGATGTTACGCCTGAATTTTTAGAAAAACAGCTTGATTGTATTTTTAATGATATTGTTCCCGATGCAGTTAAGATTGGAATGGTCTCAAATAAAGAATTGATAGAGGTTATTGCAAGAAAACTGCGGCAGTATCATGCAAAAAACATTGTGCTTGACCCTGTTATGGTATCGACAAGCGGCAGCAATCTGCTGCAAGAAGAAGCGGTAAAAGCTCTTGTAGAAAACTTGATGCCTATTGCTGATATGATTACCCCTAATATACCAGAAGCTGAAGTATTGTCAGGAAATTCAATACATCAAAAAAAGGAAGTATTAGAAGCTGTTAAAATTATATTTGATAAATTAGAAGATGTGTATCAACATTTGGAAGATACTTTTATATTAAGTAAAAAGAGGGCTATTTTACTGAAAGGCGGGCATCATTGTGATACAGCCGATGATATGCTTTATTATAATGGAAAACATATATGGTTTCGAGGCGAAAAGATAAAAAATCCAAATACACATGGGACAGGTTGTACATTATCGTCTGCCATTGCGTGTAATTTGGCAATGGGATATACTATGGAGCAGGCGGTTGGGGCGGCAAAACAATATGTATCTGGCGCAATTCGAGCAGGTCTAAATATCGGAACAGGAAAAGGACCGTTAAATCATATGTATAATGTCAATGTGGTAAGGGAACATGGATAGTTTTATATATAGTATTCATTCAACCATTCCTATTTTTTTAGTTATGATTATAGGGTGGATTATTAAGAAATGTCAAATTATTGATGATAATTTTGTAAGTAAAGCAAACAAATATGTTTTCCATGTTGCACTGCCTGTTTTATTGTATAAAGATTTATCCAAAGCCGATTTTGTGTCACAGTTTGATATTGCCTTTGTTTTATTTTGTGTGATTGTTACCACAATTATGTTTTTAGGTGTTTGGGGCTTAACTGAACTCTTTATGAAAGAAGATACAATGAAAGGGGCATTTGTGCAGGCAAGCTGTCGAAGCAGTGCTGCTATATTGGGTATTGCTTTTATACAAAATATGTATTCGGATGCTGGAATGGCGCCATTGATGATATTAGCAGCGGTTCCATTGTTTAATATATTTTCTGTTGTAATACTTACCTTTAAGGCACATAAGGAAGTGTTTAATCATCAAATAGATAGCACTTTTCATATAAATACAGATTGTACAAATAAAGATAAAAGAAGTTTGAATACCAATAAATTGGATATCAATATAGACAAAAGGAATATCAATGCAAATCAATCAAATGATAATAAAAAAGCGATTAGACAATCGTGTATTAATATAGTGAAAAATTCAATTATTATAGGTATTTTTATAGGATTTATCGCTTCATTAGCACATATTAAACTTCCTGTGATTTTTGATAAAACCGTTGAAAGTATTGCACAGACAGCAACACCAATGGCGTTATTGTGTATTGGTGCAGGATTTGAGGGAAAAAAGGCAATTAAAAAGATAAAGCCAACACTGATTGCTTCTTTTATAAAAATTATAGGATTAGCCGCACTTTTTTTGCCAGTGGCTGTATGGATGGGATTTAGAAATCAAGAGCTGGTTGCCATTCTTATTATGCTTGCTTCA
Organism: uncultured Lachnospira sp.; assembly: GCA_910589305.1. Taxonomy (GTDB): domain Bacteria; phylum Bacillota; class Clostridia; order Lachnospirales; family Lachnospiraceae; genus Lachnospira. The sequence continues at coordinate 215,839 of CAJUTV010000001.1, read as the reverse complement.
CCAACGACCGTAACAGCATATGTTATGGCTAAAAATATGTATAATGATGAAATTCTTACATCAAGCATTGTTGTTGTCACAACATTTTTATCCAGTATAACACTTACAGGCTGGATTTATATATTAAGAAGTTTTAACTTGATATGATGGAAATGTTATGTTATAATGCAACGTAGTTTTGAAATTTTATCATTGTTAAAGGAGGAATTGTCGTGAAACATATTAAGACAATCAGTAATGGTGCATTAAAGGATACAATGAAGCATGGCGGTTGCGGCGAGTGTCAGACATCTTGTCAGTCAGCATGTAAGACGTCTTGTACAGTTGGTAATCAGAGCTGTGAGAATAAGAATAAATAATTTTAGGAAGATATGAGTGGAGTGTTAGAGCGTGCTTAAAGCGTATAGGCACGCTCTTATTCATGACAATAGGTATTGTTTGTGACAGCAAAGGGGAATACGTGTATTTTGGCACTTCACAGATGTTGAGAAAGGCATGGTCATTTATGGTACATCAGTTTAAAAATAATGGCTACAATATTGTTCTTGATACAAACAGCGGAGCTGTTCATGTAGTGGACGAGCTTGTATATAATATTATAGCATTGTTTGAACAACATTCACTTAACCAGATTTTAGATATGCTTGAAGAAAAATATCACGAAGATGATATTTGTGAAGCTTATTATGAGATTAGGGAGTTAAAGGATGTAGGGCAGCTATTTACAAAAGATATATATGAACCTTACATAAATTCATTTAAAGACAGACCAGTTGTTGTAAAGGCATTATGTCTTCATATTGCGCATGACTGCAATCTTGCCTGCAAATATTGTTTTGCAGGAGAAGGAGAATATCATGGCGACAAAGCGCTTATGAGCTTTGAAGTTGGAAAAAAAGCGCTGGATTTTCTAGTGGCTCATTCTGGTGCAAACAAAAATTTGGAAGTGGATTTTTTTGGCGGCGAGCCTACCATGAATTTTGATGTGGTAAAAAGAATCGTAGAGTATGGACGCAGCATCGAGGAAGCAAATCAAAAAAAGTTTCGATTTACATTGACAACAAATGGTGTACTTCTTGATGATGATATGATAGAATTTGCTAATAAAGAGATGAGCAATATTGTTCTTAGTATAGATGGACGTAAAGAGGTCAATGACAAGATGCGTCCTACAAGAAATAATCAAGGCAGTTCGTATGATATTGTCATTCCAAAATTTGAGAAAGTGGCAGCAAGCAGAAATCAAAATAATTATTATGTAAGAGGAACATTTACACATCATAATCTTGATTTTTGCGAGGACGTTCTTCATCTTGCTGATTTAGGGTTTGAACAGATATCAGTAGAGCCTGTTGTAGCGCCAAAAGAAATGGATTATGCCATCAAAGAAGAAGATTTGCCAACAATATGTCAACAGTATGATAAACTTGCGAAAGAATTGGTAAAGAGAAAAAAAGAAGGAAAAGGTTTTAATTTCTTTCATTTTATGATAGATTTAGATGGCGGACCTTGTGTTGCTAAAAGACTATCAGGCTGTGGTTCTGGCTGTGAATATTTGGCAGTTACACCTTGGGGGGATTTTTATCCATGCCATCAGTTTGTCGGCAATAAAGATTTTTTAATGGGCAATGTCGATGAAGGAATTACAAGAACCGATATACAAAAAATGTTTAAAGACAGCAATGTATATACAAAAGAACAATGTAAAGATTGTTTTGCAAAATTTTATTGCAGCGGCGGGTGTGCTGCAAACGCATACAATTTTAATGGCACTATTAACGACACGTATGATATAGGCTGTACTATGCAAAAGAAAAGAGTAGAGTGTGCTATTATGATTAAAGCCGCACTTGCAAATAATGGATGAATATATAAGCAATAAAATAAAAATATTGCTATATGTATATTAAAATAGTCAAGCAGATGTTTAAAATCTGCTTTGTACTGAATAGTCTCATTATTATTTGATGAGATTTATATAACAAAAAATGAAGGGAGTTTTTACTACAATGAAGTACAAAAAAGGTAAAATAATTACCTATTCATTGATTATTGTAGCATTGCTTGCAGTTATAACAGTAGCTGTGACAGTAGGTTTAGGCAATGGATATGGTAGTGCCGGCAACATCAATCTTGGTCTTGATTTAGCTGGCGGTGTAAGTATCACATATGAGATACAAGAAGACAATCCAACACAGCAAGATATAAGAGATACAATTGCTAAATTGGAAAAGCGTATTGAGGGAAAGAGTACAGAATCTCAAGTTTACGAGGCAGGCAGCAACAGAATTACAGTTGAAATTCCAGGTGTAACCGATGCCAATGCAATTTTAGAAGAACTTGGTACGCCAGGTTCCCTTGAGTTTCTTGACAATACACAATATCAGGCTAAGACAAATGGAGATTCATATACGCCGATTCTTACAGGTTCAGATGTCAAGAGTGCGCAGGCTTACACAGATAATAATTCAACATCATCAACACCATACGGTGTGCAGCTGACATTTACAGAGGAAGGCGCTACAAAATTTGAGACTGCAACACAACAGAATTTAAATAGTACAATTTATATTGTATATGATAATAAAGTGGTTAGTGCGCCAACAGTAAAATCGGTTATTTCAGGCGGTGTTGCTTCTATTACAGATATGGAATCTTATGAATCCGCAGACAATTTGGCGGTTTATATAAGAGTTGGTTCTATTCCATTGACTTTGAATGAAGTAAGTTCCAATATTGTCGGTGCGCAGTTGGGAAAAGATGCCATTAATACAAGCTTGATTGCTGCTATTATTGGTCTTGCAGCACTGTGTATCTTTATGATTGTTATTTACAGAATACCAGGCGTTGTTGCAACAATTGCCCTTTGGTTATATTCTGTGCTTATATTGTTCTTGGTAAGTGTGTATGATTTAACGCTTACACTGCCAGGACTTGCTGGTATTATTCTCGGCATTGGTATGGCAGTGGATGCAAATGTTGTTATCTACTCACGTATCAGGGAAGAGATTGGAAGCGGCAAAAATGTAGAAGGAGCAATCCTTTCAGGTTACAGCAAGGCGACATCAGCAATTGTCGATGGAAATGTCACAACATTGATTGCAGCTGCTGTGTTATATATGTTTGGTACAGGTCCAATAAAAGGTTTTGCAATGACGCTTGCACTTGGTATTGTTGTTTCAATGTTTACAGCATTGGTAATAACAAAAGTTATTATGAAACTGTTTTATAACTTTGGATTACAAGATGCAAAGTGGTATGGCAAGACAATTCACAATAAAAAAGTGGACATACTTGGCAAGCGCAATATGTTCTTTATTGCCTCAGTAGCAGTGATTATTGCAGGCTTTATAGGAATGGGTGTATTTAATGCAACAAGTGGCTATTCATTTAATTACAGTCTTGAATTTGTAGGTGGTACAACAGCTACATACACATTCCAAGAAGAGCTTAGCCAAGAAAAGATTGAAGATGAAATTATCCCTCTGATTAAAGAGGCGACAGGCGTAGCTGAAGTACAACAGCAGAAGGTAAAGGATTCAACAAAGGTTACTTTTAAGACACCTGTTTTGAATCTTGAGCAAAGAGAAGCTGCAGAAAAAGCTGTTTGCGAAAAGTTCCCAATTCAAGAAGGAACGGTTGTTGAATCGGATAGTATTGGCGCGGCTGTAAGTTCATCAATGAAGCAAAGTGCGATTATATCGGTTATTATTGCTACAATATGTATGTTAATTTATATCTTTATTCGATTTAGAGATATTAAATTTGCTTTGGCAGCTGTTATTGCGCTGCTGCATGATGTGTTGGTTGTTCTTGCATTTTACGCATTTTCAAGAGTACAAGTTGGTACAACATTTATTGCATGTATGCTGACAATTGTAGGTTATTCAATCAATAGTACAATTATTATATTTGATAGAATCAGAGAATTGTTAAAGGATTCAAATAAGAAGACGAATATTGCAGAATTGGTAAATAGTGCAATTAATCATACATTTACCAGAACAGTAAATTCATCTCTTACAACATTTATTATGCTGCTTGCATTGTTTATATTAGGTGTGGCATCAGTTAAAGAATTTGCTCTTCCTCTTATGGTAGGTGTTGTTGTAGGTGCTTATTCATCTGTATGTATAACAAGTGCTTTGTGGTATGTTTTTGGCGGAAAGAAGAGAGGCATTACAACACAAGTGCCTAAGGAAAAGAAAACAGTCAATGCAGACGGTTCACAGGTATAGTTATTCATTAGAAATGTTCTAATCTAAGGGGCTGTTGCAAAATGAACAATTTTATAAGATGTGATGCCATATGGATTTGTGGATTTCATATTTTGTATAAAAATTCATTTTGCAGCAGCTTTTTATTGTTGTCAGATAATTTATAAAGCATGTTTATTGTTGTTTGACAAAGAATAAATTGATAAGATAAAGTATGTAATTTTGCATAAGAAGATTTGTAAAAATAAAGTATGTATTTTACATAAGAAGATTTGTAAAGTTTGGAGGCTTATATGAGCAATTGGAGAGTGTATTGCAAAAAAGCAGATTTTGCTGAGATTGGCAGAGTATATGGTGTAGACCAAGTGATTGCCAGAATAGCAAGGAATAGAAATATATGTACAAATGAAGAGCTGGATGCCTATTTTTCGGCTTCGTATCAGTCCCTCCACAATCCAGCACAGATGAAGGATTTGATAAAGGCAGTTGAAATTATCAATAAAAAAATTGATGAGGGTGTTAAAATTAGGGTAGTGGGCGATTATGACGTTGATGGGATATGTTCTACAACAATTCTTGTAAAGGCAATCAGAGCATGTGGAGGTATTGTTGATTACAGTGTGCCAGACCGAGTAAGTGATGGATATGGAATTAATATAGCTATTATTGATAAAGCACTGCAAGATGGCATTGACACGATTGTGACTTGTGATAATGGAATTGCTGCGATTGAACAAGTTAATTATGCAAAGTCAAAAGGAATGACCGTTGTTGTTACCGACCACCACGAAATTCCTTTTGATGAATACAATGGAGAAAAACACTATATTTATTCTAAAGCCGATGCCATTGTTGACCCTAAACAGGAATCTTGTGCGTATCCATTTAAAATGCTGTGCGGTGCAGGTATTGCTTATGAGATGATGCAAGTTTTGTATGAATATAAAAGGACACAACGATTAAAAGAACTGGAAGAGTACAAGCAATTAGCGGCAATTGCTTCTATCTGTGATTTAGTTGATTTGGTTGATGAAAACCGAGTTCTTGTGCGGTTTGGACTGGATAGTATGAAAGATACAATCAATAAAGGAATACGGGCATTGGCAGAAATCTGTGCCATTAATTTATCAGAAATTTCTTCTTATCATGTTGGATTTGTATTAGGACCCTGTTTAAATGCCAGTGGGCGATTAGAAAAGGCAGATATTGCAATACGTTTATTAATGACGGAAGATACCAGTGAGGCAAAAGAACTTGCACAGCATGTAAAGATGTTAAATGAAACGCGAAAAGAGATGACCGAACAAGAAACACAGAAAGCGATTGATATGGTAAATAACAGTGATTTAAAAAACGACACGGTGCTGCTTATATATTTGCCTTCTTGCCATGAGAGCATTGCAGGCATTATTGCTGGAAGAGTGAAAGAGCATTTTTATAAACCAACCTTTGTTATAACGAAATCGGTTGAGGGTGTAAAAGGTTCTGGGAGGTCTATTGAAACATACAATATGTATGAAGAGATTAATAAATGTAAAAATCTGCTCACAAAATTTGGCGGGCATCCAATGGCGGCAGGTTTGTCTTTTCCAGAGGAAAATATAGAACCTTTAAGAAAAATGCTAAACCAAAATCAGACGTTGACAGAGAATGATTTGATTCCTGTTCATTGGATAGATGTTGCTATGCCATTATGGTATGTGACAATGGAATTGATTTATCAGTTTAAAAGACTAGAACCTTTTGGAACAGGCAATGAAAAGCCTTTATTTGCCGATTCTAATCTTCTTGTAAAACGTGTAGACATTATTGGAAAAAATAAGAATGTTGCAAAATTTGTATTGGAAGACGTGGATGGCAGGATATTTGATGGTATTATGTTTAAGATAACTCAAGAAAATTTACCGTTAAAAGGACAAATAATATCCATTTTGTATTATCCATCCATTAATGAGTATAATGGAAAAAAGAAAATACAATTTGTTATTGAAGAAATAAAGGTGAAGGAAGTATCTTAATTGTTATTGATGTGTGTCTTTGTACATAACATAAGAATTGCTTTAAAATGAAAAAAGAAAGGAACGGTTTTAATAAAAAATGAAAAAATGGATTGAAAAAATCGTTGTGGTAATGCTTTGTATAGCAATGTTTATCATAACAGGGTGTCAGACAAACAGTACTGCAAATAATGATGGCACAACAAATCAGCCTACAACAGATGGCAATGCGACAACAAATGCCACGCTTGACTATGTATCACAACATGTTAAAGTGGCTGCTTTAAAAGGACCAACAGCGATTGGTATGGTAAAATTAATGAAAGACAACAAAGAAGGGCAGGCTGCCAATAACTACGAGTTTACGATTGCCGCTGCTGCCGATGAATTTACATCGCTTTTGATTAAGGGAGATATTCAGCTTGCGGCTTTGCCATGCAATGCGGCGGCTACATTATATAATAAAAGTGAAGGAAAGATTCAATTGTTAGGAATTAATACATTAGGTGTATTGTATATTCTTGAAAATGGCAATACCATTCAGTCTATTGCTGATTTAAAAGGTAAAACCATTTATACGACAGGAAAAGGAACAACACCAGAATATACGTTGCGTCATCTTTTAAAGAGTGCAGGGATAGACCCTGATAAAGATGTTGTAATTGAGTTTAAGTCGGAGGCAGCAGAGGTTGCACAGACCATGATGGCAGCAGGAAATGGCGCAGTAGCTATGCTTCCACAGCCATATGTCACAACACTGCAAAATAATAATGCGGATATAAGAATTGCCTTAGATGTGACAAAAGAATGGGAAGCTATTACAAAAGATGGCAGTACCGTTGTGACAGGTGTTATTGCAGTTAATACAAAGTACTATGAAAATAATAAGCAAACAGTAGATAAATTTATGGAAGAGTATCAGTCGTCTGTTTCTTATGTCAATGCCAATGTTGAAGCGGCGGCAAATCTCGTAGAAGAATTTGATATTTTTAAGGCGGCTGTCGCAAAAAAAGCAATTCCTTATTGCAATATTACATTTATTACAGGAGAAGAATGTAAAAATAAGGTATCAAAATATCTTACGGTATTATTTAATGAAAATGCTGCAGCAGTAGGCGGCAAAATGCCAGATGAAAAATTTTATATTCGATAGAAATTTTTATATTGAATATCAATGTAAAATGCTGTTATATAGAAATTAGTCCCAGCATCCACAGTTGACCATAAGCATATGATTGTCTTTTATTGCTAGATATTCAGAATCACCATGATATGCTCCGCCAATTTCAATAACAGCAGCATGTTCAAATTGTTCTATATAAGGCTTTTGTTTGGAAAAAGGAATGTTGTTTATCTTTGCAAAATCTTTCATTTCATTGGCAAGGTAGTTCCAGTCCCGTTTTATTAGTCGTAATTCTCTTGGAATAGCATAGCTTTTATAAAATGCACTTCCTTTTTCCAGATAAAATGTTCTTTCCGTTTGTGGTATATTCCAAAAATCATTGTCCCATTCTTCATCAAATGCTATGCGGGAAAAAAGCGCTCGGACGTATGCTTGTTGAGGGTGATTTTGTATATATTCTTGTGGAAATTCAAAGGTATAAAGGTACATGCCTAATGCGCAATAAAACCAATCATCATAGTGAGGTTTAATAGAAATCCATTCAATATTTTTTGCAATCAAGCAAAAGGCATCATAATTGGATACAATATTATTTAAAGCAGCTATATAATCCATAGGAATCCTCCATTCTGAAATGTAATTTTTATATTGTTTTTATGCAAATGATTTGTTTGTAAAAAATAAATGTATTCTATTTTAAACACATTAGGGGAGAATTGAACATTCCTGCTTGAAAAGATGACTGCCGCAATCCCAGTAGCTTTAGACAATGGGTATTTCACAGTTTTATAAATATATAATAGCATATTTTAGTTTTTTATACAAAAATAAGATAATAGAAAAAAATAAAAGTTTTTATATTCTTTATGATAAGGCAAACGGAAGTTCTAAAAATGGATGCTAAAGTATTTGTATGTTTATTATACTTTAGCATCCAAAATTTTTTATAAGATATAAAAAAACCTTGAAATAAGTCAATATAATGGTATAATTATATGAAAAGTGTCCAATAAATTGGAAAATATGTTGCATAAAATGGAGAGAAAAGCAATGCATTATTCGGCAACTGAAATGGCAAAAAAATTAGACATATCAAGGTCGTATCTTTATTATTTAAAGAAGAATAACGTAGTAGAGATTCAAGAAAATGAACAAGGGCATCCGATATGGAATGATGCGGTATATGAAAAATTATATCATTATATAAGAAAAAATCATATAAAAAATAAAATCCATACACAAAAACCAGAATATAAAACGACAAAGATTAATAACAGGCGATATTTGGGGAACAAATATAAATTACTGCCTTTTATAACAAGAATTGTTGACAAAAAGTGTACAGGAATTTCAACGGTAGCAGATATATTTGCCGGTACAGGGGCAGTGTCATCGGCTTTTACAGATAAAAAACTAATTACAAATGATATTATGTACAGCAATTATATTTGTCATTTGGCATGGTTTAGTCCAGAGCGTTATTCAGAAGAAAAAGTAATTGATATGATTGTCGATTACAATAAAAAGAAAGTCCTTGAAGATAACTATATGAGCGAACATTTTGCAGATACTTATTTTTCATTGGAAGATTGCAGAAAGATTGGTTATATTAGACAAGATATAGAAAACCAATACAACAAAGGCAGAATTAATCAAAGAGAACGTGCATTGCTGATTACATCGTTGCTTTATGCGATGGATAAGATTGCAAACACATGCGGGCATTATGATGCTTACAGGCAAGGAACCATGTTTGAAAAACATTTAGAATTATATGTGCCAGTACCAGACAGCAAGTTAAATGAAAATAATATATGCTATAATATGGATACCAATGCTATTGCCTCTACGATTGAGGCTGATTTAGTATATATTGACCCACCTTATAATTCAAGGCAGTATTGCGATGCGTATCATTTATTAGAAAATGTGGCAAGATGGGAAAAGCCAGAGGTGTTTGGCGTGGCAAAGAAGATGGATAGAACATCTCTAAAGAGTGCATATTGTACACAGAAGGCTGTAAAAGTATTTGAACAGTTGATTGATTCGATTCATGCAAAGTATATCTTGTTATCTTATAATAATATGGCAGAAAAGGGAAATGAACGCTCCAATGCGAAGATAAGCGATGAGGATATTATAAGAATTTTAAGTAAGAAAGGCAGTGTTCAAATATTTTCGGAAAAATATAAGACGTTTTCTACAGGAAAATCCGATATACAAGAAAATCAAGAACGCTTATTTTTATGTACATGTAATATTGATAAAAAATCCATCATTCCCTCTGCGCTAAATTATACAGGCGGAAAGTATAAATTGCTGCCTCAAATATTGCCTTATTTTCCAAAAGATGTGGATAAAGTGGTTGATTTATTTTGCGGAGGCTGCAATGTAGGAATCAATGTTGACTGCAATAAAGTAGTATTTAATGATTCTAACGCATATCTCATTGGACTGTTAAATACGTTTCGGAAGTTGTCAAAAGAAGAAATTTTAAATTGGCTGTCTAAAGCTATTAAACAGTATCAATTGTCCTTAGTAAGCGAGTTTGGGTATGAATATTATGGGTGTGATAGTTCATCAGGCGTCGGTTCTTACAATAAAACAGGATATAATAAACTGCGTGATGATTTTAATGCCAAAAATAAGATGGATGATGAATATTATTTAATGTTATATTTATTGATTGTATATTCGTTTAATAACCAGATGCGGTTTAATCAAAAAGGAGAGTTTAATCTTCCTGTAGGAAAACGTGATTTTAACAGTAAAATGCAGGAAAAATTAGTTGCTTTTATTGATAGAATCAAAAGCAGTGACTATCAATTTACAAATCAGGACTTTCGGCAGATGGACGTGGACAGCTATTCAGAAAAAAGCTTTTTTTATGCAGACCCGCCATATTTAATTACATGTGCAAGTTATAATGAGCAGAATGGGTGGACAAAAAAAGATGAAGAAGAGTTGCTTGCATTTTTGGAACAATTGGATAAAAAAGGAATCCGGTTTGCACTTTCTAATGTGCTGGAAAGTAAAGGAAAAAAGAATGAGATATTAAGCAAATGGATTTCAAAACATAAGCAATTTAATGTAATTTCATTAAACTATAATTATTCCAATTCCAATTATCACACAAAAGGGCGAAATGAAATTACAAAAGAAGTATTGATTGTAAATTATAAAGTAGAAAATGAATAAAAAGAATGTGGTGGAAAGAGTGTTTATTCTTTGTGCAAAATCGGTGCAGAAATGAGGAAAATGATGGCGCATAATATCCATTTTAAGAGTTATTGCTGGTCTGTTGGAACAACAAGTTATCGAACCGACAATTTTAATATGAATATTGAAAGGCAGCTTGCTTTGATGAAAGAATTTCGAGAGCTGCCCCAAAACTGCAATCAAGTATGGACAGGAAATAATGCGTTTCAAAAACAATATTATGATTTTTTGAAATCAAAAAATTTTGTGTCAGGCGATGCAAAAAGACCAGATAAAGATGCCAGAGAAAAAACATCAGGGCTTCGTGATATAGGACTGATGGACGATGAGAGAAGAATTACATCAGCAGGCAATAAGCTACTTTACATAGCTGCGTCCCAAAATTATAAGTCCGATAATTTATTAGAAATACCAAGTGATAGTTTTCTTTATTTTAAACAGTTATTAAAGACATGCAATGATGTAGACGGTAAAAAGGTAAGACCATTTTTAGTATTTTTATATGTTGTAAGCAAGTTGAACTATTTGACTTATGATGAATTTACCTACTTGCTGCCATTGTGTGTTGATAGAACAACAACCGATAAAATTATTGCGTGTATTCTTGATTCGCGTAAAGGTAGTACCAATTATGAGGAAATTATTATATCGATATTGTTTGATATGGATAATTATAAGGAGGCGCTGCATTTATTGCAGACACAGCCTTTATCAGAGGAGTTAATTTGTGATATAGGCATTAACCGCAAAAGCTCAAAATATGATAAGCCATATTATCAATTATATTCGATTTTGTTAAAAATTGTATTTTATAAAGAAGAGGCAGCTCTGGAATTATATGAAGCGACAAAAAAGTTGACAAACAGTAAAGTGGGCGGAAGCTGGCGAAAATATTTTTTTAGCAGTTTTGTAAGAAGTGTTATTGTCAAAAAAGGGCGCAAAGTATTGCACAATGTTCCAATATTGACGGCAGAAGATATGGAAACATTTAATAATGAGTTTTTTAAGATAATGCACTTATTTAAAGCAAAAGCTACGCTGTCAGATTATTTTGACCTCAATAGAAGATATTTTAAAATAACGGATACAGTTCTTTTTGAAGATAATAGAGTACAGCTTGATATGCTGCCGCGATGTTATATAGAAGATATTGCAGATGAACTTATTGAATTTGCTTTTTTGGAAAGTCATTTAATCAATGAAGATGTCCCGCTTAAAGATATAGCAGCTTGTTTTGAGATTAAGGAAGATGTACTTTATAAAAAATTAAGCCAGATTCTTGGCGTTGCTGTTACCGATAAAACAGGGGCAAAAAAAGTTATTCAAGACGAGCGTTATGTACGATTCAATAAACTTATTGATGAAAAATTTTCAACAAATACACTTATAACTTTATTGACCTATTTTGAAAATAGAGAAGATAATAGTATTAGGGATTTAGTGACCGATAATGCAGATATACCTACAATTTTTGAATATGTATTAGGGATTGCATGGTATGTTATCAGCGGGCGAGAAGGAAACGTTTTGGAGTATATGAATCTTTCGCTTGAAGCCGATTTGCTTCCTAAGACACATGCTGGTGGTGGGGAAGCTGATATTGTATGGAAGTATGATAGAAAGCAAAATTATGAAAAACATACATTGCTTATCGAGGCAACGCTTGCTGATGGCACTAATCAGCGCAGAATGGAAATGGAACCTGTCTCAAGGCATCTGGGTGAATATTGTTTAGCAAATCCAAATGATGAGGCTTACTGTGTATTTATTACAACCAGTCTTAACAACAATGTCATTTCCGATTTTCGAGCAAGAAAATATATGGAATATTATAATCATTCAGGGACAGCATTTATTACAGGAATGAAAATAGTACCTTTGCAGACGTCGGAATTAAAGAATATATTGCGGTTAGAAATTGGTTATCCGCAGATATATCAATTATTGGACAGCGCGTATCATAGTGGTGGCGCGCCAAAAGAATGGTATGAGGAGTGTATTGTGAAGGGGATTTTGGAAATGTCATAATACTGATAAAATGTATAAAAAGATATTATGATGGAGAACAAGTTGTGTAAGAAAAATAAAATATGAAGGAGAAAATATATGATAAAAAAACATAATGTCATAAAGAAGACTTTTTCCATTTTAGCTGCAAGTATTATATGCAGCACATCGCCAATGTTGGGATATGGCTTTGAACTTGTAGTAAATAATGAGGTTAGTCAAAGTGAAACACAAGAATATATTGCCTCAGGAACATGGACATGCGAAAATGGGATTATAGTAGAATTAGCGGATAATATACTTACAATCAGCGGCAGTGGTATACCAAGAAAAGATGTGACAGAAGTGATTGCAAAAACAATATGTAAAAAAAGCGGAAGCAATATAAAATGTATTATTGGTGATGGAATTGTTCAAATATCGGATAGTATGTTTGAAAGTTGCAGAGGTTTATCTGAAATAGATATTCCAAATAGTGTAACAATAATAAAAAGTTGGGCATTTTCTGATTGTACAAGTTTGACAAAGGTAAAAATTCCAAATAGTGTGACGAGTATAGAAGATTCTGCATTTTTATTTTGTACAAGTTTAACCGAAATACAATTATCAGAAAGTGTAAGCAATATAGGAAAATTAGTCTTTTCTGGATGCAATAGTTTGACGAATGTAGATTTTCCAGATAGTGTGAAAAGTGTAGGAGATTCTTCATTTGAAAATTGTAATAATTTAAAAAGTGTTAAATTATCAAATGGTATGACAGAAATAAAAGCAGAAACATTTAAAAATTGTAATAGTTTAAGTAGTATAATAATTCCAGAAAGTGTAACAAAGATAGGGTATTGTGTATTTGAAGGTTGTAGTAGTCTGAAAGGCATAACTATTCCAGAAAGTGTGACAAAAATGGAGAGGGGTGCGTTTAGAGGGTGCAGTAGTTTAAATAGTATAACCATTCCAAAAAGTGTAACGAGTATAGAATATGAAGCATTTAAAGGTTGTAGTGGTTTAAGCAGTATAACCATTCCAAATAGAGTAATGAATATAGGAGGCTTTGCATTTGAAGGCTGCAGTAGTTTAAGTAGTATAACTATTCCAAATAGTGTAATGAGTATAGAAAATGGGGCATTTAAAGATTGTAATAGTTTAAACAATATAATAATTCCCAATAATGTGACAAGTATAAAAAATTCTGTATTTGAAGGTTGTAGTAGTTTAACTAGTATAACCATTCCAGAAGGTGTGACAAATATAGAGAGTTCTGCATTTGAAGATTGTAATAGTTTAAGTAGTATAATCATTCCCCAAAATGTAATAAGCATAGGTATATTTGCGTTTAAAAATTGTAGTAGTTTGAGTAGCATAATCATTCCCGACAGTGTAACGAGTATAGGTGTATCTGCATTTGCATATTGCAGCAGTCTAAGCAGTATAATTATTCCAGAAGGTGTGACAAGTATAGAAGGTACTACATTTGTTGGTTGTAGTAGTTTAAGCAGTATAATTATTCCAGAAAGAGTGACAAGTATAGGAAATTGTGCATTTGCAGATTGTAGTAGTTTAAGTAATATAACAATTCCTCAAAGTGTAATAAGTATAGGAGAAGCCATTTTTTTAAGATGTAAAAATATTAAAAAAATTACCAATAATTCTTCTATAAAATGTGGACTTGGTTCTATCAATATATATAGCAATGGCAAATGGTATCTTGATAATACGGATACTATTGTTACTGAAATTTCCGATGGACAAACAGCAGTATATAGAAATCCTAATGAAGGTGGTACAGTTGGTGGTTTTAAGTATGGAGATATTAATTCAGATGGAACAATTGATGTATCAGATGGAGTGATTTTAAAAAAGCATCTTGCAGGTATGAAAGGATTGAATATTAATATGGAAACTAGTGATGTCAATGCTGACGGTGAAATTGATATACAAGATGCAATAATATTATTAAAACATCTTGCTGGTATAAATGTAACATTAGGAAAACAATAAAGAAGTTAATATAAAATAATATGTTAATAAGGCTGATATTAGTGTGTCAGCCTTATTAATTAGATATGTATGGGCAGGAGTATAGATTTTCTCCTTCCACGCTTATATTTAGGCAGTTTTGGATTGTCAACAATTTTTTAAACAACTTTTTTAAGGTTGTTTTGTCTGTATTGTATTGGAGTTTGATATCCTAAAGAAGAATGGATTTTGTGATGATTATACCAGTTCACATAATTTTATAGCTTCAATTCCTTTAAATCTGCAAATGTTTCATTTTATATAAATCCTGTTTTTATTATTTACATACGTTCAATCTACATAATATTTGTGAGCATTCCGCTTAATCACATTTACTTTCGTCCTAAAATCAGAGCCGCCTGTTTTAACTATTTGTCAAATAAAGAATAGGCAATATCATATTCTTTTCAAATATCACATCTGCGTTTGCCTGAATGGTATAAATTTACTAACTGTTGTTTAAATTCATCCATGTACTTGCGTTATTTTCTTTTCTGTTTCAGTTATATTCATTGCTCTTTTACTTATTGTTTTTATATTATATGACCTTAAAAACCCTATCTAGTTTATTGTAGCTTATCCAAAAATGTAAGAGTAACTCTTTTCGCTTTCAGCATATATAGTCAACTTTCTTTTGCTCATTTATCTTCCCTTTCCAATATACGTCTGCATTTTATTTCAAAAACACTCCCGTCTGTCATTGAAATACCAAATGTGTTTTCTTTTTCATGGGTTTCTATATCAGAGATGCTCAATTCCTCACTGTTGTCATTTAGCAAATCAAAGAGCCTGTCTTTCAAATAATTTATTTTCATGGTATACCTCTTCTTTATGTATTATTTGTCATTTTCATGCTTATTTTCTGTCATATTATTTAATAATTTATCAATGAGTTTATCTAGTAATTATTTATTCCAATTATCATTTATACATAATAATATTGATGTTTTATTTGTATCTAAAATAATATTGTTATTTGCCTATGGTAACATTGTAATTGGTTTGTAACATACATTTTTCTAAGTATTTTTTTTATATCCCTTTTTTGATGTGTTTCCATTTTCTTTAATCCATTCAATCAGCATCCTTTTGTTCCATAGACTCAACATTTAATAAAAAAATTTTAGTTGCGCCTATATAGTCCCAATTATAGCATTTTATTTTGTTACAATCAAGTTAAAAATGTGACCAATTAGTCGCAAGAAAAGAGGGGACTATGCAATGGTTTATACAAGATGTAAATATTGGAAAAAACTTACGGAGTTTGCGTGAACAGTACGGATATTCACAATACAAATTAGTAATCAAATTACACCTTATGGGAAGCAGTATGTCACGCAGCACTTATTCCAAAATTGAAACGGGTACTCGCAATATACGAATTAGTGATTTTCTTGCCTTGAAACAAATTTATGGTGTGGATTTTTCAGAGTTTTTTGTTGGCTTACTGCCAGAGAAAAACACTTTTGTTTAAAATTTAAGTGGGTGAATAAGTAGTTTTAGGATTACTTGCTTTAATTGTCATGTTGTGCCTATCTTTTTCATAATCTAATATTTTTTATGTTTGCGCCCTTACAGTCCCAAACAAATTATTTCGGCTTGCTACAATCAATATAAATGTTGCTGATTAGTCGCAAGCAAAGGGGGTACTGTTATGCAATGGTTTCTACAAGATATAAGCATAGGAGAAAATTTAAAAATTCTAAGAGAAAGATTTGGTTATTCACAATCAGAATTAGTGGCTAAGTTACATCTTATGGGCAGCAATATGTCACGTAGCACTTATTCCAAAATCGAAACGGGTACTCGTAATATACGGATTAGTGACTTTCTCGCCTTAAAACAGATATATGGAGTAGATTTTTCGGAATTTTTTATTGGGTTGTTACCAGATAATGTAAAATAGGAAGGCAAGCAATGTTATTAGATTATAATGCAATTGCTATTGTAAATTTTTCAATATATGTTGCCTAATTGCTCAAATATTGATTTTTTCATTTTCTGTTTCCTCTTTCTAAATATTCACTTCACACCATAGTGTCCACTGTCTTAAACATAATTTTTAATTTTAATGCGTTTTTTTATTAACATACTCCGTCTTATATTTTGAATATATAATTTTCTGGCTGTTATATAAACTGTAATATCCTGAAAGCAAATATCCAATAGCAATACAGAGCATACAAAATTTAATGCTTTCACCGCCAAACATTTCTATTGACAGAATCAATGAGGTAAGAGGGCAATTTGTTACTCCGCAAAATACCGTTACCATGCCACAGGCGGCACATAACCCGATTGGAAGACCGAAGACAGGACCTAAAAAGCTTCCAAGCGTTGCACCGACAAATAATGTTGGGACAATTTCACCGCCCTTAAATCCACCGCCAAGTGTGACGGCAGTAAATATTATTTTTAATAAAAAAGCACACCAGATGCTTTGTGTTACAAAACTTTTTGCAATAATATCGGTTCCTGCGCCAAGATAGTCCGAACTGCCGCATAAGAAACGCAGTATAATAACAAAAATGCCCGCGACAACAGCACGTATATATTGGTTTTCTAAATATTTTGAATAGAGTGCATGGGCTTTGTGAAGTGTTATACATAAGAGAATACTTGCAAGCGCAAAAAATGCGGATAGGGGTATTATTTTTGCGGCATTTCCTAAGGAAAAATCAGGTATAATACCAATGTCAAAGTGTGTTCCAGATATTCCAAATATGGAAGAAATACCGCTTCCTATAAGTGCTGAAATGGTGCATGGAACGAGAGCTGCATAGTACATAATGCCAACGCTGATAACTTCCATTGAAAAGACGGCAGCAGCGATAGGCGTGCCAAAAAGAGCGCCAAAACATGCACTCATACCACACATAATTAATATTCGTGTATCTTTTTCATCAAAATCAAAAAACTTGGCAAGTTCGCTGCCAATAGAGCCGCCTATTTGAAGAGCAGCGCCTTCACGTCCAGCAGAGCCGCCGCACGCATGTGTCAGCAGTGTTGAAATCATAATAAGCGGAGCCATTTTTCCAGGTACTTCTTCGTTAGATTGAATTGCTGTTATAACAAGGTTAGTACCACGACTTTTTGCAGAGTGGGCAGCATGATAAATAGCGGTTATCAATATTCCTGCAATTGGAAGAAGAAAGAGCATCCACCAATGAGTTTGACGAAATTCGGTAATATATTCAAGAAGAATGTGAAAAATTGTGCCGATAGAACCAATTACTATACCGGCAAAACAAGAACAGACGACCCATTTAAAAAATGTAAATAAAGATAATTTTAGTCGTTGTTTTGTAATGCGATATTTTTCACTTTTAAAAACGGATTTCATAATGTACCTTTCAGATTTTCTTTTTATATCTTGTTATATTCCTAAATGAGTTCATTGTTTTTTCTTATAAAATTTTGATTTATTAATATTTGATGCTTTTTAATTAAATTTTTTCTGGCTCATATGGCTGTTGTGATAAGCTTTCTCATGGGTGACGTCTTTTGTAAACCAATTTGGCGGTATATAAGAATTGGCTTCTTCAATGGAATCAAATTCAACTTCCGCAAAAATAGTTCCTTCAAATAGTCCGTCAAAAATATCTAACTCAATCGTTTTTCCCGTTCCGTCTGGTATTTCATAACGATGTTTTGTAATAATATTGCCATCTGCTTTTTTTATTAAATGTTCATATGATTCTTTGGTGAGTGGAAGATTATATTCTTCACGTGCCATCATTCCTCCGCCTTTGTAAGTAAGCCAGTAAGAATCGTTATCTTTTCTGACACGCACGACAGGTTTCGTTGAAAGATAACCCTGTTCAATAAGATGACATGTATATTTTGTCAAATCTGATGGAATATCAGAGACAAGAAATTTACGTTCGATTTCCATATTAAAATCTCCATTTCTGTGTTAAAAAAATTATTGCTTTTATTGTTTTATCATAAGGAAGAAAAAGAGACTGCCGCACGACAGCCTCTTAAACGTTTTGCATATACACGTACCAAAAATGTAAAGATTACTTTTTTTTGTTTACGACTTCTTTTAGAGCCTTACCAGCCTTAAACTTAGGTGCCTTGCAAGCAGCAATATTGATTGCTTTACCAGTTTGAGGATTCTTTCCAGTTCTTGCCGCTCTGTCGACAACTTCAAATGTACCAAAGCCGACAAGCTGTATTTTTTCACCCTTCTTTAACTGCTCAGAAACGGTTTCAGTAAAAGCTTTGAGCACTTTTTCTGTATCTTTTTTGGATAATTCACACTTTTCAGCCATTGCTGCAACTAATTCTGTCTTGTTCATAAAAAACACCCTCCTTATATGAGTTGATAATCATAAGCTATATATACTACTTAATATTACATTTGTCAACAAAAAACGTCATGGATAGTAGAAGAGTTGTAAGCAACTCTTTTTTATATTGTCATTATAGACAATTCTTCCCACTGTTCATACAGTTTATCCAATTCTTCCGATAAATGTACTTTCTCATTGTGCAGTTTTGTTAATTTTTCAGTATTGCTAGAAATTTCAGGCTTCATATATTCTGTATCTATATTTTTGATTCGTTCTTCTAATTCACTGATTTTCTTTTCTACATTTTCTAGTTTATTTTTTATTTTTTTAAGTTTTGCCTGTTCTTCTTTTGATTGTTGCCATAAT
Source organism: uncultured Lachnospira sp. (assembly GCA_910589305.1). Taxonomy (GTDB): domain Bacteria; phylum Bacillota; class Clostridia; order Lachnospirales; family Lachnospiraceae; genus Lachnospira. Next base: position 196,599 of record CAJUTV010000001.1, on the reverse strand, counting down.
TCTTTAGAATTTTTGGATTCTTTGGAAGGGTTAGGCTCCATTGTCAATACGTTCTCTATTTTAGAATTTATATTTTTGGTATCATTGCTAAACGCTTTATTGGTTAGTATATCACGTTTATTCAAATAATAATCATAATTTCCTATATAATTTACAATCGTTTTATCGGTCAATTCAATAATTCGAGTTGCTGTTGTATTGATAAAATAGCGGTCATGTGATACATACAACACCGTTCCTGTATAATTGTTTAATGCTTCCTCAAGAATTTCTTTTGACACCATATCAAGATGGTTGGTTGGCTCATCAAGTATAAGAAAATTGGCGTTGGATAACATCAGTTTTGCAAGAGATAGTCGCCCTCGTTCCCCGCCGCTTAGTTCACGGATATATCGAAATACATCAAGACCTGTAAATAGAAAGGCTGCAAGTGTATTGCGAATTTTTGTGTGATTTAAGTCTGGATAGGCATCTTGAATTTCCTCAAACAGTGTTTTTTCAAGGTCTAACACATGATGTTCCTGGTCGTAATAACCGATAGTTACTTTTGCACCAAGCTGTATTTCTCCAGAATTAGCAGGAATAAGGTTGTTAATAATTTTTAGCAGTGTTGTCTTGCCAGTGCCATTATTTCCAATAAGTGCAACACGCTCACCGCGTTTTATCTCAAAGCTAATATCATTAAATAATATGTTGGTATCAAACGATTTTGATAAATCTTTGACAGAAAGAACATCATTGCCGCTTATGACTTCTGGTTCTAATTGAATATTCATTTTATTATTTACTTCGATTGGCTTTTCTACACGCTCTATTTTATTTAGCATTTTTTCGCGGCTCTCGGCACGTTTAATTGATTTTTCACGGTTAAACTGTTTTAGTTTGGCAATAACCTCCTCTTGATGTTTGATATTTTGTTGTTGATTGAGGTATTCTTTTAACTGCATGTTGCGAAGGACTGCTTTTTTTGTAGCATAATCGGTATAATTGCCCGAAAAGCAAGTAACTTTAGAACAATCAATCTCAATGATTTTTGTTACAATTTTGTCAAGAAAATAGCGGTCATGTGCAACAATAATAACACTGCCATTGTAGGAAGCTAAATAATTTTCCAGCCATGTGATAGACGCCATATCTAAATGGTTTGTCGGCTCGTCCAAAAGAATAATATCAGGGGAGGACAGAAGCAATTTGCTTAGTGCAACTCTTGTTTTTTGACCGCCAGAAAGCGTGTCTACTTTAAGTGTAAAGTCATCTTCCATAAATCCTAATCCCTTTAGCACACCAACCACTTCGCTGCGGTAAGAATATCCATTCATAAGTTCAAACTGATGTGTTAGATTGGTATATTTGGTTAAGAGTGTTTCAAGTTCATTTCCTGAAAGATGATTCATTTGTTTTTCCATTTCCCGTATGTCATCTTCCATTTGAAGAATATCTTGCCTTGTATCTACCACTTCGTCGTAAATGGTTTTATGCGTTGATAAGTTTTGTTGTTGTGCAAGATAGCCCAATGTCTTGCCAGAAGAGATTGCCACATTGCCAGTATCCGATTCCAGTTCACCGACAATAATTTTTAGTAAAGTTGATTTACCAGCTCCATTAATGCCAATAATAGCTGCTTTTTCGTGTTCTTCTATATGAAATGTTGCATCTGAAACAACCGTGTGGTCTCCAAATGCTTTTGTTATATGACTGCATGATAAAATCATTTTATCAAAATCCTTTCTTAAATGTATATAAATTTGTTTTTGTGAGCATAAGCCAAGTGTCCTGTGTACGTAAATCGTTCACCTTAGTTTAAGCTTGTTTTAAAATCTATTCAATTAAAAATTTTTTGAATTTAAAAACATGTTAGATAAACTTGAATATTGAAGTTTTTAACGACAGTTATTATATAATAACAAGAAATTTTTAAAAAAGAAAGAGACATAATAATAATCTTGAAATAATTGTAAAATAATTATATTATTGTAGGATAATTATAGTATTGTAAGATAGTTATAATATCGTAAGATAGTTATAGTATTGTAAGATAGTTATAATATCGTAAGATAGTTATATTTTGTAAGATAGTTATAGTATCGTGAGATAATTATAGTATCGTAAAATGGCTATATTTAAAATAGCCGCAATAAAACAACAGTATTATAAAGTAAAAATTTCTTTTACAAACAATGTAAAGTATGTTGGAGACTTTTACAGGATATTTGGCTAAAAAAGAAATGGGATTATATAGACAATCACCATATAGAAAGGTGTATTTATAATGATAACAGAAAATATGAAACTTGAAAAATTAAATCGAAAAGAAGCATTAAGGTATTTGGGCTACTCAGGAGAACAACTAGATGATGCTATGGAACATCTGATTGATTTATGTGAGGAGAAGGTTCTTGCATCGGCAAAGCCAAGATATGTGTATAAAGTTTGTAATATTATGGCTATAGAATCACAAAATCATGGTATAGCAGTTGATGGCTGTCATCTGGTGCTTACAGGTGAGTCAATTAAAAAACATTTAAAAGGCTGTGATATGGCAGTACTTATGGCAGTGACGCTATCAGACAGCATTGACCGATTAATTCGCATTACACAGGTTGAAGATATGGCAAAGGCTGTGCTTGTGGACAGTCTTTCTAGTGTTGCAATTGAGCAGGTTTGTGATAAAGTAGAGCATATTATAAGACAAGCATATCCTGATAAATATCAAACTTTCCGATTTGGCATAGGATATGGGGACTTACCTATTTTATTGCAGAAAGATTTTTTAAATGCGCTTGATGCACCTAAGCGAATTGGATTAAATGTTAATGCATCTTATATGCTTACACCAACAAAATCGGTAACAGCAATTATTGGATTATCCGATAATCCAATAGAAAAGACAGCAAGAGGCTGTCAGACATGCAATATGAGAGAACAATGTAATATTAGACAGAAAGGTGGTCATTGTAATGGCTAAAGATTTTAGAGCATTATTGAAGAGTGAGTATATTGTATTAGATGGGGCAATGGGGACAATGCTTCAGGCAGCAGGCATGAAAATTGGTGAAATTCCAGAAATATTAAATATAGAAAATCCACAATTATTGATATCTATACATGAAAAGTATTTGAATGCAGGTGCCGATATAATATATACCAATACGTTTGGTGCCAATTCATATAAGCTTTTGGATTGTGGATATAGTGTTGAAGAATTGGTAACTGCAGGTGTTGAAAATGCAAAAAAAGCAGTTCAAAACGTAAAGCCAGATGCACTTGTAGCTTTGGATATTGGACCGATAGGACAGTTGTTAGAGCCGACAGGAACGTTGTGCTTTGAGGAAGCCTATGAGATGTATGCAGAAATTGTGGAAGCGGGAAGCAAAGCGGGAGCAGATGTTATTGTCTTTGAGACAATGACTGATTTATTAGATGTAAAAGCGGCTGTTCTTGCGGCAAAAGAGCATAGCAGTCTTCCTGTTATGTGCACAATGACATTTGAGAGCAATATGCGAACATTTACAGGCTGTATGATTCCGTCAATGGCACTTACCTTGAAAGGACTAGATGTTGATGCGCTTGGTGTCAATTGTTCACTTGGACCAAAAGAGCTAGAGCCTGTTATTGAAGAGTTGTCAAAATGGACAGATAAACCGCTTATTGTAAAACCAAATGCAGGACTTCCAGACCCAAAAACCAATGAATATAATGTTACTGCTGCTGAGTTTGCAGAGTATATGAACAATTTGAGAACGTATGGAATCAAGATATTTGGCGGGTGTTGTGGAACAAATCCTGAATTTATAGAAGAATTGTCAAAGATGCTAAAAGCAAATGGAAATAAGGTGACAAGGCAAAAAACTGCGATACCAGCAGCGGTCTGTTCTGCAACAAAGGTGGTTTCAGTGACAGAGCCAAGAATTATAGGAGAACGAATTAATCCAACTGGAAAGAAATTATTTAAAGAAGCATTAATAAAAGGAGATATTGATTATATTCTTAATCAGGCATTAGAACAAGTGCAGGCAGGCGCTGATATTCTTGATGTCAATGTGGGGCTTCCGGGAATTGATGAAAAAGAAATGATGATTACTGTAGTAAAAGCTCTTCAATCTATCGTTGATGTTCCATTGCAGATTGATTCAACAATTCCAGAGGTGCTTGATGCAGCACTTCGTGTTTATAATGGAAAGCCGATTGTCAATTCTGTGAATGGAGAAGAAGAATCGCTAAATACTATTCTTCCACTGGTTAAAAAATATGGTGCTGCTGTTGTGGGATTGACTTTAGACAAAGATGGTATACCTAAAAAAGCCAAAGACCGATTTGCAATTGCAAAAAAAATAGTGGATAGGGCAGCCGAGTTTGGTATTCCAAGAGAAGATGTATATATCGACTGTTTGACACTTACTGCATCGGCGGAACAAGAAGGTGTGGTTGAAACATTAAAAGCAGTAAATATGGTAAAGACCGAATTAGGATTAAAGACTGTGTTAGGTGTTTCTAATATATCATTTGGATTGCCAAATCGTGTTCTTGTCAATCATATTTTTCTTACAATGGCACTTGAAAATGGACTTGATTTGCCGATTATTAACCCTAATGTTGAGGAAATGACAGGAGCAGTCAGAGCATTTAAACTCTTAAAGGGCTATGATAAAAATTCCGTTGATTTTATTGAGCATTATGCTGGAAAAACATTTTCAAAAATAGTGGTAGATAGTCCAAAAGCAGCAGATAATGCAAATACTGTTTTCAATACGGACTTAAACAATACACAAGAAAGTAAATTAGAAGGTGAACAATTAAAGCTTTATCATGCAGTTCTTAGCGGTCTTAAAAAGGAAGGCGCAGATTATACTGCAAAATTGCTTGAACAAGTAGATGCAATGGTCGTTATCAATGAGGTGCTTATTCCAGCATTGGATAAGATAGGCGATGACTTTGAAAAAGGAACATTATTTTTGCCACAGCTTATTATGTCTGCATCGGTGGCACAATCAGCTTTTGAAGTAATAAAAAATCATATGGCGAACAGCAATGTGGCTCCTGTGAGTAAGGGAAAGATTGTAATTGCAACAGTAAAGGGTGATGTGCATGATATTGGCAAAAATATTGTAAAGGTTCTTCTTGAAAACTATGGCTATGAAGTGATTGATTTAGGAAAAGATGTTCCATATCAAAAAGTAGTGGATGCTATTATAGAACATAATGCAAAATTAGTAGGATTGTCAGCATTAATGACAACAACACTTGTTTCAATGAAAGAGACAATTCAACTTATACATGACAATCATCTTGATTGTAAAATTATGGTGGGAGGAGCAGTATTAACTCCAGAATATGCAAAGGAGATACATGCTGATTTTTACTCAAAGGATGCAAAAGAGTCGGTCGATATTGCAAAGAAAGTATTAGGATAGTAACTTAATATATGAATGGTTGCTTGAAAATTGCTGTTTGACAAGGTTTTGACAATTATTTGTCATCGAGGTATAATTGTGATATTGATGAGGCTTAGCGAAAGGTGCGTATAGAATATGGACGAAAATAAAAAAATTTCTTCAGCAGTAATAAAAAGACTTCCAAGATATTACAGGTATCTTGGAGAATTGATTGAGGGAGGCGTTCAAAGGATTTCTTCAAAAGAGTTAAGCATGAAAATGAAAGTAACTGCTTCACAGATAAGGCAAGACTTAAATAACTTTGGAGGCTTTGGACAGCAAGGCTATGGATATAATGTTCAGTATTTGTATAATGAGATAGGCAAGATATTAGGTATTAACCGCACACATAATATGGTGATTATCGGAGCAGGCAATCTTGCCAGTGCTCTTGTCAATTCCGGCGATTTTGCAAAGAGAGGATTTTTAATTCAAGCAGTTTTTGACAATAATCCAACACTTGAAGGTTTGGGAATTGGCGATTTAAAAATTAAAATGATGAGTGAGTTTTCAGATTATATAAAGAATAATGATATTGAGATTGTTGTTCTTACAGTACCTAGACAGGTTGCAAAAGACGTAGCACATATAGTTGTAGATTGTGGCATTAAAGCAATATGGAATTTCGCACATACAGATTTGAATTTATCTGATGATATTATTGTGGAAAATGTACATTTATCCGAAAGTCTTATGAGACTGTCTTATACCATAGCAAATAATGAAATTATAAATTAAAATGTGGTGGGATTGTCGCGCCAAGCAAGTACTTACAAGATAGTATCAAGGTTTATAGTAAAAGGTCTGGTATTTTGTATAGTTGCTTTGGGCGACAACCCTTTTTTGGAGGGATTATGGCAGAGATAACTTATGAAGTATTAAAAGAAGCTCTAGCTTATAGAAATGTTCCGATACTTACATTAAATCAGCGTTGGTATCAATTAGTACCGGAAATTAGCAAAACGGATGAGATTCGTTATTGGGAAGGTCAGGTTAATGAATTGTTAAAAAGGCAAGGTCAAGTTACAAATGACCTTACCGATGTTAAAAAGATAAAATCACAATTGATACAAGATGTTGTTGAAAATATGGAAGAAGATAGCAGCAGTAAACATAAAAAACGAATGAATAAAAATCAAAGATTGATACATGAAGCAAAAGAAAAAATATTGCAATTAGAAGATGAGGAAAAAGAGATTCCAAAAAAACTGGCAGAGGCAAATCATAAACTTTTAATTGAGACAGCAAAGATGTGTTTTGACAAGATTAATGAAAATAATAAGGATTTGGAAGTGCTTAATAAATGGATTGATGCGACAAGAGTAAAACTAAAAAGGAATCTGTTGATTAAGCAGGATAAAGAAGAAACGAACAATCAATTATATGCGGGGATGCACAATATATTAGGTGCAGAAGTGATGGGAATATTGGATAAAATTAATGACCAGTAGATTTTTATAGAACTATATAGGGTTGTTGTATAACATACAATAGTACAATGATTTATTTATATAAAATATTTGAAAATGAGGTACATAATGAAATATGTATTAAGTTCAAAACAAATGAAACAGGTTGATGACCATTCTATACATTATATTGGGATTCCTTCGGTGGTGTTGATGGAACGAGCTGCGTTGGCTGTCGCTGATGAATTTTTGAATATGAAAAAGGGCAGTGTGCTTGTTGTGAGCGGTTCTGGCAACAATGGCGCAGATGGGTTGGCTGTTGCAAGGATTCTATATCAGCGTGGATTTGATGTTGATATTTTACTTGTCTCAGATAAAGAAGGAACAAAAGAATATGCCATTCAAAAATCAATCATAGAGAATATGGGAATGTCTCTTGTAAACAAAGTTGCCGATGCAACATATGATTATATTGTAGATGCTATATTTGGAATTGGACTGTCAAGAGAAATAACAGGATATTACAAAGAAGTTATCAATGTTATTAATCATATTCATTCATATAAAATTGCAGTGGATATTCCATCAGGAATTAATGCTTCAACAGGCGAAGTGATGGGGGTTGCTGTAAAAGTTGATAAAACCGTTACTTTTGGTTATAACAAGATTGGTATGTTATGTGGCAAGGGCAAAAATTATTGTGGAACCATTGTTGTAAAAGATATTGGATTTATCTGTAATAATATGCGGTTAGATATTGATACATTTTCTATTGATAGGAATGATATCTGTCAGCTTCCAAAACATAAATCGGATTACGATAAAGGAAAATGCGGCAAGACACTTATTATTGCTGGTTCAAAAGATATGTGCGGCGCTGCCTGTTTAAGTGCTAAAGCGGCTTTTCGGTCAGGGTGCGGCTTGGTTCGCGTATTTACACATGCAGACAACAAAATCCCTCTGATTGTAAAAGTTCCAGAGGTTATTTCAGATATTTATAATGATTATACAGATAAAGATGCCATTCATCTTAAAGAATTAATAGAGTGGGCAGATTGTATTGTCATAGGACCTGGATTATCTACACAAGAATCATCGGTTAGAATCGTAAATGATGTGATTTATTTTATGGCAAAAGCGACTTGGAATATACCAAAAACATTTGTTTTTGATGCCGATGCACTCAATATCATTGCAGCACAAAATCCACAATTGACAAGCAAATCTTTTGAGATACAACCGTTAAATCCGTCTTTAAATGACCAACAACCAGTAAATTTGTCATTGGTTCAACAGTTAGAATATATAAAACAACAAAATAAGGCTCATATTATTATCACACCGCATATTGGGGAGGCTTCAAGGCTTTTAAAGAAAGATATTTTACAAGTAAAAGAGCATCCGATTGAGTCTGCAAAAAAGTTATATGCGATGATGTGCAATGCCTGTGTATTAAAAGACTATGCTACTGTTACAACAGGAAACGATGGAACGTATATCAATACATCTGGAAATTGTGGCATGGCGACAGCCGGTTCAGGAGATGTATTGACAGGAGTGATTGCGGGGATTGTCTGCTTATACAAGTATGAAGCGGCATCACCAGAATGGATTGCTGCAATGGCAGTTTACATTCATGGCTGTGCAGGAGATATATGCAAGGAAGAAAAGGGCGTTAATGGTACTATGGCATGGGATATAGCAGAAGCAATTGCAAAATTGCTGTAAATAATTGCAGATAAAAAGAAAGGCTTAATTAGTAAGATGAGTAAGTATTATAGAGTTTATGCAGATGTTCGGCTTGACATTATACGCGATAATGTTGACCGATTGATGGCACTTACACCTTCAGGAACAAAAGCATTAGCTGTAGTGAAAGCTGACGGATATGGGCATGGCGATATTGCAGTTGCCAAAGCAGTCTATGATAAAGTATATGGCTATGCGGTTGCAACGTTAGATGAGGCAGTCAACTTAAGAGAAAATGGCATTGATAAGCCTATTTTAATTCTTGGCTTTGTCAATACTGACGAATATACAACACTTGTAAAATATAATGTTTCAGCAACTATATTTGATTATGAGACGGCAAAAGAGCTTGATGTGATAGCAAAAGAGTTAAATAAGACAGCAATATGTCACATTAAAGTAGATACTGGAATGAGGCGTATCGGGCTGGAACCTAATTTAAGCGGCGCAACGGTTATTCAAAAAATTGTGGCGCTTGAAAATATTAAGGCACAAGGAATTTTTACACATTTTGCAACGGCAGATGAAAAGAATAAATATCAGGCAGATAAACAGTTTGAAAAGTTTTCCAATTTTATGGAGTATTTACATGGGCAAGGTATTGATTTTGAGATTCAACATTGTGCAAATAGCGCTGCTGTAATTGATATGCCCTATACATATAAGGACATGGTTCGACTTGGAATTGCGATGTATGGCATGTATCCGTCTGATGAGGTTAAACAATCAAACGTTGATTTAAGACCGGCACTTGAGTTAAAGAGTCATGTCACTATGGTAAAATGTGTAGAGGCTGGACAGAAAGTAAGCTACGGCGGCACATTTGAGACAACAAAACAAACGATTCTTGCAACTGTTTCAGTGGGTTATGGCGATGGCTATCCAAGAAGTTTATCGTCAAAAGGTTATGTTTTGATACATGGAAAAAAAGCACCTATTGTTGGCAGAGTGTGTATGGACCAATTGATGGTGGATGTCACCGAAATTGAGCATGTAAAACGCAATGATATTGTGACATTAATAGGTAAAGATGGAAATGAGGCTATCACCATTGAGGAGATTGCAAAACTTGCAGGAACATTTAACTATGAATTTGTATGCGATTTAAATAAAAGGATTCCAAGAAATTATTATATGAATGAAAAATATATAGGTAGTCATGACTATTTCCATGAAAAATGGGATGGTTTTAACTTAAAATAAATTTATTTGAATACACGCCGACAGTCTGGAAATACTAAAATCACAAGAGCGATTTTTGAGGGAGTGTGATTGGTGTGGTAGTAAAACGTGGAGATATATTTTATGCAGACTTAAGACCCGTTGTTGGTTCCGAACAAGGTGGAATAAGACCAGTACTTATTATACAGAACGATACAGGAAATAAACATAGTCCAACTGTTATATGTGCTGCGATTACCAGTAAAATGACAAAGGCAAAGCTTCCAACGCATGTGGAAATTGATTCCATGCGGTATGACCTAGTAAAAGATTCGGTTATTCTTTTAGAGCAGCTTCGCACAATTGACAAAACAAGATTAAAAGATAAAGTTTGTCATCTCGATAATGAAATCATTGACGAGGTCAACCATGCTTTGTTAGTAAGCTTAGAGATGGGGAAATAGGATTTGACGATAAATATTAATATATGGTACAATAGTCACAGAGAAAAATTACAATATTTGCAAAGTAAATCAATTTATAAAATAAAAATTTGTTTAAATACTTAAAGGCAATGTACCAAAGTCAAAGTTTTAGCGCCGGCTTTGGCACTTGCCTACATAAAAAGTTATAAATAATGTAAAAGAACAATAATTTTATAGTAAAGAGCGTTAAATAGCGCAGAAATGAGGATAGTTATGAACGATGGTCACCCCGCGAGGAAAACAGAAAGTAGAATGTCAGCTTTTTTTAAGAATCTTTCTAGGAAGGTAAGAAAAGAGGAAGATGTGACAGAAGAAGAAATTATAGATATGGTCAACGAAGGACATGAACAGGGTGTTCTTGCAAAGAACGAAGCTGAGATGATTAATAATATTTTTGAGTTTGGAGATAAACAAGCCTCCGATGTTATGATACATAGAAAAGGCATTATTGCATTGGATTGCAATACAACAATAAAAGAAGCTTTTGAATTTATTATGAATGAAAATCATACAAGATATCCAGTATATGATGGCAATATAGATAATATATTAGGAATATTACATTTAAGAGACTTGATTAAAGTATATGTTGACGATAATAAAAGAAATTTAAATAAGACGTTAGCAGATATGCGCAATCAAGTTTTGTTTGATGCCTGTTTTATTCCAGAGACAAGAAAATTAAGCGTATTGTTTAAGGAGATGCAATCAAAAAAAATACATATGGCACTTGTTGTTGATGAGTATGGACAAACGTCAGGAATTGTTACAATGGAGGATATTCTTGAGGAGATTGTGGGAGATATTCTTGATGAATATGATGATGAGGAGATATTGATTGTAAAACAGCCAGACGATTCCTATATTCTTAAAGGAACGATGTTATTAGAAGATATTGAGGATATGTTTGATATTCAATTTGGATGTGAAAATATAGATACCATCAATGGATTCCTTATTGATAAGATGGGAAGAATCCCTCAGGAAAATGAGGATTTTCAATGTGTTTATAAAGGATATAACTTTAAAGTAATTGAAGTAAATAATAGAATGATTACAAAGGTTTCTATGACTTATATAGGGATAGATGAGAATACACAAGAGGAAGAGTAAAAATTTGCGGACTAAGAAAGGAGCTTATTAAAAAATGAGTAATTATGAAATCGAGACAAAATGTATTCAAAGCGGTTGGGAGCCAAAAAATGGTGAGCCAAGAATAATGCCTATTGTTCAAAGCACAACATTTAAGTATGGTTCTAGTGATGAGATGGGTGCATTGTTTGACCTTGAAAAAGAGGGATATTTCTATTCCAGATTGGCAAATCCAACAAACGATTGGGTAGCTAAAAAAATATGCGATTTGGAAGGCGGATATGCCGCTATGCTTACAGGGTCTGGTCAGTCAGCAAACTTTTATGCAGTTTTTAATATATGTGAAGCAGGAGACCATTTTATCAGTACATCGGCAATTTATGGCGGTACATTTAATTTATTTGGCGTGACGATGAAAAAACTTGGCATCGATGTGACATTTGTTGAGCCTGATGCCACCAAAGAGGAGATACAAGCTGCTTTTAGACCGAATACAAAATGTATATTTGGAGAGACGATTGCCAATCCAGCATTAGTTGTGTTGGATATTGAAAAATTTGCAGATATAGCGCATGAAAATGGAGTTCCATTTATTGTTGACAATACATTTGCAACACCAATTAACTGTCGTCCTTTTGAGTTTGGTGTGGATATTGTTACACATGCAACGACAAAATATATGGACGGACACGCCATGACTGTTGGCGGCTGCATTGTGGACAGCGGCAATTTTGACTGGACAAAGTATGCTGATAAGTTTCCTGGATTGACAACGCCTGACGAATCTTATCATGGTGTTGTCTATACAGATAAATTTGGAAAGATGGCTTATATACAAAAGGCTACAGCACAGCTTATGAGGGATTTGGGTTCTGTGCAGTCACCAATGAACGCATTTCTTATCAATATTGGTCTTGAAACGCTGCATTTAAGAGTGCCAAGACACTGTGAAAATGCGTTGAAAGTAGCACAATTTTTAGAGAGCAATGAGCATGTCGCATGGGTGAATTATGCCGATTTGCCTAACAATAAATACCATCAATTGCAACAAAAGTATATGCCAAATGGAACATGTGGGGTTATTTCGTTTGGATTAAAAGGGGATAGAAATACGGCAGTTGCATTTATGGATAATTTAAAAATGATATCAATCGTTACACATGTTGCAGATGCTAGAACGTGTGTTTTGCATCCAGCAAGTCATACACATAGACAGATGTCTGACGAGCAGCTTGTTGAGGCAGGTGTGCAGCCTGATTTGATTCGCTTATCTGTGGGTATAGAAAATGTGAATGATATTATATCCGATATCAAACAGGCAATGGAAAAAGTCAAAGACTTTGCAAAAGTAAAATCATAAATGATGTTTATTACGATTTGTATTTTGTGCAAGTGGTAATAATCTTATGGGGGTATAAGTATGACACAGGTTAGTACGAGTTTGATAGATAAAGACATTGTTGAGGCAAGTTGTGTTATTGATGATAAGTATTCTATCACTATGGGGGATGAACGATTTTATGGAATGATAGGTAAAGAGTTACCCAATTCTTTATTGACTCTTATTTATTCTGATGACAAAGAAATATTTTGTAACTTTATTTTAGATATACAGATAAATAATCCAATTGTTATCAGAGTAAAAGTAAAAAATGGTACATATAGATGGATGCTTGCGCAAAAACTTAATGTAAATTGTGAAAAAGAACATACAGAAATCAATTTGATGTTCCATGATATTGTTATTCAAAATAGTAAATTTAAATCATATTATGATAATATCAGAAAATATCGTACATTTATGAATTATGTTCAAGATAAATTTTTTGAGTATGAATTTAGTATCGGTGTAATTACCATATATATGTATATAAATGGTCGATGCGAGGTTTTTGAAAAGGATTCTTTAGATGAGTGGGAAAAACGTATTTTAAGACTTGGATTTGTTGAGGCAGCCGATGTTGATATGTTTCGGCGATTGTGCAGCAATATTCGAGATGGTGTTGATGTGTTTGGTATCAATGTACATACTTCTTTGATGTCTAAAGGATTTAGAATGGATACGCTTAATTTTCGTGGTGAGACCATCGTTAATGCAACTGGTAAAGTGATGGTTGCAGGATTAATTACGGAGATGAATGGGCGGTATGATTTAAAAAGCATTATGATTGGCAACGATGCAAATAAAGATTCTGCTACAGGACTGCTTAATAAGAGGGCTGTGACGGATGATATCCATGATACAATACAAAATGCAAACACCAATAAAGACTCAAAAAAGATGTTTCTTATAATTATTGATATTGATAATTTTAAGTCGGTTAATGATACATATGGTCATCGTTTTGGTGATGAAGTTATTGCAGATTTTGCATCCGAATTAAGAAGAACTGTAGGAGAGCGAGGGATTGCTGGAAGAATTGGCGGCGATGAATTTATGTGTCTGTTGACCGATTATAACAGTGTTGAGGAGGTTCGTGTATTCTTAACAGCAATCCGAAGTAAATTAAGAATTGAGCTTGCAAAGAAGAATCCAGAGTATACATTTACCGTATCGATTGGAATTTCTACTTATCCAGACAATGCAACGGATTATGATACCTTATTTAAGCTGGCTGATAGATGTCTTTATATTGCAAAAGAGAAGGGAAAAGACCGTTTTATTATTTATACGCCAGAGATTCATGGGGACTTGATAAATGGCGATACAAAACTTAAAAATCTTCATATTTGTTCTAATTTTATGAAGCCTATAGATAAGCTGGAGATGATTGCAAGCTTTAATGATAAATTGTTACAAGAAGGACGTGCTGCTCTTGATGATGTTTTCGAGGATATTATGAACCAGATGGATATTCATGGTATTTTGCTGTTTGATAAAAATAAAAATTGTGATAAAATTTTTGGACATTATAAAGGGGCAGATATTGACGGAGCGTTTTTAAAAGATGATAAGTATATGAAGTTATTTGATGAACATGGAGTGAATGTGATTTTTAATACATCCGCTGTATCTGGTGATTTCCCAAAAGCTTATGCAATTTTTTCACAGGCAGATATATGTTCAACTTTGCAGATAAAGATAATAAAAGATGGGGTTTTTCTGGGAATTATCTGCTTTGATACATTTGGAGAATATAAGAGAAAGTGGAGCGAGACGGATATTTGTACGATGTATATGTTTGTAAGGATAATAGCAAATGTTTATTGAATCAAAAAAGAATTGGTTGATAGTAAGAATATTGATAATTGCAGTGTGGCTGTGTATATGGCAGGCTGTATGTGATTTAACAGGACTTGAGCTTATATTGGCAAGTCCTGTTAATGTGTTTATACAACTGTGCAAGTTAGTTAGTACAAGTGTATTTTATACTGTTTTAATAAATAGCTTTTTTCATATTACCGTTGGATTTTTGACAGCTTGTGTCATAGCTGTTTTACTAGGTGTTCTAGCTGGCAAATATCAAATGGTACATGAATTTTTTATGCCGCTTATTCATCTGATGAAATCGCTGCCTGTTGCTTCTTTTATTATTTTGCTGCTGATTTTATTTGGTTCTTCTAAAGTTTCTGCACTTATTTCATTTATTGTTGTATTTCCTATGGTATACAGCAGTGTTGTGGCTGGAATGAGGCAGACCGATAAAAAACTGCTTGAGATGGGCGAATTGTTTTCAATAGGATTTGTGCGGACAATCAAATATATTTATTTGCCGCAAGTGTTATCTTATACAAGAAGCAGTTTAAAGACAGCGATAGGCATGAGCTGGAAAGCAGGTGTTTCAGCGGAAGTTATCGGGTTGGCAAAAAATTCGATTGGTGAACAGCTATACTATGCAAAACTTTATTTATTGACTGAACAATTATTTGCTTGGAGCATTGTTGTTGTCGGTGTAAGTCTGCTGTGCGAAAAAACATTTTTTTGTTTGTTAGTATATTTGGAAAATAGTGTATTTCAAGGTAAAATACAAGGAAAATTAGTGGGTGCAAATAAGTCTGATATAGGAAAAATAGATAGATTATCAATAGAAAAAATATGTAAAAAATATGGAGAGGCTATTGTTTTAAAAAATGTCTCAGCAGTATTTACAGAAGATAAAATCAATTGTATTATGGGAAAATCAGGTATAGGAAAGACGACGCTTCTTAAAATCATAATGAAGCTTCTCACGCCTGACAGCGGGGTGATATCAAAAACAGGCAAAATTAGCGCTGTCTTTCAAGAAAACCGCTTGATTGACAAGATGAGTGCTATTGGCAATATTATGTTGGTTTTAGAGGATACCAGTAAGGAAAATGAAAAAAGAATACGAACATTGTTGACGGCTATATTGCCGCAGGAATGTATGGATATGCCCATTTACAAGCTCAGCGGCGGTCAAAAACGACGTGTGGCAATTGCGAGGGCATTGCTTTGTGAATGTGATATTTGTCTGATGGATGAGCCATTTACAGGATTGGATAAGGAATCAAAGCAGCATGTTGTACAATTTGTTAAAGAATATACAAAAAATAAAATAACCATAATAGTAACACATTCAGAAACAGAGGCAAAAGCCCTTGACAGTAGGATTTACGTATTGACAAGCAGCAATACAGTTGTTACAATACAGTGAGCATCATATGTTAGATGAAAGTCGTGTGAAAAATGAAATTTTCACACACAAATTTAAAGAACAGCAAGTGATTCTTTAAATTTGCAGGCAAAGCAAGAATGGAGGGATAATATGAGACATGCCGTTTTTTCTATGTTGGTTGAAAACTCAGCTGGTGTGCTTAGCAGGGTAGCAGGATTATTTTCCAGAAGAGGATACAATATTGATAGTTTGACTGTAGGAGAGACAACAGACCCTAAACTATCAAGAATGACCGTTACCGTTACAGGTGATGATGACGTCTTAGAGCAGATTGAAAAACAGGTATCTAAGCTGATTGATGTAAAAGAGATTATAGAACTTCCAGCAGAAGCTTCTGTATGCAGGGAGCTTGTTCTTGTAAAGATTGAATGTGATGCGTTGCGAAGACAGGAAGTAATAACACTTAGCAATGTATTTCGAGCAAACATTGTCGATGTTGCGATGGAATCCATTATTGTTGAGCTTACAGGTGCGCAGAGCAAATTAAACGCATTTATTGATTTATTGAGCAGTTTTAAAATTACAGAGCTGGCAAGAACTGGTATAACAGGTCTTGCAAGGGGCGCTGCAAGTTTAAAATAAAAATAGGCTGTTTTGATAAGAATAGCCCAAAAATTATTATATTACTATTTGGAGGTATAAAAAAATGGCAGAAGCTAAGATTTATTATCAGCAGGATTGTAATTTGTCTTTATTAGATGGTAAGACCATTGCCATTATTGGTTATGGCAGTCAGGGACATGCACACGCATTAAACCTTAAGGATTCAGGCTGTCATGTGATTATCGGTCTTTATGAAGGCTCAAAATCATGGAACAGAGCGCAGGAGCAAGGATTTGAAGTATTTACTGCTGCTGAGGCTGCAAAGAGAGCTGATATTATTATGATTCTTATCAATGATGAAAAACAAGCCAAGTTGTATAAAGAAGATATTGAACCAAACCTTGAGGCAGGCAATATGCTTATGTTTGCACATGGTTTCAATGTTCATTTTGGACTTATCAAGGCTCCAAAAGGTGTTGATGTTACAATGATTGCACCAAAAGGACCTGGACATACAGTAAGAAGCGAATATCAGGAAGGCAAAGGTGTTCCATGTCTTGTAGCTGTAGAGCAGGACGAGACAGGCAAAGCATTGGATATGGCGTTAGCTTACGCATTAGGAATTGGCGGAGCAAGAGCAGGTGTTCTTGAGACAACATTTAGAACAGAGACTGAGACCGACCTTTTTGGTGAGCAGGCAGTTCTTTGTGGCGGTGTATGCGCACTTATGCAGGCTGGATTTGAGACTTTGTGTGAAGCAGGCTATGACCCAAGAAATGCGTACTTTGAGTGTATCCATGAGATGAAGCTGATTGTAGATTTGATTTATCAATCAGGTTTTGCCGGCATGAGATATTCTATCTCAAATACAGCTGAATATGGCGATTACATAACAGGACCAAAGCTTATCACAGAAGAAACCAAAAAGACGATGAAAAAGATTCTTTCAGACATTCAAGATGGTTCATTTGCTAAAGAGTTCCTTTTAGATATGTCGGATGCAGGCGGACAAGTTCACTTTAAGGCGATGAGAAAACTTGCTTCTGAACATTCATCAGAAAAGGTTGGCGAGGAAATCAGAAAGCTTTATAGCTGGAATGATGAGAAGGATAAGTTGATTAATAATTAATTTTTATTATAAATAGTAATCTATTAAAATAAAGTGTAATAATCGTGATGAAGCAAGACTTCAAGCAGAACGGTTAAAATAAAGGATAGTGCGTAAGACGTGCTGTCCTTTTTTGTTTTGAATAACGAGCCAAATAGATTGCTTGCGGTTTATTTACCTGCTTATTTAGCATTGTTATGAAGGTTCAATTTTATAACTTTTTTATGGGTTTTCCTTCATAAGCTGTATAAGAAAGCGGATTTTTACGATACATAGCAGGAGAAATACCTAATTTTTTTGTAAATTGTTTTATAAAATAGGTATCATATTTAAAGCCGCAGTTTTCGGCAATTTCATGAATTTTCATATTGGTATTGGATAAAAGTTCCTGAGAAATCTTTAGGCGGTAATTTAAAAGATATTCCATGCAGGTACATAAAAATTGTGCTTTAAATTGTTGATTTAAAGAGGTTCTGTTTAAATTTACAAGGCTGCATAAAGTACCAAGCGTAATATTTTCGGTATAGTGAGCATGGATATATTCAGCACAGACAGAAGCAGGGGTGTGGCTTTCTGGAGTATCAAAAAGTTTTAATTTACGCTGGTCTGCATAGATATCAGAAATGCAGCTAATTAATTGGCGTAACATTCTTCTTATTCGGCAAGTCCAAAAACTATCACTTTGAGAAAATGTTTCAGCTCCAATCATAAGCAAAAGTTCATTGATATGAATATAGTTTTGAGGAGTAAGTGAAAAAATCCCCTGAAAATGGTTATGGTGTTTCGTAAACATATATAAATTAGCACGGTCGTATGTATATGGCGGTTCAATTTCAATGGAATCATTAAGGTTGTCAAAACAAAGACAAGCTTTAATATACCATGGGTCAAAATGAAACGATTTGGCGCTTAAATTTTCAGAGTGGATTAATTCTATTGTATCATACTGTGACAGACAAAGCACACAAGGAGAATGAAGCAGGCGGATATGATTGTTAATTTTTATCGTGGCATTTCCACAAGTGAGCAAAACGATAGAGCAACGCTCTTTAACAGGCAATGTTTCAAGTGTATCATAAAAAGTAAATTCAATTGGAATGAGGCGATTTTTATGACGGTCTTGTTGTGGCATGTAGGTTTCCTCTTTTCTTTTTTATTTCCATAAGCAGCAAGCTAAATGGATATACTATTAGTTCTATTGCAGAAAGTATATAAAAATCGTGCATATCTTTTATTGTTATCCATTTTAATAGTTGATAGACTGTAAAAAGTATAGCAAATAGAAAAGGAGATGTACAGTATGATACGATTAATAAATTATGCAAAATCTTATTTGGGGCATATAATAATTATGGTATTAGCAGGGATTGGTTGTTCTATTGCAAATGTATGGATTATTGACATTTTAAAGCAAGTAGTTGAAGAATCTGTTAAAGGTACAATTAGTATTATATTGCCAGAGCTTATTGTGAAAACTATATTGATAATTACAATAGGAATGGTTGCCAATTATTTCGTTCGCTGTATGACGGGATTTTTTGGAGCAGGACTTTTAAGAGATTTACGGCGTGATTTAGTCCATCATATAATGAAGATGGCACCAGATTTTATAGAAAAAAATAATTTTGGAGATATTGTTGAACGGGCATCATCAGATATTGAAGGAATAGCATCGTATATGCAGAGTTATTTTAAAGATTGTCTGTATGTACCTATCATGGTGGTGGTATTTGCAATTTATTTATTTTTATTAAATCCATTGCTGGCAGCAATATGTTTTGGTTTACTATTTGTTCTAGTACCGCTTAGTATTAAGCTTTTAAAACCAGTGAAAATGGCACAATCTGTTTACGTGAAAAAACTGGGATTGACAAATAACAATATTCAGGAAGCCTTTGACGGAGCAGAAGTCATTAAATCATACAATCTTCAAAAGAAAATGCAGGACAAATATTATAAAGCTTTAAAAGAAACATTTGATATTTCAAACCGAAATGATTTAAGGCAATATAATATTGAACCACTATCATGTTTAATCAGAGAGGCGCCAAATGCAATTGTGTTATGTATCGGAGGGTATTTGACCTTTAAAGGAACAATAACATTGGGTATATTATTGGCGTTTATCAGTGGCATTGAGAAAATCAATGAACCGCTTGTTAATGCCTATCAATTGGTTGTCCGAACACAAATAACAATGATATCTATAAAGCGTGTATTTGAAATTATGGATATGCCCATAGAGAATACAGAAAATAAATTGAAAGAAATTGATAAAACAGCGAAAGAAGTATTTGTATTTAAAAATGTATCATTTACATATTCAAAATGGATGGAACATGAAAAACAAGTTTTGAACCATTTAAATTTAACGGTTGAAAAAGGACAAAGGATTGCTTTTGTAGGTCAAAGTGGCTGTGGAAAAAGTACGATTATTAAATTAATGTGCAGACAATATGAAGTTCATAGTGGTGAGATTTTATTTTATGGCAATCCATTTTCAGATATTGCGCCAGAAGCGGTAAGAAGAGATTTAGCGCTTATTTCACAGGACACGGTAATTTTTCCAATGAGCGTATTTGACAACATTCGTATTGGCAATCCGCAAGCCTGCAAAGAGAAGGTAATAGATGCTGCAAAAAAAGCGGGCTGTGATGATTTTATTAGAGCGTTGCCCAACCAATATGATACCTTGCTTGAGGAATGCGGAAGTAATTTATCAGGTGGTCAGAGGCAGCGAATTTCTATTGCAAGAGCAATTTTAAAGGATGCGCCGATTCTTTTATTGGACGAGCCAACTTCTGCTTTGGACAAAGAGACAGAAGGGTTTGTAAATGAAACTTTAAAAGTGATTTCACACAATAAAACCGTTATTACAGTGGCACACCGTCTTTCTGCAATCGTAGATTATGATGAAATTATTGTTTTTGATAAGGGCAGAATTGTGGAATCGGGAACACATAAAGAGCTTATAAAATCAAATGGAACATATTGCAGAATGTACCAAAATTATATGATGTCAGAGGTGTAGTGTAATGGGAGAATTAAAAAGATATTTTTCATATATTGGAAAATATAAAGTTTCATATTGGCGTATTTTTATAATAACGCTTATCACGTCAGTACTGTTAAATTTAATATATCCATATATGAATAAGCTGATTTTTAATGCGTTGGAATATCAAGATAATAATTTATTTATACAAGCAGCAGTGTTATGTATTATATTGGTTGTGTTGAATTGTTTGGCACCATATAGAAGATACGTTCAAATTAAGGTTGTCCGAAAAATTGTATTTGATATTAAAATGGAGCTTTTTAAAAAATTAATGAGAATGGATATGAATTATTATGAACATCATCACAGTGGAGAAGCGCTTAAGACATTAAATCAGGATGCCAATTCTCTTAAGGATTCCTATTTTTCACATATTTATTGGGTATTTGGCAGATTGATAAATGGTATGACCTCAATTATTGCAATGATGGTATATAATCCAATGTTAGCATTGATTGCTGTTAGCTTTTGTTTGGTGACTGTATATATTTCAATTAAGATGAATCAGCAAATTAAGAAAATGGATAAAGATATTCAAAATAAAATATCAAAACTTACAGCTCGTTTAAGTGATATCTTATTAGGATTTACAACATTGAAAATGTTTCGTGGCTCATCCATTGTATTGGATTTGTTTCAAAGTGAAAATAATCAGGCAACCAATGAAGAAAAACAAAAAAGTAAAAAATTGGCAGTTCTTGAAATGATTTCTTTTTTCTTAGGAATATTGGCAAGTTTTGGAACAATCGGCGCAGGTGCATTTTTAGTGGCACGCGGCAAAATGGATTATGGAACGGTTATGGCGATTGTATCATTGCAGATGGGTGTTCGTTCAATGGTGCAAAGTTTTGGTTCTGCATGGGCTACATTTTCATCATCATTAGTAAAGGCAGGAAGAGTCTTTGACTTTCTTGAATTGGATTGTGAGGAAGCTGATTTAAAAAAAGCCAGCTTTGAAAAGCTAGAAAATCGTTATATAATAGAACCGCAAAAGACTGCCAACCCAATTGAAGTAATTAATTTAACATTTTCTTATAATGAAAAAATAGATGTTTTTAAACATTTTTTTATGGAGATTATGAATGGCGAAAAGGTTATGATTATGGGAGAATCTGGCTGTGGAAAAAGTACATTATTAAAATTGTTTATGCGTTTTTATAGGCAAAGTTCAGGCAAAATAAAGCTGTATGGACATGATATCAATAAGTATTCACTTTGGCAGTTAAGACAGTTGATTACTTATATTCCTCAAAATAGTTATCTGTTTGAAGGCAGTATTCGTGAAAATATTGCTTTGGGATATTCTGGAACAGGGTTAGTGAGCGATGAACAAATTGTGAGGGCTGCAAAGCTGGCATATGCAGAAGAATTTATTATGATGCTGCCGCAAGGCTATGACACCCTTCTTGAGGCAGGAGGCAGTAATCTGTCAGGAGGGCAGCGTCAGCGCATTGCAATCGCAAGAGCATTTTTAAAAAACGCGCCTATTCTTTTAATGGATGAACCGTCCTCTGCACTAGATATTGAAAGTGAGAAAAAAATAAATCAGGCAATTCAGGAATTAACCAAACAAAAAGTGGTATTGATGGTTACACATCGGTCAACGTCATTTGAGGCGTTTAACCGTGTAGTGAGATTGTAAAAATATAAAAAAAGATGATATTTAAAAATAAAAGGATTGATATAAAAAAGAATGAAGAAATTGTTAATTACTATTATTTTAATTGTGGTTATTATTTTTTTATCTGTTTTAGTAGCTGCGCCAATCGTAAATGATAATATAGCAAAAAAAACAGCAGATAAACTTGTAGATTTGCCCCTTCCAAGTAATACTGAATTTATTGAGACTGTGTATCTAGCAGGAAAATTAGTTGGAAATGGCAACGGAATGCAATATTTTGGAGCTATTCTAATTAAAAGTGGACTTTCCTTAGAAGAATTAAAAGAATACTATTTAAAATTTGCAAAAGATGAATGGGAATGTATGGTTGAACGTCAAATAGATACAGATATAAAAATTATAGAGCATAGAAAGGTAACATTTAAAACGAATGTAGAGGGAGATAATTATTATATTATTTATTCATGGGGAAGTAATAATACCATTTTTCATGAATTTGATATAAGAGGTCACTGATTTTGCAATGACCTCTATGGAATTTAATTGATTTCTACAAAAATAAGCCCCATATTATAATGATACACAACTGTAATAAATTCTATTTTTTTTACCGTCTTCTCCTGTGTGCCTTACGGCGTTTTTTTTCTATTTTTGCTTTATATAAAAACAGTGCAATCACTAAAATTAAAAGAACAAGAACAACAATGATAAGAATAATAATAAATTTATCATTTGAATTTGAATTGTCTGAAGTTTGTGTATTTGCTTTTAATTCATCACTTGCTTTTTTGGATTCTAACGCAAGCCGTTCTTGTTCTTTGCTTCTGGATTCTTCTTCCGCTTTTTTGGATTCTGCTTCTTTTATTTTGGCTTGTTCTTCATAAGTTACAATATTTTCAAGCATATCGTTGCCTGTATCCGTGCCAACAGTTGTGCGGTATAATCCAAAGTCAGCACAGCTGTATTCATATTCGTCAGAGACATAAAACCAACACCATTGCTGTGAATCATGTTTTAGATAGGCATCTTTTGCAACCTCAACAGCCGTTCTTCCATTCATATTGCTTAATGGTTGTCTTAAGTCCATCGTAAGTTTATTTTCACCGTAAAGGTGAAGATACGTTTTTGGCGTATCCCAGACACCATATGAGGTGACAGAATCGGTACAAAACGATGAGTCGTTACTGTTGTCAACTGCTTCACATACAGTTTTGGCAAGAAGCATATGCCCGCCATGTCCATACTCACCATTTAAATCTTGTGTAACAACGACCATCGGTTTAAAGCGACGTACTTGTGTTGTGATATAGTTTAATACGTCATCATAAGAATAATAATTTAATGCACCTTCAATGCTTTCCGCATATTTATCCCAAAATTCACTGTTGACAGGGTAATGACGAACACCGCTTTCCCACAAACCATCCAATTTTTCATGTTCACGGCGTCTGTCACCATCCCAATAATTTGTCATATAACATACTTGTACGTTTAAATGCTGTTGTCCAGCATACGTTGCTAAAACACCGCCTAAAAAGAGAATTTCATCATCTGCATGAGTAGAAAAGACAAGGATATCGGTTTGTCCTTCACATGGTTTTTTCCAAAGCTGTACATCAGAAGGAAGTGTTCCTTTTGAGTAAGCAGTTATCTCACTGATTGCCATTGCGCTATCAAGTGTGATGGTACAGCTGGTAACATCTTCAGAAAAGGCAGCATATTCATGGAGAAAACCATATTCGCCCTTGATTTCTGTTTTGTCGTTATAGGAAAGCGTCCAAGTCTGTACAGGGTCATTAAATTTGACGTATATCCCGCCCATTGCAGTCTCACTTGTAATAGTAATGGTATCTTGTGCCTCAAAAGATACCGTTGTGCTATGAGAATTGTCCTGTAATTTACTGCAATTTTTATTTGGTGAAGTGATGGTTACATCAAGTTGTTCTGCTTCCTGTGCTAATATGGTTTCAGGGTGAATATAAAGAACAGCAAAAAAAATCAGCACAGTAAAAACAGTTGTGATGAATGATTTTAGTTTCATGGATAAATCCTCCAAAAGTGTTTGATATCATTATTCTAAGCAAAAACAATAAAAAGTCAAGGGTATTCCAATTTTAGGTAAAAATAAAACATAATGACAAAAATTGTTTGTATATTTAAGAAATATTTTTCAAAATTTTATTTTTATGTTGAAAGATATATGCTATAATAGAGAACAATCGCCAAGCAGTTACATATAAGGCGAATAACAATAATAACTTGATTTACGATATATGCGAGGTTACATATGGAATTTAAAAGAATCGATGAAACGAAATT
Source organism: uncultured Lachnospira sp. (assembly GCA_910589305.1). Lineage (GTDB taxonomy): Bacteria > Bacillota > Clostridia > Lachnospirales > Lachnospiraceae > Lachnospira. The sequence continues at coordinate 171,985 of CAJUTV010000001.1, read as the reverse complement.
TCAATGTTTGTTAAAAGAAGAAGACCTTGAAGATAACAACATTACATTAGATGATTTTTTTAGAAATGATACAGACAAGATACATGGATTGTTGGATATTGTGATGGAGGAGGCAGAAAAGAGTATAGGAGTAGTGCCAAGAGGTGGCATTATGTCTTTACAGTTATCTCCGCAGCCTAATCATGCACTGTTGCTTACCGTCTCATCTGGAGCAGAAGAATTTGGCGATATGTTAAAACAAGCTGGCGAGCAGTTGTCTAAAGCATTTGCTAAACCGCCTTACAATAAGTCCAATATAATAAAAAATAACCCTTTGGAAGAGATGAATCCAGCAGCAAAAGCAAAGCCATTTAAGCCAGTGTGTCATAAACATGATGAGGTGGAAGGCTTTGCGACGGACTATTTCGGCAATCCAGTAGGAAGTCAAAGTGCAATTGCAAAATTTGAAAACCTTGAATATATGGAGTATTTTTGTAAATGTATAAAAAAAACATGGGGTGTTAAAAATTTTCTTTATAAGAATAGCTCAGATAATAGTGTATATCTTCTTTTAGACAGAGGACGTTGCTCAGAGGCAAGATTTGAACGATTAACAAATGAAATGATGGAATATTGTGTATTTATTCCTTATACTTTGGAGAGAATTGGTTATATAAAGGAACATTTTGACTTGTTGATAGCAGAAAATGCAGTAAACATTGTTAAAAAATATTGTGATTGTTAGTTAATAAATGCAAAGTCTATTAAAAGGTCAAACATATAAAATTTGTATATAAAACACAACAAAAATAGATTGGAGTATCAATATGTTAGAACTAAAGAATATTAGTTTTGAAGTTCATGGAGATTCGGCAACAAAAGAAATTTTAAAAAATATTAATATTACATTAGAAGATGGGTTTGTAGCCGTTACAGGTCCAAATGGCGGCGGCAAGTCAACACTGGCAAAAGTGATAGCAGGTATACTTAAACCGACATCAGGCACGATTATACTTGATGGGGAAGATATTACAGATATGTCTATAACAGACAGAGCAAAAAAAGGAATTAGTTTTGCTTTTCAACAGCCTGTTCGATTTAAGGGACTTACAGTAAAAGATTTAATTACAATGGCAAAAGGAGAAAAGCTTTCTATATCGGAAGTATGTTCGTATCTTTCCGAAGTTGGATTATGTGCTAAAGATTATGTGAATCGAGAGGTAAATGCCTCATTATCAGGCGGAGAGCTTAAACGAATTGAAATTGCTATGATTATGGCAAGAGGAACAAAACTGTCATTATTTGATGAACCAGAAGCGGGTATTGACTTATGGAGTTTTAATAATTTAATACGTGTATTTGAGGCGATGAGAGAAAAGATTAAAGGTTCTATCCTTATTATTTCTCATCAGGAGAGGATTCTTAATATTGCAGATAAAATTATCGTTATTGCAAATGGAGAAGTGACAGCACAGGGCGAAAAAGAAGAAGTAATGCCAACATTGTTAGCTTCCTCAGAGGCATGTTCAACATTGATGGACAAGTTGGCATAAAAAGTTATATTAACAGAGTTGGTATAATATATAAAAATTGATTAATAAATATGATATATTTGTGTGAAATAGTTTTATATTACACAAGAATGGAGACAGCATGGATGAGTTACAAAAAAGTATGTTAGAAAAAATAGCAGATATTCATCAAGTCCCAGAAGGAGCTTATAATATACGTTCCAATGGAGGACTTGCGGGCAGGAATACAACAGCGAATATTGATATTGTGACAAAAGAGGATAAACCAGGAATTGATATTATCATTAAGCCAAATACAAAAAATGAGAGTCTTCATATTCCTGTGATTCTTAGTGAGAGCGGCTTAAAAGATATGGTATATAATGATTTTTATATTGGCGATAACGCTGATGTGACAATTGTTGCAGGCTGTGGCATACACAACTGTGGTGTTGATACATCAGAACATGATGGTATTCACACTTTTTTTGTCGGAAAAAATGCAAAAGTAAAGTATATTGAAAAGCATTATGGCGAAGGCGATGGAACAGGAGAGAATATTCTTAATCCAACAACCATCATTCATATTGATGAAGGCGGATATATGGAGATGGAGACAACACAGATTAAAGGTGTGGATTCAACAATAAGAGACACAAAGGCTGATTTAAAAGATGGTGCAAGTCTGGTTATTAAAGAAAAAATTATGACACATGGCAATCAGACAGCAGAGACGAATTTTGTGGTTGATTTAGACGGCGCAGACAGCAGTGCAAATGTTATATCACGTTCTGTTGCAAAAGGTTGTTCTAAACAGATATTTAATTCTAGTATACGCGGCAATAATAAATGTTACGGACATACAGAGTGTGATGCCATTCTTATGGACGATGGGCATGTCAATGCCATACCATCATTGGAGGCAAATGATTTGGATGCAAGCCTTATTCATGAGGCTGCTATTGGAAAGATAGCAGGAGAGCAGCTTATAAAGCTGATGACATTAGGTCTTACAGAACAAGAGGCAGAAGAGCAGATTGTCAATGGATTTATGAAGTAACAGAAAGAATAGTAAAGCAAAATTATAGAAAGGCAATTGTTATAATGATATATATCTGGGTTAAGCAGATATTTACAATCTGTTTAACTGCTGTTTATCCTTGCCGCTTTATGCAGTTTTGGCAAGAGATTAAAGTTTGCTAAGAGAAGTAAATCAGATTTTGCATAAGAAATAGGAAGCTTTTTTGATAAGGTTAAAATGGTATATATCATTATAATAATATGATATTATGAGATATCCTGAATTTTTATATGAAGATAAAACAATAGGCTTTGTGGCACCTTCTTTTGGCTGTGCTACAGAGCCTTATATATCATGTTTTAAAAGTGCATGTAAAGAATTTGAAATGTTAAGCTATAAATTGGATTTAGGTCCCAATGTATATGAAGCAAAAGGCATTGGAATTAGTAATACTCCGCAAGCATGTGCAAAAGAATTGACCGATATGTATATCAGTAAGGACAATGATGGCTTAATATCTTGCGGCGGCGGCGAATTGATGTGTGAAATTTTGCCTTATGTGGATTTTGAACGAATAAAAAATGCAAAACCAAAATGGTATTTAGGATATTCAGATAATACCAATTTTACCTTTTTACATACTGTACTTAATGATGTCGCTACAATATATGGCTCAAATGTGGGGGCATTTGGTATAAAACCATGGCACAAATCTGTACAAGATTTATATCGAGTGCTATATGGAGCAGGTGTTGAGACAAGTGATGGTATTAAAACGTTTCAAGTAAAAGGATATGAGCGGTGGGAAAAAGAGTCTTTGCGTTGCGAAGAAAATCCTTTAGCACCAATAAATGATACAGAAGAAAGTGTCATTCAATGTTTTATAGGGGATAAACCCTGTGATAGTAAAATAGGTGTCAAATTTACTGGAAGATTAATCGGAGGCTGTATGGATTGCCTTGTCAATCTGACAGGGACAAAATTTGACAAGGTTGGTGAATTTCTTGAACGATACAAGGACGATGGTTTTATATGGTTTCTTGAAAGTTGTGACTTAAATGTATTTTCTATAAGACGGGCTATGTGGCAGATGGATAATGCAGGATGGTTCCGCTATGTAAAAGGTTTTATTATTGGGCGTCCGCTTGTTATGGGACAAAATATAATGGGATTAAATCAATATGATGCAGTGACAGGTATTATAGGGAAATATCATGTGCCTGTTGTGATGGATATTGATATTGGACATATTGCACCATCTATACCAATTATTTGCGGAAGTATGGGAACGGTTTGTGTAAAAGATGAGAAATATTCAGTTACAATGCAGCTTTGTTAATTATTATTTTGTAAAAACGACGGTAATAGCTTATCTTTGTTGAACTATAAGAATAATTATTTTTTATTAGTGAAATGTTGATTTGTTTGTAAAAAAATAGCACAAAGCAATAATTTGATGGTAAGCAAAACACGAATCCAATTGTAAATAGATGTTTGATTTACGGAGTCTATTATCCTATGTAAAGAAAAAATTATAAAATAATATTTACATAAAATAGATGAATGTTATACAATGGCAAAGACAGCTTAAAAATTTTATTCTTTGTTTTACTTTTTTCATATAATAATTTGTAAAAATTCTGTTTGACTGTTGTTTTATATAAAGCGACAAAAAATATATCGTTTTTTATTAATGTCGTTTTTACAGTATGCTTTAGAGTAGAGGATTTTTATGATATAAGGCAAGAACACCCGCGACTTTAGTCGTAGGATGAATTATCAACTGATGTTAAATAATTTCTTGATACAAAGAATAGAAAAAATTAAAAAGAGAGGAAGGATATAAAATATGGGAATGACAATGACGCAAAAAATTCTTGCAGCACATGCAGGGCTTGATGAGGTCAAAGCAGGACAGTTGATTGAGGCCGATTTAGACCTTGTACTTGGCAATGATATCACGTCACCAGTAGCTATCCATGAAATGGAAAAAATGACAGTAAAGACGGTTTTTGATAAGGATAAAATTGCATTGGTGCCAGACCATTTTGTGCCTAATAAGGATATTAAATCTGCAGAGCACTGCAAATGTGTTCGTGAGTTTGCAATGAAGCATGATATTACTAATTATTTTGAAGTTGGACAGATGGGAATTGAACATGCGCTGCTGCCAGAACAAGGCTTGACAGTTGCAGGTGATGTTATTATTGGCGCCGATTCACATACATGTACATATGGCGCACTTGGCGCATTTTCTACAGGCGTTGGCTCTACGGATATGGCAGCTGGTATGGCTACAGGAAAAGCATGGTTTAAAGTGCCGTCTGCCATTCAATTTGTTCTTACAGGCAAATTAAATACATGGGTTAGCGGCAAAGATGTTATTTTACATATTATTGGAATGATTGGCGTTGATGGAGCTTTGTATCAATCAATGGAATTTACAGGAGACGGTATAGCCAATCTTTCTATGGACGACCGATTTACTATTGCGAATATGGCTATTGAAGCAGGTGCTAAAAATGGTATATTCCCAGTGGATGACCTTGCAAGACAATATATGAACGAACATTCTAAGCGTCCATTTAAAGAGTATGTTGCTGATGAAGATGCCGAGTATGACAGAGTGATAGAGATTGATTTATCAACGATAAAGCCAACCGTTTCATTTCCGCATCTTCCAGAAAATACTCATACAGTTGACAGCATAGAAGATATTGCAATTAATCAGGTTGTTATTGGTTCTTGCACAAATGGACGTCTTGATGATTTAAGATGTGCTGCAAAGATATTGGAAGGCAAAAAAGTTGCAAAGGGATTGCGTGTTATAGTAATTCCTGCGACACAGGCTATTTATTTAAAGGCTATTGAGGAAGGTCTTGTTCAAATATTTATTAATGCAGGAGCTGTTGTAAGCACGCCTACTTGTGGACCATGTCTTGGTGGATATATGGGTATTCTTGCAGAAGGAGAACGATGCGTATCAACGACAAACCGAAATTTTGTCGGTCGTATGGGACATGTCAACTCGGAGATTTATTTAGCAAGTCCAGCTGTGGCAGCAGCCAGTGCTGTGACAGGAAAAATAAGTCAGCCAGCTGATATTGGCATGTAACAAGTGTGGTGATTTTGTAAGTGATAAGCTAAATGTTGTGTTGACACAGACTTTAGTTTATTTATGTATTGTGTGAAGGTCAAATATTGCATAGTTTTGTTATGGAATGAAATAAATTAAAAATGACATAGAAATGGAGAATGGTATGAAAGCGGAAGGAAGCGTTTTTAAATATGGTGATAATGTAGATACAGATGTGATTATTCCTGCAAGATATCTTAATTCATCAGACCCAAAAGAGTTGGCATTACATTGTATGGAAGATATTGATAAGGATTTTATTAAAAATGTCAAAAAAGGCGATATTATTGTTGCAAATAAGAATTTTGGCTGTGGTTCATCAAGAGAACATGCGCCAATTGCCATTAAGGTAGCAGGTGTAAGCTGTGTGATTGCAGAGACGTTTGCGCGAATTTTTTATCGAAATGCAATTAATATTGGATTGCCAATTATTGAGTGTCCTGAGGCAGCAAAAGCAATTGCAAATGGTGATACAGTTTGTGTCGATTTTGACAGCGGTGTTATAACGGATAAAACGACAGGAAAATCCTTTCAAGGTCAGGCATTTCCAGAGTTTATGCAAAAAATAATAAAAGCAGAGGGTCTTGTAAACTATATTAATGAAAAGTAAAATTAGTGTAATTATTCCATTTTATAATGCTGTTTCATATGCGGCACGTTGTCTTGACTCGATTATTGCACAGGATATTGGTATAGAACATTTACAGTTGATATGTGTTGATGATGCATCAACAGATGATACGGTGGCAATTTTAAAATCGTATCAAAAACGTTATCCTGATTCAATAGAAGTTATTGAGAGTCCTGTTAATAAAAGACAGGGAGGTGCTAGAAATCTGGGAATAAAGGCGGCAAAAGCAGAGTATATCACATTTGTTGATTCCGATGATTGGATAGAGAAAGATATGTACAGTAAAATGTACAATACAATGCTGCAAAATCCTTGTGATTTTGTGTATTGCCGTCATATAAGAGATAATGGCAAGAGCGGGAATTTATATTTGAAGGAAGATGAGAGAAGAACGGAAGAACAAGATGTTTATGTAAATATAGAAGAATCACAAGCTGGTGATTTTTTAGTATCGGACGTTGTTGGAAGCGGCGTGTGGGATAAACTGTTTAGAAAATCATTTTTTATAGAAAATGATATTGTGTTTCCTGAAAGTATAGCCTATGAAGATATCTATTTTGCAGCATTATTGTATATGTATGCAAGAACATTATGTATCCTTAACGAAAAATTATATCATTATTTTGTTAATGAAGAATCAACTGTTTTAAAGAAAAATGCCAATTATCATTTGGATTTGTTAAAGGTGAATCAGTTAAAATGGGATAAATATAAACAGACAGGATTTTTTGATAAATTTCCAGCTGCTGTAGAATATGATTTTATTAAGACATTTTATTTAGCTGGAATGAAAATGTTGTTTTTGCGCTTTGATAAGCCATCCTATGACCTGTTTTTATTGTTAAAAAATGAAACAAAAAAAACGGTGCCAGCATATAAAGAGAATCCATATTTAAAGGGTGCATTTGCAGAAGTGTATAATATTATGCTGGATATGTTGGAAACCCCAATTGATGAAAATGAATTTTATCAGATTGCAAAGGCAATGAAACAGTATATCAATGCAGGAAATAAGAAAAATGAATAATCAAATAAGGCAGCTGCCTTAATATATAAATAGGAGGCTGTTGTAAAATAGAAATTTTATGCTGTATATAGTATGATAATGTTAAAACAAAACTATATATAGTGTTTGAAATTCTTTTTGCAACAGCTTCTTTTTTATGCACACAGGTGTCTAAATGAAATATGTCAGCAAGCTGATGGATGCCCGGCGTGCGGATAGGGGAAGAAAAATCTTCTTTACTCAATTGATGGTTTGTAGTAGAAACAAGGAAAATAAAAAATATAAAAAAAATAAAAAAACTACTTTACAAATATATATATTAGTGGTATTATTTTAATTGTAATAAAAATATCATATAAAAAAGGAGGAAGAGCATATGCACGATATTATTGAACATTATGGAAAGGTTGTTGTAGCCTTAGCGGCGGCATTGGCAGCCGTTTTATTGACAGTTGCCGTTGTAAAGATTGTCAACACAAAAACAACATCGGCTGTTGATAACATTTCTTATGAACAGCAGATAACAGAAGTGTTAGGGCAGGGTTCAGGTGAGCAGAATGGATAAAGATAGAAGCTGCCTGAATAAAAAAGTAAAGATATAAAGGAGTGTGATAGAAAGAAAAGTACTGCAAAGAGCAATAGGATACAGAATGGAGAATAAATGATTGCAGGAAGATGATTTAAAAAATTTGATTAATCAGCATAGGGAAGAGTTATTTCAAGACCTTTCCGAAGAAATTAACAATAATAATATTACAGATATCGAGTGGGATGGTGAACATCTGTGGATAACCGATTTGACAAAAGGAAGTTATATATCACAAAGAAAATTAGAAAAGTCGTATGTTGATAATTTATCCATTCGACTTGCCAATATTATGATGACATCATTCAACCGGTCTAATCCAGTGTTGGAGGCAAACACTGAGACTCTTAGAATTTCTATATGGCATGAATCGCGCTGCGGCAGTAAAAGTGTAGCAATAAGAAAAATACCCCGAAGCATTCGGTTTTGCCACAAATCCTTAATAGAGAGCAGATATGCTCCAGAAATCATTATTAATATATTAGAAAATTGTATTATAGCGCATATGAATTGTGTGATTGGAGGACAGCCACATGCAGGAAAAACAGAGCTGTTAAAGTATCTGTCTACATTTATACCAGCCAATGAAAAGGTTGGCGTCTATGAAGACAATCAAGAAATTCATTACAGAACAATTAATCCTGGAAAAAAATGTGTAGAATTTTTTGTTGACAGTAAATTTTCGTACTCTCAAGTGATACGAGCAGGTTTAAGGCATAATATTGATTGGATGTTATTGTCTGAATCAAGAGGAGCTGAAGTTCTTGACCTGATGAATTCGTTGTCAACAGGTGCTTATTGTATGACAACAATGCATCTTGACAGTGTGCGAAGCATTCCAGACAGAATGTACAATATGCTGGGTGAAAGCAATGTTACAGACCGCTTTATAAACAGTATATATAAATATATTGACGTAGGCGTGTTGGTTGAATGTGACAAATATGAGAGAAGACAAATTAAGGAGGTTGCATTTTTTACAAGAGATAATGGCGTGAATCAATGTACAGTACTATATGAAAATGGCGAATTTACTTCAATGGAGTTACCCCATTTAATACTTCAACGGTTTAATAAATATGGGATTGTTAATCCCTATGACAGAATTGGAGGGATATGTGAAGATAAAAAGTTATAAAGATATGAAAGAATTAGCAAGGTATTGTGATATACAACCATATACAAAAAAGAATATGATTTATATTTTAATATTTATGACTGTTATGGTAGGTGTATGTATTACATATAAAATGAATTTTATATATATAATGCTAGTTGTATTGTTAGGATTATTTTGTGTGCCTGTCCTTTTACTTCATAGTTATTTGCAAAAAAAGGAGAATATTCGATTTAATGATGTAGATATCTATATTCATCAAATGTCCTATTCATTTCAAAGAAGCCCCAAAATTGTTACAGCATTAAAAGATGTCTCTAAAATTGTGAGTGGAAAAATGAAACAGGCAGTCGATAAAGCAATCTATGAAATTGAGATGGATAAATCGCCCGATATTTTTCAAAAAGCATTGAGCATTATTGAAAAAGAATATGATTGTCAGAGAGTAAAAACGTTGCATCGCTTTTTAATCAGTATCGAAGAAAAAGGCGGCAGTTATAATCATTCCCTTGAAATTTTGTTGATGGATTTTGATAAATGGGTAAAACGAATTTATAAATATCAAGAAGATATCAAACATATCAAAACAAATTCTATTATTGGAATTTTTATTAGCTGTGTATTAGCTTCTATATCTGTAATAATAAGTTCTATGCTTAGTGGAATTTCTGAGATAACAATGGATATTTCAAATAATGCAATATATCAATTTGTGTCAATGGCATTTGTTATGGGGTGTCTTGTGTATTATACATATGTGCAAGTACATCATTGTAAAAATTGGCTTGACTCAAAAAGAGATGAAAATAAAATCATGAAAGATTATGCGTTTGCATTTGGTAAAAAGCCAGAAGCTGTTAAAAAATTTGGTTGGATTGTGGGTGCAATAATAGCGTGTATATCATTTGTTATTGCTGTATGGTTCAATCTTTTTATAGGAATGGTTGTGTTGATGGTTGCAATTGGTATTATAGTAACACCAAAATTAAATAAAAAAAGTGCTTTATTGAGGTTGCAGGAAGATATTTATATTGCATTTTCTGAGTGGCTGCGTGATGTTGTTATTAATTTGGCAGAAGCACCATTACATACAGCGATTGTGGAAACATATGATTCGTGTCCAGCAGTAATAAAACCTTCTTTGGGTCGATTTATTTATGAATTGGAAGAATCGCCTGCAGATGTAAGACCATATTACAATTTTCTTAGTGAGTATGAAATTCTTGATATATCGTCCACAGTAAAAATGCTTTATTCAATCTCTGAATTAGATTATGAAAGTATTGATATCACTATGAATACCTTGATTAAAAGAAATTATGAAATGATAGATAAACATGAGGAGGTAAAAAATCAAAATAGTATCAGTATGATGCAGTTTGCAGAATATATCCCAATGATTTTTGTCTCATTAAAAATATCTGCAGATATGCTTTTAGTAATAACAAATTATTTATAATAATATTTATATATAAATAAAATTGATTATTATGTGTTAATATTTTATATTTACAAATAATATATTTATTTTATATTGGGCAATTGCGAAACATTATTTTTATAATTTTATTAGATAAAATATTATCAAATAAAAAATTATCCAATAAAATAAAAAGTTTCGCATACGCCTAATTGTATATAAAAATAAGAAAGCGAGAAATTTTATGGTAACGATATATGGGGAAGCAATAACGGCGTATGCGTTTATTAATTCTATTATATTGATATTTGCAACAATTATAATGGCTGTCACTGTATGAAAAAATCACAGAAATGGAGGTTTATGAAAAGTATAATAGAGCAGTATATAGACGTGGTCGTTCAGGTCATTGCAGAAATTGCATTTTTTATTGTTGTTAGAATGGGTGTTATTTATTATCAGGAAGTAATCAATCAATTATTTGATAAAATGATGTTTCGTTAAGTTTGAAATGAGAAAGGAGAATAGTCTTAAAATATGAAATCAATACTTGAAACTTCATTGTATCTTATTGTTATGGTGATTATTACCTTAATTTCTATAGATTTTATTACAATGAATATCAGTGTTTCAAAAGCAAATGAAAAAAAGCAGTATATTCAACATATGATTGAAATTTATGGAAAGAGTGAAGAAAATCACCAGTTTGATAGCGAAACGATAGATAAGGTGAAGTCGGAGCTTGGAGGGAAGGATACATTGTTTGATTATGAATATATAGATAGTACACAAACACATGACTATTATAGAATCTATCTTAAATATGGCATACAGTCAAATGTATTTAAGATTTATAAGCTTCATACTTTTTATGGAATTGTACGTTTGGATAAGGCTGATATTGGAGGAATATAATGAGAACGATTATAAGTTGCGGTGGGTTTGTATTTATTATAGCAATTCTTATGCTGACACATACTGCCATTATCAGTAAAAATATTAGAGATAATCAGGTAAATTGCAGTCTTGAGTCTGCCACAGATTATGCGCTTGATTGTATGCTAGACCAATATCAGCATATGATATATAAGCCAGAAGAAGAGGAACACTATATTGAGCAGTTGTTACAATGTTTTTGTGAAGCTTTAAATAGATTGATAACGACAGATGGAGACATTAATGTAACGGTTTTAACAGCAGATATAAAGACAGGTACATTTGATTTTATAGTTGAGGAAACATATCCATATCCATTTGCAGGACGAACAGGAATATGTGTTTGTGAACGTGCTGTTCGATTACAGCAATAAATTTATTTATATATTGATAATTGTTGTAAAGGTTAAATTTTCACAGCAAAATGGTATATTAAGATTGATATTTATTCATTTGCTGTGGAATATTTGACTTATTATAAAGCGAAATTTAAGATATGGTGTGTATTTTTAAATATAAAGTTTCAGAGTAGGAGGAAATGTGAAAAAACAAAAAAATTGGATAATATTTAAAAATTTTTTATGTATGGTAACAATCATTATGATGATGTTGGAATTATTGTTCAATAAGATGCCTTTTATTGAAACGATTATTGCAAATGCAGCGCAAACACCTGTTGCGGAGGATAGTATATTGTATAAAGAGACCGATTTGTTTGATTATGATAGATGGGATTGGAACTTAGCCAATTATTATGATGCATGGTTTTATATTCAGATAGAACAGTCTAAATATCCATTGAGATTAGCAGTAGATAATAATAACAATGTCTATCTTGCAGATAAAGAAGATGGTGCAAAAAATCAAATGTGGCACCTTCATTATAATAGCGATTATAACGCTTTTGTTATTGAAAATATAGAAAGCAGTCGTGTGCTTTATCAAACAGGATTGAATACAGGAGATAATATAAACAGTGAAGATTTGGACAATCCTAATAAAATAGAACGTAACACAACTTGGAAAATTCTTTCTAATAAAGATAATACATTTCGTATTGCAGCTGCAAAAAATATAGATTTGGTTTTAGATGCAGAAAGCAGTGATTCAGCAGACCCACAAGGAAATGCAAATGTACATTTATGGACAGATGCAAAAACGAATAATCAAAAGTGGAATTTTATTCCAGTTAATTTGTCAACATATGATAAGGCACTCTTATATAAGCCGTTTCAAGCTTCTTATACAGGGGAAGCAGATTATAATAATGTCAATCTTACAACACAAATTGTAAAAGATACATTATTAAGTGACAGCGAACTCCCTGATTTCAACAGTCCTATAGCTAATCCGTTTCCATTTTTCTATAACCATGATTTCAGCAAATACAGTGATACAGGCACTTATAATGGAGCGGCTGATTATGGCGGGTTAAAGCCTTATGAGGGAGCTGCTTTAAGAAGTTATGGTATGCCTTATATAATAAATAATAATGGGTGGTATGAATTTGACAGCAGCAAATATTATGTTGTAAAAGATGATAGCCAAAAAAAGTTAATTCCATATAACAGAAATACAAAAGGCAATATACAAAAAGTAGTGTCTGATGGAAGGGAAACAGAAGGTTTCTTTCCGTTTAACGGACAGGGAATTACAACAGCAAATTATGGTTTTGGTATGAAGACAAAACTTGATTTTACCTATGTGGATGACGGATATGTTAAGTATATTGACTGGTACGATGAAAAGAATCCAATTAAATCGCAGGCAATGGAGTTTAAATTTAGTGGTGATGATGATTTATGGGTATTTGTTGATGGAAAGTTAGTTTTAGATGTAGGCGGTATACATGGGCGCACAGAAGGAAGTATTAATTTTGTTACAAAAAAATCTTATATAAATGGAATAGAGCAAATGGATTTTCATTCGTATTTTGATACTTCAAAACAAGAGCATACACTGCATGTATTTTATCTGGAACGATGTCCTTATGAGAGTAATTTAAAGATTTCTTTTAATTTGCTGATGGAACATCAAATTACATATCATTCTAATGATGGTACAAATAATATATCAAAAGAAACATTTATTAATGAACCTGAAATTCATATAAAAGACAATATGTTTGAAAAAAGAGATGGTTATGTATTTAAAGGGTGGAATACAAAAGCAGATGGAAGTGGTGTTTTTGTGAAACCTAATACAGGACTGCTGATTCAAAAAGATATGGAATATTTTGCACAGTGGGAAAAGGAACAGGATATTTTATATACAATTGTATTAGATGGCAATGGTGGTGCATTAAAAACAGTGGCAAACAATAATCAAGATATAGAAAGAAATAATAAGATATATGCAAATTATACAAAAAACAGCTACCATATATATACATATGATTCCTATGTTGAAGTTCATAAAAATAATACATTTGAAGGTACATATAAAGCAGTAAAGGAAGGTTATACTTTTCAGGGATTTTACACGCAGAAAAGTGGAGGCAGACCGATTATATCATCTTTTGGAGAAATTCTTGTAGATGCTAATACCTTTACACAAGATACAACACTTTATGCACAATGGATGCCAAATACGGATACAAAATATATCGTCAATCATTGGATACAAAATTTAGGAAGTGATGCAGATTTGTATGATTCCAGTAATTATACATTAAAAGAGACCGAAGGACTGTCTGGAGTAACAGAAACATTTGTAATACCTGAAATAAAAGATTATACAGGTTTTACATATGCTTATGGAAAGGGAACAAATCAAGAAGGAGTATCTGCTCCAGAACAAGTAGCCGTTCAAATATATGGTGATGGAACAACCATGATTGATTATTATTATACAAGAAATTATTATAGGGTTGGTGGCTATTTGCCAGAAACAGCATTATATATGCCTGCAATAACAAAAGGTAATGGAATTGAATATACAAAAGGAAGCGGTCTGTATCAGTATGAGGAAGAAGTTACAGTGAGTGCTGTTTGTAAACAAGGATATCACTGGGATATAGAGGATAAAACATATCCTTCTAACTGGTATATTATGCCAGATATGCTTGATGTGAATAAGGATAATCCAATCATGACCTTTACTATGCCTGCAAATGATGTCTACCTTAAAGTAAATGCAACAAATAATCAATATAAAGTAATCTTTGATGATAATGGAGGATATTTTGGACCAAAAGAAATGGAACTTGTTTATGATATAGATTCAATTTTGCCTCAGTCTCCTACAAGATTTGGCTTTGATTTTCTAAGATGGAATATAGGCAATAAAAATTATTATGTTGGGCAGCAAGTGAAAAACTTAACATCCATACAAAATGGACAAGTGATTATGACTGCGCAATGGAGGCAGAAAAAATTTCAACTGATAAAAATTGCATCTTCTATGTATGGAAAAACAATGATAAAAAGAACAATTGGGGATAATGAATGGTATCATTCAACAGGGAAATGGACGTTAATAAATTTTTATAATATACCAAAAGAGCAGTGTGTACAAAGATGGAATATAAGCGATAAAGGGATTATTAAAAGAGTTTGTTAAATGGTATTTGTTGATTTGTTGGATTGAATGAAATATTCCAATTATTAATGAGATATTTAAAGAGCATTACACAGGAGAGGTTTTGCTTTAAGATTAAAAAATAATTTTTATATAAAATGAGTATGTCCTAAGGATTTTTAAAAATCAACTTTAAGGACATACTCGTTTTATATTTTATATATAATATTTATTTTATTTATATTAAACTAAAAAGGATAGTAAAGTTTTTGACTATTATAAAAATTAAATGATTTAAATCCTTTTATATTTTTGTTGTTTTCTACATTACTCTTTTGGTATCACTTTCATCAATATGGATTCGATTCGAGATTTTGAGGCTCTTTCTACTATAAATTCAAGATTGTCAATTGAAAAACGGTCTCCCTTTTTTGGAAAGCGGTCTAGTTTTTCAATAATATAGCCTCCAATAGTATCGTTGTCTACAGATTCAAGGGAAGAACCAATTTCGCTGTTGATATCGTCAAGTTTGTAGGAAGCTGCAATTCGATAGATATTTTCATCAATTTTTTCAAAGGCTTCCAACTCGTCTATATCATATTCATCGCGAATTTCACCTACAATTTCTTCAAGCAGGTCTTCTGTAGTAATCATACCAACACAAGAACCATATTCGTCAAGAACAATGGCAATACTGTTTCGTTTGCGCTGCATTTCTCCAAATAATTCAGAAGTATTTTTATTTTCATAAGTAAAAAATGCCTCACGCATAATGGTATTGATATTAAATGCTTGACCTGTAGGCGCTGTTATCATATCTTTAATGTTTAAGATACCAATTATGTTGTCAGGATTTTCCTTGTATACAGGAAATCTTGAATATTTTGTTTGTTTGTATATGTCTACTACTTGAAGATAATCTAAATGGACATCAATAAGTGTCATATCAATTCGAGGTATCATAACATCTTTAGCAGTAGAATCTCCAAAATCAAAAAGGTTATTAATAATTTCGTTTTCCTGAACTTCTATAATACCTTCTTCTTGACTAACTTTTACAAGAGTTCGCAACTCATCCTCAGTCATAGCCTGTTTATGTGAATTTTTGTTAATACCAAATAATTTTAAAAATATACCTGAAAGATTATCAATAATATAAATGGCAGGTGTCAACACAATCATAAGTGAATAAATGACAGGTGCATAGAGTAGAGAAATTCTTTCAGAATTTATCGATGCAGCAGTTTTTGGTGAAATTTCACCAAATATAAGCAATAGTAAAGTAAGAATACCTGTTGATATACCTGTTGCATAGTTTCCCCACAAGCTTATAACCAGTTCCGTAACTAATGTTGATGCACTCAGATTGACAATATTATTGCCAATTAATATTGCACTTAACATTTTGCCAGAATCACTAATTACCTTGTCAACAGTTTTAGCACGTTTGTTGCCCTCATCAATAAGATTTCGTATCTTAATTTTATTAACAGTAGTTAGTGCTGTTTCAGCAGACGAAAAGAATGCTGATAAAATAATTAAAATAATAATGACTACAATCTGTATGATACTGTCCGTATCCAAAAAAAACCAACTCCTTTAAAAATATAATGTTATAAATATACAAAATAACATATAGGAAGTCAAGACGTCATACATTATGTATAGATTAAAATAATATAAAGTTGGGGGAGGATAGTGTGAAAAATAAATTTTTCACAAACAAATAAGTTTGTTGTTTATTTGTGCTGAAGCATCACAAATAAGGTTTAATGCAACAATATTTGCGCAATTCCTACGCTACAATTCAGAATGGAGGATTTTTATGGAAACAAAAGTATTAAATGTATCAAAAGCGATTCTTATATCGTATATATTGTCAGCAATTGCCTTAGTCGTGTTGGCATTTATTATGTATAAGTCTGGTCTTACAAAATCACAAGTAGAAATAGGTGTGAAAGTTATTTACTTTATTTCAGCATTTATTGCTGGATTAGTGATTGCTCTAAAAGAAAAAAGAAGAAGGCTGTTTTGGGGTATGGCTATGGGAGCCGTCTATATGGCAATTATTATTATTATTTCTTTGATTGTAAATAAAGGAAATGTGGAAAATATTGTTGGAATGTTGGTTAATGTAGCAATATGTGTTGCTGGCGGAGGCATTGGAGCTTTAATATTAGCTATTAAAAAATAAAAATAAAAAGAAAAAATAAAAAAATAAAGGAAAGAGGAAAAAACTATAGAATTTAATACTTAGGTGTTAATTGGTGTATAAATGGATTGAAAGGATTTGTGTAAAAAACAGTGCAGAAAAGAGGAAGATTATGAATATACGACAACAGCAAGAGCAGCATGAACATCAATATCTTAGCTGCTATGCAAGTTTTAGTGATAAGTCAAAAGGAAGAGACAGGCAGGAGACGCCATGTGATATGAGAACGATTTATCAAAGAGACCGAGACCGAATTATTCACTGTAAAGCGTTTAGAAGATTGAAACATAAGACACAAGTGTTCCTTGCGCCAACAGGAGACCATTATAGAACAAGACTTACACATACGCTGGAGGTCTCACAGATTGCAAGGAGTATTTCAAGGGCTTTGCGGCTGAATGAAGATTTGACAGAGGCTATTGCACTTGCACATGATTTGGGGCATACTCCTTTTGGGCATGCTGGCGAGCGAACGCTTAGTGAAGTATGCCCATTAGGATTTACACATTCTATGCAAAGCATAAGGGTTGTGGAGGTTTTGGAAAAAGATGGAAAAGGTCTTAATCTTACATGGGAAGTAAGAGATGGTATAAAAAACCATAGAACATCAGGTAATCCGTCTACACTAGAAGGGAAAATCGTGCGTTTATCGGATAAAATTGCTTATATTAACCATGATATTGATGATGCGATAAGAGCAAAAATATTTAGTGAAAAAGATATCCCTAAAAAATTTACAGATATTCTTGGCAATTCAACAAAAACGAGGTTAAATACACTGATTAATGATATTGTGACAAATAGTTTAGAAAAAAATGATATTGTTATGTCCGATGAAGTGGGCAAAGCAATGAAAGAGTTAAGAGAGTTTATGTTTGGCAGTCTTTATATGAATTATACAGCAAAGATTGAAGAAAAAAAGGCATATAAACTTATTAAGGAATTGTATGTATATTATATGGATAATATAGAACAACTCCCTCCTAATTACAAGAAGCTGATGGATGAGAAGAAAGAAATGCCAGAGCGGGTAGTATGTGATTATATTGCAGGTATGAGTGACCAGTATTGTGTTGCGAAGTTTGAAGAAATATTTGTACCAAACTCATGGAAAACATAGTCTTATTGTATATGTTATTACAGGAGGGAAAATGTATTCAAGAGAAATAATCGATGAAGTGATATCGCGCAATGATATTGTAGATGTTATTTCGCGGTATGTAAGTTTAAAAAAGAGTGGCAGCTCATATCAAGGTTTATGTCCATTTCATAGTGAAAAATCACCATCGTTTTCTGTTTCACCAACAAGACAGCTCTATCATTGTTTTGGCTGTGGTGTTGGAGGTAATGTTATAACGTTTATGATGGAATATGAACATTGCTCCTTTCTTGAGGCAGTCAATGTATTGGCAGAACGAGTGAATATGGAATTGCCAACTACTGGGTATAATCATGATGAAAAGGTAGAACGTGATATTAAAGCAAAGCTGTTTGATATTAATAAAGCAGCAGCAGTATTTTATTATAAACAGTTAAGGCAGGAAAATGGAAAAATTGGCATGTCTTATCTGATAAAAAGAGGATTATCCAATGAGACCATTCACAAGTTTGGTTTAGGATATGCACCGCAAAATGTGTCTTTGTACCGATTTTTAAAAGATAAAGGGTATGATGATGACATTCTTAAAGAATCAGGACTGTTTACGTACGAAAGAGGCATTCATGATAAATTTTGGAATCGAGTAATGTTTCCAATTATGGATTATAATAATCGTGTGATTGGTTTTGGTGCAAGGGTTATGGGTGATGCAAAACCCAAATATCTAAATTCGCCAGAGACTAAATTATTTGATAAAAGCCGTAATTTATATGGTTTGAATTTTGCTAAGAATTGTGGTAAAAATAATCTTATTATCTGTGAGGGGTATATGGATGTTATAGCACTCCATCAGGCAGGTTTTCATCAAGCAGTGGCATCGCTTGGAACATCGTTGACATTAGGACAAGCACGGCTGCTAAAACGTTATTCCGATAATATTTTAATAACATATGACAGTGATGAGGCAGGAGTGAAGGCTGCTTTAAGAGCAATTCCAATACTGAAAGAAGTGGGATTGTCTGTTAAAGTGATTCATATGCAGCCTTATAAAGACCCTGATGAGTTTATTAAAGCATTGGGGGCAAAGGCATTTCAAGAAAGAATTGACAGGGCAGAAAATAGTTTTATGTATGAAATCGGCATAATTGAGAAAAGATATGACAGAGGGGACCCGGAGGCAGAGACAAATTTTGAGAGAGAAGTAGCAGCAAAGCTTGCGCAGTTTCCAGAACGGTTAGAGAGAGAAAATTATACAAAGGCTGTTGCAAATCAATATCATATTGATTATGTTGGGTTGATGGAATTGGTTGTCAGTTATGGAAACAGTGTAGGAATCTTATCCAAGACAAAACCAAAGCCTGAAGCGGCGCCAGTCAAAAAGAAAAGAGAGAGCGGAGTAAGACAAGCTGAAAAGATATTGCTTACATGGATGATGGATAGCAAAGAGATTTTTCAAAAAGTAAGCGTATATATTAAACCATCTGATTTTATTGATTCACTTCTTGAAGATGTGGCAACAAAGTTGTACAAACAATATGAAGAAGGACAAGTAAATCCCGCAGCAATTATTAATACATACGAAACAGAGGAGGAACATAATGAGGTTGCAGCATTATTTTCAGAGGATTTAAATGAGAATTTGAATCATTTTGAGCGCGAAAAAACGCTAAATGATATTGTTATGAAGGTTAAAAAAAATAGTATTGAGTATGCTTTAAGTCATACCAATGATGCAAAAGTGCTGCAAGAACTGATGAATCAACAGATTCATATCAGTAATATTCATATCACTTTATAATATATAGAAAATGTATTAGTAAAATGTTGTTGCGATATTACATCGTGCAATTTTTAAGTATCGAATATATGTGAAAAGAAATGGAAGGATGGATTAGACCATGGCAAAAACAAAGGAAAATAAGGAAAGTAAAAGTAAGAATATGAAAGGCACAAGAAAGGAAAAAGTGTCCATGCAGGAAAATAACACAAATAGCACAAAGAAGTCATCTAAAACAGCGCGAGAAGGAAAAGACATAAAGGATGAGATAGACTTAGAAGAAATGGAATTAGATAAAGAACAAGAAGCGCAAAAATTAGAAGAACAAAGGATGCAAGAGCAAATTGCAAAATTTGAGGAGAAATGCAAAGGGCTTTTGATGTTGGCAAAGAAAAAGAAGAATGTGTTAGATTACCAAGAGATAATGGCATATTTTCTGGATACAGACTTTGAAGCGGATAAGATGGAAAAAGTCTTTGAATTTTTGGAAGTAAATAATGTTGATGTCAAAATGTCTGAAGATGAAGTTGACGAGGACGACATTATATTAGATGCCGAAGAAATTAATATTGAAAAAATTGACCTTTCTGTTCCAGATGGTATTGGACTTGAAGACCCTGTTAGAATGTATCTAAAAGAAATTGGCAAAGTGCCGCTTTTATCAGCAGAGGAAGAAATTGAATTTGCAAAGCAGATGGAGCAAGGTAATGAGATGGCAAAAAAACGTCTTGCAGAAGCAAATTTAAGACTGGTGGTAAGTATTGCAAAACGATATGTAGGAAGAGGCATGTTGTTTCTTGACCTGATTCAAGAAGGCAATCTTGGATTGATTAAAGCTGTTGAAAAATTTGATTACAGAAAAGGTTATAAGTTCAGTACGTACGCAACATGGTGGATAAGACAAGCAATTACAAGGGCTATTGCAGACCAAGCAAGAACAATTAGGATTCCCGTTCATATGGTAGAGACTATTAATAAACTGGTTCGGGTGTCAAGACAGCTTCTTCAAGAATTGGGAAGAGAGCCTTCACCGGAAGAGATTGCAGAAGCTATGGATATTCCTGTAGAGAGAGTGCGTGAAATTCAAAAGATTTCTCAAGAACCAGTATCATTAGAAACACCAATAGGTGAGGAAGAGGACAGCCATCTTGGCGATTTTATTCAAGATGACAATGTTCCAGTGCCTGCTGATGCTGCTGCATCAACACTTCTTAAAGAACAGCTTGTTGAGGTGCTCAGCACACTTACAGAGAGAGAACAAAAGGTTTTAAGGCTGCGTTTTGGCATGGATGATGGCAGAGCAAGAACTCTTGAGGAAGTTGGAAAAGAATTTAATGTGACAAGGGAGCGTATTAGACAGATAGAGGCAAAAGCATTGAGAAAATTAAGACATCCAAGCAGAAGTCGTAAATTAAAGGATTATCTTGATTAATAAATAAATGGGAGAAATGGGTGAAAGATTATAAATTATCAGACCGCCTTTTGCTTGTTGCAGACTGGGTAAAACCAAAAAGCGTTGTGGCAGATATTGGTACAGACCATGCGTATTTGCCTATATATTTGGCGTTGCAGGATATTTGCAGCAAAGCTATTGCACTTGATGTAAGAAAGAAACCATTAGAGAGAGCAAAAGAAAATATTGCTCAGTTTGATGTATTGGATAGGGTTGAAATACGATTATCAGATGGAATGGACGAGCTGTTGCCGATGGAAGCCGATGTTGTGACAATATGTGGCATGGGTGGAAAATTAATGATGGATATATTGAGGAGAGGAAGAAAAAAAGTAAATCATACAACACAGCTTCTTTTATCTCCTCAGTCAGACCTTCGATTGTTTCGCATATTTTTATATGAAAATGGAATACAGATTATCCGTGAGAATATGATTAAAGAGGATAATCAGTATTATGTTCTTATGGATTGCCGATGGAATACCGTTGAAAAAAAACAAAAGACAGTAAATTTTCAATCATATTCAGATATGGAGGAAATGAATTTTCGCTATGGGGAATATCTTTTGAATAGTAAAAATGGTATTCTTAAAGAATTGCTAGAGCATGATAAAACGGTTTATTTAGGCGTGTTAAAACGAGTGACGGAGGCTCATCATTTAAAGAATGCCGATATGGTTAAAGTAGAATTAAGAATAAGGCAGCTTCACAGAGATATTAAAATAATAGATATGGCATTAGATAAATTTTGATAGAAAAGGGTGGTACAAAATGGGGAAAAAATTGACACAAATCGTAAAAGAGGCACAAAATGATTATTTGGGAAGAATTATTCTTGTAAAGATAAATGGTAAGCTTTCAGAAATAAGTGATATAGAAATAACGGATGAAAAAATAGAGTTTGTCACTACAGACACATCGCTTGGGAATGAAGTGTATAAAAGAAGTGTATTGTTTATGATGTTGAAAGCAATCCATGACATTGATGTAGACAAGAAAATTTGTAATGTCAAGGTAGAGTACTCGATAAGCAAAGGCTTATATTGTGTGATTGATGGGGATATTACAGTCAATTATGATTTTCTTGAAAAAGTAAAAAAACGTATGAAAGAAATTGTTGTTGCAGATATGCCAATAACAAAGACTTCTATGAGAACATCAGAGGCAATTAAACTGTTTGAACAACATCATATGAAAGATAAGACAAAGCTGTTTAAGTATCGCAGAAGTTCTAATATTAATATTTATAATTTAGATGGATATATGGATTATTGCTATGGCTATATGGCATATTCAACAGGTATATTGACCGTTTATGACTTATTTACATATGATAGCGGATTTGTATTGCAGCTTCCTGTAAAAAAAGCACCAGAAAGTGTCCCAGAATTTGCACCGCCTGCCAAGTTGTTTGGTGTTTTAAAAGAGACGACAGAATGGGCAAATATGCTTGATTTACACACGGTAGGTTCATTAAATGAACATATCTGTAAAGGGGATATGGGACTTCTTATGCTTGCAAATGAGGCATTGCAGGAACAAAAGATTTATGAGATTGTCCAAAAGATTGAGTCAAGACATGATGTGAAGTTTATTATGATAGCAGGTCCATCTTCTTCTGGAAAGACGACCTTTTCACATCGATTGTCTATTCAGCTTATGGCAAAAGGCTACAAACCGCACCCAATAGCAGTTGATGATTACTTTGTTGAACGGGAAGAGACGCCTCTTGACGAAGATGGCAATTATAATTTTGAGGATTTACATGCCATTGATATTGAGTTGTTTAACCGTCAGATGAATATGTTGCTTGCCGGTGAAGAGGTTGATATGCCAACCTTTAACTTTAAGACAGGAAAGAAAGAATATAATGGCAAGAGGCTTTTGCTTGGGGAGGAGGATATTCTTGTTATTGAAGGTATCCATTGTCTGAATGATGAGTTGTCTTACGCATTGCCATTAGAGAGTAAATTTAAAATTTATATCAGTGCATTGACACAATTAAATATTGATGAACACAATCGTGTTGCAACTACAGACGGACGATTGATACGACGTATGGTCAGGGATTTTAGGACACGAGGTGCATCTGCAAAAAGGACGCTTTCTATGTGGGATTCGGTAAGGCGCGGTGAAGAAAATAATATTTTTCCATATCAAGAACAGGCAGATGTGATGTTTAATTCCTCGCTTGCTTATGAAATTTCCGTATTAAAACCATATATTGAACCATTGTTGTTTTCAATAGGAGAACATGAGCCTGAATATCAGGAGGCTAAGCGACTGTTAAAATTTTTGGATTATTTTTTGCCATGTCAGACAGAGTTTATACCAGTCAATTCGATATTAAGAGAATTTGTCGGCGGTGGATGCTTTAAGGTGTAAGATATTTTACAAATAAACGTATTATAATTGAATCTTATTGAGGAAGTCCCCCACTTCAATGCTACAAAGGCATAAGTGGGGGACTTGCGTTGCGATAGCAGCTAGATGGTTATGAGCAAGTAGCGTAGCGGATTGCGAATATCTGCTTTGACCATTATTAGAAACGTTTTTGCTTCTATACAGTTGTAATAATTTTGTAAAAATATAAATGATTGAACATGTGATAAAACAGCTTGCTGTATAGTTATGATTGTGTTATATTGTCAATGTGGGAAACCATAGAGCCATAGGCGGCTTTATCCTCTTTTTAGGAGGGTAAAAAAGACCCTCCAGACGAAAGAAAGGAGGGCGATATGATGATTACATATTCAGAGCTTATTCAGACTGGTATTTTCATTGTTGCCCTTGTAAGTTTGTGTCATACAATCTTTAAGGGAAAAAAGTAGCCGCCAACTATCACCAGTAATTGACGGCTATCCTCATATAAATATATGAGATAGTAGTTCTATTATTTCGAGGGTAGAGCCGCTTTATGGCTTCCCTTTTTGTATATTTACTATATCATATAGAATAGAAAGATTCAATAAAAAGTTAAAATTATTTGTTAAAAGAAAAAATATTTTTAAAATCATATATATATTTAATATATAAAAATTTAGATAAGGATATTGACATTTAATATAAGACACATGTATAATTGCTTGCAAAGCAGTTTTTGTTTGCAAAGTAGTTTCTGACCGCAGAGTCAGCAATTTTTCATTTTATCTGCAACATGTATGCAGCTATTTTATTATATTAAATGGTGTGGCTGAATATTTATAGTTATATGTTGATTGCAGGTTATAGAAAGGCATGGTTAAGTAGTATGAGTATATATTATAAAAGTACAAGGGATGATAATGTAAAGGCGACAGCTTCACAGGCGATTTTAAAAGGTCTTGCACCTGATGGTGGTTTATTTGTGCCAAGTGAAATCCCAGCATTGGACAAGAGCTTAGAAGAATTAGCAACTTTGTCTTACAAAGAAGTTGCCTATGAGGTCATGAAGTTATGGCTTGATGATTTTACGGAGGAAGAGTTAAAGAATTGTATTGAAAAAGCATATGATGCAAAGTTTGATACAACCGAAATTGC
Organism: uncultured Lachnospira sp.; assembly: GCA_910589305.1. Lineage (GTDB taxonomy): Bacteria > Bacillota > Clostridia > Lachnospirales > Lachnospiraceae > Lachnospira. Next base: position 147,063 of record CAJUTV010000001.1, on the reverse strand, counting down.
ACCGTTAGTAAAAGCAGATAATACATTTTTCCTTGAGCTTTTTCATGGACAGACAATTGCGTTTAAGGATATGGCGCTTTCTATCTTGCCGCATCTTCTTACAACATCAGCTAAAAAGAACCATATTGATAATGAGATTGTTATTTTAACAGCGACATCAGGTGATACAGGTAAGGCGGCGCTTGCTGGATTTGCTGATGTGAAAGGAACAAAGATTATTGTATTTTATCCAAAAAATGGAGTAAGCCCAATACAAGAAAAACAGATGATTACTCAAAAGGGTGATAATACATATGTTGTAGGAATAAATGGCAACTTTGATGCAGCTCAGACAGGGGTTAAAAATATATTTAGTGATAAGGCACTTGAGGAACAGATGAACAAGGCAGGCTTTCAATTTTCTTCAGCAAACTCCATTAATATTGGACGTCTTGTGCCGCAGATTGTCTATTATGTATATGCGTATTCAAGATTGCTGGCAGATGGTGTGATAAAAGCAGGCGAGAAGATAAATGTAGTTGTTCCAACAGGTAATTTTGGCAATATCCTTGCTTCCTTTTATGCAAAGAATATGGGGCTTCCGATTGCAAAGTTTATATGTGCTTCCAATGAAAATAAAGTGCTGTATGATTTCTTTGAGACAGGAGAGTATGACAGAAATAGAGAATTTGTCCTTACAACATCGCCATCTATGGATATTCTTATCTCAAGCAATCTGGAGCGATTAATATATAAGATAGCAGGTAATAGTGCCGTTAAAAATACAGAATTGATGAGTGCTTTAAAAGAAAGCGGAAAATATACAATTACAAGTCAGATGAAAGAACAGCTCGTTGATTTTTATGGAAATTATGCTACAGAGGCAGAAGTTGCGGATACGATTAAAACATTGTATGAAAATGAAAAATATATTATTGATACACATACAGCGGTTGCAGCGACTGTTTATGAAAAGTATAAGACACAGACAAAAGATGAGACAACAACAGTCATTGCTTCAACAGCAAGTCCATATAAGTTTACAAGAAGCGTTATGAATGATATTGATTCATCATATGAAACAATGGGCGATTTTGAACTTGTTGACGAGTTGTGCCGATTATCTGGTGTGAAAGTGCCACAGGCGATTGAGGAGATAAGAACAGCTCCAGTACTTCATGATACCGTATGTGAAACCAATGAAATGAGTGCGGTTGTTCAAAAAATACTTGGTATTTAAACAATATGGCACAATTATTAAAAACGGTTTAAGGAACGGTATTAAGACGTTAGAATTATGATAAATAATAAAGATAAGCAAATTCCAATTTCATTGATAAATATGTCTAATATCTATTTGCAACAGCAAAATTTTATGCAGTTTTTAAATTGTTATGTAGATGGATATTGTTTGGTAGATGCCTCTGGTATTACAGGGACAGATTGTTATTGTGATGATTTGGCACTACAGCAGCTTACCAAAATGTTAGCTGATATCTCCGTATATGGCATCCATTATATTGATGGCGGAAATTATCATTATCTAAGCAAAATTTTTACAGATAAGTTAAAGCAATCCTTTGATTTAATTGTATTTGACCATCACCACGATATGCAGTCGCCGTTATTTGGACAGATTCTTTCTTGCGGAGGCTGGATTAAAGAGGTGTTAGACAACAATACCTTTTTAAATCAAGTTTTTATTGTTGGTGTGCAGGATGAATTAATTACACAAGATATTAGGACACAATATACACAGGTTCAGTTTATTACAGAAAATGAAATTATTGGTCTTTTTGGAAATGTATCAAAGGATATTGGTAAAGATAGCATATTATTGGACAAAAAGAATTTGCTGTTAAATAAAAAAGTAGTACAGTATATTTTTGATAAAATTCATATAGAGTATCCTGTTTATATTTCAATTGATAAAGATGTTTTGTCAAAACAACAGTATCAAACAAATTGGGACCAAGGTATTTTAAGTACAAAAAGTTTAAAAAGTTTATTGTCTCTTATGGTAAAACAATATCAGGTACTTGGAATGGATATCTGTGGAGAGATGGATGAAGCTATGCAAAAACAGTATGGTTACAAGTGGAATGAGACGAATGGTCAATTTAATATTGACTTATTGACATCACTTGTTTTGTTCAAATAAAAGGAATCTGATGGTTTAAATAGAAATTTAAGTAACAAATTTAAATACAAATAGTTTATAGACAGATAAAGCGTTTTTGATAAAAAAGATTAAGGTGGACTTTATAATGTATGATTATTTAGTTGTGGGGGCAGGTTTATATGGAGCTGTGTTTGCTCATGAGGCAGCAGCAAACGGCAAATCGGTTCTTGTTATTGATAAGAGAAATCATATAGCAGGTAATGTATATACAGAAAAAATACAAGGGATTCATGTGCATAAATATGGAGCGCATATATTTCATACAAATAATAAAGAAGTGTGGGATTATGTCAGTAAATTTATTACATTTAATCGATTTACCAATTCTCCAGTAGCAAATTATAAAGGAGAATTATATTCTTTGCCATTTAATATGTATACATTTAATAAAATGTGGGGTGTTGTGACACCACAGGAAGCGATGAATATTATTGAGACACAAAAAAAAGAAGCAGGTATAACGGAACCTAAAAATTTGGAAGAACAGGCTATATCTTTAGTTGGCAAAGATATCTATGAAAAATTGATAAAGGGTTATACAAAGAAACAATGGGGACGACCATGTAATCAGCTTCCATCATTTATTATTAAGCGTTTGCCAGTGCGTTTCACATTTGATAATAATTATTTTAATGCACTGTTTCAAGGTATTCCAATTGGCGGATATACAAAGATGGTAGAAAATATGTTGGATGGCATTGAAGTATGGTTAGGAGTGGATTATCTTCAAAACAAAGAACAGTATGATTCAATAGCTTCTAAAATTGTGTATACGGGTGCTATTGATGCCTACTTTGACTATAAATTAGGTGCGTTAGAGTATCGTTCGGTACGATTTGATACACAAGTTTTGGATATGCCGAATTTTCAGGGAAATGCAGCCGTTAATTATACTGACGAAGAAACGCCATGGACAAGAATTATTGAACATAAATGGTTTGAGTTTGGCAAAGATGAACAGGGAAATGAGTTGCCAAAAACGGTTATCAGTAAAGAATATAGTTCAGAATGGAAACAAGGCGATGAGCCATATTATCCTGTTAATGATGAAAAAAATAGTAAACTGTATCTGGAATATAAAAATTTAGCAGATAAGGAAAACAACGTTATTTTTGGCGGAAGATTAGGCGAATATAAGTATTATGATATGGATGCCGTTATTGCATGTGCTTTAAAAGTTTGCAAAACATGTGGTTTTTAAAGATTGTAAAAAGCTGTTAAGCAATAAATAAAATAAATGAATATGATTTTTTTTATAGATTGTTTAACAGTGATACAGCGGCGTGTGGCTCAGTTTGGTAGAGCGCACCGTTCGGGACGGTGAGGTCGCGTGTTCAAATCACGTCGCGCCGATTAATTGAAGTTTTGTTTTACAAAGCTGTAATAAAAAGAAGCAAGCGGCAAAGGAGATTGTAAATATTGGTTTGATATAAGGATATTTACAATATATGGGAAGGGTAAAATATTTCTATGAAACCGAAAAATCTTCATACATCTGGAGAATTTGCAAGAATGGCTCAAATTTCTTTAAGAACCGTTCGATATTATGATAAACAAAATATTTTAAAGCCATCGTATGTGAGTGAAAGTGGAGCCAGATTTTATTCTGGCTCCGATTTTGTACGTCTTCAACAAATTTTATTATTAAAATATCTTGGGTTTTCTTTAGAAGAAATAAAACAAATGACGATTGATGATTCGGACAGAAATATGATGAGAAGCTCTATGGATATGCAGCTTAAGCTTGTAAGAGACCGAATTGAACAGCTGCAGATGGTAGAACAGGCGATTGTTGATACATCAAAAGTGTTGGAAAGCAATCAAAAGATTGACTGGCAGCAGCTTCTGGATATTATTCATCTTACCAATATGGAAAATAGTATGTCAAGTCAGTATAAGGATGCGACAAATATCAATGCAAGAATTAATTTACATAAGATGTATTCAACAAATCAGGAGAGTTGGTTTTCTTGGATTTATAATCAATGTGAAATAAAAAATGATATGAGTATTTTAGAAGTAGGATGCGGCAATGGTGCTATGTGGATAGAAAATAGGAAAAAAATTCCATCAGGCATTCATGTTGTTTTATCGGACTGTTCAGAGGGTATGCTAAGAGATGCAAGGCGTGAAATAGGATTAGAGGACAACCGATTTTTGTATGTTGTAAGTTCTTGTGAAAATCTTAACATGAAGGACAATTCATTTGACCTTGTTATTGCTAATCATATGTTGTTTTATTGTGAGGATATTGACCAGGCACTTGCAGAGATTGCACGAGTTTTAAAGCCTTGCGGTAGATTGATTGCAAGCACATATGGACACAAGCATATGAGAGAAATCAGTATGTTGGTAAGGGAGTTTGACGATAGAATTGTTCTTGCAGCGAACAAATTGTATGAACATTTTGGCTTAAATAATGGTGAGAAGCTTCTTCAATATTCTTTTGAAAATATAGAAAAGAAAATATATGATGATGGACTTTGTGTGACAAAAGCTAATCCACTTATTGAGTATATTATGTCTTGTCATGGAAATCAAAATCAGTATATTTTAAACCGGTATAAAGAATTTAAACAATTTGTGGAAAAAAAGGTAAAAAAAGGATTTTTTATTACAAAAGATGCCGGAATTTTCCTTTGTACGAAAAAAAGTACTTGAAGGTGACGTTACGTCATCTTTTATGATAAATATAACATCACTTTGTAAAGTGACCTTAAAAATTTTTAACCATGAGATTGTGTCTGTGCGCTGCCTGTCACAAATTCGTAAAAATGTTTTGTTCTTTGTGCAAAAAGCAGCGCAGAAATGAGGTGAATTATGAAAGGTATTATTTTGGCAGGTGGAAGCGGCACCAGACTTTATCCGCTTACAATGGTTACAAGTAAACAGTTATTGCCTGTATATGATAAGCCAATGATTTTTTATCCATTGTCGGTGCTTATGATGGCAGGAATACGGGAAATACTGATTATATCAACGCCACAGGATTTGCCGAACTTTGAAAAGCTCTTTGGTAATGGCAATGATTTGGGCTTAAAGCTTTCCTATAAGGTACAGCCTTCTCCTGATGGACTTGCACAAGCATTTTTACTTGGAGAAGAATTTATTGATGGGGATTCCTGTGCAATGGTACTTGGCGACAATATTTTTTATGGCAGTGGACTTGGCAAACATTTGAGGCAAGCTGCTGCAAAAAATCAAGGAGCAACTGTTTTTGGCTATTATGTTGATGACCCAGAACGATTTGGAATTGTAGAATTTGATGAGAATGGAAAGGCCATTTCAATAGAAGAGAAGCCAAAGAATCCTAAATCAAATTATTGTGTTACAGGATTATATTTTTATGATAAAAATGTATGTGAATATGCAAAGCAAATTAAGCCGTCTGCAAGAGGGGAGCTTGAAATAACCGATTTAAATAAAATTTATTTGGAAAAAGGAAATTTGGACGTTATTACACTTGGACGCGGCTATGCGTGGCTTGATACAGGAACAATGGATGCATTAAGTGAAGCGACAGAGTTTATCAAGGTTATTGAAAACAGACAGGGTATACAAATCTCAGCAATTGAAGAAATTGCTTATAAAAATAATTGGATTAATAAAGAGCAATTAATGGAACATGCTAAAAAATATGGAAAATCGCCATATGGAGAGCATTTAAAAAAGGTTGCAGACGGTAAAATTAAGTATTAAAAGTTTATTGTAAATTATAGGAGATATTTTTGTCAAAAAGGAAAGGAGGATAATGGGATATCGTATCAAGAAAAATCAATATAAAAGATAGTTGTGTTTAATATATCTTATATGTTTTTCGTATTTGATTTTGGGGCGATAACCCATTTATATAAAGTTTATGAAAATTGTAGTTACAGGTGGTGCAGGATTTATTGGCGGTAATTTTGTATATTATATGTTGGATAAACATCCAGAGGACGACATTATTTGTTTGGATAAGCTCACATATGCAGGAAATATGGAGACATTATCGAGTGTGATGGAAAATCCTCACTTTACATTTATCAAGGCAGATATTGCAGATAGAGATGCGATATATGAAATGTTTGAGACACAAAAGCCAGATGTTATTGTAAATTTTGCAGCAGAAAGTCATGTTGACCGTTCGATTGACAATCCAGGTATCTTTTTACAGACCAATGTGATTGGCACAGGTGTTTTATTGGATGCCTGCAAAAAATATGGCATTCAACGATATCATCAAGTTTCAACAGATGAGGTTTATGGCGATTTGCCGCTTGACAGACCTGATTTGTTTTTTACAGAGGATACACCAATACACACATCAAGCCCTTATTCTGCCTCAAAAGCGAGTGCTGATTTATTAGTGATGGCATATCAGAGAACATTTAATATTCCAACAACAATATCAAGATGTTCTAATAATTATGGACCTTATCATTTTCCGGAAAAATTAATACCGCTTATGATTGCCAATGTATTGAATAATAAAAAAGTTCCCGTTTATGGAAAGGGAGAAAATGTGCGTGACTGGCTGTATGTAGAAGACCATTGCAGCGCGATAGACCTAATTATTCGCAAAGGCAAAGTCGGTGAAATTTATAATATTGGCGGACACAATGAAAAAACAAATCTTGAAGTAGTAAGAACGGTTCTTGCAGAGCTTGGCAAGGGTGAAGATATGATTACTTATGTGACCGATAGACCAGGACATGACAGAAGATATGCCATTGACCCAACAAAGATGAAAACAGAACTTGGCTGGCTTCCAGAGACAAAGTTTGATGATGGTATTAAAAAAACGGTAAAATGGTATCTTGAAAATAGAGAATGGTGGGAGCATATCATTTCAGGAGATTATCAAAACTATTATGAAAATATGTATGCTGATAGAGAGCATAAATTTACATCGTCGTTATGATTATAATCGAGCAATGGTATAATAAATAAATTCTTAGCACAAAAATTAAATTTATATATTAATATTATTAAATGTATAAAATATTGTTAAAGAAAGGAGTGGACTGCTGCAATAGAAATGAAAATTTCTATTTGCACTAGATTCAGCGAAAAGAATGATGAAAGTTTTTGTTACAGGTGTTGCAGGACAGTTAGGGCATGATGTTGTAAATGAGTTGGTAAAACGTGGCATACAGACGGTGGGAAGTGATATTGCACAGTATTACAGTGGTGTTGATGATGGCAGTGCAGTTACAAAAAATCTCTATATTTCTCTTGATATAACAGATGAGCAAGCTGTTTATGAAGCTATTGTTGAAGTAAAACCAGATGTTGTAATCCATTGTGCCGCTTGGACTGCTGTTGATTTGGCAGAAGAAGAGGAAAATATAGAAAAGGTACGTAAAATTAATGCAGAAGGTGCTAAAAATATTGCAATGGCATGTAAAGAAGTTGATGCAAAGATGATTTATCTTAGTACCGATTATGTATTTGATGGAAAAGGAGAAAAAGCTTGGCTTCCAGATTGTAAAGATTATAAGCCGCTTAATGTGTATGGACAGACAAAGCTCGAGGGAGAATTAGCAGTGAGCAGTATTTTAGATAAATATTTTATTGTTCGTATTGCATGGGTGTTTGGTTTAAATGGCAAAAACTTTATTAAAACGATGTTAAATGTGGGAAAGACACATGATACAGTCAAAGTAGTAAATGACCAGATAGGTACGCCGACGTATACACTGGATTTGGCGGTATTGCTGGCTGATATGGCAGCTTCACAACAGTATGGCTATTATCATGCAACAAATGAGGGCGGTTATATATCATGGTATGACTTTACTTGTAAGATATATGAACTTGCAGGCTATGATACAAAAGTAATTCCTGTAACGACAGCAGAATATGGACTTTCTAAGGCGAAAAGACCATTTAATTCAAGGCTTGATAAAAGCAAATTAGAAGCAAATGGATTTAAACCACTTCCTACATGGGAAGATGCACTAAAACGATACTTAAAAGAAATCGAATATTAAAAAGGATAAATGGGGCTGAAGGGAGATTTTTTTTTTGATATTGTTGATTGGTGGTTGAAATGTTTGGAAGAAATGGTAGATGTGCTTGCTGGCGCACAGTGGAATGTGCATCTTGATGATATGGAATTGAAATGGTCTGAAAAAGAGCATAGTTTTTGTGTGGATGATACTGTTGAAAATTAACATTTTTAATTACAAGATTTGTGTATGGGCGCTGCTGGTCACAAATTTATAAGAGTTTTTTATTCTTTATGTAAAAGCAGCGCAGAAATGAGGATAAAAATGGGACAAATTAAAGTGACAAATGTACCAATTGAAGGGCTTTATATTATAGAACCTACCGTTCATGGCGATGAGCGTGGGTATTTTGTTGAGACGTACAACCAAAATGATTTTAAAGAAGCTGGTCTTGATATGGTGTTTGTGCAAGATAATCAAAGTATGTCGACAAAAGGTGTTCTTCGAGGGCTGCATTTTCAAAAACAATTTCCACAAGGAAAGCTGGTTCGTGTGATAAAAGGAACTGTGTTTGACGTTGCTGTTGATTTAAGAGGTGGAAGTAAAACGTATGGGAAATGGTTTGGCGTTGAACTTTCCGCTGAAAATAAAAAACAGTTTTATATTTCAGAAGGCTTTGCACATGGTTTTTTGGTGCTTAGTGATGAGGCAGAATTTTGTTATAAAGTGACAGATTTTTATCATCCGGGTGACGAGAGCGGTTTGGCTTGGAATGACCCAGAGATTGGCATTGAGTGGCCTCAGCTTGTAGGAGAATATAAGGGAAGTGCCTCAGCCGAAGGTTATACACTTGCAGATGGAACAAAGCTTAATCTGTCAGAAAAAGATGAAAAATGGAGTGGAATAAAGGATACATTTCAGTTTTAATGGTATAAATTTATATCCATTTGATGAGTAATGGCAGATTTTTACAAAAGCAATGAAAAGGTACAATATCCGTACATTTTTTTTATTCTTTTTATAATTTTATATTTTATTTATAAAAAATCCTGCATTTTCTGTTGACAATAAGGAATGCAGGTGTTATTTTATGTATAGCAATATTAGCACTCCAATTAATTGAGTGCTAACAAAAGCAAAAAATTAAAAGATATTAGTAGAATATTTCTGTATCGTTTTATAACAACACAGGAATGAGGTGGCTATAATGGAACTGGATGAAAGAAAAATAAAGATTCTTAAAGCAGTTATCAAAAATTATCTTGAGACAGGAGAACCTGTTGGGTCAAGGACCATTTCTAAATATACCGACCTTAAGTTAAGTTCCGCAACGATAAGGAATGAGATGGCTGATTTGGAGGAAATGGGATATATTATACAGCCGCATACATCAGCGGGAAGGATTCCTACTGATAAAGGTTACCGATTATATGTAGATGATATGATGCATACTAAGGAGGAGGAATTAGCAACTAGAGAGCAGCAGTTATTAAAGCGTGAAGGAGATGTTGCTGAACGTGAGAAGGATACACAGTCAATGGCAGAGCTGCTTGGCAAGAAAGTTGACAAGGTTGAGGAATTGCTGCAAAGTGTTGCAAAAGTGCTGGCAAGAGATACAAATTATGCAACGATGGTGAGTGCGCCTAGGGTGAAAGGCAACAAGCTGAAATTTATACAGCTTTCAAGTCTTGAAGATAATAAAATTCTTGTAGTAATTGTTATGGGCGGCAATGTTATTCGCAATAAGGTTATAACAGTAAGTGAGAGACTTAGCAGTGAAAATTTGCTAAAATTAAACATTTTGATTAATACAACACTTACAGGATTATCCTTGCAAGAAATGAATCTTAGTATTGTGTCCAAGATGGAAAATCAGGCAGGAGAACATGCACAGCTTGTAAAAGAGGTGGTTGATGCGATTGTTACAGCTATTAGCAGTGAAGACAATCTAAAAATATATACCAGTGGAGCAACTAATATATTTAAGTATCCTGAACTTAGTGATTCAACAAAGGCAAGTGAGTTAATATATGCACTAGAAGAAAAACAAACTTTAACGGATTTTGTCAATGTTGATAATGGTGGAGAAGGAGACAGTAAAGATATTCAAGTATATATAGGAAGTGAGACTCCAGTGGAATCAATGAAGGATTGCAGTGTTGTTACTGCAACATATGAACTTCAGGATGGTATGCGTGGAACAATAGGAATTATTGGACCAAAGCGCATGGATTATGAGAAAGTTGTTGAGAAGTTAAAAACGATTCAAAATCAACTAGATGATGTTTTTAAGAAATCATAGGAAGGAAGAATGAGACGTGTCTAAAATCAAAGGAGCTAAGATGAATCAGTCAAAGAAGAATTTTAAGAAAGATTTTTCAGAAAATGCAGATAATAATTTAGTACAAGAAGATGATAATACTGCAAATTCTATTTATAATGAAAGCAATGCAGATGAAGCTGTCAATTTAGATGAAGCGGACGCAGATGTGGATACAACATTTGCCGAACAGGCAGATGGCGCAAGTGATGCGGACGAAGAAGTTTCTGATTCTGGCAAATGCACCGGAAAAAAGAAAGACCAAAAAGACGCTGTTATCGAGGAATTACAAGATAAAGTCAAGCGTCAGATGGCGGAATTTGACAATTTCAGAAAGCGTACCGATAAAGAAAAGTCTACGATGTATGAGATGGGGGCTTCAGAGGTTATTAAGAAGCTGCTTCCCGTAGTAGATAATTTTGAGCGAGGCTTTAAATCAATTACAGATGAAGATAAAGAAACACCATTTGCAAAAGGAATGGATATGGTTTATAAGCAGATTATGAAGATGTTTGAAGATATTGATGTAAAGCCTATAGAAGCTGTTGGTGTTGAATTTAACCCAGAAGTTCACAATGCTGTTATGCACATTGATGATGATTCGGTCGGCGAGAGCATTATCGTTGAAGAATTTGAGAAGGGTTACACATATAAAGATACAGTGATTCGTCACAGTATGGTTAAAGTGGCAAATTAAAAGACAGATAAAATAAATAATTTTAAAGTAAAAAAGAATGGTTAAAAAGGATATGGATATTTTAGCACAATGTGCAGAAAGGATTATATTATGGGAAAAATTATAGGAATTGATTTAGGTACAACAAATTCATGCGTGGCAGTTATGGAGGGCGGTAAGCCAGTTGTTATTGCAAATACAGAAGGTCTTAGAACAACGCCATCTATTGTGGCATTTACAAAGACAGGAGAAAGACTTGTAGGTGACCCTGCAAAGCGTCAGGCAGTAACGAATGCAGATAAGACTATTTCTTCTATTAAGAGACATATGGGGTCAGACTATAGAGTGACTATTGATGATAAGAAATATTCACCACAAGAAATTTCAGCAATGATTCTCCAAAAATTAAAAGCGGATGCAGAAAATTATCTTGGTGAAAAAGTCACAGAAGCCGTTATTACAGTACCAGCATATTTTAATGATGCACAGCGTCAGGCAACAAAGGATGCTGGTAAAATTGCAGGTCTTGATGTAAAGAGAATTATCAACGAGCCTACAGCAGCAGCGTTAGCTTACGGTCTTGACAATGAAAAAGAACAAAAAATTATGGTGTATGACCTTGGCGGCGGTACATTTGATGTATCGATTATTGAAATTGGCGACGGCGTTATTGAGGTTCTTGCAACAGCAGGTAACAACAAGCTTGGCGGTGATGATTTTGATAATGTTTTAACACAGTATATGTTAGAGGATTTCAAGGCTAAAGAAGGCGTAGACTTATCAAAGGATACAATGGCATTACAGCGATTAAAAGTTGCTGCTGAGCAGGCTAAGAAAGAGTTGTCGAGCGCAACAACAACAACGATTAACCTTCCATATATCACAGCGACACCAGAAGGACCAAAACATTTTGATATGACACTCACAAGAGCAAAATTTGATGAGTTGACACATGATTTAGTAGAAAAAACAGCAGAGCCAGTAAGAAATGCTTTAAGCGATGCAGGTCTTACCGCTTCAGAACTTTCAAAGGTATTGTTAGTTGGCGGTTCTACAAGAGTACCTGCTGTGCAGGATAAAGTAAAACAGCTTACAGGACATGAGCCAAGCAAGACATTAAATCCAGATGAATGCGTGGCACTTGGTGCATCAATTCAGGGTGGTAAACTTGCAGGTGATGCAGGTGCAGGAGAGATTCTTCTTCTTGATGTTACACCACTTTCTCTCTCTATTGAGACAAAAGGCGGTATAGCAACACGATTGATTGAAAGAAATACAACGATTCCTACAAAGAAGAGTCAAATCTTTTCTACAGCAGTAGATAATCAGACCGCTGTGGATATTAATGTTGTTCAAGGTGAAAGACAGTTTGCAAGAGATAATAAATCACTTGGACAGTTTAGACTTGATGGTATTCCACCAGCAATGAGCGGTGTTCCTCAGATAGAGGTAACATTTGATATCGATGCAAATGGTATTGTTAATGTGTCTGCAAAAGATTTAGGTACAGGCAAAGAACAGCATATCACAATTACAGCTGGTTCAAATATGTCTGATGATGATATTGATAAGGCTGTCAAAGAAGCGGCTGAATATGAAGCGCAGGATAAAAAGCGTAAGGAAGCTATTGAGACTAGAAATGATGCAGATTCAATGGTATTCCAGACACAGAAAGCGTTAAATGAAGTTGGCGATAAGTTGGATGCCAATGATAAGGCGGGAGTTGAGGCAGACCTTAACGCATTGAAATCACTTATTGAGAGCAGTGATGCAGAAAATATGACAGAGTCACAAGTCAATGATATTAAGGCAGCAAAAGAGAAATTGATGGAATCTGCACAAAAATTGTTTGCTAAACTTTATGAATCACAGCAGGCGCAAGGGGCAGCAGGTGCAGGTCCAGATATGGGTTCAGGGGTAACTCCGGATATGAATGCAGGTGCAGGTGAAACAAGCGCACCTTATGGTGATGATGTAGTTGACGGCGATTACAAAGAAGTGTAATCTTGTCAGAGAAAGTACAATAAACTGCACAAAGGCTTTTTGCCTCTGTGCAGTTTTAGCAGACTTTTGCTGCTTATGATGCAAAAAATTCTTATATCAAAAATCGTGTAAAAATAAAAAATAAAATAAAAGTTTATAGAAAAATCCTTAAATTTTATAGAAAGGAATAAGATATGGCAGACAAGAGAGATTATTATGAAGTCTTAGGTGTCTCAAAGGATGCAGATGAAGCAGCCATAAAGAAAGCATACAGACAACTAGCTAAAAAATACCACCCTGATATTAATCCAGGAGACAAAGATGCAGAGGCAAAATTTAAGGAAGCCTCAGAAGCTTATGCTGTTCTTAGTGACTCTGAAAAGCGTCGTCAGTATGACCAGTTTGGTCATGCGGCATTTGAGAATGGAGGCAGCGGCGGCTTTGATTTTAGCAATATGGGCGATATATTTGGAAGTGATATATTTGGCGATATATTTGGTGATTTGTTTGGCGGCGGAAGAAGGCGCAGCAGCAATGGACCAATGAGAGGTGCTGATATTAGAGCCAGTGTTAGAATCACATTTGCTGAATCAGTGACAGGTACATCAAAGAAGTTGGAAATTACGCTAAAAGACCCTTGTCCAAAATGCAATGGAACAGGTGCCAAGCCTGGAACACAGCCTGAAACATGCAATAAATGCGGTGGAAAGGGTCAGGTTGTATATACACAGCAATCCTTTTTTGGTATGGTAAGAAATGTTCAAACTTGTCCAGACTGTAATGGAAAGGGGAAAGTGATTAAAGAAAAGTGTCCAGAATGTTATGGAACAGGTTATATTAGCAGCAAAAAGACCATTGAGGTCAATATACCTGCAGGTATTGATGATGGTCAGTATGTAAGAATACAGGGCAAAGGTGAACCAGGTACAAATGGAGGACCTAGAGGCGATTTGCTTGTTGCAGTTATGGTTAGTTCAGACCCACAGTTTAAGAGAGATGGATATAATATATTCTCTGAGGTAATAATAAGTTATCCTACAGCTGTATTTGGCGGAGAAATTAAGGTCAAGACGATTGACGGAGAAGTGGTTTATGAAGTAAAGGCAGGAACAGCTTCCGGAACCAGAGTGCGACTGAGAGGAAAAGGAATGCCGACCGTGCGCAATAAAGAAGTGCGCGGAGACCATTATATTACATTGGTTGTTGAAATTCCTACGAAATTAAACAATGAGCAAAAAGAAGCTTTGTTGGCTTATGATAAAACGCTTACAGGCACAGAACGACATGTAAAAAAGAAGGGATTTTTCAGTAAATAAAAGGTAAAATAATAAGAGGCTGTTGTAAAAGAGAAATAAATGGTTAAAAACGGTGTGGCTTATAATAAGTTATGCCGTTTTTTGCTAATATAATTTTGACCTTTAACAGTATCTGTGTTATTATTGACTAAATATATAAAAGTTAAATGCTTCGTAGCAAGAATAAATGCAACTAAAAAGCAGCATGGAGGAATAAGTAAAAATATGAATTTAGCAGAAATGATGCAAAAAATAAGCAATCTAAATTTATCAAAATATGAAATTATCAATAAAGAGGAATTAAATGATATTCATTCCGTTGGCTTATTGTTAAGGCACAAAAAAAGCCAAGCAAGAGTTGTTGTGATTGTAAATGATGATAACAATAAAGTATTTTCGATTGGTTTTAAGACACCGCCATATAATGATACAGGATTACAGCATATTATTGAACATTCTACATTGTGTGGTTCTAGGAAATATCCAGTCAAAGACCCATTTGTTGAATTGTGCAAGGGTTCTCTTAATACATTTCTTAATGCAATGACATTTCCAGATAAAACGGTATATCCTGTTGCAAGCTGCAATGATGCTGATTTTAGAAACATTATGGACGTATATATGGATGCCGTATTTTATCCAGATATCTATAACAATCCCAATATATTTAAGCAAGAAGGCTGGCATTATGAATTAGAGGATGAACGGGAAGATATATTTTATAATGGTGTTGTGTATAATGAGATGAAAGGTGTGTATTCTTCTCCAGATGATATTCTTTCAAGATATACGTTTACGTCATTGTTTCCTAACACTGCTTATCGTTTTGAATCAGGCGGTGACCCAGAATGTATACCACAACTTACGTATGAGGAATTTCTTGATTATCATAAAAAGTATTATCATCCAGCGAACAGTTATATTTATATGTATGGTGATATGGATATTCAAGAACGATTGGATTATTTAGACAGAGAGTATCTTAGCCAGTTTGATGCACAGACTGTATATGTAGATTCTAATATACAATTACAAGAACCATTTTGTGCGATGGCTGATTTAAGCAAACCATTTCCAGTGACAGAAGATGAGCTGCTTAATGACAACACATACCTTTCTTTTAATAAGGTAGTTGGAACAGCGACCGATGCAAAATTATATCTTGCAATGCAAATTCTTGACTATGCACTTATTGTTGCGCCAGGTGCAAAGTTAAAGCAGGCTCTTGTTGATAAAGGCGTTGGTGATGATATATATAGCAGTTTGGAGACTTCCGTTTATCAGCCGATTTATTCCATTATAGCAAAAAATTCAGAGAGCGATAAAAAACAGCTATTTTTAAATACGATTTATGAAGTTTTGACCGATATCGTAGAAAACGGCATTGATAAGCGTATGATTGCAGCGGGAATTAACTATTATGAATTTAAGTATCGTGAAGCGGATTATGGACCTTATCCAAAGGGATTAATGTATTATCTTACAATGATGGATAGCTGGCTATATGATGAAGAAAAGCCATTTATACATGTAAAAGCGAGTACCATTTTTGAGCAGCTCAAAAAAGAAAAAGACGAGGGATTATTTGAAAATTTAATTCAAAACTATCTTTTAGATAATAATCATGGTTCTGTTATTACATTATATCCAAAGAGAGGGTTGGAAGAAGAAAAAAATCAAAAGCTTGAGGAACAGTTAAGAGCATATAAAGATACATTGACAGACAAAGAAATTGAACAGCTTGTAAGGGATACAAAAGAATTAAAAGAATATCAAGATGAGCCGTCTAGTCAAGAAGCACTCCAGTCTATTCCGATGCTGACACTTGAAGATATTGGCAGAGAGCCAGCACCGTTATATATTGATAAGAGGCAGATTTCAGGAATTGATGTGATTCACCACAATATATTTACCAACAAGATTGGCTATATTATGATGGCTTTTAATTGTAAGGAAATTCCAGATGAGCTGATTCCATATATGGGGCTTTTGACTTCAACAATAGGATTGATGGACACACAGAATTTTACCTTTCCTGAATTATCAAATGAGATTAATATTAATAGCGGTGGTGTCAGTTCGGATGTTTCTATATATGGAGACAAGGAAAATCCCAATAAATATACGATTATGTATGAAGTTAAAGGAAAAGCTTTATATGAAAAAATCCCATTTGTGCTTGATATTATGTATGAGATGATTTATCGGACAAAGTTTAATGACTATAAGCGATTAAAAGAGATTATTGCACGTGTTAAATCAAGATTGGAGACATCAATGACCAACTCTGGACATACCGTTGCCCTAATAAGCGGAATGGCTCAGTTTTCAGAAAGAGGTTATTATTCAGATAAAATTAGAGGATATGGCTATTATGAATTGATTGAAAAGCTAAATAGAGACTTTGATGACTGCAAGGAACAAATTGTTGCCAATTTAAAAGAGTGTGTAAAGCTGATATTCCACAAGGAAAATTTGATTGTAAGCTTCACTGCTGACGATGACGGTTTTTCGC
This sequence comes from uncultured Lachnospira sp., assembly GCA_910589305.1. Classification (GTDB taxonomy): domain Bacteria; phylum Bacillota; class Clostridia; order Lachnospirales; family Lachnospiraceae; genus Lachnospira. The sequence continues at coordinate 130,180 of CAJUTV010000001.1, read as the reverse complement.
ATCTTGTAAAGCCAATGGAACAATTTGAAAAAGGGTTAAAGAAATTAAGGAGACCTTCTGCACAAAGGTTATATAAACCATGTAAAGTAAAAAAAGCATTTACGTTTTCTTCACAGGTAAATTATGTGGCACGATGCGGTAACTTTGTCAATGCAGGGTATATGTATACAGGGGCATTGAAAGTTTTAAAAGTGATTTTTTCATATGATTATCTGTGGATAAATATTCGTGTAAAAGGCGGGGCTTATGGCTGTATGAGTGCATTTGCAAGAAGCGGCGATATGTATATGGTGTCTTACAGAGACCCTAATATCCGAAAAACCAATGAGATTTATGAAGATGCTGCGGATTATATCAAAAAATTTAATGCCAGTGACCGAGATATGTTAAAATTTATTATTGGAACAATTGGAGACATGGATGCACCAATGAATCCGTCTTCAAAAGGGATTCGTTCCTTTAGCGCCTATATAAGCAAGTATACAATTGAGGATTTTAAGAAAGAAAGAGAGGAAGTTCTGACTGCCAATGCGGAGGTGATAAGGAAATTAGCACCTTTAATTCGAGCAGGCATATCTCAGGATTATTTATGTGTTGTGGGAAATCAGAAAGCAATCCATGATGAATCGGAATTGTTTGATAGTATTACACCATTATTTAAATAAAAGTATAAAGAATTGTAAAATTGAAGTTTTTGCCAGTTGATATTGTTAAATAATTTGTTTTGAAATTACCTATATAAGCAAAAATAAAATGAAAGGATTGCTATGAATTTAGATGAAATGCTTGCAGCAAGCGGAATTACAGGGGGCGCAGCCGCCACAAATAACAATGTAAAATCAGGTTTTGTGACATTGATAGGAAGACCGAACGTAGGTAAGTCTACACTAATGAATAAGATGATTGGACAAAAAATTGCTATCACATCCAATAAGCCGCAGACAACCAGAAATCGAATACAGACTGTTTTTACGGATGAGAGAGGACAAATTGTATTTGTCGATACGCCTGGAATCCATAAGGCGAAGAATAAGCTTGGAGAATATATGGTAGGTACAGCCGTAAAAGCGATTGGAGATGTGGATGTTGTATGCTGGCTTGTTGAGCCAACGACCTTTATCGGAGAAAATGAGCAGCATATTATAAAGCGTTTAAAAGCAGTAAAATCACCGATTATACTTGTTATCAATAAGATTGATACGATTCAGAAAGAAGAAATCTTGCCTGTTATAGAAAAGTACAGGAAAGAAATTGATTTTGTTGAGATTGTGCCTGTATCAGCAAAGAGCGGTAAGAATGTTGATGAATTGATAGATACAATATTTAAGTATTTATCTTATGGACCCATGTTTTATGATGAAGATACCATAACAGACCAGCCAGAACGACAGATTGTGGCAGAGCTGATTCGTGAAAAAGCGCTCTATGTATTAAATGAGGAGATTCCGCATGGTATTGCTGTTGTGATTGACCATATGAAAACAAGAAAATCTAAGCAGAGTAAAAAAATAATAACCGATATTGAGGCTACAATCATATGTGAACGGGATTCCCATAAAGGCATTATTATTGGCAAAGGCGGACAGATGCTAAAACGGATTGGCTCCGATGCAAGATATGAAATTGAAAGACATCTTGATACGAAAGTCAATTTACAGCTTTGGGTAAAAGTTAAAAAAGAATGGCGGGACAGCGACTTGTTAATCAAAAATTTTGGGTATGATAAGAAAAAAGATAAAGAGTAGGTGAATATATGGGCAATCTTATAGAGGTTCATGGTATGGAATTGTCCTCTATGCCTATTGGTGAATATGATAGAAGAATTGTGCTGCTGACAAAAGAACGAGGGAAAATTTCTGCATTTGCAAGGGGAGCAAGAAGACCAAACAGTCCATTGATGGGGGCTACAAGAGGGTTTATATTTGGAACCTTTCAAATGTATGAAGGAAGGGACTCTTATATATTAAAGCAGGCAAATATTACCCATTTTTTTGAAGAGGTGATAAAAAATTATAATGCCATTTGTTATGCCTGCTATTTTGCGGAATTAGCAGAGTATTACGCTAGAGAAAATCTGGATGCCACCGATATGATAAATTTATTGTATGTTACTTTAAAAGCATTGGCAAAAGCAGTGATACCTTATTCGTTGATAAAATGCATCTATGAGTTGAAAATCATTGCGATAAATGGAGAATGTACAGATTTGTTTACATGTAAAGAATGTAAAGAAGAAAAGCATAATATAGCAGGATATGCCAAAGATTTGCAGGGGGTTTTATGTGTTGATTGCACAGCAGCAAGAATCGATTTGCTGCCATTATCACCATCTACCGTTTACGCATTGCAGTATATAGTTACATCGCCAATGGATAAATTATATACATTTAAATTAAATGATAATTGTATGAAAGAATTATCGGAAGTTGTCCGTGTAATACGAAATAGTACAATTGATAAGGTTTTTAAGTCGCTTGATATGATAAGTAAGTAATCCATGTGTATTATTAATAGATGTTTGTTTGATATATATTTTTAAAATACAAAATATTTGTATAACATTGATTTATGGTATAAATGATAATAAATACTCTTGTCATATGTATAAAAATGTTATAAAATCATAGAAATGTTGTAAAGCCTACTAAAATTGGCTGATAAATGGCGGTTGATTGCAGTATGAACAGTATAAGCAAAATCAAATTTAGTAGACAATGACAATTGGTGTTTGTGTGCTGTTTGGTGTGACAATAGAAATTGCTTTAGCAGTTTTATCTATTGTGCAATTTCTGCGCTGCGCTTTGGAATGGAGGATTTTTATGGAAAAGACAATGGAAAAAATAGTTGCGCTGGCAAAGGCTAGAGGATTTGTATATCGAGGCTCCGAGATATATGGTGGATTAGCGAATACATGGGATTATGGCAATCTTGGTGTAGAACTTAAAAATAATGTAAAAAAAGCATGGTGGCAAAAATTTGTTCAAGAAAGTCCTTATAATGTCGGTGTGGATTGTGCCATTTTGATGAATCCTCAGACTTGGGTTGCTTCTGGTCATCTTGGCGGTTTTTCAGACCCTCTGATGGACTGTAAAGAGTGTCATGAGCGATTTCGGGCAGATAAGATAATTGAAGATTGGGCAGAAGAAAATAATTATACATTAGAAGGTTCTGTTGATGGCTGGGCGCATGAAAAGATGGAACATTTTATTGATGAACAAAATATCTGCTGCCCAAGCTGTGGTAAACATAATTTTACAAATATTCGACAATTTAATTTGATGTTTAAGACATTTCAGGGTGTCACAGAAGATGCAAAAAATATTGTTTATTTAAGACCAGAGACAGCACAGGGGATTTTTGTGAATTTTAAAAATGTGCAGAGGACATCAAGAAAGAAAGTACCTTTTGGTATTGCTCAGATTGGTAAGTCGTTTAGAAATGAGATTACACCTGGTAACTTTACTTTTAGAACAAGAGAGTTTGAACAGATGGAGTTGGAGTTTTTCTGTAAGCCTGATACAGACCTTGAATGGTTTGCTTATTGGAGACAATATTGTATTGATTGGTTAAAGTCGCTTGGAATAAAAGATGAGGAGATGAGGGCAAGAGACCATTCTAAAGAAGAATTGAGCTTTTATTCAAAAGGAACAACGGACATTGAATTTTTGTTCCCATTTGGCTGGGGCGAGTTGTGGGGAATTGCAGATAGAACGGATTATGACTTGACACAGCATCAAAATGTTTCTGGTGAAGATATGGCATATTTTGATGATGATTCAAAAGAAAAATATATTCCTTATGTTATTGAGCCTTCACTTGGTGCAGACCGTGTAACGCTTGCCTTTCTTTGTTCAGCATATGATGAGGAAGAACTTGAAGATGGCGAGATGAGAACAGTCCTTCATTTTCACCCTGCTATTGCTCCTGTGAAGATTGGTGTGCTGCCTTTATCAAAGAAGTTAAACGAAGGTGCCGAGAAGGTATTTGCAGATTTAAGCAAATTATATAACTGTGAGTATGATGACAGAGGTAATATCGGTAAACGATACAGAAGACAGGACGAGATTGGTACACCATTTTGTGTAACGTATGATTTTGAGTCTGTGGAAGACGGCGCAGTAACAGTGCGTGATAGAGATACAATGGAGCAAGAACGAGTTAAAATTAGTGATTTAAAGGCATATTTTGAGAATAAATTTGTATTTTAGCCAAATAGTGAAAGAGGATTTTTGATATGGTATGTCCAAAGTGCGGCAGAGAGTATGAGGGAACAAAATGTCCAAATTGTGATGGACTAGATATCATAGTCAATCAAGATGATTATCTTAAGAGACGGAGAGAATATGAAGAGAAGCAGGCTGCCCTAAAGTCTGCTTCTTCTGATAATGAAGAAAAAAATAAATCCGATGAAGCTTTAAGACCTGATGAAATTTTAGATAAAATTGTAAAAGCGGGTGGACAGGCACGAAAAAAAATTATTGATAAAAAGGCAGAAAAAGCACAAAAAGAGAAAAATAAGAAAAAGAAAACGGTTATTGTGGGTATTGTAATTGGTTTCATGGTTGTTTTGGCAGGGGTATTAGGAACCTATATGCTGATAAATCATAAAGAAGCTATACTATATGCGATATACGATGACACCATATATCGTATATCAGAAACCAATATGCAGCAAGTTTGTGATTATCATGAAGCCATATTTGAATCGGATAACAATTCCTTTCATATACAATCCATTCCTCAGCAATTTCGCGATAGAACCATTAAAGAAAGCATGTCTTCTAGCAATGGTAAATATTATTGTGCTTTTGTATATAGTCACAGTGCCAATAAGTATAGTATTCTTTTATGGAATAATGAGAATTGCGATATATTAGCAGAAAATAATAAAGAAAAGAAATTATTATATATAGACAATGAAGGATATGTTATTTATCAAGAAACGGAAATCATTAATGAGGAAGGTTCTGTTGGAACAACACAGCTTTATATCAGCAAAGTAGAAAGCGACCATAATGTTACAACAACAATGATTTCTGAAACAGTAAAAGATATCTATGTATATTCCGATAAAAAAACAGTGATTTTTAATGATTTGGACGGCAAACTATATACATATGTATATGGCAAGAATCCAAAAAAACAATTGATTGCGCATGATGTGACAACGGTATATGGCGCTGTGGGAGATTGCCTTCATCTGTTTTCATATAAGGCACAGCAAGTCAACACTTTAAAAGATTGCAATGGGTTTATATATAAATGCAACGACGCTGTTTATTATTATCAGTTTGATTTTAATGATGGAAAATCCATTTATTTAGGAAAAAATAACGATACAAATTTAACCTGTATTGTTGATAAAAATGATGTTATCATGGTTGGCAAAAATACATTGATGAGTGCAAAAATAGTAGATAAAGCCATAGATACACATACAGAAATGAAGGTTGTAGACACATACACAGAAATTGCAAAATTGAAAGCGTTAGATAATATAATTTATGATAGCAATAGTAAAAGTGTTATTTTTATTAATGATAATGATTCGTTGATGTATTATAGTAAGGGTAATATAACCACTATTTCAGATGAAGTTACAGATGGCACACTGAATTGGGTTGCTAATACGAAAGGAGCATTTACGTATGTGTGCAATCAGGTTCAAATGTATTGTAAAAATGTGAAAACCAGTCCTGTAAAAATGACAGAAGAAGGAAATATGGCGCAAAATTCTGAAATTTTTTATCAAAAAGGCAAACTTTATTTTGTCAATATGGAAGGTAAATTATATATTTGTAATGATAGTGGAAATAATTGCAGTATGATTGGAGATGCCAATCGAATTATTTTAGGGAAATAAAAAGTAAAATTGCATAACCATCTTATTTACTGAATAAATATTAGTATAGTTTACCTGTTTGTAAGGGTGGTTAAATGAAAGCGATAGACATCAAAAAAATAGTGGCGTTGGTTCTATGTGTGGTACAAATAGAAGTTATCATTTTAGGGCTGACGCCATTTATACATGCAAAAGCAGAAACAAATGAGCAAAGCAGTGGGCTTAATTTAGACAGTGAGTCAGCGATTCTGATGGAAGCTTCAACAGGTATGATTATCTATGAAAAAGATGCTGATAAAAGTCTTGCACCAGCCAGTATAACAAAAATTATGACACTGATATTGATATTTGATGCAATTAACGAGGGAAAAATCCATTTAACAGATGAAGTTACCGTTTCTGAACATGCGGCATCAATGGGCGGCAGTCAAGTATACCTTGAAGCGGGAGAGACACAAAATGTAGATACGATGATAAAATGTATTAGTATGGCGAGTGCCAATGACGCCTGTGTGGCATAGAGAGATAGTAGACAAAAATTTTCTTGTGTTTTGAAAATTGTAGATTGTATGTTGAATTTTTATAAATGATAATTGAAAATATGAAAAATCATGTTATAATATATATTGTGAAAGAATAGATATAAAAGTAAATAGGAGAATAGATATGTTAGCTGTAAATGGTTATTATAATGGAAATAATATTGTATTAGATGAAAAAATAGAAATGGCAAAAGGTCAACGATTAATCGTTATTCTTGATATGCCAGAATCAAAACGAGAGAAGATTGATTTCGATAAATATGTTACGCCAACAGAGAGAGGAAAAAATGTTGAAGAATATATGAAAGAGATGAGAGAAAATGATAGAGTTTAATAGTGTATTTATAGATACAGCACCACTTATATATTTTTTAGAACAAAATCCAAAGTATTATACTAAGGCAAAAGCGTTTATTGAAAAATGTTATGAAGATAAAAAAAGAATATGGACTTCAACAATTACCATAGAGGAATATTGTGTATATCCATATTATAATAATGATTTAGTATTAATTGAAAAGCTAGACCAATTTATTAGCGATATGGAAATAAATCTTGTAAATATAGATGAAATAATAGCAAAAAAAGCGGCTAAAATTAAAGCAGAATTTAGAGATTTTAAGGCTATGGATGCTCTGCAATTAGCAACAGCTTGTATTAGTGGATGCGATTTGTTTTTGACCAATGATAAACAGTTAAGACAATTTAAAGAGATGAAATGTATTATAGTGGATGAATGGGAATGATTATGAAAAAAATTCTTTTAGCTTAAATGTTACAGTTGAAAATACTTATAAGAAAGAGGATGAGATTATTTTAAAGAGGAATAAAAGAAAATCATTTATAAAAGCAAATGGAATTAAAAATTATGGGTTTGATTTTGATAAAGAATTTAATAAATATCTATTTTTATGTGGAGAAAAGATTAAAAAAAGTCAATGGAAAAAATTAGATGATAATGACAAATTTTATACATATGAGGAATGGGAAACAAGTATTAAAAACAAATATACTGTATATTCCATGAAAGCATTAGAACAGTTTTATAAATATCTTAATCATTGTCAACGAAAAATACAGCCTCATAAGGAATTTATAAATCCTTATGTTTCAGCACTATTTACTGCTGTAATGACTTTTTATATAACTGTATTATGTACAGAAACTATTGACAAAAAACAAATTTCTTTAAATTGTGAATTTGTAATTACATTAATACTATTATTAGTTATTGTTGTTTAATATTTAGTTTTGCAGTTAAGTTGGGAATAAAATCATTTACAAACAAAAATATTGCATACGATTTTTATAGTGACTACAAAGAAATAATAGATAATATAATAAAAGAAAAATTAAATGAATAAAGATATAGTACCAACCATCAAAATAAAAAGATGGTTGGTATTTTTTTGTTTTAAATCGCCATTTTATAAATTTATTTTTTGTTTTTTAGTTATAAATGTAAATCATTATTTTATAAGTAAAGTCACAGTAAATAAGAGAAGTATATATTATGAAGCATAGTATTTATTTTTTAATTTACATTAATGTGTTGCTTAAAATAAATTATTGATGGATAAAGCAGTATAAATAGTAAAAGCAACACAAAAATAAGGAGGAGTCATTATTGATAAAAATAAAAAGTATACAAGCAAATAGTTTATATGCTGTAAATAACTATATAAAAAACGATAATAATACCAATCATAAAAGACCTTATCTTGATTTAGGAGAAGCCGTTATCAATGATAGTTTATTTTCCAATTATATGATACATCATGGTGTTTGTGTTAATAGTAAGCAAAGAAGCAAAGATTTTATTGTAATGAAATTTGATTTTGGCATAAAAGATGGTATGACTGCTAGAGAGTTAAGACAATATTATTATGAAAATGGGGCGACGATTTTATGGGGGAATTATGATAATGAAAATCATTTAAATAAAGAAAATACAATCCATTACAAAATGCTTATGCGCAGCACAGGAAAAGCAAAAGAGGGGCAATGTATCTTTATTCGTGAAAATTTGCATGATATAGCATTAAAATATATTACAATGAATTTGTGGGATAAGATGCCAATAGAAAATGCAAAAATAGTTGAAATGTCGGCATACGCACCATTAGTTACAGCAACAGCAATGGATTATATAACAATTCCAATGAACAATATTTTTATAATAAAAGATGAAGATATATATACAATGATTCATGCCGTTTCTGTAAAAAATCATAATGTAATGTGTCGAAGAAGAGTTATTGATTGGGAAGCAATGGAAGATTATATCAATCGGTGGGGTGTTACATTTTATAAAAGAAAAGCAAAGGAAAATGTAAATTTAACCTATATAAAAAAAGGAAGCAAGAAAAGATTAAAAAGTTGCGGGATTCATATTAAAGAGTATCCTAAAAAAATAGAAATTTATTATAGAAAAGAATGTTATGTTGACAGACCAAGCGAAAAGATAAAAGTTAAAAATACGCTTTGGGATGGTATGGGATTGATTGATAATTCTATTTTTCCACAAGATAAAAATATGGAAGGGTTTATATATTGCAGAAATCATTTTTTTAAATCTTGTTTGTTTAGAGGCAATATAGAACAATATTTTAGAGATTATTATGGTGATGATTATGAAACAGTAACAAGAGTTGATATGTTTGGAAATCTTTTTAAAATAAAAGATATTAAAGTCATTATTACAGAAAATTCAATCAAATGGATAAAATTTGCTGATTTAATGGGAACAAATCAAAAAGAAGCCTATGTGTATTATAAAAAATTTATAAAAAAACATAAAGAAAAATTTGCTATCGTAAAAACAGCACACAGCAGTAAATATGGGAAATTACAGCGAAGTTCCTACCAGATTAACAATAGTTTTCCTTGTGTAGACAAAGAAATATTGAAAAATATTGCAAAGACAAGTATTGATTATTGCAATGATTTAAAAACAAATCATGAAGCATTTATCAAGCATTTATCCATACATGCCACTAAAAAATATAGTATTAACAATGTTTTGATTGCGTTAAATCAATGGAATGATAATTTTAAATATACACAATATTTTAAGACAAAAAAGAATGAAATGATAAGCAAATTTAAAAATGAGCGGTTAAAAGTAGGGAAATTATTACAAAATGGCGATAATCTTACGATTTGTGGAAATCCTATAGCTTTATTAATGAATGTGACAGGTCAGGACTTTGAACAAGAACCCTGTTTTAAACCAATCAATTATGGGATTCAATGTTATACAACAAGATTTAAGGATGGTGAGCGGTTAGCTGGTTTTCGCAGCCCTCATAATAGTCCTAATAATATTATTCATTTAGTGAATACCTATTCCAAAGTGATTCAACAATATTTTCCCAATTTAAGTGATAATGTTATTATTATTAATGGTATATATACGGATGTACAAAACCGATTAAATGGACAAGATTTAGATACGGATTCAGTATATGTTACAAATCAATCCGATATTGTGGAAATTGCTAAACAGGCATACTTAAAGTATCCAACAATTATTAATGATATAAAATTAGTAAGTAAAAGTAAGTATAAAAAAGATATGAAATCTTATGCTGAAATGGATAATAAAATTGCATCGTCACAGTATGCGATTGGGGAAGCAAGCAATATAGCACAGTTGGCATTAAGTTATTACTATGATGGTAACAGTCAAAATCAAAAGTTAGAAGATATATTTATTATATGTTCCGTTTTAGCTCAAGTTGCTATTGATTCAGCAAAAAGGACATTTGATATTAATGTAAACAGTGAGTTAGCCCGATTAAGCAATTTGTCCTGTATGAAGTTAAAAGACAAAAGAAAATATCCCATTTTTTATGCAAAAGTTCAAGAACAAAAAAGTTCAGGAAAAAAGCAGAAAAAAGAAATAAAGGAAGAGCAAGTTCGCGCATTTCACTGTCCTATGGAAATACTTGCAACGATTATAGAAGATAGCGTTATTGATTTGAGAAAATATAAAAAATTAATATCATATACATGTAATTTGAATACAGTTTTTCAATATAAAGCTGATAAAATGCGAGATAGCAAACAGTTTAAAAAAGTAATTTCGATAGTGCAGGAGTATGATAAAGAAGTCAATAAATTGGATATTTCAAAAAGTGATTATTCTAAAAATGTAGATAATTTATTTGATAGTTGTATGATAAAGTTAAAAAATTTATCAATTAATAAAAGTACCATGTCTTCATTAATTGCGTATGCCTTTATATCAAATGGAGATGTAAGAGATAGACTGCTGACGGTTTTATATGATAAAGATACCAAATTATTTTTAAATTGTTTTAAAAAATCTATGAAAAATTCCGCCGAAAGTTTGGAAAATGCAGTAAATACAAGGGGGTGATAATTTCTATTAGAGAGAAGGAAAGAATAAATATATTGGCAAAAGGTGTGGGATATAATTATATAATAGATAGTTGTATAAATATGCTATAACAAGTGATACTGATAAAATAATATTGAAATAGAGGTTATACGAGATTCATTATATTTATTTACATAGAAAAGAAAAATATGGTATAATAATCGTGATAAAGCTGTTAGATAAAAAAAGAAAGCGGGGAGTAGCGTATGAAAATAATTTGTGAATCATGTGAAACAGTATTTAAAGCAGAGGCAGTTAAAGGAATGACAAATTGTCCAGTATGTGGAGCAGCATTTGACGAGGGAGAAGGAAATGCAAATAATCAAGGCGATAAAGAAGAGGAAGGTTTGATGTATTTAGATGGTATACATATTTATCATAGTCATCCTCAAGATAATGATGTGAATCTTTATTGTAAAGAGTGTAACACAGATAATTTTTTAAAGTTAGATGATTTTGAAGAATTAGTAAAAAAAGAATATGTTACATTAAAAGAAGGAATAGTTGTTAAATGTCAAGGCTGCGGAAAAGAACAAAAGCCAAGAAAAATTTTATATAAGGAAAAAGATAGGTCGTCAGGAGTGTCAATACCTAGTTGTCCTGTTTGTGGTTCTATAGTATTAAAAAAGATTAGCTTAACATCTAAGGTAATGGCAACAGCAGCATTAGGAGTATTTGCAAATCCTTATAACAGTAAAACATATGAATGTAAAAACTGTGGATATAAATTTTAATATAAAACATAAAATAATAACGTTTTAAAGACATTCTTAATATTAAGGATGTCTTTTTTGATGTAAAAAGGAGAAAAATTATGAGCGAAGATAAATCATTTGTAGTAAAAGTTTTAGCAGAACTTAGTAAAACAAAATCACTTATGCGTTTAAAGGCAGATTTAAAAAGTATTGAATCAAAATTATCAAAATTAAAGATTCAAGGAAAATTGGATACTGCATCAGTAAAAAAAGATATAAATTCTAAAATAAAAGCAATAAAGCCTAAAATTAAAATTGATGCAGACATGACACAAGCGACTAAGAAAATTAAAAAACTTGGGAGACAAAAAATAAATACTAAAGTTAATGTCGATACCACGCAAGCTGCTAAGAAAATTAAAAAGCTTGAAGAAAAGAAAATACATATGGAAGTTGTAGCTGAAGATTCTAAAGAAAATTCAGATTCAAAAGAATCTCAAGATGAATCAAAAATAAAATCATTTTTTAAAAATATTTCGGATGATATTATTGGAACAGGTATTTCAAATATTACAAATGCTGTATATCAAGCTATTCAAAGTGTTAAAGAGTTGGATGCTATTAAAACAAATATTCAAATAGTAAGTGGTACTTCTGATACCGAAGTTAATTCAATAATGAAAACATATAATGATATGGCAAAGGAATTAAGTTCTACAACAAAATCGGTTTCAGAAGCAGCCAATGAATTTTTAAGTATGGGTGAAACCGTTGCTTCAACAAATGAATTAATCAAAAGTTCTCAAGTGTTATCAAAAATAGGAATGATTGAGAGTGCAGAAGCAGCAAATCATCTGATGTCTATTATGGAAGGTTATAATATAACAGCACAAAATTCTATTGATATTGTATCAAAGTTGACAAATGTGGATTTGAATGCTTCAGTAGGAGCAGGAGAACTTGCGGAGGCGATAAGTCAATGTGCAGGTGTTGCTAATGATTCTGGTACATCTATAAATAGATTAATAGGGTATATGACTACTGTTGGAGAAACTACACAAGATTCAATGTCAGTGGTTGGTGATTCGTTCCATTCTATGTATAGTCGTATGAATAATATTAAGATGGGAAAATTGGTTGATGATGAGACAGGAGAATCTTTGTCCAATACGGAACATGTATTAAATGGATTAGGTATTCAATTAAAAGATACACAAAATATATATCGTGATTTTGATGATGTATTAGATGATGTAGGCAAAAATTGGAAATATTTTACCCAAGCTCAACAAGATGATATTTCTGTTGCGATTGCAGGAGCGACACAAAAAGAACATTTTATTGCTTTGATGAATAATTATTCAAATGCCTTAAAATATTCAGAGATGGCAATAAATTCTTCTGGTGTTGCAATGGAACGTTATGGCGTATATCAAGACTCGCTTGAAGCAAAATGCAATGAATTGACAGCGGCGATAGAATCCTTATCGACAAATGTTATAAGTGAAGAATTGTATGGCGGGATTATACAGGCAACAACAGGAATTATAGAATTTTTAGATAAAACCAATTTATTAAAAACTGCACTGGCAGGATTAACAATAAGGGGGACATCAAAATTATTTGTAGCAATGGGGACTGGTATTGCAGCGGCAGCTAAAAATACAGCACAATTTATGAATGCTATGGCATTATTTAATAATCAGAAAACTACAAATAATTTATTAGCTATTGGAGCAGCAAGCAAGGAATTAAAAGATAATCAATTAAAATGGATATTATCAGCGAAAGGTTTGAAAAATAACGATAGATTAGCAATTTTGGAAGGTAAAGGAGTAGAAGAAGCAAAGCGTCAAGAAACACTTACAAAATTAGGCTTTCCAGAAAAAAAGGCAGCCGATTCTACACGTGGTTTTAGTGGAACAATAAAAAATTTAGGTGCTTCAATAAAGGGATTGGCTGCAGCGCATCCAGCTATTACAGCAGTTGTTGGGGCAGTTGCAGCAATAGGTGTGGTTTCTACAGTTGTTACAGGAATTATCAAGGCTACTACGACATCGGTTGATGATTTACGTAAACAATCAGAAAAGGCAAGAGAAGAAGCGCAAAATGCGGCGAATGATTTGCAGTCTACAAAAAGCGAATTAGACCAAGTAAAGTCTAAAATACAAGAATTAGAAAATAAAGATGGTATAACAATTGTTGAAGAAAATGAGCTTGCCAAATTGCGAATTGCTAATGACGAATTACAACGACAATTGGATTTGAAAACAAAAATTTATAATAAAAAGCAAAAAGAATCTGCTAAGGCAACTGCTGATTATTTAGAGAGTGATAAAGCATTTCGTAATGGAGAGAGTGGAGATAGCATTGATGCAGCAAATTGGAAGTTAGAAGCAATAAAGGAACATCAAGCGGAATTAGAAGAATTACAACAGATGCGTATTCAGACAGAAAATGAAATACTGGCTGAAGGTTTTGGTCCTGATGAGTTTCAAGATAGTTTTGTGTGGGGTGATATAAATGAAAAAATAAAAGCAAAAAAAGATACGATTGATAATTTAGATGAACAGTATTCATCACAGATTCAAGAATTACAGGAAAAGAAACCAGAGTTGTATGATTCAGATGGTGAAATATTAAAGGAATATGAAGATTTAGGAAAACAAATTGATGGTGCAATTTCCAATTGGTCTGTTTATTCTAATGCGCAAGATTATAAAAGTCAGATTATTAATAATCTTATGGGAAAAGGAGTATCTGAAAATGATATTGATTCTATTCTTGCCTCTCTTTCAGAAGAGGAAATAAAACAAGCAGCTACTTTAGATATAGCAGCATATATTGATAAAAATGTTACAGTGGATAAAATTAAGGAGGCAATTGAATTAGCCCAAGAGAAAGCAGATGAACAAGCTATACAAGTAAAACTCCAAGTTCAAGAACTTGACCCTTCCGATTTTCTTAAATCCAGTCAGGATAAAACGAAACCAGCCACTCTAGTTGACTTACAAGAAGAAGCTGACCTTTTATCTTCGCTTAGTGATGAATTATCAAAAACAGGTAAAATTGGCACAGCTTCTATGCAGTCTATTATCGAAAAATATCCTGAAGCAAAAGAATATCTTGGAGATTACATGCTTGGTGTTGTATCAGAGGCAGAGCTTTTTGCAAAATTACAAGAAGTATATGCACAAGATGCACAAAATTACAAAGTAAGCTTGTTAAAAAAAGCAGAGGCAGACGGGACTTTTTATCAAACATTAGTTGCTAACAATCAAGAACTTTTTACGGAACTTTCTAATGTTTATGGGCAGGATTTTAGTAATTATAAAAATTTGGCACAAGCAAAGGCAGAACTTGATAAACAGTTAGCCCAAAATTTAACTGGTTTTTGGGCGGAGTATTATAACCTTAAACCAAATCCAAATACAGGTTTATATGAAATTGAAACGAAAGCCACAACTGCTGACGAGGATATGGAACTTGCTCGTCTGCAAACAATAACAAATGAGTGGGAAGTCAATAAACTTGATGAGCTTAAGAAAATGCAAGCCCATTATAATAGTTTGCAAAATATATCATTTGACCAAATAGATATTAATCTTGACACTTCATGGGAAGGACTTTCTGGCTTTGACTCTTCTAGTTTTGATTCTGCTAGTGGTTTAGAACAAAATACTTCAAAAGATTATGATTTGATAGAACGTGCCATACAAAAATTGGAACGCGAAATATCCAATTTAGACACAATTATTGATAATACATTTGTTTCATGGAAAGAACGCAATTCGGCATTGCTTTCTCAAATTGATAAGATAAATGAAGAAATCAATACACAACAAGCTGCTTACCAACATTATATGGATTTAGCAGACGATGTTGGACTGGATTCATATTATCAAGATTTAATTAAAAACGGTGATATTGATATTATCACCATTGAAGATAAAGAGCTGCAAGACCAGATTGATACATTCCAAAACTTTTATGATAAGGCATTAAGCGCGCAAGATTCTGTTTCAAAATTGCAGTCACAATTGAATGAGTTGGATAAAACAAAGTTTGATAATATAATTAAACAATTTGAGAGTATAGAAGATGGTATTTCACATACAGTCAATATGATTGATAAAAGATTGAAATTAATTGAAGAAAAGGGCTTTTTTGCAAATTCATCTATCTATGAAAAGTTAATTGAACAGCACAAGGCACAGCTTCAAGTTTTAAATGATAAACGGGATAAATTGACAGATGCTCTTCATGGTTCTGATATACAAGAAGGAACACAAGCTTGGGATGAGTTAAAACAGCAGATAAATAATGTAAATGAAGTCATCCTTGATACCATTATATCGATTGAACAGTTTAACAATGAATTAAATACAAATGAATTTGCTAAATTTGATTATTTTCAGGATAAAATAAGTAGTTTAACAGAAGAATCGGATTTTTATACCAGCTTGATAGAATCTATGGGTAAAAAGTTAGTTGATGAAAATGGAAGTTATACCAATGAAGGCTGGACAACGGCAGGACTTCATGCTCAAAATTTTAATACATATTTAAGACAGGCAGAAGAATATGCAAATATGATTGATAAGATTAACAAGCAATTAGCCGATGATTCCAATAATGCAGTCCTTCTTGAGCAAAAGCAGGAATATATTAAGGCACAAAGAGATTCTATTCTTTCTGCGCAAGATGAACGTGAGGCTATTATAAATCTTATAAAAGATGGTTATGATAAACAGCTTGACAGTTTGGGCAAGGTTATTGATAAATATAAAGATTTGCTTAGTTCTATAAAGGAAGCTAATGATTATGAGAAAAATATACGAGAACAGACAGAAAATCTTGCAAACCTAAATAAACAATATCTTGCAGTATTGGGGGATGATTCAGAAGGCAACAGAAAAAATATACAGCAATTAGAAAACGATATTAAAGAAGCACAGGAAGAATTGCAGGAAACACAGTATGAAAAACTAATTTCAGATACAGAAAAATTATTAGATGATTTGCAGGCAGATTATGAAGAATTAATGAATCAAAGACTGGACAATATTGATAACGAATTAATTAATATTTACAGCGGCATTAATGAAAATGCAAACAGCATTAAAGATACATTAAGTCAATTAAGTACAGACAGTAATATGTTTTTATCTGAGGAAATAAAGGATATTTGGAATCATTCACAGCCTATTATTGATTTAAACAGTTCTGTTGATACAGTAAATGAAAGCATATCTGGCACGAATACAGCGATTGATAATTTAAGATTTGCTGTTGAAGCGATTTTAAACAAAATGGATATGATTATCGATGAACAGATAAGTCAAAATGAAATAATAGATTCAGATAATACAACAACTTCTACTACAGAATCATCAGATACTACAGGCAATTATAATATAAACGATAGTTTAGATAGCAGTTCAAATACTCGTAGTTTTGACTGGTGGATAGATAAAAAAGATTACTATCCAAAAGATGAGCTAAATATTGAAACCAGCATTGTTGACCGATTAAAGTGGCATGATTATGATTCTTCAAAGGAAGCTCGTGCAATATATTATGAAATGATGGGGCTTGGTTCTTCGGATGAATATTATGGCAGTGATAAGCAAAATGTTGCGATGTTGTCATGGATGAAAGAAAAAGGATATGCAGATGGTTCCAGATATATTGCAAAAAGACAGATAGCATTTACGCAAGAAAAGGGTTCTGAGATGATTTATGATAAATCGACAGGTTCTATGCTTACGCCTGTATCAATGGCACAATTTATTCGCTCTTTACAGCAAAAAAGCGGAATGCTTACCTATCTTGAAACGGGAGATAAGGTATTTACCAATGGCATGAGTGAAAACTTGTGGAAAATAGCTAGAAATCCTTATGATTTTGGTGTCGATATCAAGCCTGATTTTAATTATGATATTCCTGCAATAGTTTCTGGCAACGCAAATAATCATGTTAAAATTGATTTTGGCGATGTACATGTTACATTGCCAAATGTTAAGAATTATCAAGAGTTTATGCAGCAGGCACAGGCAGATAAAAACTTTGCTAAGATGGTAGAAAGTATTGCATTGGGCAAAGCCTTTGGAGCAAATACATTTGATAAATGTACATTTAGATAATAATATATAAATAAAATTTATAATGGTTTAGGATAAAAAATATAATTGAAATTTTTAATGGTGGGATTTATGTCTATGCGTTGTTTGACATAAATCCCTTAAAATTTTTCATGTAAAAGCAGCGCAGAAATGAGGAAAAAAATGAAATATGACAATAAAACCAAACAAGAATTAATAGAAATCATCCATAATAAAAATATAAAAATTGAAGAGATGAATATGCGGTTATCCAATGCGGAGAAACTGTTAAAAGAAAGTGAAGAAGATAGAAATGAAGTAAAAAAGATACTGAGCGATTTAAAAAGTCAAAGAAAAAATCAAGTTATTATTATGAATCAGTTAAGACAAGGACGTGCCAATTTATTAAAAATGTACAATGAATTTAGTATGAAAATTAGTAAATTAAATCAAGAATTTATAAGAAATAACCACTAAAAAGTTAATTCCTGCAAAAGATTTAGCTATGATAGAAAGAAAACGTAGAGTGCATTCTATAAGAGAAGATAGTGAATAAGTATAAAAGATTTTCTTTTTGAATCCAGAAAGTTTATTACATATGATATTCAGTTGTTTTTAACAAAAAAATTATAAAAAATAGCATCCAAACTTTAGATAGTAAGAATGTTATTTTTTATATATACACTCATATAAAGAATATAGTCATTTACAGCAATATGCAGAAAGCATAATAAGCACAAAAATTCCCCTCTTTATTTAATTATTAATGAATAAGACAAGCCATAAATGGAATAGAATTGAAAAAAGGTTGATAGTGAGGAAAAGTTGAAAAATAATATAAAAAAAGTAAAAGTCAATGTTATTTATGGAAATAAAACATTAGTTGATTGTATGAAAAATGTTATTGTAAAACGTACAAAACAATAACAAAATTCCTATATTGTTTTTGAAGTGGGAAATAAGATTGAAAATTAAAATTTTCAACCTGTAAGTTATTACTTGAGCCATTAGCTGCTCCTAAAAGTTCGTTGTAGCATGGAGGCTAAATATGAAAGGTAATCGTGCTGTATTATACTTAAGGCTAAGCAAAGAAGATATTGACAAAGTAAATAAGGGAGATGATAGTGCAAGTATAAAAAATCAAAGACTTTTACTTACAGATTATGCACTGGCGCATCAATTCAAAGTGCTTCATGTATATTCGGATGATGATGAGAGTGGATTGTATGACAATAGACCTGATTTTGAAAAAATGATGACCGATGCAAAATTAGGCGAATTTGATATTATTATTGCAAAGACACAATCAAGATTTTCAAGGAATATGGAGCATATTGAAAAATATTTGCACCATGACCTTCCTAATTTGGGGATACGTTTTATTGGAGTAGTAGATGGCGTCGATACAGACAATGAAGAAAATAAAAAGAGCAGGCAGATTAATGGACTTGTTAATGAGTGGTATTGTGAAGATTTATCCAAAAATATCCGCAGTTCATTAAAAGCAAAAATGAAAGATGGACAATTTTTAGGTTCTTCTTGTCCATATGGATATAAAAAGGATTTGCAAAATCATAACCATTTAGTGATTGATGAATATGCTGCAACGATTGTTAAAAGAATTTATCAATTATATTTATCTGGATATGGCAAGTCGAAGATAGGAGCAATCTTATCTTCAGAAGGAATACTAATACCAACATTGTATAAAAGACAAGTGCTGAAAGAAAACTATTATCATTCAAAAGCGTTAGATACTACAAAAGTATGGTCGTATCAGACCATTCATACGATATTAAACAATGAAACCTATTTAGGGCATTTGGTTCAAAATAAAGTAAATACATTATCCTATAAAGATAAAAAGAAAAAAAGTGTTCCCAAAGAACAATGGATTATTGTAAAAAATACACATGAACCTATTATTGAACAAGAAGTTTTTGACAGGGTACAAAAATTGCAGAAAAATAGGACAAGAAGTATTGATTCAATGGATTCCAATGGTGTTTTTTCAGGTTTGATTTATTGTGCTGACTGTAAACATGCCATGTCAAGAAAATATGCAAGACATGAAAAAAACAAATTTACAGGGTATATTTGCAAAACCTATAAAACGCATGGAAAACAATTTTGTGAAAGCCATAGTATCCATATAGAAGATTTAGAAGAAGCTGTTTTGTTATCCATTAAAAATGAAGCAAGAAAAATTTTAAAAAAACAAGATATAGATAAATTAAAAAATATAGAACCGTATAAAACAAGTGAAAATGAGTATGAATTGCAGATAAATATGATTCAAAACCATATAAAAAATATAGAAAAATTTAAAAGAAAAACATATGACAGTTATATGGAAGATTTAATTTCAAAAGAAGAGTATATCTGTTACATTTCTGATTATGATAAGAACATGAAAGAGCTGCAAGAGCAAAAAAAGGTGGTTCAAAAGAAGTTTAATTTACAAAAAAACCAGAGTATTCAATATGATAAGTGGGTGGAGTCATTCAAGGATTATATCAATATTGATAAACTAACAAGAGATGTAGTATTGGAATTTATTGAAAAAATAGAGGTACATAAAGATTATTCGATTACCATATATTATAAATTTCAAAATCCATATATAAAATAAATAGTATTGATTGTGATTATAGTACATAGTTAAAAATATTTTTATTGTATATATATTGAGTGATATATAAATTTATTTTTTTTGTAGAAAATGGATAATTGTAAATTTTGTGACGTCTACTATGTATATAGGACGCCTGTGTGGCAATGGCAGAATTTATCAGCGGAACAGAGGAAGCGTTTGTTGTACAGATGAATGAGCGTGCAAAAGGATTAGAAATGAAAAATACGAATTTTATCAATTGCTGTGGTTTGGATGCGGATAATCATTATTCATCGGCTAAAGATGTAGCCATTATGAGTAAGGAATTAATTACAAAATATCCTAAAATACATGATTATTCAACAGTCTGGATGGATACAATTATTCACAGTACAAGAAAAGGAGACAGCGAATTTGGATTAACCAACACGAATAAATTAATTAAGCAGTATGAGTGGGCTACAGGATTGAAAACAGGTTCGACAAGCAAAGCAGGATGTTGCCTTTCTGCTACGGCGAAAAAAAATGGAATTGATTTGATAGCAGTAGTAATGGCGGCACCAAATTCCAAGACAAGATTTTCAGAGGCAATTAATTTATTAAATTATGGTTTTTCTAATTGTTACATTTATACAGATGAAAATCCGATTGAACTGCAACATGTTGAGATTAGCGGAGGCGTCAAAAATACAGTGGGATGTGAATATCAAAAAACATTTTCTTATTTATTTATGAATAAAATAGATAATGATAAAATTATGAGAGAAGTAGTCTATGATACAGGACTTGTTGCCCCAATTGATAAAGGTACACAAGTTGGTCATGTGACATACAGCATTGAAGGTCAGACATTGGGAGAAATTCCAATTGTTGCAACAGAAGATATGGGCAAAGCTACATTTTGGGATATGGTAAAGAAAGTTGCATTTTTTATGGTAGGAGGCGAGGAAATAGCTGGAACATAATAAATAATTATTAAAATTTAGCAAAGGCTAGGTTTATATAGTTATGTCTTTGTACATAACAAAAGACGGATGTATTTATTACATCCGTCTTTATCATATCTACAAAAGGAGATAAATATGAAATAAAAAAATTGAAAAAAGTTAAAAATTTTTGCTTGGTCAAATAATATCATAAATACATAGAAAAGTCAAGTTTCTTAAAAGCATTTTTAAAATGCTTTTAAGGTGTTCCAAAGTGATAATATTTGTGATACAATAAAATCTATGGCATATTTTTAATATGATATGAAAAAATATGATATAGAGCTTCGTATGAAAAATAAATTGATTTATAGGCTAAATAAAATGGGATTTGCAAGTTTAAAATTAAATTTACAAATTAAACAAGAATAGAGGTTCGTATGGATTTGTTTGATTATATGAGAGAAAATAAAATGAAGCAGGAATCTCCGCTAGCTTCACGAATTAGACCCAAAACACTTGATGAGGTTGTTGGACAGCAGCATATTATTGGTAAAGATAAATTACTTTATAGAGCAATTGCAGCAGACAAGCTAAGTTCCATTATACTTTACGGACCGCCCGGCACTGGAAAGACAACACTTGCAAAAGTGATAGCCAATACAACGAGTGCAGATTTTATGCAGATAAATGCTACTGTTGCCGGAAAAAAAGATATGGAGTCGGTTGTTGAAAAAGCAAAAGATAATTTAGGTATGTATGGTAAAAAAACGATTCTTTTTGTTGATGAAATTCACCGATTTAATAAAGGGCAACAAGATTATCTTCTGCCCTTTGTAGAGGACGGAACTGTTATACTAATTGGTGCTACAACAGAAAATCCATATTTTGAAGTAAATAGTGCGCTGATATCAAGGTCTATTATTTTTGAGTTAAAACCTTTAAATAAAGAGGATATTAAGACGATATTAAGACGTGCAGTGTATGATGAAAAATGTGGAATGGGAAGCCTTCATGCAGATATTGATGAGGAAGCTTTGGATTTTCTTGCAGATATATCCAATGGGGATGCTAGAAACGCATTAAATGCGGTAGAATTGGGCGTGCTGACAACAAAGCCTTCCGATGATGGTATCATTCATATTAATTTGTCTGTTGCACAGCAATGTGTACAAAAAAGAGCATTAAATTATGATAAAAATGGTGACAATCATTATGATACTATATCGGCATTTATTAAAAGCATGAGAGGGTCGGACCCTGATGCAGCAGTGTATTATCTGGCAAAAATGTTATATGCTGGTGAAGATGTCAAATTTATTGCGCGGCGAATTATGATATGTGCCAGTGAAGATGTGGGGAATGCTGACCCACAAGCATTAGTAGTGGCTGTCAATGCAGCTATGGCAGTAGAACGGATTGGAATGCCAGAGGCAAGAATTGTGCTGTCGCAGGCTGCCGTTTATGTTGCATGTGCGCCAAAGAGCAATGCAGCATATATAGCGATTAATCGTGCATTCGATATTGTAAAAAATGAAAAGACTTATGGAGTGCCGTCACATTTGAGGGAGGCAGGTTATAAAGGTGCTAAAAATTTGGAACGTGGATTAAATTATAAATATGCACATGACTACACGAATCATTATGTAAAACAGCAGTATTTACCGGATGAGCTTGTAGGAACAATATTTTATGAGCCAACAGATAATGGATATGAAGCAACGATAAAGAAACATATAAACAGGATAAAAGCGGAGGCTGATTAATACATGAAAGAGTATCTTAAGCGCTTGGCAAGAGGGAATTTTACATATGATATACCCCAATTAGATATTGATACAAAACGGATTGTAAAGGCTGCCTGTAACAGTGTTATAAGGCAATCTTTTGTGTTGAAATCCGATTTGCATACAATGGGTATTATATGGTCTCAAAATGATAGAGTGGTAATAAGAAATAATGTGTTTTCAGGTACAGAGTGTAAAATTGACTATGAAATCTACACCAAAGGACTGCTGCCAAACGATTCTATGAAGGGTACATTTGATATTATCAGTATTTCAGGAGAAAAGCAAATACCATATGAAATACAAATTGTTGATAAAGTATGTGAGACAAGTATTGGAATAGTTGATACAGTATTTGATTTTTATAATCTTGCTCATCAATCTATTGATGAGGCTGTGCAATTTTTTGATAGTAATCATTTTAAAAATATTGTATTAAAAGAAGATATTTTATTCGTCAATATTTATGATATTTTAAAAATGGATAGTGACCGTTCTCATGCAATGTTTGAATTTCTTGTGGCAGCACATAAGAAAAGTCCTGTAACAATCAGTATGGCGCATTGTGAGTACAAATATGGCAAGAATGTACAAGTTCGTATTTCAAAAGAGGATAAAGCGCTTTTTGATATAATGGATTGCAGTGATAATAAACCATATAAGTTATGGATTAATAAGAGTGGCTGGGGTTATGTAAAAGTGAAATTAAAAACCGATGCCTCGTTTATTCAATTGTCTAATGAAGAATTAAACAGCAATGATTTTACAGGAAATCAAGGAGCGTTATCTTTTTCAATTGATATAGAAAAGCTGCATAGTGGGACAAATTTTGGCAGAATCGAGTTACTTACATATAATCAAAAATTGACAGCAGATGTTATTGTGCATTGTAAATCGAATCATTCAAATATCCAAAATGCAAATTTTGAACGCAGGCTTCTTATGGAAATAACTCGATTGTATGTTGATTATCGTTTAGAGAATATTGATACTAAAAGTTGGATTACACAGTATACAATGATTGTTAATAAGTTAAGGGATTTTAATGAACAATCAATTTATTATCAATTAATGGAGATACAAGGGCTTACTTATCAAGACCGAATGGTTGAAGCCAAAAATCTGTTAGAAAGCATTGACAAAAATGGATATCAACAAGATGTATTATTGTTTTGTTATTATAGCTATATCAGTACAATGATTAAAAAAGATGATGTATATACTATCAAAATGGCTTCAGTGATTCGTGATTATTATGAAAATGGTTTAGATAACTGGCGTATTTTATGGATGCTTTTTTATATGGATAAGAATTATAGCCGAAATTTAAGCATGAAGCTGCTTAGGATAAAGGAAGCTTTTAAGAAAGGCTGTTTTAGTCCAGTTATGTATTATGAGGCATTGACAGTGATAAACAGTGACCCAATGCTAGTGCGTATTCTTAATGATTTTGAGATTCGTGTTCTATCATTTGGTTTAAAGCATAAAAAAATAACACAAAGGCTTGCCGATTATATTAATTATTTGATTCTTAATGAAAAGATGGTGCCTGTTCAAGTAATTGATATTGCAAAGAAACTTTATGAGACATTTAAACAGGATAACATGTTAGAAACACTTGTTATCCATATGATTCGCAATGAAATGTGCAGCTTGGATTGTTTTCAATATTATGAAAAAGCAGTTTTAAAAGGACTAAAGATTACAAGGCTTTATGAGTTTTATATCAAGAGTATGGACAAAAGTTCTTATAAAAAATTGCCAGATGTTGTTTTAATGTATTTTCAGTATGAAGTACATTTAAATTATGTGGATAGGGCTTATTTATATGCGAATATTTTAACAGAAAATACAGAGGTTTGTTCATTATATGAAGATGAAATACAGAATTTTGGATACGAACAGCTTTGTATGGATAGAATTGATGAAAATTTAAAACGTATTTATAAATATATATGGAATATTCATTTGCTTGACAATAATACAGCAGAGAGTATGGTGAATCTTATGTTCACATACAAAGTAACATGTTTGGATAAAGAAGTGCGGTATGTTATTGTAAAACATAAAGAATTGACCTTGCTTGACAGATATCCAATAATAGATGGAACCGCATATATAACCATGTTCACAAAGGGCTGTGTGTTGGCTTTTGAGTGTATGGATGGCAGTATACATAAAGATACATTGGAGTATGAGATTGAAAAAGTATTTGAAAATACCGATTTATTGCAGGATGCGTTAAATCAAGCGATAAGAAATGAATATATTGAATTTTATAAATTTGAGATGGGCAGCAGTTTTGATATGGCGGATACTGTAAAGTATCTTGCAGGATTAAAAGGACTTGAAGAACATATGAGAGCGACTCTTAATACGTGGTTGATTGATTATTATTATAATAATAAAGACCAGATGGGAACTCAAAACTCAACAGCGATTAATCGCAAAGAAATACAAAAATATATTTTATTAAGTCATTTAAAGAAAAAAGAGGCGATTCAATATATTGATATTTGTTCAAGTACAGGTATGTTTGATACAGCTTGTGATTTAATTGAGAATTATGGAATAGATGGCATTTCTTTTGAAACACTATATAAGATTGCCAATTTTTTGCTTGAAAAATTAGGAAATGTCCATGATGTATTATTGTTGGATATGTGTTTTAAAAGTTTTTCTAATGGACATTATAATGAAAAAATATTATCGTATCTCAATGATAATTTTAATGGGACAAGTGATGAAATGTATCGCGTTTGGAAAGCGTGCAGTGAGTTTGAGATAGATAAAACGGATATATCGGAACGAATTGTTGCACAGATGCTGTTTTGTTCACAACAAGATGAAAAATTGATAGAAGTATTTAATGATTATTATACACGCTACAATAATGATAAGAAGCATGATATGACAAATAGCAAGAAACGTATTATTATGGATGCCTATATTTGTTACCAAAGTTATCTATATTTTGTAAAACAAAATGTTGCAAAGTCATATTCAGCAAATAAAACCAACATAGAGAACGGTTTAAATATGAATGAATTTGCATTTACAGTTATAGAAAACTATTTAACAGCAAATTATAAAATTCATGATATTTGTAAATTAGCATATCTTAAGTATATGTCGAAAAATCCCGATATTATGACTGAAACACAAAAAAACTTGGTTGAAACATTGATTAGTGAGTTGTGCGAAGAAAATCAGTGCTTTGAATTTTATAAGAAGTTTGGAGATGTTGTATGTCTTCCTTATACAATTATAAATCAAACATATGTTCAGTACATTGGAAACCCTGATGCAAAAGTAAATATTTATTTTTATAAAAATGAAAATGAGTCGGATATGGAACATGAAATTATAACAGGGTGTTGTGGTGTTTATACAAAAGGGTTTACGTTGTTTTATGGTGACCGAATATCTTACTATTTTACAGAAGAAACAAAAGGTGAATTGAAGCGCTCAAATGAGTATCAAATAACAGGAGAATCGGTTTTTTATAATAGGAATATCAGCAAATTTGACTATATTAATGAAATACTGGCATGTAAAGAAAAACATGATATAACTACCATGAAAAAACAAATGCAGACATATTGTATCAATGAATATATTGTAGACCAAGTGTTTCAAGTGTTGTAGATTACAGATTGGAGAATGATAGATGTGGAGATGAATGAAGGTCTAGTTATAGGCATAGATATACAAGAACATATATCATTAGTCGCTTATTATGATGAGAACGAGGCAAAAACAGTCAGTTTAACATTTCCAAATGGAAAAAATTATAAAAAAAATCCAATAAGTACAAAACATTGGTGTATGGCAACCGATGACGAACATATTGGACAGATGGAAGATATTGTCCGTTTTTTTGGAAATTTAATTGAACATGTCAAAGAACAGACAGGGCGTTTAAAAATAGCAACAGTATGTGTATGTGTAGAATCCTTTTCCATTGAATTATTACAATTTTTAGAAATATTATTTGATAAATTAGGGATTGATTCATTTCATAGAAGTTTTATCAGCAGAGAGGAAGCTTTTGCATTTTATGTATATAATCAGCGAAAAGATTTATATATGTCCTGTGTTATGTTATTAGATTATAATTATAAAGGTATTGATTGTTATCTTATGAGTAATGGTAAAATAAAAAATCAGGAAGTCATTAAGGAAAATCGATATCATTTTTATAATCATAAGATTACAAATGTATTAAATGATATATTAAAGCTTGAAGATGTAACGGACGATATCATTGATTGGCTAAAGGATATAACAAAAAATTATGTGATATCGTCTATATTTGTTACAGGACAAGGCTTTGATGTCAAAGAATTTCCACCATCGTTTACGGATTTTTTATGTAGGAAAAGAAAAGTATTTGCAGGACAAAACATTTATGTAAAAGGAGCTTGTTATTGTGGATATGAAAGTTTATATGCTGGCAGATTAAGCCATATGATTCTTGCATGTGGCAATCGCATTACAACAGGTATTGAGTTGGACATATTAGAACGAGGAAAGCAAAAAAGGCTTCGAGTGATTAAACCAGGTATCAATTGGTATGCCGCACAAAGAAGTTATGATTTTATTGTGGAAGATTTGACAAGTCTTACCTTTCATTTAAGACCTTGTGATGGAAGCAATGATTATTTAAAGACGATGGATATCAGTGAGATACCGTACAGAAAGGGGAAGATGACAAAAATTAATATGCAGATTTCGTTTTCTTCTGAAAATTTATGTCATGTCAAAATAACAGATAAGGGCTTTGGAGGAATTGTTAAAAGCTCTGGAAAGGTTGTATATGGGCAACTTGATATTATGTAGAACAAAAGAAGCTTCCAATCCGTTCCATATAAAAGAAATGGGCGTTCGCATTTATTCATTAGAAGAACTATGTTATGTCATATACAATAATATATATATTATTAATGAGGATTTTTTTTCCGATGCGTTTATAGCATTTATTGAAGAAGAGACATTAGAAAAAGATTTAGCGGATAAATTGCGAAGCGCAAAGAAAAAAGGAGGCAGTTTGGCAGAGATGGTTGCCATTGTACTTTTATATGTCGATTATTATACGATGGAAGAAGTGGAGGCTATCAAGGAAACCATTAATACGCTGAATGCACAAAATGTGCGAAAACGTCTTAAAATTATAGGTGATAATTTGCTAAATAGTGCGCACTATTATAATGCACTATGGAATTATGAACGAATTATAAAATTGCCAATAGATAAAGAATTGCCTGCTCTATTTTATGCAAATGTATATCATAATATGGGGATTGCATATGCTAAAATGTTTATGTTTTTTCAGGCGGAACTTTTCTTTAATAAGGCATATGATATAAGTCAGTATGATATTTCTAAAAAGTATGCAATTATTGTTCGATATCTTTTGGATGAAAATGAAATTATTGAATTAGATGATGACTCTAAAGAAGAGTATGCTATTAAACAGCAGATAGAATGTCTTAAAGATAATGCAAGAGGCAGTGAGGATTACAAAAGATTGCAGGAGTTGGAAAAAAATCAGAATTATCATAAAGATGTTTCTGATATCATTGAAAATTGGAAACAGAAATATTTGGAGAATACACAATAAACGTGTCAAAAAAGGAAGTTTACATTGATGGGATTATTCAAAAATGTTAAGGATAAATTGGTATCCGTATATGAGGGCGCAGAGGATGAATTGACAGACGAAGATGATTATATTATAAAATTGACAGCAGGTTTGTCAAAAGAAAATGAGCAAGACGAATATGAAGATGAAGTGTTTGATGAGGATGAGGAAGAATATATTGAAAAAGAATCAGAAGGAAGTCATGATGTAGATATTGATAATTTTACAGTGACGGATTTTAAATATGATGATATGCTTCAATTTGTTCATGGACAGTGTGAGATTATGGAGACAGCAATTCATAATATTGATAGAATTATGGATGATTATAATGAGGTTACAGAGGAATTTGCTGATATTGAACTGTATGAAAATGCACCTGAAAATTTAAAAAATCAAGTGACTTATTATGCGGAGTATGTAGACAGCCTTACTGTTGATAGAAAAATTATAACGGATTCGGAAAAGAAATTGTCCAATAAAGCATATCAGAGAATGGATAGCTATCGAGATGAAATTCCAAAAAGTATTAAGATAATGGAACAGCAAGAATCCTATTTTGAGTCGGTAAAGCGTGATTTAAATTTGCTTGAAGGCGAAAAAATGGCGCTTCGTTTAGAGGGAAAGGAATTAAAACAAAAACAAAAATATATTCGTCAATATTCTATTTATCTTATTATTTCCTTTGCAATCGTATATGGAATTTTTGCTGTTGCAGTTATTGCAAATAATGATAATTTTAATATGATGTTATTTTTTATAGTAACACTGCTTGGCGCTTGTGTGGCTGTTGGTATCTTTGCTTATCTTAAAGTAACACAAAGGCGTGTGCTTCAGACAGAAATTAAGATTAATAAAGCAACCACGCTTTTAAATAAAGTGAAAGTTAAGTATGTCAATTCGGTTAATCTTTTGGAGTATGATTACAAACGTTATCGTGTTAATAATGTTCGAGAATTGAAAAAAAAATATAAATTATATTTGGAGATGAAGGAAGAACAAAAAAGAGTTTTTAAGATGACAACCCATCTAAGTGAGGCGGAAGCTGATTTGATGAAAGCACTGGAACGAGTGGGAATGGCACATACAAGTGTGTGGATTGGACGAGTGCGAGCTTTATATGATAAAAAAGAAATGGTTGAAGTAAGACATCAGTTGGCGCGCAGAAGGCAGGAAATACGAAGCAGTATTGCACATAATGAAGAACGAATTTCTGCTGTTAAGTCGAATATTAAAATGGTTACGACAAAATATCCGGAATATATAAATAATGTATTAAGTATACTTGAAGAGTTTGAACAGCGAAATTAAATTGAAATTATGTTAAAGCGGCATATTTAATTTTATGTTGAATTTAGATGGACTTATGATATAATAATCTCGGCAAAGCCGAGCTATAAAAGTTCGCAAAGCGAACTTTTGTCAAGTTGATAGATTATTATTATAGTAAAATAATCTCGGCAAAGCCGAGCTATGAAAGTTTACAAAGCGAACTTTTGTCAAGTTGATAAGTTATTATTATAGTAAAATAATCTTGGCAAAGCCGAGTTATAAAAGTTTACAAAGCGAACTTTTGTCAGGTTGATAAGTTATTATTATAGTAAAATAATCTCGGCAAAGCCGAGCTATAAAAGTTCGCAAAGCGAACTTCTGATAAATTGATATGTTATGACTATGGAGCAATAACCACAGCAAAATAATGGCAGAACATGTTGCATAAGAATGGAGGAATGATATATGAAAGAGAAACTGGCACAGATAAGGGAAAAGGCATTAGCACAGATTAAATCAACCGATTCTCTTGATAAATTAAATGAGGTCAGGATATCCTTTTTAGGAAAAAAAGGTGAACTTACAGAAGTTTTAAAAGGCATGAAAGATGTAGCTCCAGAGGATAGACCGCAAGTTGGACAGATTGTAAATGATACAAGAGCGGCTATTGAAGAGGTACTTGAGAATGCTAAAAAAGAGATTTCGTCAAAGATGAGAGAACTCCAAATGAAGGCAGAAGTTATCGATGTTACATTGCCAGCCAAAAAGAATAATGTAGGTCATTGTCATCCGAATACATTAGCTTTAAAAGAAGTGAAAAAAATATTTATGGGTATGGGATATGAGGTTGTAGAAGGACCAGAAGTTGAGTTTGACTATTATAATTTTGAGGCGCTAAATATTCCTGCAAATCACCCTGCAAAAGATGAACAGGATACATTTTATATTAATGATAAAATTGTCTTAAGAACACAAACTTCTTCCGTTCAAGTACGTGAAATGGAAAAAGGACATCTTCCAATAAGAATGATATCGCCAGGTCGTGTATATCGTTCAGATGAAGTGGATGCAACACATTCTCCATGTTTTCATCAGGTTGAGGGATTGGTTATTGATGAAAATATTACATTTGCAGATTTAAAAGGAACGCTTGCATTGTTTGCAAGACAGCTTTTTGGACCAGATACAAAAGTGAAATTTAGACCGCATCATTTTCCTTTTACAGAGCCTAGTGCAGAGATGGATGTATCTTGTTTTAAATGTGGCGGAACAGGATGCCGTTTTTGTAAAGGTGAAGGCTGGATAGAAATTCTTGGCTGTGGAGTAGTACATCCACATGTGTTTGAGATGAGTGGAATTGATAACGATAAATATACAGGATTTGCGTTTGGAATGGGGCTGGAGCGAATTGCACTGCTTAAATACGAAATTGATGATATGAGATTGTTATATGAAAATGATATAAGATTTTTAAAACAATTCTAATAGAATATGCAGACAAAATAAATCCCTATTGAACCTCATCAAGGAAGTTACCCACATCAATATTGTACAGATATAAGAGGGACTTGCATTGTGGTAACGGCTATGAGGTTATGAGCAAGGAACAAAGCAGATTGAGAATATTTGCTTGACAGGGATTGCTAACTTTGATAAGGAATGAGGTAATAGAATGAATACATCAATAAATTGGATAAAATCAATGGTTTCAGGTTTAGAGAATGTGACAGACCAGCAATTTCGTGATGCAATGACACTTTCAGGCACAAAAGTAGAAGGATTTACAGCATTTGATAAAAATTTAGATAAGATTGTGGTAGGAGAGATTCTATCAGTAGAACGACATCCCGATGCAGATAAATTGGTTGTCTGTCAAGTTTGTGTTGGCGAAAACGAACAAGTGCAGATAGTGACAGGCGCTCCCAATATTATAGTAGGTTCTTCGGGACAAAAAGTTCCAGTTGTGCTTGACGGCGGCAGAGTTGCTGGCGGACATGATGGAGGAGCTTTGCCACAAGATGGCATTAAGATAAAAAAAGGAAAACTTCGCGGTGTTGAATCTTATGGCATGATGTGTTCCATTGAAGAACTTGGTTCATCAAAAGAATTTTATCCCAATGCACCAGAAGGTGGTATTTATATACTTGGCGAGGATGCTGTGGTCGGTGAGGATGCAATCGAGTATTTTGGACTTCACGATACCGTGTTTGAGTATGAAATTACCAATAATAGAGTAGATTGTTACAGTGTGATAGGAATTGCAAGAGAGGCAGCAGCTACATTTAGAAAGCCTTTTCATCCTCCTGTAATAAAACAGACTGGCAATTTAGAAGATGTCAACGATTATATTCAAGTGGAAGTTGAAGATAAAAATTTGTGTACAAGATATACAGCAAGAGTGGTTAAAAATATTAAGCTTGCACCTTCTCCGGAATGGATGCAAAGAAGACTTGCCTCCGCAGGAATAAGACCAATTAATAATTTAGTTGATATTACCAATTATGTGATGGAAGAGTATGGTCAGCCTATGCACGCCTATGACCTTGACAGGATTGCTGATAAAAAAATCATTGTTCGCACAGCCGAAGAAGGTGAAGAATTTACAACACTCGACGGTCAGGTAAGAAAGTTAGATGCATCAACATTGATGATATGTGACGGGCAAAAGCCAGTTGGTCTTGCTGGCATTATGGGCGGTGAAAATTCCATGATTACAGATGATGTAAAGACCATGCTTTTTGAAGCGGCAACATTTGATGGAACAAATATAAGAAAGACAACAAAAAAGATTGGATTAAGAACTGATGCCTCTGGTAAATTTGAGAAGGGATTAGACCCTGAAAATGCTATTGAAGCGATGAACAGAGCATGTCAGCTTATAGAGGAGCT
This sequence comes from uncultured Lachnospira sp., assembly GCA_910589305.1. Classification (GTDB taxonomy): domain Bacteria; phylum Bacillota; class Clostridia; order Lachnospirales; family Lachnospiraceae; genus Lachnospira. Next base: position 97,460 of record CAJUTV010000001.1, on the reverse strand, counting down.
TGGTGCAGGTGAAGTTGTCGGCGGCGTTGTTGATGTCTATCCAAATAAAAAAGAAAAGAAAAGAATTGTATTTGAACCAGATAAAATCAATCGTTTGCTTGGAACGAATATATCAAAACAGGAGATGTTGGAATACTTTAAATATTTAGAGATAGAATATGATGAGCCTAAAAATGAGCTTATTATTCCGACATTTAGACAAGATTTGTTAAGATGCGCCGATATTGCAGAAGAAGTGGCACGATTTTTTGGTTATGATAATATTCCTTCAACATTGCCAAATGGTGCAACAACGATGGGAAAAATATCGTATAAGCAAAGCATTGAGGAAATTGCTGATGAGATTGCACAGTTCTGTGGATTTTCTCAGGCAATGACGTATTCGTTTGAGAGTCCTAAAGTATTTGATAAGTTAAGAATTGCAAAGGATTCAGATTTGAGAAAGACCGTTGTTATATCCAATCCATTGGGCGAGGATTTCTCTATTATGAGAACATTGCCAATTAATGGTATGTTGACGTCGCTTGCTGTCAATTATAATAGACGCAATAAAAATGTGAAATTGTATGAGCGTGCAACCATCTACCTTCCAAAGGATTCTGTCGACGAGCTTCCTGTTGAAAAAGTAGAGTTTACATTAGGCTTTTTTGGCGAGGGCGATTTCTTTACAATGAAAGGTGTTGTAGAAGAATTTTTAGATAGAGTGGGAGCTAGAGGTAAAATACAATATGACCCTGAATCAGGTATTTCCTTTCTTCATCCAGGTCGTCAGGCAAGTGTTGTTTATGGTAGTAGAGTGATTGGTTATCTTGGAGAAGTTCACCCAGATGTGGCAGAAAGCTATGATATTGGTGAGAGAACTTATATAGCCGTTCTTCATATACCTGAAATTTGTGCGATTTCAAGTTTTGACAGAAAATATGAGGGAATAGCAAAGTTTCCAGCAGTGACAAGAGATATCAGTATGGTTGTTCCAAAAGAAATGCTGGTTGGTTCCATTGAGAAAGTCATCGAAAAATGCGGCAAAAAAATGGTGGAAAGCTATCGACTGTTTGATATTTATGAAGGAAATCAGATAAAGGAAGGCTTTAAATCGGTAGCATATACCATTACATTTAGAGCAAATGACCGAACGCTTGAAGAAAAAGATGTCACTGCTATTATGAATAAAATTCTTTCAGAGCTTTCACAGATGGGGATTGAATTGCGTCAATAATAAAAAAGACGTTAAAGTAGTTAATGGAGGAAGAATGTGAATTTACATGATTTTTATTATGATTTGCCAAAAGAATTGATTGCACAAACGCCACTGTCAGACCGTTCAAGTTCCAGATTGATGGTATTGGATAGAACAACAGGACAGGTAGAACATAAAGTATTTACAGATATTATAGATTATCTGCATCCAGGTGATTGTCTTGTGCTAAATGAGACAAAAGTTCTTCCAGCAAGGCTTATTGGTGAAAAATTTGACACAAAGGCAGCAATAGAAGTTCTTTTGCTAAAGCGCATTGAAAATAGGTTAAATACATGGGAAGTTCTTGTCAAACCTGGAAAAAAAGCAAAGATTGGAACAAGGATAAGTTTTGGCAATGGTCAATTAATTGGAGAAATTATTGATGTTATTGAGGAAGGCAATCGATTGATTCAATTTACATTTGAGGGGATTTTTGAGGAAATATTAGATTCTTTAGGGCAGATGCCATTGCCTCCATATATTACAGAAAAGCTTGAGGATAAAAATCGTTATCAGACAGTCTATGCCAAAAATGAAGGTTCTGCGGCGGCACCAACAGCAGGGCTGCATTTTACAGAGGAGCTGTTAGAGGCAATTAAGAAAAAAGGCATTTATATAGCAAAAGTAACACTTCATGTTGGACTTGGTACATTTAGACCTGTAAAGGTTGAAAATATACTAGAACATCATATGCACGCTGAATTTTTTATGATAGATGAGACAGCAGCAAACACAATTAATAAAGCAAAGCAGAGTGGACATAAGATTGTAGCAGTTGGAACAACCAGTACAAGAACGCTGGAATCAGCGGCAGATAAAAATGGATATATCAAAGCATGCAGCGGTTGGACGGATATATTTATTTATCCAGGTTATCAATTTAAAATAATTGATAATTTGATAACGAATTTTCATTTGCCAGAGTCTACACTTGTTATGTTGGTGTCCGCTCTAGCAGGCAGGGAAAATGTTTTGAATGCTTACAAAAAAGCTGTGGATAAAAGATATCGATTCTTTAGTTTTGGGGACGCGATGCTGGTATTGTAATCCCAAAATGTTACATTTGTGAAGTGGGTAATAGAAAAGGGAGGCAAGGATAGCAAGTTATTCTTGTCTCTTATTTTATAGTGAAATTTGTAAAGAAATGGGCTTATCGCTAAGTACCGCTTTCAATATTTTTGCCGTTAAGGTTGGCAATGAAAGAAGAATCCCTTTTGAAGTAGCAGCAGACCCATTTTATAGTGAAAGTAATATGAATCATCTTGAAAAAATCATAAATGATATTGATGCTGGGAAGGCAAAATTAGTAGAACATGATTTGATAAAGGTAGATTAATGAGGTTATTTTGGGAAGAAAGTGCATGGGAAGATTACTGTTATTAGCAGACCCCTTTTGGGAGTGTCTATAGTTTTTTTCTTTTAGTTTAAAAGTTATTGATAATGTTCATTTAAATCAAATAATCAACTTCATTTACAATTTTGTGTTATTTATCTGAAAAAACATGGTCTAACATTGCATTTGGATGATTTATTTTAAATTTATATCCAAAGTGGAGTATAAAATAAAAAAGTGTTGAGAAATTAAAAAAAGAATGATAGAATTAGTTGGTATAATTATTACAAATGTGAATTTTTATGTTGAAATAGTATTATAAGATATGTTGTTAGTAAGTTGTATTTATGTATGCTTGATATAAGTTGCTCAATCGAAGAATTAATTTTTCTAAAATAAATTTAGGTTGATAATAATGTATATATTGGGTATTCTATGAGTATTAAAAAATCATGAGTAGCACAGATGATTGCGGCTGTAATTGCCGAAAGGCAGCAGGTGAGGAAAGTCCGGGCTCCGTAGGGCAGGGTGCCAGATAACGTCTGGTGGAGGCGACTCCAAGGAAAGTGCAACAGAAATAAACTGCCAATATCAATATATTGGTGATGGTGGAAAGGCAGTGTAAGAGACTACCGCAAGGCTGGTAACAGTTTTGGCTATGTAAACCCCACTCGGAGCAAGACCAAGATAAAAGCGATACGGCTGCCCGTCGTGCTTTTAGGTAGGTTGCTTGATTTTACTGGCGACAGTAAAACTAGATAGATAATCATCACACGATTGCGTGGACATAACCCGGCTTATCGTGCTGCTCATTTTTTTATAAGTTAAAGTCAATACCCAATAGCAAATGGTTAGTTAAACATATGGTTTAACTAAGAATGGGAGATTTTTTGAAAAAAGTAATATATTATGTTGATGAATTAAATGACGAATTTGCAAATGATTCCATACAAGCAAAAGTAATTGATGAATCTTTTGAATATTTGGGTGGAACAAAAAGAAAAATAGGTCATTTATTGTGGTATAAGATTTTTGCAAGACCATTAGCATATGTGTTTCTAAAATTGTGGTTTGGACATAAAATTGTTGGAAAAAAGAAGTTATTAGAAGCTATAAAGCACAATAGTGCAAATAAAAAAGGTATTTTTTTATATGGCAATCATACGAATGGACTTGCAGATGCATTAATACCAAGTATGATAAGTTATCCTAGAGATGCCTATGTAGTTGTTCATGCAAACAATGTATCAATGCCAGTTTTGGGCGATATTACACCAAGTTTAGGTGCGCTTCCCCTGCCAGATAACAGGGAAGCGGCAAAAAATTTTTTTGAGGCGTTACAGTATCATATAGATAATAAAGATACAGTGACAATTTATCCAGAAGCCCATATATGGCCGTATTACACAAAGATAAGACCATTTAAAGAGTTGTCTTTTCGTTATCCTTTACAATATGATGCAAGTGTGTATTGTTTTACAAATGTTTATAGAAAAAGAAGATATAGAAAGGTTCCTAAAATTATAACTTTTGTTGATGGACCTTTTATGGCAGACCAGCATTTAAGCAATGCTAAAAAGAAGAAAGTATTGCGGAATAAAGTATATAAAACAATGGTTAAAAGAAGCAGGTACAATAATGTTGAGATGATAAAATATATTAAGAAGATAGATAATACTTAATATAAAATAATATTGGTGTGGATGATACACACCGAGCTAAAAAGAAGTTGCAGCGTGGAGAAAGTTATGATAAATATATTATTTGCCGGCAATGATAAAATTTTTGATGGAATATTGACATGTATGTTGTCCATACTAATCCGAACAAAAACCAGAGAACCTTTTACTTTTTATATATTTACTATGGATGTATCTCATATTAAAGAAGAGTATAAGGCATTGAGTATAAAAGATGTTGACTTTCTTGACAAAGTGGCAAAAGAGTACAATGTTAAAAATAGAGTAATCCGAAAAGATGTAATAGAGCTTTATAATAAGGAATTTGCTCATTGTCCAAATGAGATGACATACTGTTCACCTTATACGTTATTAAGACTTCTTGCGGATAAAATAGATGCTATACCTGATAAATTATTATATTTGGATGTAGATATTATGTTTCAAAGAGATATTAAATTGCTCTATAATACAAATATTGATAAATATGAGTATGCAGCGGCAAGAGACCATTATGGAAAGTATCTTATTCATCCTAATTATATTAATGCAGGTGTTCTTTTACTCAATATGAAAAGGATTAAAAAAACCCAATTATTTGAAAAAGCAAGAAAACTATTAAAAACAAAAAAGTTAATATTTGCAGACCAGTCGGCTATTTATAGAAATACTATAAAAAAGAAAATGCTTCCACAAAAGTTTAACGACCAAAAATTTCTACATAAACATACGGTTGTAAGGCATTTTTCAAAAAGATTGTTTTACTTGCCATATCCGCATACAGATAATGTAAAACAGTGGCAAGTGGACAGAGTACATAAAATATTTGGTTATCATCAATTTGATGATATCTATGAGGTTTATTATCATAAGAAACAGGAGCATAAGACATATGAACAATAATATCATTCCTATTTTTTTTGCATGTGATAGTGGATATATAAAATATACAATGGTTTCACTGCAATCTGTTATGGAGAATGCGTCAAAGGATTATATATATAATATTCATATATTAAATTCAGGAATTGAGGAAGAAAAGCAAAAAAAAGTTTTGGATATGGCAAATGATAATTTTCATATCTATTTTAATGATGTCTCACAATATTTAGAGGATTTAAAAGAAAAATTACCAATACGTGATTACTATTCATGCACCACATATTATCGTTTATTTCTTGCAAAGCTGTTTCCAGAGTATGATAAGGGCGTTTATATTGATAGTGATACGATTGTTCTTGGCGATATATCCGAACTTTATAATTATCCTATTGGAATTAATTATGTGGGAGCCGCTGTAGACCAAGTTATCAGTCAAACGGATTTGTTTGGCGAGTATGCAGAAAAAGTCCTTGATATTAACCGCAGACAGTATTTTAATGCAGGTGTACTTGTAATCAATATCAAACAATTTAGAGATGAAGATATATTAAAACAATTTACAGAATTTATTAAAATATATACCTTTGTTGTTGCACAAGACCAAGATTATCTGAATATTTTATGTGAAGATAAGGTATATTGGATTGACCCAAAGTGGAATGCAGAAACTTATGGTGAACTTCCATGTAAAGAAGAAGATATTTGTTTAATTCATTATAATCTTGGAAAAAAGCCATGGCATTATCCAGATTGTAAGCTTGGAGACCGTTTTTGGGAGTATGCAAAGAAGTCACCAAGCTATGGGGAAATTGTTGAAGTTTATGAAAATTATTCAGATGAAGAACGAAAAAGAGATTTGCAGTCAGGTGATAATCTTGCTAATTTAGCCTTTTTAGAAATTAATAATGAGAAAAATTTTAAGAATGTTTATCTGTCTGACGATTATAAAGCAGAGGATAGAATACGTGTTCTTGATAAGATAGCCGAACTTGAATATCAAGGAAAATTTGATGTTGATGTGGAAGATGACCCACCTTCCAAAATTCTTATGCCAGATGAAATTGATTATTTTGACAGAAGCTTTACAAGTCGATTTTTTTCTAAATATGCTTTTAAATTTGGTCGATGGTTTTTAAATGCAATGCTTCGTACCAATAAGCTTATTATAAAAGATATTCAGGGAATAGAAAATTTCAGCAATTTGGAGTCTGGTGCTATTGTGACTTGCAATCATTTTAGCCCAATGGATAGTTTTGCAATGGAGATAACTTACGATGCTTCAGAGCATAAAAATCGAAAACTGTACAGAGTAATTAAAGAAGGCAATTATACAAATTTTCCCGGCTTTTATGGATATTTAATGAGACATTGCAATACATTGCCGCTTAGCAGTAACACAGATACGATGAAAAAATTTATAGTTGCTATTGATGAGCTGTTAAAAGATGGCAATTTTATCCTTATTTATCCTGAGCAGAGTATGTGGTGGAATTATAGGAAGCCAAAACCATTAAAAACAGGTGCTTATAAATTTGCTGCAAGGAATCATGTACCTGTTTTACCGTGTTTTATAACAATGCAAGATAGCGATATCAAGGGGGAAGATGGCTTTTATATTCAAGAGTATACCATTCATATTGAAAAGCCTATCTATCCAGTTGCAGATAAAAGTATACGTGAAAATGCAGATAAGATGATGGAATTAAATTATGAGTGTTGGAAAAAAATATATGAGGATACGTATCAAATTCCGTTAACGTACACTTGTGGACAAGTAAATTATAAAGGCAAAATAGAGTAAAATATTAAAAAAATAAAAAAATTGTTTAAATAAAAAGCTGCCATGTAAAACAAATCATAAGATGTAAATAAAGGTTGATTTAGATAACATCTTATGTGTTTTGTAGGGCAGCTTAAAAGTTTAAATAAACATAAAATTTTTAATCCTTATGAATATTTTTCTTCACAGTATTTACAACGATAAATTTGTTTTTCTTCATCTGTAAGATAAAATATATGGTCAAGTTCTTGTTCAATTGAGGTGATACAGCGAGGATTGCGGCATTTGATAATATTAGTGATTGAAGATGGCAAAGATAGCGTTTTCTTTTCTACAATAATGCCATCTTTTATAAGATTAACCGTAATATTATGGTCGATAAATCCTAGTACATCTAAATCAACAAGGTCAAGAGCCCCCTCTATTTTTATGATATCTTTTTTACCCATTTTGTTGCTTTTGGCATTTTTTATAATGGCTACTTGACAATCAAGCTTGTCTAATCCTAAATGCGTGTAAATCATCATAGATTTTCCAGCTTCAATATGGTCAAGAACAAAACCATTGTTTAATTGTCCAACATTTAACATAATAATCCTCATTTCTGCGCTGCTTTCTTGCGCAAAAAACAAAATTTTATAAATTTTGTTTTTACAACTTTGTGTCAAGCAACGCACAGACACAAAGTGCAAAACAATTTATTTTTTTTACAATATCTCCATTTTAAAGTATAGCATAGAAATTGTACAGTTTTTGTGTAATAAACTAGTCTACAGACAATTCTAAAAGAGTTATAATAAGGGCCATACGAACATATACACCAAATTGCACTTGCTTAAAATAAGCAGCTCGTGGGTCATCATCTATCTCAACAGAAATTTCATTTACTCTTGGCAGAGGGTGGAGAACATACATATCCGATTTAGCCAATTCCATTTTTGCCTTGTCAAGTATATAAAAGTCTTTCATTCGCAGATAATCATCCTCATTAAAAAATCGTTCACGCTGAACACGTGTCATATATAAAATATCAAGTTCTGTCATCACGTCTTCTAGTTTTTCAACTTCCTTATAGGGGATATTATTGTCTTTGAGTGTCTCTGTCATATAATCTGGAACTCTTAATTCTTTTGGAGATATCAGTATAAATTTTATATTGTTATATCGTATCAGGGAATGAATAAGAGAGTGTACTGTTCTGCCAAACTTTAAATCTCCGCATAAACCGATTGTAAAGTTATCCAAAGAACCTCTCAGTTCACATATAGTCATTAAATCCGTTAATGTCTGAGTTGGATGTTGATGTCCGCCATCTCCGGCATTGATAACAGGAATGGTTGACTTACTGGCAGCAACCATAGGAGCACCTTCCTTTGGATGGCGCATAGCACAGATATCAGCATAACATGAAATAACTCGAATCGTGTCTGAAACGCTTTCTCCTTTTGCAGCAGAACTCGAGTCAGCAGAAGAAAAACCAAGAACAGAACCACCGAGATTAATCATTGCTGATTCAAAACTCAAACGGGTTCTTGTACTTGGTTCATAAAATAATGTCGCTAGTTTTTTGCCATTGCACACATGATTGTATTTTGTAGGATTGATGGAAATGTCATGGGCTAGAGCGAGTAAATCCGATAGTTCTTCAACACTCAGGTCTTGTGGGCTTAGTAAATGTTTCATTATTCCTCCTTATTTTTGTTTTACTTTTTCTGATATTGTACTATGAAAAAGTAAATTATACAATCTGAAAGTTGTATTTAATTATAACCAATTTTACCAATTGAAAATTGTTGAATAGTACTGTATTATGTGATAGAATACATTTCAGACTGTAAGCTTTTTTATAAAAATAAAGTTTTTAACATCAAAATAGTTTATAAAATAGAACAAAATTTGTTAATTATTTAATTTTTGTGAAAATTTGGCAGTCCAGAGCAAGAATGGAGAATATATATGAAATCAAAAGCGAAATGTGAATATATTGATATACATAGTCACATATTGTTTGGGGTAGATGATGGTTCCCCTGATTTGAATGTTAGCCTGCAGATGGTTAAGATAGCATACGATGAAGGAGTACGTCATATGGTGTGTACACCTCATTATCATCCTAGAAAATGCACAGTACCCTATGAAGAACTCTGGAATCGGTTTGAAATATTTTGTGAGGCTGTTTCAAAAATTTATAAGGATATGAGCTTTAGTCTTGGCAGAGAATTATTTTTCTCATCATCGGTTGTTGAAGCTTTAGAAAATGGCGAAATACTATGTATGGGAAACACCAATTATGTATTGGTTGAATATGACCCTACAGTAGAATTTTCAAGGATTAGAAACAGTATCACTAGTATTATGCAAAGTGGTTACATACCAATTATTGCTCATGTTGAAAGGTATATGTGTCTGGTTGATAATTGGGAATTGATTTATGAAACAAAAGATTTAGGTGCTGTTATACAAATGAATTCGGATACAGTGATTGGTAATCAAGGTAGCAGAATAAAAAAGTTTGTCAAACATCTTTTAAATGATGAGCTTGTGGATGTGATAGGAACCGATGCTCACAGCAATGGTCATAGAGCTCCTAGAATGGCTGAATGTGCAGATTACCTATTTAAAAAATATGGTGATGATTATGCCTTAAGATTATTGAGGGAAAATTCGATTACTATTTTAAATGGTGAATATATTGATTAATGGAGGAATGTATCAATAATGGAAAAACAGAAGAATGATGAGATAGAAATTGATTTAAGACAAGTTCTATCGGTAGTTATAAGTAAGCTAGCTATTATTATAATTGTTGGTGTAATATTTGGGTTAGCAACTTTTGTATATACAAAATTTTTTGTCAGACCAACATATGTATCACAAGCCAGTTTATATGTATTGAATAAACAAAATACCAATTCAACGACAACATACAGTGATTTGCAGACTTCTACACAGTTGACACAAGACTATATGGTGCTTGTAAAAAGTCGTACAGTGCTTGAAAAAGTTATAAGTGAATTAGGAATTAATATGTCTTATGGTGAATTGTATCAGATGATTACAGTTACAAATAAGACCAATACACGTATTCTTGATATTTCAGTAGCAGGGCATGACCAATATCAAGTAAAAGAAATTGCAGAAAAAGTTGCTGTAGTTTCAGGTGATTCTATTTGTTCAATTATGCAGATTGAAAAATGTGAAGTTTTTGACCATGCTGTTGTTCCTACGGCACCATCTGCACCAAATGTTATGAGAAATGTGCTGATTATAGGTATGTTAGGTGTAATTTTGACAATAGCAGTCGTCGTCGTTCGATTCTTGCTTAATGATACCATAACAACATCAGAAGATGTTGAAAGATACTTAGGATTAAGCACATTAGCATTGATTCCATTTTCAGATGAATTAGACGATGGTCAAGATTCATCAAGGTCAAAAAAGAAAAGAAAGAAGAAGAAAAGCAGTTCTTCATCAGGAAGCCGGTCAAGTTCCAGAGCAGAGTTATCTTCACAGACAAAACGTGTTTCAAGTGCACCGTCAAGAAGTTCTGTTTCAAGTCCGACACCATCAACAGGACGAACCGTTCAAAGTCAAACGACGATGGCAGGACGAACAGTGGCAGGACAGACGGCACCAGCAGGGCGAACCGTTCAGGGACAGACCACATCGGCGGGGCGAACTATTCAAGGTCAAGCACCATCAGCAGGACGAACCATTCAAAGTCAAACAACACCTGCAGGCAGTGTTAAGAAACCAATAACAAGACCACCATCACTTAATGTTTCAAGAGTTAAGGAGGATAAGTAATGTTAGCAGTTGATATTGAAAAGATGAGAAAATTGGATTATAGAACAAATGAAGCATATAAAACATTGAGAACCAACATTCAATTGTGTGGTTCTGATATGAAGGTTATTATGTTTACTAGTTCTACTCCAAATGAGGGAAAATCATCCGTTTCGTTTAATCTTGCCGTTTCTTTAGCGGAATCAGGAAAAAGAGTTATCTTTGTGGATGCCGATTTAAGAAAGTCTGTTCTTGTAGGACGTTATAAGATTAATAAAAAAATACGAGGGCTATCTCACTATCTTTCTGGTATGTGTAATTTTTCGGAGGCGGTATGTGCAACTAATGTAGATAATTTTCATGTTATCTTTTCAGGAGTTGTTCCTCCAAATCCATCAGAGTTGCTTGGCAACAAAACATTTGAGGCACTGATTATGATGCTTCGAGGGGAGTATGATTATGTAATTATTGATACACCTCCACTTGGAAACGTTACAGATGCATCCGTTGTTGCCACACAGTGTGATGCGGCAGTCTTTGTTGTATGTGCACATTCAATAAGCTATAAATTTGCACAAAGAGCAATTGAGCAGCTTAAAATGGCTGGAATTAAGATATTGGGAGTAGTGCTTAATAAAGTTGATTTGTCTGGCAATAGTTATTATGGCAGGTATTATGGTAATTACTATGGCAGATATTATGGTAAATATTATGGCAATTATGGAGATGATGAATGATGAGAGAAGTTATTGATGCTTTTTTTCAACTCCATTCAGGCAGTTATGATTTTTCAATAATATTTATATACTTGGGGGTGTTATTTGTATTGTTTGTGGTATGTTTTGTTGCATCAAAAAAGATAGGAATATATCATAATAACAAATTGCATGATAAGTTGGAGGTACCAGACAAGTATGAAAAATAAAAATGGAAGTATAATTGTTCTGTTTTTTGATCTGGTTTCAATAATTATTTCATATTTGACCGCATTGCGTTTTAGGGATATTCATTTTAGCGATAATTATGTCGATGGATTGATTGTGTTACTATTAATGTATATGCTAGTATATACATCGCTCAGTTCTCTAAATTCTGATATATATAGCAGAGGATATATGAAAGAATATGGAGAGGTATTTCGCATTAATATGATAGCATTATTAATGTGGGCAGTCTATTTATTTATGACAAGTAAAAGTTATTCTTATTCAAGATTGGTTTTTATTGTATATGGTATATTAAGCTTATGTACAGTATATGTGGCTCGATGCTATATAAAACTATTTACATATCTTACCATACACAATAAAAGAAATGTAAAAAGCTGTATTATTATTGCAGATGAAGCAAATGTGTTAAGTATTATTAAAAACTTTATGGCTACATGGGATATTAATATTGTTGGCGTAATTTTGTCAGATAGTGATAGAGTAGGAGGAGAATTTTCATTTGGAAAAAAAAGAGTTCCTATCATTGGCTCATTATCCGATGTGTCAGGTTGTGTTGCCAATAAAGTAGTAGATGATGTGTTTATCAGCGTTTCGCAAGGCGTTCATGGCATTAATGAGGTTATATATCAATTTGAAAGAATGGGGGTTAAAATTCATCTCAATCTTGATTTAAGTTATATTACAGTAAGAAATAAGATTATAGAGTCAATGGGGCCGTATAATGTTGTGACGTTTGCAACAACCATGTATAGTACTGGCAGTTTGATTGTTAAACGTCTTATGGATATTATGGGAGGAATAGTTGGCTTAGTAATTACAGCAATTGCTTTTATCTTTGTGGCGCCTGCAATATGGATAGAGGATAAAGGACCAGTATTTTTTTCTCAAAAGAGAGTTGGAAAAAACGGAAGAATATTTAAGATTTATAAGTTTCGTTCAATGTATGTTGATGCAGAGGAACGAAAAAAAGAACTGATGAAAAATAATGAAATGAGCGGTGCTATGTTTAAGATGAAAGATGACCCAAGAATTACAAAAGTGGGGAAATTTATAAGAAAGACATCTATTGATGAATTGCCGCAATTTTTAAATATTCTCAAGGGAGATATGAGTCTTGTGGGAACAAGACCACCTACGATTGATGAAGTGAATGTATATGAGAATTGGCACAGAAGAAGACTCAGCATTAAACCTGGACTTACAGGTTTATGGCAGGTTAGTGGAAGAAATAAGATTAATGATTTTGATGATGTTGTAAAATATGATTTGGAATATATAGATAATTGGTCTGTTTTAATGGATATAAAATTGATTTTAAAAACGATTTTTGTAGTATTTAAAGGAACAGGCTCTTAATAAAAAATAAAAATATGTGAATATTGATAGATTATAATTTGGAGGTGTTATTATAATGAGCATGGTAGAAATATCAGATAGTATTCGTTACATTGGTTGTGATGACCATACAATAGATTTATTTGAAAGTCAGTATAAGGTTCCTAATGGCGTTTCATATAATTCATATCTTATTATAGATGACAAAATTGCTATTATGGATACTGTGGATTCAAGAGCTACAAAAGAATGGATTGATAGATTGGAATCAGAGCTATCAGGACGAAAACCAGACTATCTTATTATTTCACATATGGAGCCAGACCATTCTTCTAATATTGGCTTGTTAGGAAAGAAGTATCCAGAATTAAAATTTGTTGGCAATACAAAAACATTTCAGATGTTAAAACAATTTTTTGATATGGATATATCGAATCGAACTGTGGAAGTAAAAGAGGGAGATACCTTAGAATTAGGCAAACATACCTTACAATTTATCATGGCGCCTATGATACATTGGCCAGAGGTTATGATGGAGTATGAAAAAACAGAAAAGGTCCTGTTTTCAGCTGATGGGTTTGGTAAATTTGGAGCATTGGATGTCGATGAAGAATGGGCTGATGAGGCACGTCGTTACTATATCAATATTGTTGGAAAATATGGTGCTTCTGTACGAGCTGTTTTAAAGAAAGCAGCGAATTTGGATATTCAAATGATTGCTCCTTTACATGGACCAATTTTAAAAGAGAACCTTGCTTATTATATTGAAAAATACAATATATGGTCAAGTTATAGACCAGAAGATGAGGGCGTTACGATTGCTTTTGCCTCAATACATGGCAACACAGCAATTGCTGCTAAAAAAATGGCAGAAATATTAAAAGAAAAAGGACAGAACGTAAGTATTTTTGATTTATCAAGAGATGATATGTCTGAAGCAGTAGAAGATGCATTTCGATATGATAAATTAATTATAGCTTCCCCAACATACGATGCAGCATTATTTCCATTTATGGAAGATTTCTTATATCATTTAAAAATTAAAAATTATCAAAATCGCAAAGTTGGCATTATTGAAAATGGAACATGGGCACCAGTGGCAGGTAAATTGATGAGAGCATATATTGAAGAATTGAAGGATTGTGAAATAATAGAGCCAATAGTTACAATTAAATCGACAATGAACCAAGAAAATATTGAAATGATGGAAAAATTAGCCGATGCTATGTTGGTTTAAGATATGATTTAAGAAGAAGAGTGATTGATACAAATTAAATAAAAATACAATTAAGGCGGTTCCCAATTAATAGTGGAACCGCCTTTTTAATGATTATAAAAATTTTTTATGAATCCTCTGAATCATCATATTCATAGTAATTGATAAATTCTTTTCGTGTGTCTTTATTAAATGAATCCATTTGCTTTTGCATATTTATTAATTCATTAAATTCTCGTTCTTCCTGCATTCGTCTTTGTATATGACGTTGATGTCTTCGATGAGCTTCCTCTTTATTGTGAGCAATAAGAGCTTTTCTTCTATACCATATAAGAACAATCAGAGCAGCTGAAATTGCCAAAAGTAAAGCGGATATATATACAAATATCATAATACTGTTACGTATGTAATTAACAAAGAAGGTGTATACATATTCAATAGAAATATATATTCTTCGATAAAAACCATCAATTAATGCCCATATAGGTAAAAAGGCTGTCATAATAGAAGCTGAAATCGTAGCATAAGAAATATATCGAAAACATTTATGAATGTATTTGTTTAATAAAAATAGAAAAACAATATTTAATACAATCATAATAAATATAATAATCATTCCATATAGAATATATTTATTAAATGTATTGCCAATCCTTGCAAATTGTTTCATATAGGGAATCGTGAGTGCATCAATATAAATCTCACATACTTTTTCAACTAATGAATCAATGTTGTTTTGTTGTTCTGCTGTTAATGTATAACCTTTAGAAGAAAGAAATTGGTCAATATTTGCATACAATCGTTGTTTAACGTCCGAAGTATTAACTTCATAACTTTCATTTTTTAACTGTGCACGAAGCCTATTAGAAGCTTGAATGGACGTTATATCCATAGTAAATACGTTATCAAAAACAGAGCGGTCAACACCGTAAGGAATTGCTATATTGACTGCTTCTTTACGAATGTACTCATTCATATGAATATAAAAATCAACGTTCATTGAATCCACAAGGTTATTAATGTTAAATAGTCCAAAATTAAGTCCTATCAGATAACTAAACATGGTAATAAAAATTGCCAATAAGAAGGATAAAATTGTACTTATTATTTGGGGTTTTTTGCTTTTTTTCTTGGCCATAATATACCTCTTTTAGTTTTAATTATCAACTATTGTAGGACCAGATATTTTCTCTGCATAGACAAACATTCTATGGTCAACAGGTGTAAATATACCAAAAGGATAACAAGTATACATGATTAATTGTTCATTATCTTGTTCTAAGTCAAAAATACAATTGTCTTTTTGATATATTTGAATGTCTGTCACATTGTAATGAAATTCGCCATAATAAGTCTTTATAATGATTTCGTCGCCAACTTGTGCCTCTTGAAATGCACTAAAAACTGTAGTACTGTGTCCTGCTATCAGTGTCGGTTTGCCACGACCAGGAATTTGACTTCCTGTGTACATGCCAGCTCCTCTATCTAAACAATAGGAATCATCACCATAGTAAAAATCACCTATTAATCCAATTCGTTCACAGGAAATGCTACCTATTACATCATGATTGTTCGGAAGTTGAATATCTGAAAAATTGATTGTATTGCTGTCGTTTTCCACAATATTGACAGGCGTTTCAATAGTCGTTCCAATCTCTTCAAACGTAGGTTCTTTATCAAGGATAAATAAACTTGCAGCTGAAGTGACTGTTTTAATAAGTGGGTAAGCAGCAACATAAACAATTCCAATACCTATGAAAGAAAAAAATAATGGCATATAGATATATGCCATTATTTTCTTAAAGTTTTTCTTCATGGGTGATTATGCACGCTTCTTAGAAGCAACAACACCACAACCTACCAATGCAAGACCAAGTACTGAAAGAACAGCAACTGAAACATATGCATTAACGCCTGTAGGCTTAATGATACCCTCATCCTTCTTATCTGAAGCTTTTGCAAGAGTTTCTTTTACAGCCTGTGGAGGGTTAATTGCCTTACCATTGACTGTAGCTACACCTGTAGTAGCATCAACTTTAACTGGCACATCATTTTTTACAGCAATATCATTTGCTCTAGCTGCTAATGATGTAATTTGACTAGCTGAAAGCTCATCAACAGAAGATACAGAATTAAGTATACTTACTACTGTAGCATCAGCCTTAGCTTCATTGATAGCAGCAGCAGCATTGTCATACTTAGATTCTGGCAATGCATCGATATAAGGCTGAGCTGTTGACTGATACTTTTGAGGAATCATACCTACCAACTCAGCTTTAGTAGTTGCAGCGAAGGCTGAAATCGTCATAGCTGCCATTGAAAGCACTGTAGCACCAACAGCAACCAGTTTCTTAATAGATGTCATAATATCTACCTCCATTTATTTGTTTTGTTCACGCCTTATTTTATCATAAAATTGTAATGTGTCAATAGCTATATTTTAAAAAGTAACGTTGTATTAAAAAATAATCAATATTAAAAAAATATATTAAATTTTATTAATATTAAAATAATATATTAAAAAAATAATATTTTAATAAAAAAGTAAGTAACAATAAAATAAATGTACACAATATAAGAAATTGACAAATTATAATAGTTTGGCATAAACTATTATGTATCATATCATAAAGTAGTTGCAAATTCAAGAATATATCTTTATAATAAAGTGGAATTATTTTGATAATAATTATTTTTGTAATAAAAATAAATTAATAGTAAATAAAAAATCGTTTTCAAGTAAACTGCTGTAAATAAAATATAGAAATGAGGAAGAAATATGTCTAAGATTATATTAACAGGAGATAGACCAACAGGAAGACTTCATTTAGGGCATTATGTTGGTTCTTTAAAGAGGAGAGTAGAATTACAAAATTCTGGTGCGTTTGACAAGATATTTATTATGATAGCCGATGCACAGGCACTGACAGACAATGCTGACAATCCAGAAAAAATCAGACAAAATATAATAGAGGTGGCATTGGATTATTTGTCAGTAGGTATAGAACCTGAAAAATCAGATATCTTTATTCAGTCTCAAATTCCACAGCTTACAGAACTTACCTTTTATTATATGAATCTTGTTACCGTTTCAAGACTTCAGAGAAATCCAACAGTGAAAAATGAAATTTTAATGAGGAATTTTGAAGCGAGTATTCCTGTGGGATTTTTTACATATCCTATTAGTCAAGCTTCCGATATTACAGCGTTTAAAGCAACAACGGTGCCAGTGGGAGAAGACCAAGAGCCTATGATAGAGCAGGCAAGAGAAATTGTGAGAAAATTTAATTCAATCTATGGTGATACTCTTATAGAACCTAATATTCTTTTACCAGATAACAAAGCATGTTTGAGGCTTCCTGGAACAGACGGAAAGGCAAAAATGAGCAAATCGCTTGGAAATTGCATCTATCTTTCTGATACAGAAACAGAAGTAAAGAAAAAAGTAATGAGCATGTATACAGACCCAGAGCATATAAGAGTGGAAGACCCTGGTAAAATTGAGGGGAATTGTGTGTTTATTTATCTGGATGCATTTAGCACAAAAGAAGATTTTGAGGAGTTTCTTCCAGATTATGCCAATTTAGATGAATTAAAAGAACATTATAAGCGCGGCGGGCTTGGCGATGTGAAAGTTAAGAAATTTTTAATTCGCGTGTTAAATAGACAGCTTGAGCCTATAAGACAAAAACGTCATATGTATGAAAAGGATATACCAGGTGTTTATGATATTCTTCAAAAAGGAACAAAAGCAGCTTATGAAGTAGCACAACAAACATTGGAAGAAGTAAAGGCAGCAATGAAAATTAATTACTTTGATGATAAAGAGTTGATTAAGATTCAAAGTGAAAAGTATAGTCTATAAATTTGTATAATTTGAGAATATATTTTATTTTAATGATATGACTTCAAAAAATAGTAAAAGTAAATAGAATAGGATAAAGTAAGAGACTGCTGCAACATAAATTTTTTGCAGCAGTCCTTTCTTTATCCTAAATAAAAAGAAACAAATATATTTTAGTATTTTTTCTTAAACAAAGAAAAAAGTGTTTATGTATCAATGCTTAACTAAAATTTTAAGAATTTAATTTTAATAATACCATATTATTTGGCTTAGAAATTTCGATTTCTGGTCCATTCATTACAATCAAACCATTTTCAAAATGAACTGTAAAATCAGTTATGGAATTAGTCTCATGGTTCATGGATAACAAATGCTTGTCATCTGGAAAAAGACATATATATTTTGGGTAATCCCCACTAATTGGCAGTGATGAAAGGCTGTTTAACAAGCCTGTCTTACTATCAATGCTGTAAATAGTAACCGTATTATCACCAGCGTTGGAACAGATTAAATTGTTGCCAGAATTTGATATAATAAGGTGAGAGGCGGCACTATTGTTTTTATGTCCTTTGCGGACTGTAAAAATATTTTGTATCAGTTCAAATCGGCATTTATCCGCTTCTGTATTATAAGAATAAACATTAATATAATTCTTTAATTCGCACAATACATAGGCAAAACGTCCGTCTGGACTAAATACCATCTGGCGTGGTGCAGATTCTAACTGTGAACGAATAATGTCATAAAGTTTTAATTTGCCTCGTTTATGGTCAAATTCATACAACTTAATTTGGTCAATGCCCAAATCACATACACATAAAAGTTCTTCATCAGGAGTAAATACTGAACAACTAATATGAGGTCTAAAATTTCTATCGGCAATGCTTCCCATACCCTTATGAAATATCTGGTCGGTTATATCGCCCAATCGACCATCAGGCTCAATGGATATTACCGTTAATTTACCATCATGGTAACCTGAAACAATTAAAAAAGAATCATTTTTTGTAATGGTGATATGACAGCCACGCATTCCTTTTATAGAAGTAATATTAAGCTGTTCAAGATTGCCATTTTCATCGATAGCGTAGGTTGCAATGCCTTGGTCACATATCGAATATAAAAATTTTCCACTGTGTGATAGTTCTACGTAAGATGGATTGTCAAGCTCCATCTCACAGCGTTTAAAAATACGTCCCTTCTCAATATCCATATCAAATATTTGGATACCATTGCTTGATTCATGTGTATAACTGCCCACATATGCTACATACTTATCGCTCATAATCTTTTGGTCCTTTCAACTCGAATTAATACTATTTTAATTCAAATGATACCGTTTTTCAATAGAATTAAAGGCATTTATGTGTGACTTTTTCAACACATACATCAACTAAGATAGCATCAGGACCTATTCCACGCACACATTTAAAGGGAATAATATATTCCAAGTCTCTGCCAAATATCCCACATATTCGGCAGGGACCAGGTACAATTAATGCGGTAATACAACCGCTACATTCGTCAAAATCAATATCAACAACACATCCAAGACTTTTACAATCACATACATTGATAACTTCTTTATTTTTTAAATCACATATTCTCATTTATTGGCGGCTTTCTCAGGTGTTGTTATATTATATTCTTTAGCTTAGAAAATGTTTCATATTTCGCAAAGCACATTTTTCAAGCCGGCTGACTTGGGCTTGTGAGATGCCAATTTCTTCGGCAGCTTCCATCTGTGTCTTTCCATCAAAAAAACGCAAATTAATAATTTGGCGTTCTCTTGTCGATAATCGTTTCATTGCTTCTTTTAATGCGATTTTATTGACCCAACTTTCTTCACCATCTTTTTTATCTTTAATTTGGTCCATAACATAAAGTGTGTCATTACCATCAGAATATACAGGTTCATGTAAAGAAACCGGTGTTTGAATAGCGTCAAGTGCAAGAATAATATCTTCTTGTGCAATACCGATTTCAGAGGCAATTTCAGTAATCGTTGGTTCTTTCTGATGTTGTTTGGTTAGCATTTCTCTTGCATGAATGGCTTTGTAAGCCGTATCTTTTAGAGAACGGCTAACTCGTATTGGACTAGAAGAATCCCTTAAAAAGCGGCGAATTTCTCCGATAATCATAGGGACAGCATACGTTGAAAACTGTACATTTTGAGAAATATCAAAATTATTAATTGCCTTAATCATACCAACACATCCAATTTGAAATAAGTCATCTTTTGATTCGTCTGTTTGATTAAAGCGTGATACGATACTTAATACCAAACGGAGATTTCCTTTTATAAATTTATCCTTTGCTTCCTTATCACCAGCTTTTATTCTCTTTAGCAGTTCAGTTTTTTCATCAGATTTGAGTAATGGTAGTTCTGCTGTATTGACACCACATATTTCAACTTTGTAGCCTGACACGGTGCACCTCCTGAAAGTAAGCTGTATTTGCATTGTCTTATAAAAAATGTATATTGGAAAAATGTCAGCAATGCAATTCATACATTTATAATTGCCAGAAACAGGTTTGTTAATACAGACAAGAATATCCAATTTCATTCTTTCCTTGTTTGATGTAAGAATTTATAGTATGATAAAATAACCACAGCAAAACTGTGGTTATTTTATCGCACTATGTGAAAAATATAAAAGTTTGCCTTGTAAATTTTTAAAATTTTACTATATATTGGCAATTGAGAGGAAATTTAAATGGCACAGATATATGCTTATTGCTATAAAGGCAGACAGACAACAAAGCAAGACAAATGCTATCCTGCTGTAAAGTTAGACAAAGCCAGAGTTTGGCTGGATTTTAATGAATGTTGTGCATATGATGAAGAAAGTGAAATCTATTTATTTTCACAAGCTGATATTGTCAATGATTCTGATGGAAATGATGTTGAATTGTATGAGGGAATGGAAGTTTCTGTATTTGATGATGACCTTGATGAATTAAATCAGCCCGATGCAATCTTAGCAGAAGGTATTATTGTTAAAAATACACTTGAAAAGTATCCAAATGTAAAATGGTTAATACGATTAATAAAAAATAAAGTGAATAATAAGAGTGGAAATTTATATGTATATTGGCTGTCGGATTTGTAATTTTAATAATATTGTTTAGGTATTGACGGTATACAAGCAATAAATTATAATAAAACTATACATGAAACGGAGGGTATAACCAGATGAAATGTCCATTTTGTGGCAAAGATAATACAAAAGTTATTGATTCAAGACCAACGGATGATAGCTCAATCCGACGCAGACGCCAGTGTGAAAGTTGTACAAAACGATTTACAACATATGAAAAAATCGAGACAATGCCGCTTATTGTAATAAAGAAAGATAATAACAGAGAACCCTATGACAGAGAGAAGATTATTGCAGGGATTGTCCGTTCTTGTCATAAAAGACCAGTGTCTATTACACAGATTAATGAGATGGTTGACGAGATTGAAAATCAAATTTTTAATATGGGTGAACGAGAGATACCAACGGCAAAGATTGGTTTAATTGTTATGGATAAATTAAAAATAGTTGATGAAGTGGCATATGTTCGATTTGCATCGGTTTATAGAGAATTTAAAGATGTCAACACCTTTATGGATGAGATTAAAAAGATTTTAGACTGAAAAATGAATGCTCTTGTAGTTTATATTTAAGTTTGATATTCTATCCGATTACTGTAGGTTATGAGCAAGTAGCGTAGCGGATTGCGAATATCCGCTTAACTAAATAAATTGGAAAGGTTTTAAGAGAATGTTGGAAAAGTTTTATCCCAATATATATTTGGATTCTGCATATGAAATTCAATATGATGACTTATATAAAAAAGGATTTCGAGGGATTATATTTGATGTGGATAATACCTTAGTGGAACATGGCGCGCCTGTGAATGATAAGGCAGCAGCATTGTTTGAATATTTACATAAAATGGGATTTGAAACTTGTATTATATCAAACAATAAAGAATATCGAGTGAAACCTCTAGCGAAAGCCGTTGCATCAAAATATGTCAGTAATGCGCATAAACCTTCTCCTAAAAATTATATTGAGGCATGTAAGATGATGGGATGCAGCACAAGTAATGTGTTTTTTGTCGGAGACCAGATATTTACTGATGTGTGGGGTGCAAACAGAGCAGGAATTATGAGTATATTGGTAAAGCCAATAGCAAAGCATGAGGAAATTCAAATTGTATTAAAGAGAAAAATTGAAAAAATAGTGTTATATTATTATAAAAATAAGAAAAAAGGTTAAGGTTTAATATGAAAGATATAAAAGGTACTACAACTGTTTGTGGTCTTATTGGAAATCCAGTTGCACATTCGATATCGCCATTGATACATAATACGTTAGCACAGCTTCGGGGTGATGATTTGGTATATGTTCCATTTAAAGTGGAAGAAAATCGGGTAGAGGAGGCTGTAAAAGGTGCATATGCGCTTAATGTGCTTGGTATGAATGTTACGGTGCCGCATAAACAGCATGTATTACAATCACTTGTGGAAATTGATTCTATTGCACAAGCAATCGGTGCAGTCAATACATTAGTAAGAACAACAAAAGACGGCATACCAGGATATAAGGGATATAATACAGATATACTAGGGCTTGAACGAGAATTAGAAGATGTAGGCGTATCTTTAAAGAACAGAAAAGTTGTTTTGCTTGGCGCTGGCGGAGCTGCCAGAGCCATTGCATTTTTATGTGCTCAAAAAGGCGCAGCACATGTGGTTATTTTGAATCGTACCGTATCAAAAGCAGAATCGATTGCTGCTGCGGTCAATTCGTATTTTAATCAATCCGTTGTAAAGGCAATGGATATAAATGATTACAATAAAATGGGATTAAACGATTATATTGCAATACAGACAACCAGTGTGGGATTGCATCCCCATAATGATGATGTGATTATTCGTGATGACCAATTTTATAAATATGCAGCATTAGGTGTTGATATTATCTATAATCCAAATATAACTGCATTTATGAAGCTGATGGACAAGCATGGAAAGCCTGCTTACAACGGATTAAAAATGCTTTTATATCAGGGGATAGCGGCATATGAATTATGGTTAAACTGTACGATAACAAAAGAAATGGCAGATAAGGTTTATGAAGTTATGAAAAAAAATTGCTTTGCAGCCTTTGGAAATGAGGATACATGAGTAAGCAAAAAAATATTATTTTGATTGGATTTATGGGATGCGGCAAAACGACTTGCGCAAAATGGATTGCTAACAATAAGCCGTTTGATTTTATTGATACAGACCAGTGTATTATTAATAAAGAAGGGCGTTCCATTAATGAAATATTTGACTGTGATGGAGAACTTTATTTTAGAAAGTTGGAAACGATGGTGCTAAAAGAATTTCTTGCAGGTGAAAGTATGAGACAAAAAGT
Organism: uncultured Lachnospira sp.; assembly: GCA_910589305.1. Lineage (GTDB taxonomy): Bacteria > Bacillota > Clostridia > Lachnospirales > Lachnospiraceae > Lachnospira. The sequence goes on along the minus strand of CAJUTV010000001.1, from coordinate 74,001 downwards.
ATTTTCAGTGGGGGGAGGACTTCCAATAACACAAGAAAACAGACCATTATTAAAACAGCTTGGATATGTTGTTTATCTTCGTACATCGGTAGATGAATTGGTAAAAAGGCTGAATAAAGACACACAGAGACCGCTTCTTGCAGGTGGAAATGTAAGGGATAAAATTGTTCGTCTGATGGAACAAAGAAAAGATATATATGAGCAGGTAGCGGATAAAATAATTGATACAGATGGAAAGGATATAAAACATATTTATGAAGAAATTACTGGTGATAAATGGACCAAATATTAATTTTTTAGGGATTCGAGAAAAAGGTATCTACGGAAATCAAAATTATGATTCCCTTCTTTTAATGATAAAAGAAAAGGCAGAAGAATTGGAAGTGATGGTAGAGGTATTTCAAGATAATTCGGAGGGTGCCATTATTGACCGTTTACAGAGAGCGTATTATGAACAAGTGGAAGGCATTATTATTAATCCTGGCGCATATACGCATTATAGTTATGCAATACGAGACGCTTTAGCTTCTATGGAAGATATACCCAAAATTGAGGTTCATATATCCAATGTACATAAGCGTGAAGAATTTAGACATGTCTCCGTGACAGCACCTGTGTGCAATGCTCAAATTGTTGGTTTGGGATTAAAGGGGTATCTATATGCAATGGAAGCTATCTTAACTCTATAAAAGATGTTTATAAGGGTATTGCCAAAATGTGCTGTTTATTATAAAATGTAAAAAGTTGTTGACTATTATTGTTGAATATATAATAATTTTGTCGCAATAGATTGAAAAAATAACAGAAGGTTATTGATATTTAGGAGGTACAAACAAAAATGGTAAGTGCAGGAGATTTTAAAAATGGCTTGACAATCCAGATGGACAATGGTATCTGGCAAATCATTGAATTTCAACATGTAAAACCTGGTAAAGGTGCTGCTTTTGTAAGAACAAAGTTAAAAAATATTGTGAGTGGCGGTGTGGTTGAAAAATCATTTAGACCAACAGAAAAATTTGATTTGGCACACATTGAAAAGAAAGATTATCAATATTTATATTCCGATGGTGATTTGTATAATTTTATGGATACAGAGACCTTTGAGCAGATTGCATTAGCTTCTGAAGATGTAGGCGATGCTTTAAAATTTGTAAAAGAGAATGAGATGGTTAAACTTTGTTCTCATGCAGGAAAAGTATTTTCAATTGAGCCTCCACTTTTTGTAGAGCTTGAAATTACAGAATCTGAACCAGGCGTTAAAGGCGATACTGCCACAGGTGCTACAAAGCCTGCAATACTTGAAACAGGTGCAAGAATTATGGTACCATTGTTTGTCAATCAAGGTGATGTGATAAAGATTGATACTCGTACAGGAGAATATTTATCAAGAGTATAATTTTAATTTTACCAGATAAGTAGTGATAAGGTTATAAGTAAGTACAAAAGCACATGGTGAATATCTGCTTGATTATAAAAAATTTATTTTTGTAAATAGTAAATATTCACCTAATTTTAAAAGGACTGCTACAAAATGAGAAATTCTGCAAGATATAGATAGGATAATTCGTACACATCCTATTTATATCTTTATAGAACCTTCATTTTGCAGCAGTCCTTTTTAGATAGCAAAAAATTATAATTAACAACAAGTTTGCCAAGTAAACTTGTAAGAGTTGTTTACAACTCTTTTAGTTGTGTGCAACTTATTTTAGCGGTCTTTAAATGTTGCGCAGACTGTCTCACAGGCATCACTTGCACATAAGCCAGAGATGTCAATATGGTCAGCAACACATTTCTTATCCATATTATGAACACAGTTTGTTGCTTCACATGAAATGCTTAAAGAAAGCTTTGGAGAAGCAGCAGAGTTCTTTGGTGATGTTTGAGAAGATTCTACATAACTTCCACAACAAGTGTCATCTACTTTTGTTGCACTTGTTCCATCAACATGAATAGAGTTTAAGCAGCAGCATTTTTCTTTGTTGTGTACACATGAATTTACATTACATCCTAAATTTGTCATTTTAAAAACCATGCCCTTTCCGTAACCTGCAAAGTTGCAGGCACAAAATAAAACTTGTGCAATTTTTATTACACAAGTTTAGTATAAACATTATTAGAGCATAATATTCAGGTAACATTAAAAGGTTTGAAAAGTGATAGAGTGTTTATCTCCATTATAATATTTGAATAATGCTTTTGCCAATATTTTGTCTTTTGAGACATAATTTGTTGTTTCCCAATATCGGGAATCACGAGAATTATTGCGATTATCGCCCATAACAAAATAGCTGTCTTGAGGAACGATATAAGTAAGTTCTTGAGGATTATCCTGCATAGGTTCCCGAATATAAGGTTCGTCTAATTCTTCATCATTGACATAGACTTTGCCATGAATAATTTGGACAATATCACCAGGTAAACCAATAACACGTTTCACATAATTGATGGATTCATCGTCTGGATATTTAAAAATAATAATATCGCCACGTTCTGGTGATGAAAAAAGATAGGATAAGCGAAAACCTATCAGTCGGTCATTTTCCATAATCGTGTTTTTCATTGAACCCGTTGGCACATTAACATTGGCAATAATAAAATGGTTTAATATAAAAACAAGCAAAAAAGCAACAACAATAATTTTTACATAACTAAATATTTCACGTAAAATAGGATTTTTAATATGAATGATATGAATGCCCATAATAGTATCTTCTTTCTAAATTGTTTTTAGTTACATGGTATCCCACGTAAATTTTTTTTCTTCATCATTAAAATATTTAAATAATACTTTTGCAATTATTTTACTTTTTTCGACATAATGTGTTGTCGTCCAATATCTGGAATCCCATGATTCGTTGCGGTTATCACCCATAACAAAATAGCAGTTATCAGGAACATGAAATTCTAATGTCTGTGCGTTGACATTCATAGGCTCCCTTATATAGGGTTCATCAATAGCAATATCATTAATATAGACAATTCCCCGCTCAATTTTTACAGTATCGCCAGGTTCGCCAATCACCCTTTTTACAAAATTTTCCTTTTCATTATCTGGATATTTGAATATAATTACATCGCCACGTTTTGGGCTATCAAATATATATGATAAGCGAAATCCAATAAGACGGTCACCAATCAAGATAGTATTTTTCATTGAGCCTGTTGGAACTTGGGCATTTACAATAACAAATCTTAAAATAAGAACGGATATAAAAAGAGCAATGATAAAAATTTTTACCAATCCTAAAAGCTGTTGCAGCAACAACGTTTTTAGATGCTGATTCCTTGATTGTTTAATTTCTTTATTATCTGTAGAAAATATAGTATCCCATTCGTCTAAATCTTCTAACAAAGAATCATCTATAAATTCATCGGAGTCTTCATCGATATCATCATAGAGAAAAGAATCATCTTCTACATATGGTTCAAGGTCTTCAAATATAATATAATCATCAATGTCATCGTCAACATAAATATCGTGTGGTTCATTATAAATATCGGAATTATTTGTATCTTTTGTGTAAGAGTGGTGTTGAGACATATATATTTCCTATCCAATAAAACAAGCTCGTTAAAAAAATAATGGATGCCACGCTTGGCGGGCAGTTTTATACAAAACAAAATTGGCACTGGGGCATTACGTCTCAGTGCCAACCTGTATAATAATACAATATTACAATTTATTTGGCAAGCAATTCCATGATTTTGTTGCTTCTGTTGATAAAATTCGTCATTTGTTCTGGCTTTAGTGGCTCATGACACAATAATGCAAGGTCATATATTTGTTCACAGAAAAGAGTTGTGTTTTCATTATCTTGATTATCAATAATATATTGAACAAGATTATTATTTGCATTTAAAATCAGTGTTTGCCCTTGACTGCCAAACATAGAAGGGTCCATGCCATACATGTTATACATTTTCATCATATCCTGCATTCTGCGGTCTTGTTCAGAGAGCGTTATCATAGCAGGAATAGAAGCATTTTTTAATTTAAAGACACCAATTTTAAGATTTTCATTATTTAAAGATTTTTTAAATATATCCGTAAGTTTTTCTGTTACTTCTTTTAGTTCGTCCTCGCTTGTCTCTTCTTTAAAGCTGTCTGATAAATCAGCATCAATCCTTGAAAAATGAACGCCCTCATTTTTTCCTTCCAAATGAGTAATAAATGGCTGGTCAATATTATGTGTTAGAATAATGGCATCGATGCCTTCTTCTTTAAACATATTGATATATTGGCTGTTTTCTGTCTCGTCTGTAACATAAAAAATTGTGTTTTCATGTTTTTCTTTATTTTCTTCAAGACATTCTTTTAATGTTAAATAATTGCCTTCAATATTTTTGAAAATAATATAATCATTCATTTTTTCAGCAAATTTTTCGTCTTTTAGACAGCCAAACTTAATAAATGGATTGATATCATCCCAATACTTTTCATAGTTTTCTTTGTCGGTTTTATACATTCCTGATAATTTATCACCTACTTTTTTTGTGATATATTCAGAAATTTTCTTGACAAAACCATCATTTTGCAGAGCGCTTCTTGAAACATTTAATGGAAGGTCTGGACAGTCAATAACACCTTTTAAAAGGAGTAAAAATTCTGGAATAACCTCTTTTATATTATCGGCGACAAAGACTTGATTGTTATACAGTTTAATTGTACCTTCAATCGTTTCATATTCGGTATTAATTTTAGGAAAATATAAAATACCTTTTAAGTTAAATGGATAATCCATGTTGAGATGAATCCAAAACAGTGGTTCTTTAAAATCGTTAAAAACAGTACGATAAAAGGTTTTATATTCATCATCGCTGCATTCATTTGGATGTTTTGTCCAAAGCGGATGAATGTCATTAATGGCAACAGGACGTTTTTCTATCTTTGCCATCTTGACAGCAGGACTTTTTTCAACGCTTTCTTTTGTTCCGTCTTCGTTTTCAACTTCTTCTACAACAGCTTCTTTAACAAAGGTGTCAAGGACAACATCTTTGTCGGTTACTTCCTCTTCAGGGATTTCTTCCGTAAGCTGCCCAGCATCTTCGTTTGTAAAATAAATTGGGGTAGGCATAAAAGAGCAATATTTATTAATCACTTCTTTTGCTTTATACTCATTTGCAAATTCATAGCTGTTTTCATTTAGGTATAAAGTAATTTCAGTACCGTGTGTCGTTTTGCTGCTGTCGCTCATATCGTACTCAGTGCCGCCGTCACATTCCCAGTGTACAGCTTTGGCACCTTCCTGATAAGAAAGGGTATCAATTGTAACTTTGTCAGCAACCATAAAAGCAGAGTAAAAGCCTAAGCCAAAATGGCCGATAATCTGGTCTTCATTGGTCTTATCCTTATATTTTTCAAGGAACGCTTCCGCACCAGAAAAGGCAATCTGATTAATATATTCATTGACTTCGTTTGCGGTCATACCAATACCATTGTCAATAATCTTTACCGTTTTATTGTTTGCACTTACCTGAATATCAATTTTAAATTCTAAATCGTCTGGTTTTTCATATTCACCAATCAATTCTAATTTTTTTAATTTTGTGATGGCATCACATCCATTAGAAATAAGTTCTCTGAAAAAAATATCATGGTCAGAGTACATCCATTTTTTTATAATAGGGAATATGTTTTGACTGTTAATCGACAGATTTCCATGTTCATTTGCCATGATTCAACCTCCATAAATCAAATTTTCTTAAGATGTAATGTAATACACTTTTTCAATGAAGTCAAGAAAAAATTAGCACTCAAATAATAAGAGTGCTAACAATAATAGCGCAAACCCAGTAATTATGCGGGATTGACAAATTTATTAAAAAATTATGAAACATATAAAAAATGATACTTTGTAAACTATTGTTCTTCAAAGGGTAATTCAGCCTGATTGAGAAAATTTTTAATATAATGGTCAAAGGCATGTTCTAAGGTTTTATCTAAAGTAAATGTGTGAAGGCAAGTTCCTGTTATAAGGGTGATGCCATTTTCATTATAACGGACATTGACAAACAGGCGGTCTATGTCATCAGCAGCAATGGTGCTGTCAGCATTTGTAAGAATTTCGGTCTCAATGTTTTTAGGAAGCACAAAGATAATTTTCATAGCAGTAGGAACTTTATTGCCTTTAATAATAGAATAACAAAAAGGTTTAATTTGAGACCATAACATATATGTTTTGTCACTAAGGGCTTCATATTCTTCATTGGTGAAAAAGCTGCGGTTTATCTCACCGCTTATGGTAAAAGGATTTGCCATCATAAGCGTTGCTTCAGACAGAAGAAAGTTGTCCCAAGTGCCTTTGATGAGCAAGTGAGACATAAATTGTTTAGTATCTTTTATATGTAAAGAAATCATTGAATGAATAGCCTCCAAGTAAATTAATTGGATTTATTATACAATATTAAAACTATATTTTCAAGAGATTAAAAAAGTATTTCTTTTTAAAGAAAGTGTTGTCAAATTAAAGCGTTGACAAAAACTGTTGGCAACATTAATTAAAAAAGAACAAAACAATTCCAATTAAATAAGACTGCTGCAAAAAACAATTTATGATATTGATAGTGTTTATATCAAATATAAAATCTTTATTTTACAGCAATCCTAAAAAATAAGGAAAATTTATTAATATTTATATATAAAACATATTATTCGATACGAATCAATTTATTAATAATATCAACAATTTTAAATAATATTATTGAAATAATACAAAGAATAATAATAGCCATAGCAATAACATCCATACAAAATATTTGGCTGTTATAGATAATAAGATACCCCAAACCTTGTCTTGCAGCTAAAAATTCACCAATAATGACACCGACAAGACATAAACCGATATTGACTTTCATATTACTTATTATGGTATTTAAAGATGAAGGAAGAATTAATTTAAATAAGGTTTGTCGTTTTGTTGCGCCAAAAGTATTCATTAATTTCAGCAATTCAGGGTCTGTTTCCATAAAACTTGTATAAATATTTAAGATTGTTCCAAAAAGTGCTACCGAGATAGCTGTTACAATAATGGCTTTTGGGCTGTTGCCAAGCCAGACAATAAGCATAGGTGCCAACGCCGATTTTGGAAGACTGTTTAATACAACGAGGTAAGGTTCTAACACATGAGATAAAGGTGTGTAAAGCCATAAAATAAGAGCTACACCAATACCTAAAATAACAATCAGTGCAAAACTGATGAAAGTCTCTCCCATAGTGATGGAAATATGTTTAAATATGCTGCCGTCAGATACCATTTTTATAAAACATTTTGCAATTCTTGTGGGTGAACTAAATATAAAACTGTCAATCCACCCAATTCTTGCAGCAATTTCCCAAAATATAGTAATTGCAAATAACAATAATATTTGAACACAAAGGATAAGTGAATGATATTTATGGATTTTTTTTACATATTTTTGTTGTGCCACGCTTATGGCAGGGAGTTGTTTTTGAGTTGGTTTTATTTTAGCATGATTGCGTTTCATTATACAATCTCCTTCCATATTCGATTAAAATAATCTGAAAATTCAGGCATACTTCTGGTAGCAAACGGTGAGCGTGTTGGATTATCAAAATGAATATCAATCGTATCTTTAACCGTTCCGGGACGTGAACTTAATATAATTACTTTATCGCCCATAGCAACGGCTTCTGCGATATCATGGGTGACTAATATAGCCGTTTTAGACTGGTCTTTTATAATACGATAAATGTCGTCGCTTACTTCCAGTCTTGTCTGGTAATCCAGTGCTGAAAATGGTTCGTCTAACAATAAAATATCGGGTTCCATAGCAAGCGTTCTTATCAGAGCAGCTCTTTGCCTCATACCGCCTGAAAGTTGTGAAGGCTTGGAATTTTTAAAATGTTCCAATCCATAGGTCTTTAACATATTATCAACTAATTTTATTTTTTCAGGTGTACATTGTCCACAAGTTTCCAAGCCTAATAAAACATTTTTATAGACAGACCGCCATTGAAAAAGGCTGTCTTTTTGAAGCATATATCCAATATGAATATTAGGGTTGTATTCTATGGTTCCAGAATCAGGCTCTATCAATCCAGATATAATGGATAATAGGGTTGATTTTCCACAGCCTGAAGGTCCAACAATGGAAGTGAAACTACCAGGTTCAACATCGAAATTTATATCTTTGAGAGCTGTAGTTTCACGTTCTTTTGAATGATATGAATAATTAATATGTTTAATTGATAGAATAGGATTCATGGCAACTCTCCAGATATGAAACGATAACTATATAGTATATATATGAAAGAAATCCATAGGGTGTGATTGCAATTTAAAAACAAATATTGTACAATATTCGTCATAATATAAAGTAGTTATTTCATAGGAAACAACAAAGGAGCAGTATGATTGATATTGATGAAATGATTGACAATATAAAACAAAAACATGTCTATATACAAACCCATAATTTTCCTGACCCTGATGCGATAGCTAGTGCTTATGGATTGCAGCATCTTCTTGCTGGAAAAGGTATAAAATCGACTATTGTATATAAGGGAAAAGTTGACCATGGAAGCTCAAATGCTATGGTGCAAAAATTAAATATTCCTATTATAGAATTTAATGATATCAAAGAACAAATGACAGAAGATGTTGAGATATTTTTAGTCGATTCTCAAAAAGGCAATGCCAATATTATTGATATGCCAGGTGATGAGGTGGTGTGTTTTGACCATCATCCTACATTTGAGGTAGTGGAGTATAAGTATTCGGATATAAGACCTAATGTCGGCGCTTGTTCTTCTATTATAGCACAGTATTTGTTTAAGTATCATATCGAATTAAATGTCAATGTGGCAACAGCATTATTGTATGGCATTAAAATTGATACAGCCAATCTTACAAGGGGTGTATCTCAATTGGATTTAGATATATTTTATAAGCTGTTTGATAAAGTAGACAAGCAGGTGTTAGCGGATTTAGATAACAGTGTTTTAAGTTATGAAGATTTAAAATCTTATGTGTTAGCCATTAACAGTATTCGGACTGTTGACCGTACAACATACGCTAACACGGGCAGGAATTGTCCAGAACCGTTAATTGCATCGATATCTGATTTTATTATGATGTTAGATACAACCGATAATACAGTTGTTTATTCAATTAAAGATGATGGCATAAAAATTTCAGTTAGAAGTACTGGCAGGATTGATGCAGGCAATATTGTAAATATTGCTTTAAAAGGCATTGGGAGCGGAGGCGGACATGAGCATATGGCAGGAGGGTTTGTGCCATATAAAACGACAATGGAAAAGCCATATCAAAATGAAGTGTATATTGAAACAATGATTAGTGATATAGAAAAACGATTTGAGGTAGCAATAGGAAATATGCTAAATAATAATATTAAAAAAAGTTTATAATAATTTAACCTTATCAAGGAAGTCCCCGCCAATTCAATGCCATAAAGGTGTAAGTGGCGGGGAATTTGCATTGCCATAGCAATTATAAGGTTATGAGCAAGCAGTGCAGCAAATTGTAAATATCTGCTTTAATTTCTATATTTATAGTCTATTTTTATCCTTCCATTCGGAAATGTTATTCAAATGAGTTCAGACAATTTTTAAAAACAAAATGATATTTTACGCATATAATTTATTATGCCCTCCAACAATTTCAGTGCAATACAGTTCTTAGGAGTGGCTGTAAACAGTATCATAAATATAGTATCACTTAATATTAAATATGAATGAGGTGGTTTTAATTGAATAATTTTAATACAAATTGGATGTTTAATCCGCCAAATTTGTTTGGTATGGGAAGAAATTTCAATAGAAATTATAATCGAAATACAGCACAATCTTCATCTAATTGTGTATCAAAATCAAATATGGCTAAATCAACTCCCTCTCATCATACGAACACCAAAGAACTAGGAGAACATAATTCTTCTGGCGGTGAACCTGAATCGATGGAGGAAGGACAAGAACAAAATTTTACAGACTGTTGTGTTCAATGTAAAGAAATTGATTTGCAGGGGGGAAGAGGAGAACCTGGACCACAAGGACCACGAGGGGAACCTGGACCGCCAGGCTGTCCTGGAGAACCCGGAGAAATTGGACCACAAGGACCAAGAGGAGAACCTGGACCGCCAGGCTGTCCCGGAGAACGTGGAGAGATTGGACCACAGGGCGTCACAGGACCACAAGGACCACAGGGCGCAACAGGACCACAGGGACCAAGAGGAGAACCAGGTATACGTGGTCCAGCAGGACCTCCAGGCTATCCGCAAAACAGTATATTTGCTGCATTTTTAGGGCAGGACATTATTTTGCCAGAAAATGCTAGTGTTCCGCTTAAAATAGATATACCAGACATAACAAAAAATATATCTCTTTGTGATGATTATTCTGTATTGCTAACTCCAGGCTATTATGCCATCTGTTATTATATATCCACAGTAATGAAAAGACATGGTTTTATAAAACTTACGCCAATCTTTAATGATAATGTACAGACGGCATATACTTCATATGCAGAGACGTCAAAGCGGAAGGAAATGCTTGTAATATCAAGATATTTTATTATCGAAATATGCAGTGTATCTACGCTGTTTTTTGAGTGGGATTCTTCAGTAGGTGCTTCTAAAATTAATATGAATTTAAGCATAGAAAAGTTTAATAGGTAATAATTCAACAGATAGGGAGGAATCAATATGCCAACAGTAAGTCTTTGTATGATTGTCAAAAATGAAGAGATGCATATTGCGCGCTGTCTTGACAGTATAGCAGAACTTGTAGATGAAATTATTGTTGTGGATACCGGTTCAGTAGACCGAACAGTAGAAATTGTGTCCAATTATACATCAAAAGTATATTCATATGTATGGAACGATGATTTTTCTGATGCCAGAAATTACTCGTTTTCTAAGGCATCAATGGATTACTGTATGTGGATGGATGCAGATGATATTTTAGAAGAAACACAAAAAGATAAATTTTTGCAATTAAAGCAAACGCTGTCACTAGATGTTGATATTGTAATGATGAAATATAATACTTCTTTTGATGAAGTTGGTAAACCTTCTTTTTCGTATTTCAGGGAAAGATGGATTAAAAATGATGCACGATATCGTTGGATTGGTGCCGTTCATGAAGTAATACCCCCAAATGGCAGTGTTATTTATTCGGATATTGCGATTTGCCATAAAAAAATAAATGCTGGAGACCCCAATCGAAATTTGAATATATATCGGAAAGTACTAAAAGAAGGAAAAAGTTTAGATTCACGGCAGCAATATTATTATGGGCGAGAGTTGTATTATCATAAGCAATATGAAGAGGCTATTTCTGTATTGGAAAAATTTTTGCTCTCAGCAGATGGATGGATTGAAAATAAAATAGAGGCATGTTCAATTTGTGCCCAATGTTATTATTGTTTGGGGCAAGAACAATCTGCATTAAACACGCTTTTGCGCAGTATGAGTTTTGATTTGCCAAGAGCTGAGTTGTGTTGTGAAATTGGAAAATATTTTTTGGAACATGGAAATTATGATACTGCTGTTTATTGGTATGAAACTGCATTGAATAGACCTAGAAATGAATATTCAAGCGGGTTTGTTCTGCCTGATTGTTATGATTATGTACCTCTTTTGCAGTTATGTGTATGTTTTGATAAAATGGGAGATAAGAAAAAGGCAAAAGAATATAATGAAAGAGCAGGAGTTTGTAAGCCTTATTCTAAAGCATATCTTTATAACAAACAGTATTTTGACAGTTTGCAGATTTCTTAAAATACATCTTAACATATTCTAATTTTTATATAAAGTATGTAACAAATATGTGAGATAGACATAGAGTATTTGTAGAAAGACATACTTTTTACATGTGTCTTTCAGATAATTAGAAAGGATGTGATTTTTATGGATTATAAGAATTCATGTAACAATTGTCAAAATCAATGCCATCCTTCCTGTTGTGAACGCGGACCTGCGGGACCTAAAGGAGATCAGGGTCCTATGGGACCACAAGGAATTAAAGGAGATACCGGATGTCCCGGTCCAAAGGGTGACAAAGGAGACCCAGGTCATATGGGACCACAGGGTATTCCTGGTATTCCCGGAGCGAGAGGACCAAGAGGAAATACAGGACCAGTAGGACCTACAGGAAATACGGGACCAAGAGGTTATATTGGACCAAGAGGATATGCTGGTGAACAAGGTATTCAAGGTATTCAGGGTGTGCGTGGTGATATTGGACCAAAAGGAGACCCAGGTTGTGAAGGTCCTAAGGGAGATATTGGACCTCAGGGACCAGCAGGACCAACCGGACCGACGGGACCTATAGGACCGCAGGGAGATATTGGACTTCAAGGACCTAGAGGTATTCCGGGACCGACTGGAGCCACTGGAGCCACCGGACCTCAGGGACCACAAGGTGTGACAGGATTGCAAGGTATTCAGGGTGTGACAGGACCAATCGGAATACAAGGACCAAAAGGATGTCCTGGAGATGAAGGTCCAACGGGAGCGACGGGACCAACGGGAGCCACTGGAGCGACAGGAGCCGATGGAGCCACTGGAGCAACAGGAGCTACTGGAGCGACGGGACCAATAGGAGTCACCGGAGCAACGGGAGCTGATGGAGCCACAGGACCAACCGGAGCCACAGGAGCTGATGGAGCGACGGGACCAACAGGAGCCACCGGAGCGACGGGAGCTGATGGAGCGACAGGAGCCACTGGAGCGACGGGAGCTGATGGAGCAACGGGACCAACCGGAGCAACAGGAGCCGATGGAGCCACAGGAGCTGATGGAGCGACGGGACCAACAGGAGCCACTGGAGCGACGGGAGCTGATGGAGCAACGGGACCAACCGGAGCAA
>CAJUTV010000001.1:0-61048 GCA_910589305.1 uncultured Lachnospira sp. | reverse complement strand
CAGGGGCTGATGGGGCGACGGGACCAACGGGAGCGACAGGAGCGACAGGAGCAGATGGGGTCACTGGAGCAACAGGAGCCACCGGAGCGACGGGAGCCGATGGAGCAACGGGACCGACAGGAGCTGATGGGGCAACGGGACCAACCGGAGCAACGGGAGCTGATGGAGCGACGGGAGCCACCGGAGCGACGGGAGCCGATGGAGCAACGGGACCAACTGGGGCGACGGGACCAACGGGAGCCACTGGAGCGACGGGAGCCGATGGAGCAACAGGACCGACAGGAGCCACTGGAGCGACAGGAGCCGATGGGGCAACAGGACCGACTGGAGCAACGGGACCAACGGGAGCCACCGGAGCCACAGGAGCTGATGGGGCAACGGGACCAACCGGAGCCACCGGAGCAACAGGAGCTGATGGGGCAACAGGATCAACCGGAGCCACAGGAGCTGATGGGGCAACGGGACCAACCGGAGCCACAGGAGCGACAGGAGCCGATGGGGCAACGGGACCGACAGGAGCCACAGGAGCGACAGGAGCCGATGGGGCGACGGGACCAACAGGAGCTGATGGAGCAACGGGACCAACCGGAGCAACAGGACCAACAGGAGTTGCAGGTACAGGAGCGATTATTCCGTTTGCATCAGGACTTCCAGTTTCCTTGACAACAATCGCTGGAGGACTTGCGGGACTTCCTGCTTTTGTAGGCTTTGGAAGCAGTGCGCAAGGTCTTACACTTTTGGGTTCAACAATTGATATTACAAATGCTAGTGGAACACTTTCTAACTTTGCATTTCAGACGCCGCGTGATGGTGTCATTACTTCATTCAGTGCATTTTTTAGCACAACGTTGGCACTTTCTTTAGTAGGTTCTACTGTTACAATAAGAGCACAGATTTATCAATCGACAACACCAAATAATGTGTTTTCTCCGATTGCAGGAACAGTGATAAATCTAACACCATCACTTACTGGAGTAATATCTGTTGGTACGCTGTTAAACGGTTCACTTACAGGACTTAATATTCCAGTTACAACTCAGACTCGACTGATGTTAGTATTTTCAGCAACAGCAAGTGGATTATCTTTGCTTAATACAGTTGTAGGATATGCAAGTGCTGGTTTAAGTATTAATTAACAATATAGGATAAAAATCATTCTCAGAGGTTTCAATATTTGGAATCTCTGGGATAATTTTTTTATAGTAAAATCAAATAAATATATAATATTTTTTATACATTTTTAGAAAATAGCAGCAAAATCAATAAAAGGCTTGAAATGATAGCAAGAAGGAGTATAAAATGAAAATATATATGCTATAATATATGAATTTATTTTCAATATTATAATAGTAACGTGTAAGAAAATTGAAAATATAGTTAATTTTATTTGACAAAAATTTATATTAACAATGAAAGAAATTGCACAATAGTTGAATTTATTGTATTCTATTATAAGAATATTAATAAAAAATTTGTAGGGAGTGTTATGGAACAGGCTATTTTTACAACATTGTGTATGGTGTATGATAATCAAGACCAAATTTTGGTTCAGGAAAGAAAAGGCACTGCATGGGATGGTATAGCCTTTCCTGGCGGACATGTAGAACAAGGTGAATCATTTGTAGAATCAGTTATTCGTGAAGTTTTTGAGGAGACAGGTTATCAAATCAGCAATCCTATTCTTTGCGGAGTAAAGCAATTTCAAATCCAAAAGGATGTAAGATATGTGATTTTTCTTTATAAAACGAATCAATTTACAGGTAATCTTCATTGTTCATCAGAAGGCAATGTATTTTGGATAAAACGTCAACATATGCAAGACTATGTGCTTGCTGTAGATATGAAAGAAATGATGGAACTGTTTGAAAATAATGAAAAAACAGAATTTTATCGCTTAAAAAATGGTTCTTATAAAATTTTATAACTATATTATCGCATACTATAAATGATTCAAAAATTGGGATAGGAGAATATGAAAATATATGAAAGCTGATTTAACAAAGGCAATTGGAATTTTAAATGAAGGAAGTTATACTTGTGTTTTGTGTAAAGAAAATAAAGTGTATACAAGCACAGAACGTGGAGTAAAGTCTTTATTAGATTGGCACGACAGTGGGGTGGATTTTAGTGGTTTTTGTGCAGCCGATAAAGTTGTAGGTAAGGCAGCAGCATTTTTATATGTATTGCTTGATGTAAAAGAGGTTTATGCGTATGTGATGAGTGCAGCTGCTATTGATACGCTTACAAAAAATAATATTCAAATACAATATGACAGGTCTGTTGAAAAGATTATAAATCGCTCTGGTACAGGATACTGTCCAATGGAAGAAGCGGTTTGGGAAATTGATGTGCCGGAGCAAGCGAAACAAGCTATTAAAAATAAATTGCTTCAAATAAAAAGATAATCCCCAAATAGGCGTATCCATGTCTGTGTGCTGTCAGACACAAAATACAAAATATAATAAAATATAGAAAAAGCAGCACAGAAATGAGGTTGAGATGAAGGTTTTATTAATCAATGGAAGTCCCCATGCTCAAGGAAATACATATGTGGCTTTACATGAGATGGAAAAGATTTTTACAGAGGAAAATATTGAAACACAAATAATACATGTTGGAAATAAAGATATTCGTGGCTGTATTGCTTGCCGTTCTTGTGGAACTGCTAAGAAATGTGTATTTGAAGATATTGTAAATGAAACGGCTTTTAAATTTAAAGAATGTGATGGTATGGTAGTGGGAAGTCCTGTATATTATGCATCTGCAAATGCGACATTAGTTGCTTTTTTGACGAGATTGTTTTGCAGCACTGATTTTGATAAGACGATGAAAGTCGGTGCAGCTGTTGTAGCAGGCAGAAGAGGTGGATTATCTGCTACATTTGATGAATTAAATAAATTTTTTACAGTAGCTGGTATGCCAGTGGCTTCAGGACAGTATTGGAACAGTATTCATGGAAGAGAAATAGGGGAAGCCAATCAGGATTTGGAAGGCTTGCAGGGAATGAGAACACTTGCAAGAAATATGACATTTTTAATGAAAAGTATTGCGTTGGGCAAAGAACAGTATGGAATCCCAGAAAAAGAAAAATTGACCCCTATGAATTTTATTCGATAAAATAGTTTATTAAAATATTTTATTAAATATAAAAAAAACGCTTTACAAAAAATATTTATACATATATAATATTGCTTGTTAATTTAACCTTATCAAAAAAGTACCCCGCTTCAATACGGCAGAGGCATAAGTGGAGGTGGGGGCTTGTGTTGCGATAGCAGCTAGATGGTTTGAGCAAATA
This sequence comes from uncultured Lachnospira sp., assembly GCA_910589305.1. Classification (GTDB taxonomy): domain Bacteria; phylum Bacillota; class Clostridia; order Lachnospirales; family Lachnospiraceae; genus Lachnospira. The sequence continues at coordinate 57,750 of CAJUTV010000001.1, read as the reverse complement.
GCAAAGTGGATTGTGAATATCTGGTTTGACTATTTTTGTGTAAGGTGCTTCATTAGCTCAGTTGGTAGAGCGCTTCACTCGTAATGAAGAGGTCATCGGTTCAAGTCCGATATGAAGCTTTTTATTAGTCGTTTAAACACCCCACAACAAACAAGTTTTTTGTTTGCTTTGGGGTGTTTGATTTTGTGCCTTAAGTTATTTTATATAGTTTATTGTTGTATTAATGGGCATTGTCTCGTATTTTTTTGATGGCAATTGTGGCAAGAATAATGGCAGACAAAAGAAATACAACCAGTAAAATTATATCAAAATCAGTCTGATAAAAGGTTGTAAAATAGTTGTATAACCAGGACTTTTGTTTATCAGGAATAATATAGTAAGCTGCTGCCAGTATAAGAGCAGTTAATAAGAACAACTTGATAAATCGATATCTCTTTTTTTCTACTTCAATATTATCCCATAGTTGTATGCCTAGCCTTTTTGCCTCTGCAATCGCATTTTTTGTAAATACGCTATTTGTTATTACGACTGCAACATCGCACTTATAGTAAGAGCAGCCTGTATAGACTTGTTGAATAGCGTGATTTCCTACTTTTCCAGTATAATATTTACATTGAAAGGCATATTTTTTGCGTCCTTTTCGAGCAATAATGTCAACCCCGTGGTCGCCTGAAAGCGGAGTATGCTCAATGTTTTTAAAATGATGTTTTTTTAGATATTTGCAACAGTAATCTTCATAATCATATCCTGTAAACATTAAAATACCTACCTTTTGTATTGATAATATATTTTGTATAATAACATAAATGATGATTTTGGGCAATAGTTAATGCAAAACAAATATTCGATTTTAAGAAAAATTAAAAATTAGAAAGAGTTAAAGTTATAAAAAATATAATAATATTAACAGTAGCATTTAATATAAAGATATGCTATAATAAGTCATGACAAGTACAAAAGTTTATATAAAATAAATATAAATGGATTTGTATGCAGCAGATTAAATAAAAATGGAGGATTTACATGAAGAAATTAACAACAATCTTTTTAGCAGCAATGATAATTGTTACATTAATTGGTTGTGGCAACAAGGATTCAAATGGTGGAAATCAAGGGGGACAGTCAAAATATGCAGAATCTCTTGATGTGTTGAAGGAAGTAGTAAAAGTTTATAAGCAAGACCAACTGTTTGCTATGTATGGAGGAAATCAAGAAAATGCAGTAATGGATGCGCCTGGTAAATTTGATATTAGCAAAACAGAAGAATTAGACATTACACTGGGACTTCCACAAAGTCAAACTTCTAATATTGAGGATGCCGCTTCAATGGTGCATATGATGAATACTAATATATTTACTGGTGCTGCATATCGTTTGAAAAATGGTGTAAATATGAATGATTTTGCAGAGGCAGCAAAGTCTAATATTTTAGCAAAGCAGTGGATGTGTGGACAACCTGATACATTGATTATCATTAATGTAGATGGAAAATATGTTATTACAGCATATGGTGAGGCTGAAATTATGCAAATCTTCAAGAACAATGCGTTATCTGCACTTAGCGGGGCACAGGTAATTACAGAAACACCAATTGTATAATTCGATAAATATACTTTTACCATTTAAAAAAGAGGATTAGGCATAATATATATCGTATAAAATAAAAATTTAAATGGCGTGAAGTAAACTTTTAATATAAGTTGCTTCACGCTATTTTTGTAAGCTAAATAATTTTTAAAGCTGTGTGGTATATAAAATTGAAATAATAAATGGTGCCTAAAGATTGTAGTATACAAAAAAATATAGGAGAAACAATGATATGCTGTTTTCGAGTATTACATTTTTATATTATTTTTTGCCGCTTACGATAGCTTTGTATTTCTTATCTCCAACATGTTTAAAAAATACAGTTTTGTTGTTAAGCAGTCTGTTATTTTACGCATGGGGAGAGCCAAAGTATATTTTATTGATGGGAAGTTCGATTGTATTAGGCTATGGATTTGGATTATTGGTAGAAAAATATAGAGGAAAAAAATTAGGAAAATTCTTTTGTGTTTTCTCTATAATCATTAGTCTATCTTTTTTGGTGTACTTTAAATATGTTGATTTTTTTATTACTAATTTTAATGCTATAACAGGACTTAATCTATCTTTGTTAAAGGTGGTATTGCCAATTGGTATTAGTTTTTATACATTTCAGATGATTAGCTATATTGTTGATATATATAGAGGAGAAGAAGCACAAAAAAATATGATTAATATGGCAGCTTACATTGCCATGTTTCCGCAGTTGATTGCAGGTCCCATTGTTCGCTATTCAGATATAGCAAAACAATTAGAGACAAGAAAACACTCATGGGATATGGCGGCTGAAGGGATTAGACAATTTGTAATTGGTTTGGCAAAAAAAGTATTATTGGCAAATCAATTAGGAGAACTATGCAATGTGTTTCGTGGTTCTGACGAAAAATCAGTATTGTTTTATTGGTTATATGCGTTTGCTTTTGGTCTGCATATTTATTTTGATTTTTCAGGCTATAGTGATATGGCGATTGGATTAGGCAAAATATTTGGGTTTCATTTTTTAGAAAACTTTAATTATCCCTATATTTCTGCTAGTATTACAGAATTTTGGCGTCGCTGGCATATTTCATTAGGTTCTTGGTTTAGAGATTATGTCTATATTCCGCTTGGAGGAAATCGTGTCAAAAAAGCAAGACAATTCTTTAATATTTTGACGGTATGGATGCTTACTGGATTTTGGCATGGAGCAGCATGGAATTTTATTGTATGGGGTTTATTTTTTGCCATATTGTTAATGATTGAAAAAGTATGGCTGTTAAAATATCTAAAAAAAAGCAGAGTGTTCTCTCATATTTATGTTTTGTTTTTTGTAATGATTAGTTTTATTATTTTTAATGCACAAGATATGGGGCAAGCATTTTTGGATATCAAAGGACTTTTGGGTGTTGGAGGTGTTCCGCTTGTATCCGCACAAGCACTTTATTGCCTGTATAGCTTTTTTGTAATACTATTTATAGCTGTTATAGGAGCAACACCAGCAGTGCAATATGGGATAAAGATTGTTTATAACAGACCGCTAGGTAGAAAAATTTTAGATAGGATAGAGCCGTTTGTGCTTATGGTATTATTGCTTGTTATAACAGCTTATTTGATAGATGGCTCATTTAATCCATTTTTATATTTTCGATTTTGAAAATGCGAGTTATTTGCTGTTCCTAAAAATTAGTTACAATATAGAAATAAAGATTCAAAATTGAAATTTTTAATTGCGGGATTTGTGGCTTTGTGCTGTTTGTCATAAACCTGTAAGACTTTGGTTCTTGGTTTAAAAAACAGCGCAGAAAAAAGGAAAAAATATGAAAAAAGTGACATGTATTTTGTTTGCAGTGTTTTTGGCAGCAGGATTTTTACTTTGTGTATTTTTGCCAAAACCACAATATTCAGACAGTGAACGCAGAAAACTGGCAGCTATGCCGATATTTCAGACACAAAATATATTGAGTGGGCGTTTTATGAGTGATTTTGAGACATATGCTATAGATACATTTCCGTTTCGAGCATCCTTTCGGACATTAAAGGCAGTGACAGCAACAGATATTTTTTTTAGGAAAGATAACAATGGTCTTTATGTTTCAGATGGTTTTATTGCAGCAGTGGAATATCCATTTGATGAGGATTCTTTAAATCGGGCAGTAAAACGGTTTCAATATATATGTGACAAATATTTGACAAAACATAATAATGTGTTTTTATCAGTTATTCCAGATAAAAATTGTTTTTTGGCAAAGGACAGTGGTCATCTTTCAATGGATTATAAGGAATTTGAACAACAGATGAAACAAAAAATGGATTTTGCTCAATATATTTCTATCTCAGAACTTTTAGAGAAGGACGATTATTATAAAACCGATACCCATTGGCGTCAGGAACGAATTATAGATGTAGCACAGAGACTGGCACAAAAAATGGGTACAACACTTTCTTCGGATTATACATTTCATACATTGATGCATGATTTTTATGGTGTGTATTATGGACAGGCAGCATTGCCGCTTGAACCAGATGTATTGCAGTATGTGACACAAGATGTTATGGAAGAATGTTATGTGTATGATGGACAAAATAAAAAAGAAATACCTATGTATGATATGGAAAAAGCAACAGGACGTGACCCTTATGAAATGTTTTTGTCGGGTTCATTATCTCTTGTTACATTAAACAATCCAAAGGCACAAGAGAATAAAAAATTAATATTATTTAGGGATTCTTTTGGTTCAAGTATTGCGCCATTGTTAATTAGCGGATATTCTCAGATAACATTGGTGGATATTCGCTATATTCAACCTGATTATTTAGGACAATTTATTAATTTTGATGACTGTGATATATTATTTTTATATAGTACGCTTGTGCTGAACAATAGCGAGACATTAAAATAAATACATTTATTGCTTGGCTCTGTTGAACGATTGCATTATGAAAAGAGAAAAGGATGTTTTTTGAGAAAAATAGTGATACATGAATAAAATCAACATAAATTCTCAAAATAATATCAATATCTATAAATGTAATCATATGGAGGAAAGCAAAATATGGGCAAAAATGAAGATTCGGCTTCAAAAGAAGAAAAGAAAAATAATGAAATCAATGATTATGGGCAGGTCGTTCTTGAAAGCAATAAAAAACATGGAAAAATTCATTTAATGACAATTATTGGAGAAATTGAAGGACATGATATATTGCCTTCAACCAGCAAAAGTACAAAATATGAACATGTGTTGCCACAGCTTGCCTCAATACAAGACGATGATGAGATTAAAGGCGTGCTTGTGCTTGTCAATACTGTTGGCGGTGATGTGAGTGCAGGACTTGCACTTGCAGAGATGTTCGCCTCCATGTCTAAGCCAGTGGTTTCATTGATATTGGGTGATTCACACAGCATTGGCGTTCCGTTGGCAGTCAGTGCCGATTATTCATTTATTGCACCAACGGCCACCATGATTATTCACCCTGTAAGAATGAATGGCACAATTATTGGTGCGCCGCAAACTTTTGATTATTTTAAAATGATACAAAATAGAATTGTTCAGTTTATATCCACACATTCGCGTATTAGCAAAGAAAAATTGGAAAAAATGATGATTAATACAGGAATCCTTACAAAAGATTTAGGTACGATTCTTGTTGGGCATGAGGCGGTAGATGAGGGATTGATTAATGCTGTGGGAGGCATTAGCGATGCATTTGCAAAATTGCAGGAATTAATTGGAGAATAGAGCGCAGAAGTTTTATATTTATATAACAGTTGAAAAAATAATAAAGAAAATACAGGAAGGAATATTTCAACTTATACAGCGTTTTAGACAAAGACAGGCAAATAGGTTAGAAGTTTCCGATTAAAAAATCCAGTAGGCAAGCAAAATACGAAAATATGGTTTCTGTACTTTGCTTATCTACTGGATTTTATTGCATTATATTTATTTTTAATTTTAAAAATATATTTAATGTTTATAAAAGTGTGGAAAAAACTATAAAAATATTATATAAAGTGCTATGAAAGTTAATTAAAATACATTATAATAATTTTAAAAACTAAAATTGGCGTAAAAATAGGGTATGAGGTGACATATGATAGTGGCTAAAGGAAATCCGATTGCTATGGGAAGTAGCAAAAATGGCAAGAATTACAACTTTGCATTTAGCAGTGAGGCAAAACAGATAAGTTTATTGATATATGATTTAAAATATAAGCTGAAACATGAAATTATATTAGATAGTACCTACAAGATTGGCAATGTCTTTGCCTGTTCAATAAGTGATATATCAATGGACAAGGCTCTTTATTGTTATGAAGTAGATGGTATTAAAGTAATTGACCCTTATGCAAAGACGATTACAGGGTGCACTAAATTTGGCATTAATGATGAAGAAACAGAACACACGCCTCATTTTAGCAGAGTGTGTCTGGATGATTTTGATTGGGAAAAAGATGTAAGACCGAATATACCTTATGAGGACTGCATTTTTTATAAGATTCATGTAAGGGGCTTTACAAAGAGCAGAACATCAGGTGTAAAACACAAGGGAACTTTTGCAGGATTGCTTGAAAAGCTGGATTATCTTAAAAAACTAGGAGTGACAACATTAGAGTTGATGCCAGCATATGAATATGATGAGATTTGTCGTTTTTCACAGCTCCATCCATCAAAAAAAGAAATATATAAGCCTAAAATTATTACACCGCTAGTAAATTATTGGGGATATGACGCAGGGTTTCATTTTGCGCCAAAGGCAGCCTTTTGTTCAATTGCTGATATGAAGTCTGATTACACAGTTGAATTAAAGAATGTTATTAAAACACTTCATGCCAATCATATGGAGCTGATTATGGAGATGTTTTTTGATAAAGAATCATCGGATTTTATTCTTGATTGTGCAAGGTATTGGGTGACACAGTATCACATAGATGGTATTCATCTGTATGCTTCTGAAACTGCACTTGAGGTTCTTTCCAAAGACCCTCTTCTTTCAGATACCAAGCTTATTACAACATATTGGAACGGGGAACGAGGCACTTATAAGCATATGGCAAATTACAATAATGGTTTTACACAGACCGTTCGTCAATTTTTAAAGGGGGATGAAAATCAGCTTAGGCAGTTTGCATATGTTACAAGAAGTAATCCTGATAATAGTGCAAATATTAATTATGTGACAAATCATAATGGTTTTACGATGATGGACCTTGTAAGTTTTGACCGTAAGCATAATGAAAATAATGGTGAAAATAATCGAGATGGTGAAAATTTTAATCATAGCTGGAATTGCGGTGTGGAAGGAAAATCAAGAAAAAAGCGTATTATTGAGCTTCGGCAAAGACAGATTAAAAATGCGTTTACCATGCTGTTGACATCGGCGGGAACGCCTTTAATATTGGCGGGAGATGAGTTTGAAAATTCACAGGGCGGAAATAATAATCCTTATTGTATTGATGGTGAGACTTCATGGCTAAATTGGAAATCGTCCAATGAAGCCTGTGATATTGAAGAATTTGTGACAAAGCTGATACAATTTAGAAAAGATAATAAAATTCTCCATATGACAAAACAATTGCTGGCAGCAGACCCTGTTTCTTGCGGATATCCAGATGTTTCTTATCATGGAACGAACGCATGGTATCAGGTAATGGAAAATTATAACAGACATATCGGTATACTATATTGTTCAAAATATGCTGCTTTTGATATGCTTCAAGAAAAAGACCGTTTTGAATTAATTTATGTTGGATTTAATTTACATTGGGAATGGCATGATTTGGCGTTGCCAAAGCTTGCAGAAGGAAGCAAATGGACTGTTGAATTTAGTACAGGAACAGAAAAAATAGACGTTGTTGAAAATAAACTTGTTAAAATTCCGCCAAGAACAACGGTTGTATTAAAGACAAATACATTGAATTTAAAAGAAAAAATAGTTCATAAGAAAAAACGGACAGCTAAGAAAAAGAATTTATAAAAACCATAAGAATGTTTTGTTCTTTGTGCAAAAACGGGGCAGAAGTGAGGAAAAATATGGATATTGACAATATAGAAGAATTAAAGGAAAAATTTGCAGATTTTAAACAAATGTTTTCAGAAGAACGGATTGATGAAGCGACAGCGCTTATTGAAGAACTCCTTGAGAGCATAGAGGGGCAATTTCATATCCGAAAAGCTGGAATGATAGATAACAGAGGTCATATTCGTATCAGTGAAAAGAATATACAAAAAGTTGAAACGGTTGATGGTAAAACCAATAATGAGATATATATTAGCTTAAATCATGTTATGGAGTATTATGTATATGCCTATTATTATAAGCCTGATATTCAAGTTTGCTGTACACAGCTTCCAATAGGTGAATATTACAGAGCATATGGAGATTTAAGTGTAAAACTTGGCAGATACAAGGCAGGGGCAGCAGCTTACAAAGATGCAATTTGCTGGAATCCTGTTGATTTGGATGCAATACTTGGTTTGGCAGAATGCTATAAGTATTTAAATATGTTAGAACGCTATTTGATTGCGACGAAAGAGGCTTATAAATTGTGCTGCACAAGAGCAACAATGGCGCGTTATTATAGAAATATGGGATATTATCATGTGTCAAAATATAATACACAGACGGCAAGGTGCTGTTATCTTTACAGCAATATTTATTATAGTACAGAAAATGCCAGTCAGGAATTAGAATATCTTAAAAATGCGTTGGGTGATGATACACCGCAGTGGTCTATTAAGGAAATGCAAAAAATATTGGAACAATCTAGTATTGAGCCAGGACCAAACCCAGATACAATCGGTGTTATTTACAGGGTGGGCGAACTGATGATGAATGACCATGAATACAGTCTTGCACGAGATTGTTTTTCAATTTGTTATGATATTACACAAGAAGAACTTTTAGCACGTATGTTAAAACAGCTTGATGAACTTTTAGGAAATGGAGTTTAAGAAATGGATGCAAAATATGATGGAATAATATTTGATTTGGACGGAACATTGTGGGATGCCACAAAACCGATAAAACAATCGTGGAATGAAGTGTTGCTGCGGCATCATGAAATAAAAAGGGAACCTATTACAGAAGAAGAATTAGAGGAATGTATGGGGCTTACGATGTATAAAATTGCTGCAAAACTTTTTCCAAATGAATCGGAACATGTACAAAAAACGCTTATGGATGAACTGTGTTATTATGAGAATGAATATTTGTCACAACATGGCGGTATTTTATATGATGGATTGGAAGATGTACTAAAGAAACTACATCAAAAATTTAAATTATATATAGTTAGTAATTGCCAAGATGGATATATACAGGCATTTATGAAAGCGCATCATATGGAAGCTTATTTTGATGATACAGAGTGTTGGGGAAGGACAAGAGTAAACAAAGGCATCAATAATAAGTTGTTGATAGAAAGAAATGGATTGCAATGTCCGGTTTATGTGGGTGATACACAAAAAGATGCACAGTCTGCAAAAGAGGCAGGAATTGATTTTATATATGCTGCATATGGGTTTGGAAAAGTAAATGATAAAGATTATATTAAAAAAATTAATAAAGTGAAAGAATTGTTGTAATTAAAAGGGCATGATGATAAAATAATAGAAATATAAGGAAATGTTAAAGGTGATTCTTATATCAATAATATATAATAATATATTATAACAAACAATAGTGAGGAGTAATCAAGATGTTTGACTTTCTAAAGCAATTTCTATTAAATCCAAGAAAAATAGGAGCTATTGCCCCAAGTGGAAAAGCGTTGGCAAAAAAGATGATACAACCTATTCATTTTGAGAAGGCAAAATGTATTGTAGAGTATGGACCAGGGACAGGTTCATTTACAGATGGGCTTGTTACAAATAAAGTAAAAGAAACAAAATTAGTATTAATTGAGCAAAATAAAGAATTTTGCAGTGAATTAAAAAAGAAATATGGCAGCAAAGAAAATATTTACATAGTGCATGGCAATGCAGCAGATGTCTGTAAATATCTGAAAAAAATGGAGATAAAAAGGGTTGATTGTGTGATATCAGGTTTGCCATTTACATCATTGCCAAAAAAAGAATCGGAGAGTATATTAGAAGCAACTAAAAAAGTAATTGGGAAAAAGGGTATTTTTATTACATTTCAGTATAGTATGGTAAAGAGAAAGTTTTTTGAGCAATTTTTTGATATAAGAAGAAATTTGCGCGTTATGAATAATCTTCCTCCTGCACATGTGCTGGTGATGAAAAATAAAAGACAAGCACTGAATTAAAAGAAGTATGAGCAAGTCAATTATGTGATTAGTAAAAGTGGAGATTTTGGTTCTTGATGAATATGATATATAAATGATTGCAAATATTTTAGAGTTTAAAATATTTTTATTGACATCAATATTGGAAGATGATAGAATAACTGAAATTAAATGATTTAAAGTCGATGAACAAAATAGTACTTCAGGCAGGTACATTACAGAGAGTCAGCGGTGGTGAGAGCTGGTGTGGAGCGCCTTTAGGAATGGGTTTGGGAGATGCAAAGGTGAATTGACAGTAGCCTGCGACGTAGACCTCACGTTATAGAGGGTAGATATAGTTGTAGACTATTTGGCTACATTGTATTGAAAGAGTCAAGAAAAACGGTGGCATATCCAGTTTGGGTATGCTTTTTTGTTTGCTTGTAAAGATGGGTGGCACCACGTTGTATAAACGTCCCTGACAGCATGTATATTGCTGTTGGGGGCATTTTTAATTAAAAAATAGGTTGTTATATAAATTGAAATATAAAATTATATATTTTTAATATACAACCAGTGATATTTACAACGATATAGTTTAGAAAGAAAGGGGATTTTATAGATGAAAAAAATGTTGAAAGTATATAAGAAAACCGTAAGCATTGTAGATGAGTCTGGCGTGGATATCTACGAAAATCTTGGAGCAAAAAAAATTGGCTTTCTTATGGAAAGCAATGATAAGGAAAAGGGTAGTTTTACATTTATGGGTGTGGAGCCAGAAATGTTGATTCAATCAAAAAAGAATGCGCTTGTTATAACAGATAGAAACGGTGTGTCAAAAGTTGTGGAAGGCAATCCTGTTCAGCTATTAAAAGAATATTATGATATGTTTGAAATTAACACGAATGGAAGTGCATTAGAATTTAATGGAGGTTTTGTTGGAAGTTTTGGGTATGATTTTATTCGATATACAGAAAATCTGCCAGATTGTAATCCCGATGAGATTGGTATTGAAACCATACAGCTTATGGTGACAACACAATTTATTGCAATAGACCATATGGCAGAAACACTCACAGCTGTTGTATTGGAAAGAGACAGTAAAGAAGGCGAAGAAGAAGCATTGATACAGATAGACAAACTGATTAATAAAGCGTTAAAACAATGTGATATAGAGGATTTAAAGAATATAGAAACAATACAAAAGAATGTTGATAAACAAGAAGCAATAGATGAAGATAATAATGTTGATAACAGACAACAAAAACATGATGGCATCATTATTAAAAAATCGGATACATTACAGCAATATACAGAAAAAGTCAAAAAAATTAAAGCGTATATTGTGGAAGGACATATTTTTCAAACCGTTTTATCACAGCGATGGACGATACAGACAAAGCGTGATGGCTTTGATTTATATAAAGAATTAAGACAACGAAATCCATCACCTTATTTATATTATTATAATTTTGGTGAATTTGAGATAATAGGAAGTTCTCCAGAAATGATTGTCAAACAGACAGACCAGAGAGTGTATACTTGTCCAATAGCAGGAACAAGAAAACGCGGAACAACACCACAAGAAGATGTTTTTTTAGAAAGGCAGCTCTTAGCAGATGAGAAAGAATTGGCAGAACATGTAATGTTGGTAGACCTTGCAAGAAATGATATGGGGAAAATAAGCCAGATTGGTACGGTGAGAGTATCTGAATGGATGAAAATACAAAAGTACTCGCATGTTATGCACATTGTTTCATTGGTGGAGGGGAAAAGTGGGAAAGTAAAATCACCATTTGATGTTATCTCAGCATTTTTACCGGCAGGAACATTAAGCGGTGCGCCAAAAATCAGAGCGATGGAAATTATTGATGAATTAGAAAGTGTAAGGCGAGGTTTATATGGAGGCGCTACAGGGTATTTGTCTTTTGAAGGAAATATGAATTTTTGTATTACAATAAGGACAATGATAAAAAAAGGGGATAAGGTATATCTTCAAGCAGGAGCAGGAATTGTGGCAGATTCTATTCCAGAAAATGAATATAATGAATGTTGCAATAAAGTGATGGCATTGGCAAAAACCCTTGTGGAGGAGGAAAATTTATGATTCTTTTGATTGATAATTATGATTCATTTACGTATAATTTATATCAATTTTTAGGAATATTTGATAAGGATATTATGGTGGTGCGAAATGATTGTACCAATATCCAAGAAATTGAACAGTTAAATCCGGCGGCAATTGTTTTGTCGCCTGGTCCAAAAAGTCCAAAAGAAGCAGGGATTTGCCTTGATGTAATTCGATACTTTGCAGGAAAAAAGCCGATACTTGGCATATGTCTTGGTCATCAGTGTATCGGTGAGGCATTTGGTGCAACGATTGGCTATGCTGAGCATATTTTTCACGGAAAACAATCCGTCATCAAACATTGTAAGACGGGCATTTTTTCAGGATTAAAAGATGGTTTAAAAGTTGCAAGGTATCATTCGCTTGTTATTTTGCCAGATAGTATTCCAGCGTGTCTTTGTGTTACAGCAACAACAGATGACGGTGTGATTATGGCAGTTAAACATAGAAAATATCCAATTGTTGGAATGCAATTTCACCCTGAATCCATCTATACAGAACATGGAAAAAGAATGATAGAAAATTTTATAAAGGGGATTTTATGATTTTAGATGATATAGTAAAAGCAAAAAAAATCAGATTAGAAGAGCAGATAAAACATATCAGCTTAGAGGATATGAAAAAGGAAGCCCTTAAATCAAATCGAGTATCTGTGAGTTTTTATGAGGCATTAAAAAAGGAAGGACTTTCTATTATTGGTGAATTTAAAAAGGCATCGCCAAGTCATGGGAATATGGCAAGTAAAATTGATTTGATGAAACGAATGGATTGTTATAATGAAGCAGTTGATGCGATATCTTGTCTGACAGAAGAAGACTATTTTTATGGCAGTATTGATTATTTAAAACAGATAAGAACAATGACAAAGCTGCCTATTATAAGAAAAGATTTTATTTTTACAGAATATCAAGTCTATGAGGCAAAAGTGATAGAAGCCGATGCCATCTTGTTAATTGCTGCTATTTTAGATGATACAACATTTAAAAAATTATATGATTTGGCATATCGGTTAGGGCTTGATGTATTGTGTGAGGTACACGATGAATGGGAAATGAATCGTATGCTACAGTTCGGCGTCAAAATTATAGGTATCAATAACCGCAATTTAAAAACGTTTGATGTATGTTTGGATACAACAAAAAAGTTGGCTGCAATGGTTAAAGATACCGTTCTTGTATCTGAGAGCGGTGTGTCAAACGATAACGATATAAAAATTTTAAATGAGAGCCATGTTGATGCATTGCTTATTGGAACGGCTTTGATGGAAGCTGACGACCCTAAAGCATTGGCTTTAAGGTGGAAGGAAATGGGGTAAAATTTAGATTTTTCTTGACTTGCAAATGTTAAATAGCACGTTAACCTCATCAAGGAAGTCCCCCATTTCAATGCTGCAAAGGCATAAGTGGGGGTGGGGACTTGCTTGTTTTAGTGGGAGTATAAGCTCCCACTGAAAAGCTACGATAGTAGCTATGAGGTTATGAGCAAGTAGCGTAGCGGATTGCGAATATCCGCTTAACATTATAAATGGAGTAAGAAGGGAGGCATATTATGGGTACGCAGATTAAAATATGTGGGATTACCTCAATTGAAGATGTAAAAATTGTAAATCAATGTAAGCCTGATTATATAGGTTGTGTTTTGTATTATCCCAAAAGCAAAAGAAATATATCACCAGATTTGGCAAAAAAGTTGGTGATTCAACTGGATAGCAATATAAAAAAAGTTGCGGTTGCAGTATCTCCAACCATTCAGCAAATAAGGGATATAAAGATGCTTGGATTTGATTATATTCAAATACATGGCGGGTGGGATAAAGAAGTTATCAGTAACAGCACCATGCCTATAATATGGGCAATCAATATGAAAAATGAGCAGTTGGATACAAATAGCAAGAAATTATCAGATATGATTGGTAAATGTGAGAATATTCCTAAATTAAGCAAAACATTTTATGAACATTTAGATATTGTAATCAAATCAGATAGAATTTATGGAGTGCTTTTTGACTCGGGAACATCTGGCAGCGGTGAGACATTTTTGTGGAATAGTATTTGCAAGGCGCAAAAAATGGTTGCAAAGAAAGGAAAAAAAGTATTTCTTGCAGGCGGTTTAAAGGCAGAAAATGTGACAAGAGCAATTTATATTGCTGCACCAGATGTAGTGGATGTAAGCTCTGGGGTTGAATTTGAAAATCAGCCAAGCCGAATTGGAAAAGATGAAAAAAGAGTAGAAGATTTTATAAAGGCAGTTAGAATGAAGGAAAATGGGATTTGTGACGGTGTGCTGCTTGACACAAACCCATAAAACGTTTTATTTTTGTAATATTTCGTTTTTTATATAAAAGCAGCACAGAAATGAGGAAAATATGAGTAAAAACAGAGAAAATAAATATTTTGGCGAGTTTGGCGGACAGTATGTAGCAGAATCGCTGATGAATACGTTAGAAGAATTAGAAAAAGCATTTGATGAGGCTGTTAGCGACTCTAATTTTATCAATGAATATAAGTATTATCTAAAAGAATATGTGGGAAGAGAAACGCCTTTGTATTATGCAAAGAGACTCAGTGAAAAATATGGAGCTACGATTTATCTAAAAAGAGAAGATTTAAACCATACAGGAGCACATAAGATTAACAATGTAATAGGACAAATTTTATTGGCAAAAAGAATGGGCAAGACAAAGATTATTGCAGAGACAGGAGCTGGACAGCATGGTGTTGCAACAGCGACAGGCGCCGCTTTATTTAATATGGAATGTACCATTTATATGGGAAAAGAAGATATTGAACGACAAAAATTAAATGTATTTCGTATGCAGATGCTTGGTGCAACTGTTTTGCCAGTAACAACAGGGAGCGCAACATTAAAAGATGCCACCAATGAGGCAATAAGAACGTGGGCAGAGAGAGCAGAAGATACTTTTTATGTGTTGGGTTCAGCCGTTGGTCCTTATCCATATCCTAAAATTGTTAAAGAATTTCAGCGTATTATTTCAACAGAGACAAAAAGGCAGATATTAGAAAAAGAAGGTAAATTGCCCGATGCTGTCGTTGCCTGTGTGGGCGGCGGTTCTAATTCGATTGGTATGTTTGCAGATTTTATTGATGAAAAAGAAGTTGATTTGATTGGCGTTGAGGCAGGAGGACTTGGCATTGAGACTGGAAAACATGCATCGGCTATGGCTTTGGGGCAAGTTGGCGTACTGCATGGTATGAAAACATATCTTTTGCAAGATGATGATGGAAATATACAACTTGCACATTCTATTTCAGCAGGTCTTGATTATCCAGGTGTTGGACCGGAACATGCTTATCTTCGTGATACAAAAAGAGCCGTCTATGTATCTATTACGGATAAAGAATGTATGGATGCGCTGATGGAGTTATGCAGACTAGAAGGGATTATTCCAGCAATCGAGAGCGCTCATGCAATGGCGTATGTATTTAAGATGGCACAAAATGAATATAAAGGAAAGACCATTGTTATGTGTCTTTCTGGGCGTGGTGACAAAGATGTTGATACGGTTGCAAAATATATGAATGGAGAGGAGACAAATAAATAATGAATAGAATAGAAGAAAAAATGCGTGTATTAAAAGATACTGGCAAAAAGGCTTTTATTACCTACACTACAGCAGGGCTGCCAGATATGGAAACAACTGAAAAAATTATGTTTGCACAAGAGGAAGCAGGGATTGATGTAATGGAGATTGGCGTGCCATTTTCAGACCCTGTAGCAGATGGACCTGTGATTCAAGATGCATCGTATGAGGCTATTTTAAATGGAGCTACATTAGAAAAAATTTTTGAACTGATGAAAGATGTTCGGTCAAAAGGTTTAAAAACGCCTGTTGTATTTATGATGTATTATAATACTGTTTATCATTATGGTTTAGAAGAATTTGCAAAGCAATGTGCAGCGTGCGGTGTTGATGGTGTGATTGTTCCAGATTTGCCATATGAAGAACAAAGCGAATTGCAGTCCTATTTAGAAAAAACAAAAGATGCAACGATATTGTTACAATTGATATCCCCTGTTTCAAGAGAGAGGATTCCAGAACTTGTAAAAGATGCAAAAGGATTTGTCTATTGTATTTCGCAGATGGGTGTAACGGGAGGAACAGCCGATTTTCATAGGAATATAAGAGAATATCTTACTCAGGTTAAAGAGGTAAGTCCCGTGCCTGTTATGATGGGGTTTGGTATTAAAACGCCAAAGGATATTGAATCGGTGCAAGATATCATTGACGGTGCAATTGTCGGTTCACATTTTATAAAATTATTGCGTTCAAACAACTATTCAGTGGAAGCTGTCAAAAAATATATTAAAGAATTTAAAGAAAATATATAAGCATATCAAAATGTGAACGTCTTGCGTTTAGTTTGTTTAAAGATACTTTATTCTACAAAATAAAAAAAGGTAAATAAAAAAATATAGTGTTGACTTTATAAATGTTTTGGGGTATAGTAACTTGCGTTGAAAGAATTTATAAATCTTTTATAAAATTAGGTTTTATAAATGCAAAAACATAAGTTGACTTGCAGGGTGTAGCTGGAATGTTTAATTTTAATTAAAGGTTAAGGTGAAGTAAGCATGGTACAATCGGTAGTTGTAGCAAACATTGATAAAGCATACAATAATCCTGTAGCAGAATTAGTGCAAACAGCATGTAAGTTTGAAAGTCATATTACAGTGCAGACAGATGGAAAATTTATCAATGCAAAAAGCTTAATGGGCATGATGGCATTTGGACTTAGAGAAGGCATGGAGATTGAAGTATCTGTAGAAGGCACAGATGAGACAGCAGCAGTGGAGGCAATACAAAAATTTTTATCTTGTACTTAATAGTAAGATACGAAGATTGTTTAAATTCAGGAGGATTAGTTTAATGAAAAACAATGAAGTTGTTGACAGCGCATTGAATGTAAGTGATGTTGTTGAAGAAAAAAAGGAAACAAAGAAGCCTGCTGCAAAAAAGACAACAGCTAAAAAGGCAACAGAAAAGAAAACTACTGGAAAAAAGGCAACCAGCAAAAAAGAGTCAACTGCAAAAAATACGAACATAAAAGAAGCTATTGTGACAAAAAAGATGTTTATTGAATTTGATGGTAAACAAATTGATGAGGATTTGATTGTTCAAAAAGTTGAAGAAGAGTGCAAAAAGCAGGAAGTGACAGTCAAAGAGTTGACATTATATTTTAAGCCAGAGGATAATGCGTGTTATTATGTTGTTAATAACGATGTATCTGGAAAAGTAGAATTATTTTAAACACATCCTAGAAGTCTAATTTTCGCTTAAAAAGCGTGAGTTAGACTTCCATGTTTTGACAGGAGTTTAAGCTCTTGTCAAAATGCTGCAAAGTGGCAAGATGGTTTGAACAAGTAGTCAAACAGATAGATTGTGAATATCTGTTTGACTTATAATAGGGCTGTTGCATTGCAAAGCCCTTTTTATTGACATAAGGATGGCTCGCAAAGCGTGTCATCCGTTGTTTGTAAATTAAAAGAAAGGCATGGTTCTTAAAATGATTCCGTTGTGGTTATGTATTCCATTTGCTGGGTTGCTGTTATGTATTGCAGTCCTTCCTATTATTAAGGGTGAGTGGTGGGAAAAAAACAGACCATATGCAGTTTTATTTTGGTCGTTGTTATTTATTATTCCATTTGCAGTAAAATATGGGGCATATACAGCATCTGAGACAGTGTTGGAGTGTATTATAAATGATTATTTAACATTTATTGTCTTATTGTTTGGATTGTTTTGTGTGGCAGGCAATATCACGCTAGAGGGTGATTTAGTCGGTTCTCCGCGCGTGAATACAGGAATATTGCTTATTGGTACACTTTTATCAAGCTGTATAGGAACAACTGGTGCAAGTATGTTGCTTGTCCGTCCTATTATTAAAATGAATTCATGGAGAAAACATAAAAATCATATTATGATATTTTTTATTTTTCTTGTATCCAATATGGGCGGCTGTCTTACACCAATTGGAGACCCGCCTCTTTTGATGGGCTTTATGAGGGGCGTCCCTTTTACATGGAGTTTAAACTTGTTTCCTATATTGATTTTTAATATGGTTATTCTTTTAACTGTGTTTTATTTCTTGGATAGAAAGGCTTATAGAAAAGATATAGCAAAGGGACACAGACCAGATATCAGCAAAGCTGGAACAGAAATTAAATTTGAGGGCGGACATAATATTTTATTTATTATAATGATTGTGGGAGCCGTTGTTTTAAGCGGCGTACTTCCAACACTGCCTGCATTTCAAAATAGTGAAGGCGGCGCGTTTGGAATACATATCATAGGGGAAGTCACACTTTCTTTTGTCTCTATTATTGAGATGGTTATTATTTTGCTGGCAGCATTTTTATCGTTTAAGACAACAAAATCAGAAATTAGAACAAAGAACCACTTTACTTGGGGCGCTATTCAAGAAGTTGCCGTTTTATTTGTTGGTATATTTGTTACTATGCAGCCAGCACTTATGATTTTAAAAGCAACTGGTGCAAGTCTTGGCATAACACAGCCTTATCAAATGTTTTGGACGACAGGAGCGCTATCAAGCTTTTTGGATAATACACCTACCTATTTAGTATTTCTTACAACAGCTGGAACACTTGGATTTACAAGCGGTGTCAGCACAACAGTTGGCATGATTTCAACAAAGGTACTTACGGCGGTTTCATGCGGAGCTGTGTTTATGGGGGCAGGCACATATATTGGCAATGCGCCGAATTTTATGGTAAAGTCTATTTCAGATGAAAATGGTATTCGGATGCCGTCATTTTTTAGCTATATTATATGGTCAGTAGGATTTCTTGTTCCAGTATTCTTGCTTGACACACTGATATTTTTCTTATAAATAAATAGATGCAAAATAAAAAGACATTTAAAATTTTTAATTGTGGGATTTGTGTCTGCGCCGCTTTTCACAAATCCATAAAAATATTCGTTTTTGATGCAAAAGCAGCGCAGAAATGAGGAAAAATATGAATGTTCAAAGTAAAGAGAATAAAAATGAAGAAAAAGTAAATTATGGCAACTTGACAGAACTTGCAATACGAATTTATGCGTTGGATACAAAAGTGTATGAACTTGTGGGTTCTTCGCTTGGACGTACATTTTCAGGAGATGAGAAAAAAAGTATTAATGGGCTTGTAGAGTTGATGTCAAAGCATCCGCAAGGATATAAGCTTAGAAGTGAAATTGCCCTTATAGGCAATATGGCAAGAACGGTTAAAGACAAAGAAAAAAAGAGTATGCTAATGAGAGAATACAATGAGATTCTCCATGAAATTGAAAAAATACCATCAAGCTTTGGTTCTGTTGATATACTTGACAAAAACTTTGCAGGTATGAATCATTTTAACAATAATGGCAAGCGTTCAAAGGATGACCATTTGATTATCTGTATCAGCAGAACAGAAGGAAGTGCTGGCACGGATATTGGGTTTGCACTGGCAGATGAATTGAGAATCAATTATTATGATGCAGAAGTTTTTGGGCAAGTGTTGGAACATATGGATAAAGAAAAGGATGCAAAGTGGGAGAGTAAAAAGATTGCACTTCACAACGCCAAAGTTGATGCAAAAATGCGAGAATTTAGCAGATATCATGGTTTGTCAAAAAGGGATGCCATGTTTTTTAATGAGAGCGAATTGCTTTGTCAATTGGCGAAAGAACAAGATTTTATTGTTATAGGGCGATGTGCGGATGTCGTTCTTACCAATAATCATATTCCCCATATTAGTGTCTTTATCACAGCACCATTAGGACAGCGTGTTCGACGAATGATGGAGTTGGAAAAAATGAGCTTTAAGGATGCCAGTAAGCGAATGGCAAGAAGAGACCATTCAAGAGAGCGTTTTTATAGATTTTATACAGGAAAACAATGGGGAAGCGCAGCAAATTATGATTTATGTATCAATAGTGCTCGTTATGGAATTGAAGAATCGGTTGAATTGATAAAAAGAATTATTTATAAAGAAAAAGAATAGGCTTATAGTATTTATGAGAATGTCTCAAAGCAGTGATTTGAAATATCATAGAGAGACATTCTTTTTATATTGTTAAGAGATTTTTAGCAAAAATATAAGATTTTATATTTTTTAAGTTTAAAAGAATTGCGTTGAAAAATTTAAAGTTTTGTGATAGTATAAATATAATAAAAATTATAGTAGACTTACAAAAAGAACAACAATTTTGCTTTGAAAAATTTGTAAATTTAGTGTATAATCATTTTAGGAAGAAATAATAAAGCAATATGTGCAAGTACGAGAAGTTTTGTTATTAGTTAGAAACGAGGATAAGATATGTTTGAATTACATGATAAAGTTTTTTATGGAGTGATAGGAGTCTGTGAGATTGTTGATATTGGCAATCCGCCAATAAAAGGTATTGAGGGAGAATACTATTTTTTGCAGCCTGTGTTTGATAATAAAGGAATCATATATTCTCCATTAAAAAGTACAAAGCAGATGATGCGAAAAATTATAACAAAACAGGAAGGAAAGAATCTTGTTGAGACAGCAAAGAACTGCATTAAAGATGAAAGACTTAGTAAGACGATAAGCACGCCTGAGTATGATGACATTATCAAATCACAGGTTCCTTTTGATATCCTTCATTTAATACGGTATTTGTATATTGTTAAAAGTGAGCGTGCAAAGGATTTAAGAAAGATGAAGTCAGCGGACAGCCGTATCCTTATAATAGCGCGCAAGTTATTGTATGGAGAACTGTCAATCGTATTAAATCGTGAGTATGATGATATATGTAGTATGATGGATGAATATTTAGAACGATAAAAAATAGATTAAAATTAAGAATGCAGATAAGCAGTATTGTAAAATATAACTTATCTGCATTTTTTGTTTATAGAACAATTCTGTATTTATATATATGTAAATTTATACATATATAAATATAGAAGTAATTTTTATAGGAACATTTTGGTATAAGAGGATTGTAAAGTAAAATAAAGGCTTTATTTGAATAGACATTTAAAGGATATATAAGGTTTAATGGTATAGATATAAAAGCAATAACATAAAAAGTAACATATTTTTTGATAATTAAATCAACATACAATAAATTGTTTATATTTGATAGTATAAAATAGTATTTAGTATGTAGACCTATTTATAATTTAAAAGAATTATAAGTGGAAACTATATATTATATACAATAATGCACAAACATTTTTTATGGAATATATCATTGTATATCTGTAAAAAGTGGTGAACTATTGATGTAAAAGAGGTGATGAAGAAACGATAATCGGAAAACTGAATATTCAAGTCAGCCTAAACAGGTTCGGCGGGATAGTTTTACATCAAATCGAAATCTAAAAGGAGGAAAAGGATGGAAACATTAAGAAGACGATTTCTAGTCACCGTTAGCTTGTTTATGCTGATGGTGACCTTTTTGTTCGTTCCAACAATGACTGGTAGAGCAGAAGATGCTACACCTACAGAGCCAACGAAGACACCACCAACGGAATGGACAGAACAGCCAACAATCGATGCAACTGTTCTTGATGCGACACAAGCAAGCTGTGATATTAGTTCCAAAGAAGACCTTTATGGTTTAAATGCTTGGATTAAAAATAACAGCAATACAAATCTTACCATTAATCTTAATGCAGATATTGTAGTCAATGATGGCGTAATCAATGCAGATACAGATGAGTTTGGCGTGTATTTATGGATACCAATCAATGCAGATTGCAACATTACATTCAATGGTAATGGACACACAATAAGTGGCTTGTACTTTAATGATAGCACAAGAAACAATGTGGGATTTTTTGGTGCATGTGAAGGTTCAGTTAAGGTATCAAAACTTGGAATTATTAATTCATACTTTAATGGAGGCAGTAATGTCGGTGCATTTGCCGGAACATTAGGCAAAGGCTCAGTAATCAAAGAGTGTTACAGTCAAAGTATAGTAAGTGCTAGTAATGCTGAGACATTAGGCGGTATTGCAGCAGTTCTTTTAGAGGATGCTACAATATCAAGCTGTTATAATATTGGCGATGTGAAATGTGCGCCAACTAGCTATAATTCTAACGTAACAAACAGTTGTTATGTAACAGCAGGCGCTTCAGGATTAGCTGCATATGATGGTACAGGAAGTGCAGCGTTAACGGATGCTGAGTTTAAGAGCGGTGCAGCTGCTTATTTGCTTAGCGGTGGCTTAGATGATGTTGATGGTATTGATGAGACAACAGCTTGGGGACAGAAATTGACTCCAGCTTCAGATGGCAGCGGAACAACAACAAACAAGAGCTATCCAGTATTTAGTGATGACAAAGTGTATTCTGGCAAAGCAAGTTGTACAGCAACACAAGATACATATATTAACGGTGTTGTTGTTAATTTCCATACAAATGTTGTGAAACATGCAGCAACAGGAGCAACTTGTCAAGCAGATGGCAATGAAGAGTACTATGAGTGTACTGCTTGTAGTAAGATTGTGGCAGCAAATGAAAATGGTATATTTGTAGAAGTAGAAGGAAAAACGGCTGAAGACTATAAGATAGCAGCAACAGGGCATGCAGACGTTCTTACAAATACAGAACAGTATACAAAATTTCTTTTCAATTCAAAGACACTTGTCGATGGTGAGTTTACACATACTCATGTGTATCATTTTATTTGTACAAAATGTGGTGAAGTTGTAACAGATGAAAATGGAGATGAAGTTACAGATGAAGTATCAGCAAATGACTCTGTTGTTACAACACAAACAGGCGGTGCTTGTCTTGGTATCACAACAACACATTATTGTGCAGATTGCGGTTATGAGCAAGTGATTAAAACAGCAGGTACAGGAACTCATACAGAAGTTGTATATTGTACAGAAGGTTATCACTGGACAATGTGTTCAGAATGTAAAACTGTTACAAGTGCAAAAGCAGAACATACAATAAAGGTAACTACACAAGCTTCTGATGCAACATGTACAGTGGATGGAGCTACGGAAGGTTCAGAGTGTGAAGTTTGCGGCAGAATTATGGCAGTTTCTCAGGTGATTCCAGCAACAGGACATAATTACAGCGAATGGACAACGACTTTAGACGCAACATGTGAAGTAGCAGGTTCAAAAGAACGCACATGTTATACTTGTGGTGAAACGTTCACAGAAGAAATTGCAGCAACAGGACATACAGAAGTTGAAGTTGCACAAATTGACCCTACATGTGAGGAAGCTGGTTGTACAGCAGGCGTTAAGTGTTCTGTTTGTGATAAGATTCTTCGTGGCTGTCAAACTATTACAGCATTAGGACATGTGGAAGTTACCGATGCGGCAGTGGAAGCAACATGTACAGCAACAGGTCTTACAGAAGGAAAACATTGTAGTGTATGTAGTAAGGTCTTAATAAAGCAGGAAGTTGTAGCAGCAAAAGGACATACAGAAGAGGTTATGGCAGCAGTAGATGCAACATGTACAACGGATGGTTTGACAGAAGGTAAGAAATGTAGTGTATGTCAAACTGTTTTGATTGCACAGCAAGTTGTTCCAGCAGCACATACACCAGAGACAGTACCAGCTCAAGCTCCAACATGTACACAAGAAGGCTGGAGCATATTAGTTCAATGTTCTGTATGTCAGGCAGAGATAAAGAAGGTTGCTATAGCAGCATTGGGTCATGATATTGTGATTGATGAGGCAGTAGAAGCGACATGTACAAGTACAGGTCTGACAGCAGGACAGCATTGTTCAAGATGTGAAGATGCTACTATAGAACAAGAAGAGATACCAATGGCAGAACATACTTGGGAACTTCATGAAGCAAAGGATGCAACATGTACAGAAGCAGGTAACAAAGAATATCATAAATGTTCCGTGTGTGGCGCTTTCCAAGAGGAAGGTTACACAGATGAAAACGTTATTATAGCAATGACAGAGCATACTTATGAGCTTTATGAAGCAAAAGACGCAACATGTGCAGAAGCAGGTAACAAAGAATATCATAAATGTTCTGTATGTGGCGCTTTCCAAGAAGAAGGTTATACAGAAGAAAATGTTGTTATACCAGCAACAGGTCATACTTGGGAATATCATGCAGCAGTAGCAGCAACATGTACAACAGAAGGAAGCAAGGATTATCTTCAGTGTTCTGTATGTAACGCATTCCAAGATGAGAATGATACAGAAGAAAGCGTTAAAATACCAGCTTTAGGTCATGCTTGGGAAGATGTTGCAAGATTGGAGCCAACATGTACAACAGATGGACATAAAGCATATCAGCATTGTACACGATGCGGCGAAGATTCTATGACAGAAGAAGAGCGCAAGCTTGAAGCACATCATGTAGAAGAAGAAATCCCAGCAGTAGCACCAACATGTACAAGTACAGGTCTTACTGCAGGCAAGCGCTGTTCAGTTTGCGGAGAGATTATAGAAGCACAGCAAGAAGTGGCTAAGGCTGAGCATGATTTAGAAGAAGTAGCAGAAGTGCCAGCAACATGTACAACACCAGGACATACAGCAGGTCAGGCATGTAAGAATTGCGACCATGTAACATATACAGAAACACCAGCAACAGGACATACCTTTGATGCACAAAATCCAGATATGGGCTGGGCTTATGATGAGACAAACGGAATTACATCAAAAGTTGTTCTTCATTGTTCAAATACGGATTGTGAAGAAACATTTGATAAGATTAATTGTACAGTAACGGTTGCAAAAGGACAGGATAATACATTAGTAGCAACAGGTAAGTTTACTTATAATGGTACAGCAGTAACAAAGACTTTGACATTCAATGTGACAGAAGAGTTGACACAAACCAGTGCAGGTTTTGATGTTGTGTATAAATTTACACAAGCTGATGTTGCAGAAGGTGCAGAGGCAATAAGCTTTACAAAGATAAGTGCTGCAACAAGCGCTGTTTCTGACTATAACAATACA
Source organism: uncultured Lachnospira sp. (assembly GCA_910589305.1). Lineage (GTDB taxonomy): Bacteria > Bacillota > Clostridia > Lachnospirales > Lachnospiraceae > Lachnospira. Next base: position 32,907 of record CAJUTV010000001.1, on the reverse strand, counting down.
ATAACATATACAGCAACAACAACTGTAAATGGTATAACATTTACAACAACACGCGTATTTGATATGGGTAATATCAGTTACTCATGGTCAAAGGCAGGCGATGGATATGAGCTTATTGCTATTGTAGGCGGTAAGACAGAAGCAGACGGCACATTAAGATTGGTGGCACAAGGCGTTAAGAGTGAAGAACGCAATGAAGAGGGTGTTCTTATTAAGACAATTTATACAGCTAAAGTTCAAGTAGGTGATTATGTAATTGCTACAAAGACAAAAGAGATTGCAGAAGACCTTAAATATACAGTAAATGTTGTTAATGGCTCATTTGCAGATGGCACTACATCACAAGAAATCGCTTATGGAACATTGGTTACATTAGAGCATATTGCAGCAGAATATGGCGAGCATTTTATAGGTTGGTATGTTGGAGAGGAATTAGTTAGCCAAAAAGATTCCTATTCATTCCATGTTACAAAGAATGTTACTGTAACTGCTAAGTTTGATAAAACAGCACCAGAGGCAACTGCAATAGTAAATGCAACTGTAACAGAACGTGTAGATGATGCCGCTACAGGAAAGCAAAAAGTAACAGTAACGATTGAATGGTCTCTTCCAGAAGGATTTGAATTTATTGAAGCTGGATTTAATAGAATTTATGTGGCAGCAGGCAGTGATAGTTCAAATTTAGGAGAAACTTTAAAGACTGTAAGTGGTGATGTTAAGAATGCAGTAGCAAATCTTCAAACAAAGGAAGGCACTTATGAATTTAACTTAACGTTGAGCGCTACAACAAAACTAAAAGACATGTATTTTATAGGTTATATAAAATATAAGGATGCTGACGGTCAAGAACAAGTTATGTATACAAATTTGATGTTTAGTTTAGCAAGTAATTCATAAGATAGTTGATAAATGGTAATACTATTTATTGATTAATTTATGATGATGAAAGGGGAGTATGGAATTGAAAGAATATTATGAGGAACCATTGGTTGAAGTGATTCATTTTAATACAGAAGATGTAATGACGGATTCATCAGAACCAGGCTTTGGCAGTGGCGACTTAGAGGATTAATAGAATCACATTTTAATGAAAAGCCGGGTATGCACAGCATACTCGGTTTTTTGTATAGTATAGATAGTGTTGTTATGATTGGATTTTGTTTATAAAGAAAAATAGTTGTAGTTACAATAAAAAAATTACGATAAAAAACTAAAAAAACACTTGCATTTTATATTTTAATATGATAATATAACCAAGTACTTGGTTGTGGCTAATTGGTCAAGCGGTTAAGACGCCGCCCTCTCACGGCGGAAACAGGGGTTCGATTCCCCTATTAGCTATTGCAATGCAATATGTATCTTGAAAGAGTGGACAGAGATGTCCACTCTTTCGTTTGCATAAGAAAATAACGTTCGCGCTGCTGCGTTTTTTACTATATAAAAGCAGTGCAGAATAGAGGAATTATGAATAGAAGTGAAAAATATGAAGCAAGGACTTCGGAGTTGATTCAACCGCTTATTGACAAAAATCATTTTGAACTGGTTGATGTTGAGTTTGTAAAAGAAGGCAGTGATTGGTACCTTCGTGTTTATATTGACAAAGAAGGGGGAATTACAGTTGATGATTGTGAGCTTGTAAGCAGGGCATTTAATGAGATTCTTGACAAAGAAAATTATATTGATGACCCCTATATTTTTGAAGTTAGTTCACCCGGATTAACAAGACCATTAAAGAAAGAAAAAGACTATGAGCGAAGCGTAGGCAAATTGATTGATATTAAGGTTTTTAAACCAGTGGATAATTGTAAGGAATTTACGGGTATACTTAGGGCATATAATAATAATACTGTGACCATTGAGTTTGATGGTAAAGAAGTTTGCTTTGACAGAAAAAATCTGGCACTGATTCGATTAGCATTTTGTTAATGAACCAAATTTATAAATATGATATACGGAGGTAAACGATGAATAAGGAATTAATATTAGCATTAGAGGCACTTGAAAAGGAGAATGGAATCAGTAAAGAGATTATGCTTGATACGATTGAAAAATCCTTGAAAGATGAATTTAAGAACCAGTTTAATACAAATGATAATTGTGAGGTTTCACTTGACAGAATAACTGGTGATTTTCATATCTATGCTAATAGAACGGTTGTAGATACTTTAACCCCAATTGATGAAATAGAAGAAAACAGAAATAAAAATAAAAGAGAGCCTGAAAAACTTGTCTATGGCAAAGAAATTATCCTTTCAGAAGCACGAAAAATAAAACCAAATTGTGAAATTGGCGATGTGCTGAAAGTGGAAATTAAATCCGAAGAGTTTTCAAGAAGAGCAGCAAAGGCGGCAAAAGGTACAATTGTTCAAAAGATTCGAGAAGAAGAAAAAAATGCAATTTACAATGAATATCATTCTAAAGAGCATGAAATTATTACAGGAATCGTACAAAGAATTGATGAAAATGGAAATATTCTTGTTGATATAGGAAGAACACAGACAACACTTAAGAAAAATGACTGTGTTAAGGGAGAAGTATATCATAGAGGAGACCGAATTAAACTTTTTGTTTTGGAAGTTTCTAATAAAGAAAAAAGTTCAGATAGGTCACAGGAAAATAAAGGAGATAAGGAAAAAGCAGGCAGACTGGTTATAAGAGTGTCAAGAAAAACGCCATACCTTGTCAAGCGATTGTTTGAGACAGAAGTTTCTGAAATTAAGGATGGAATTGTAAAAATTGTCAATATTGCAAGAGAGGAAGGTTCAAGAACAAAAATAGCTGTCAGGGCAGATGACCCAAATGTAGACCCTGTTGGAGCCTGTGTTGGCATTAATGGTTCACGTGTGAGAGCGATTGTAAATGAGCTGGGAAATGAACAGATTGATATTATAGAATGGGATGAAAATCCTGCACAATATATTGTAAATGCACTTAGCCCGGCAAAAGTTGTTTCGATTTCTGCCTATGAAGATGAAAATAATAAAAAAGCAACCGTTGTTGTTTCAGACCAGCAGTTATCACTTGCCATTGGCAAGGCAGGACAAAATGTAAGGCTGGCAGCAAAGCTTACAGGATATGGAATTGATATCAAGAGTGAATCGGATATAGAAGAAGCCATTGACAATTCAGAGGAAAGCAATGTAGAAGATATAGAACTTGATGAAGCGTTTTCATTTACTGAACAAGAATAAAGGTTGACTGTTTTAATAAAAGACTGGAGTGATAATTTTGAGTGAGATAAAAAAGAAACCTCAGAGACAATGTATTGGATGCCGGCAAATGAAGGATAAAAAAAGTCTGATACGAATAATTAAGTCGGATGAAGGAATGATGATTGATGTGACAGGCAAAAAAAATGGCAGAGGAGCTTATGTATGTCCGAATAGAGAATGTATTGAAAAGGCTGTTAAGACAAAAGGGCTTGACAGGTCATTTGGTGAGTCCGTAGATAAAAATGTTTATGAGAGTTTAATAAGGAGTTTTGAAGAAATTGAATCAAGATAAAACGTTATCTATGTTAGGTCTTGCTCAAAAGGCAGGAAAAGTAGCAAGCGGTGAATTTTCGACAGAGAAAGCCATTAAAAGTGGTAAAGCATCGATTGTGATAGTAGCTGATGATTCTTCTGATAACACAAAAAAGATGTTTAAAAAGATGTGTGATTATTATAAAGTTCCAGTGTATTATTACAGTGATAAAGAGACATTAGGACACGCAATAGGAAAGCAATTTAGAGCATCACTTGCAGTTATAGACGAAGGTTTTGGAAAACAGATACAAAAGCATATAGGAATTGGTTTGGAATAATACAAAAAGGTATGATGAATACTTTTTATTATTCAGAAAAGAGGTTAAATGGCGAGTATGAGAGTACATGAATTAGCAAAAGAATTAGGCATAGCTGCCAAAGAAGTTTCAAAAATTTTGGATACCGAAGAAAAGAAATATAAAACAATGAGTGGCTTAAACGATGAAGAAATTAATAAAGTTCGCAAATTATTTAATAAAACGGATAATAGTGCGGCAAAAATTGAAAATAATAGCGCAAAAGCCGATATAAATAAAGAGAAAACTTCTGCTCCAAAGGCAACATCAGCAAATAAAAGAGAAGTGAAAAAAACAGAGGGAGCATCACAGCAAGCTCCTAAGACCGAGGTGAAAAAAACGGAAGAGAAGAAGAATATTGATAAAAAGATGGAAGAAAAGAAACAGCAGCATGTTTCACAGTTGTATTTTCCACAAAATAGTTCAAAGGGCGGACGTGAAAAAAATCAAAATAGTGATAAAAACCGTTCTAATGACCGAAATCAAAATAATGATAGGAATCGTTTTGGCGATAGAAACCGCTTTAATGAGCGAGGTCAAAATAATGACCGACGTCAAAATCGCGGAAATGATAATAATTTTAATCGTGGCAACGAGCGTAACAATGAGCATAATACAAATAACACAAACAGAGAAAATGGTCAAAACGGCAGCTATAATAATACAAGAGTAAATCGCAATAACAAAAATGGTTATCAAAATGATAGAAACAATAATCAAAACTATCATAACGGTGACAAGAAAAATAATTATCGAAACAATCATAATGACAGTAATAATAGTGGTAATAATAACAATGGTTATCGCAATAATGACCGTCGCACAAATAATAACACGAATGATAAATTTAACAATAATCGAAATGAACGCGGCAATAATTTTAATCAAGGCGGATTTAAAAATGACCGCAATAATCAAAACAGAAGAAATGACCGCCGTGATGACAGAAGAGATGCTGTAAAAGATGATTTTGTATTTGAGTCAAAACCAGATTCAAGGCGTTCTGATTGGAATAAAGATAAGAAGAATGAACGTAAAAAGGATTTAGAAGTTAAAGAAAATCTTAAATTTGCAAGTGGTCAGTCAAAAAAGCCTGTTAAAAAGGAAGAAAAAGAAGAAGATACTATTAAGCAGCTTGTTCTTCCAGATACACTGACAATTAAAGAACTTGCTGATAAAATGAAAATTCAGCCTTCTACAGTAGTAAAGAAATTATTTTTGCAGGGTAAAGTTGTTACAATCAATCAGGAGATTGACTATGATGTAGCAGAGGAGATAGCACTTGAATTTAACTGTATCTGTGAACATGAGGTAAAGATTGATGTTATTGCAGAATTGTTAAAAGAAGATGAAGACCCGAAAGAATCGCTTATGCCAAGACCGCCAGTTGTGTGTGTTATGGGGCATGTTGACCATGGTAAGACTTCCCTTTTGGATGCAATAAGACAGACGCATGTAACGGATAAGGAATTTGGCGGAATTACTCAAAAAATTGGTGCTTATACGGTTGATGTAGATGGGCAGTCTATTACATTTCTTGATACGCCAGGACATGAAGCATTTACAGCTATGAGAATGAGAGGCGCGCAGGCAACCGATATTGCTATACTTGTCGTTGCGGCAGATGACGGCGTTATGCCGCAGACGATTGAGGCGATTAATCATGCCAAAGCAGCAGGTGTTGAAATTATTGTTGCAGTCAATAAAATTGATAAGCCAAATGCCAATATTGAAAAGGTAAAAAAGGAACTTACAGCATATGAGCTGATAGCGGAAGATTGGGGCGGTACTACGACATTTTGTCCTGTATCTGCACATACAAAGGAAGGTATTGATGAACTTCTTGAGATGATTTTGCTTACAGCGGAAGTGAATGAATTAAAGGCAAATCCAAACCGCAAGGCAAGAGGTATTGTTATTGAGGCAGAGCTTGACAGAGGAAGAGGTCCTGTTGCGACGATTCTTGTACAAAAGGGTATATTAAAAGTAGGCGATAATGTTGCCGCAGGAAGCAGCTACGGAAAAATCAGAGCTATGATTGACGATAAGGGCAGACGTGTAAAGGAAGCAGGACCATCAACACCGGTGGAGATACTTGGTTTAAATGATGTGCCAAATGCCGGCGAGATTATTATGGCTATGGACAGTGATAAAGAGGCAAGAAATGTTGCAGAGACCTTTATCAGTGAAGGCAAGAAAAAATTGCTTGATGATACAAAGCACAAAGTTTCACTGGATGATATTTTTGAGCAGATTCAAGCCGGTAATGTAAAAGAATTGGGCATTATTATTAAGGCAGATGTTCAAGGTTCCGTTGAGGCCGTTAAACAAAGTCTTGTAAAGCTTTCTAATGAAGAGGTTGTTGTGAAAGTGATACATGGAGGCGTTGGAAATATCAATGAATCCGACGTTGTGCTTGCATCCGCTTCAAATGCAATTATTATCGGTTTTAATGTCAAACCAGATAATCAGGCAAGGATTGTGGCAGAACATGAAAAGGTTGATTTAAGGCTGTATACGGTTATATATAATGCCATTGAAGATGTAGATTCTGCACTTAAGGGAATGTTAGAGCCAATTTATGAAGAAAAGGTTATTGGAACGGTTGAAGTCCGTCAAATATTTAAAGCATCTAGTATTGGCAATATTGCAGGCTGTCTTGTTACAGAGGGCAGAGTGACAAAAGATTCTAAGGTTCGCGTTTCAAGAGAAGGTAAGCAGATGGTCGATGCGCCAGTTGCAACATTAAGACATTTTAAAGATGATGTCAAAGAAGTGAAGGCAGGTACAGAGTGCGGTATTGTTATTGAGGGCTTTAATGATGTGGCAGAAGGCGACGTGATGGAAGCTTATATTATGGTGGAAGTGCCGCGTTAATAAGAGGTTAAAATGGGAAAGGCATGGTTAATGGATAATGAGAAAGAATAGTGTTAAAAATACTAGAATTAATGGGGAAGTATTAAAAGAACTTAGTAACATTATTCGCGGAGAGTTAAAAGACCCACGAGTGGGGCTTATGACGTCAGTAGTTTCTGTTGAGGTAGCTCCAGACCTTAAAACATGTAAAGCATATATCAGTGTTTTAGGTGATGAGGAGGTACAAAAAGATACAATAGCAGGACTTAAGAGCGCGGAAGGTTTTATTAGAAGACAGCTTGCTAAAAATTTGAATTTAAGAAATACGCCTGAGATTAAGTTTATATTAGACCAATCGATAGAGTATGGTGTCAATATGTCGCATTTAATTGATGAAGTGATAGAAAAAGATGATAAAGGTCATAAAGCATTTATAAAAGAGGATGAGGAAATACATGAAACTAACTGATTTGTTGGAAAATGAAAAATGTATTGGAATAACAGGACACATCAGACCTGATGGCGACTGTATAGGCTCTACATTAGGGCTTTACAATTATCTTACTGAAAACATGCCGTCAGCCGATGTTTTCCTGTTTTTAGAAGAAGTTGGCGAAGAGTTTATGTTTCTTTGTAATATAGATAAGATAAAAAATAAGCCATCCGATTTAAAATTTGATGTTTTTTTTGTTCTTGACTGTAGTTCAATTGACAGAATAGAACCTTTTGAAAAATGTTTTAACAATGCCAAAAAGACGGTGTGTATCGACCATCATATAAGCAATTTGAATTATGCAGATGTCAGTATTGTGGAGGAGCAGGCAAGTTCAACGTGTGAAGTGCTTTATAAACTTTTCGATGAAGAAAAGGTATCAAAGGCTGTTGCAGAATGTATTTATACAGGTATTATTCATGATACAGGCGTGTTTAAATACAGTTGTACTTCTGCTTTGACGATGCAGATAGCAGGCAAGCTTATGGATAAAGGCATTGATTATCCGCAAATTATAGATGAAAGTTTTTACAAAAAGACATATATTCAAAATCAGATACTTGGAAGAGCATTGCTAGAAAGTGTTATATTTTACAATGGAAAATGTATTTTTTCGGCAATATCACAGGAAGTTCTTGACTTTTACGGCGTTACTGGAAAAGAACTGGGTGGTATTGTCGAGCAGCTAAGGCTGACAGATGGTGTTGACGTTGCCATATTTATGTATCAGACAGGGGAAAATGAGTATAAAGTCAGTCTGCGCTCAAAAAAAGACATTGATGTTGCACAGATAGCAATGTATTTTGGAGGAGGCGGTCATGTGAGGGCTGCCGGATTTACGGGTGTAGGAAAAGTACATCATATTATCAATGCAATTGGAGAATTGATTGAAAAACAAAATAAATGGGGTTTATAACACATGGATGGTGTAATTAATGTATATAAGGAGCATGGATATACATCTCACGATGTGGTTGCTAAATTAAGGGGTATTTTACATATGAAAAAAATCGGTCATACAGGCACACTTGACCCAGATGCAGTCGGTGTGCTGCCAGTATGTCTTGGAAAAGCAACAAAATTGTGCGAGTTACTTACGGATTGGACAAAAACGTACGAGGCTGTGCTGCTTCTTGGAAGAGTGACCGACACACAAGATATCAGTGGAAAAATTATAGAAGAACATGCAGTTGATGTTGACGAGTGTCAAATTATGGATGCAGTGACTTCGTTTGTTGGAGAATATAAGCAAGTACCGCCTATGTATTCAGCATTAAAACACAATGGCAAAAAGCTTTATGAGCTTGCAAGGGCAGGTATAGAAATAGAAAGAGAGCCAAGAACCGTACATATTGATGCGATTAAAATCAATGAAATTCATATTTTGGATGAAGAAAAGACAGTGCGGATAACGGTTTCTTGTTCAAAAGGCACCTATATAAGAACACTGTGTCACGATATCGGCAGTAAACTTGGGTGTGGGGCATGTATGATTAAACTGGAACGAACCAGAGTCGGTCAATTTGCAATGGATGACAGTTTGACATTAAATCAGATATCAGCATTGATGATAAAAGGGGAGCTTGAAAACAATATTTATCCTATATGGGAGCTGTTTCATTATCCTAAATTGACGGTTCCAAAAGATTTGGAAAAGCTGTTGTACAATGGCAATAGTTTTCAATTGGATGGAGAATATACTGGCAAATATAATGTTTTTGATGCACAGGACAAATTTGTAGGAATTTATGAGTATGTAGACGGAAGATTTGTTGTTGTAAAAATGTTTTATAATAGCGATGAAGAAATGAGGTGACGCAAATGAAGTATATTCATAGTGTTGAAGATTTTACACTGGAAAATAATTCAGCTGTGACACTGGGCAAGTTTGATGGCATACATCTAGGTCATCAAAAACTGATATCCATTGTAAAAGAAAAGGCAAAAGAATTGGGGTTGCTTGCCGTTACATTTACATTTGACAGCATACCACTCAGTATATGTCCGCAGAAAAATCAACATTTTATCAGTACAAATAGTGAGAGAAGGAAATTTCTTGAAGATATAGGGCTTGATGTTGAGATTGAATATCCATTTACAGAACAGTTTATGAATACAGAACCAGAAGACTTTATTAAAGATATTATTGTGGAGAAGCTTCGCGCAAAAGTGATTGTTGTTGGACCTGATTTTTGCTTTGGCAGGGGACGTGCTGGCAATGTGGATTTACTCCGTGTGCGCGGCAAAAAATATGGGTATGAGACGATTATTGTAAAAAAAGAGCGTTTTCAAGACCGTGATATAAGTAGTACGTATGTTCGTGAAGAGCTTAGTTTAGGGCATATGGAGACTGCCAATGTTTTGCTTGGCAGACCCTATTCGGTGACAGGCGTGGTGTGTCCCGGCAAACAGTTTGGCAGACAGATGAATATTCCTACGATGAATATCTATCCGCCAATTAGTAAATTGCTTCCGCCAAAAGGTGTTTATGTTTCTGTGACAACAATTGATAAAAAAAATTATTATGGCGTTACAAATATAGGGACAAAGCCCACAGTAAGTGATGATTTTATGGTGAATGTTGAGACAAATTTATTTGATTATTCCGATGATGCATATGGTAAGAATATTGAGGTGCAGTTGATACATTTTATTCGACCAGAAATGAAATTTGCATCGGTGGATGCCTTAAAAAAACAGATGGAAAAGGATACACAATTTGCAAAGAGTATGTTTATGTTATAAGCGTTGTAATCATTGAATGGAAAGATATATAAATGATTTAAAATACGTTTGCATAATGGCTAAAATTGAAAAGATTAATTTGTTTAAATTTTTAAATTTTTTAACAGAGTACTTGTGTATTATTTAACTGTATGATATACTTGTCATGTATTTGAGCCGTCACTCAGTTGTAGGACACTCCGACCTAAAACTTAGTGGCAGGTGTTTATAAGAAGGAGGATTTACGATGATATCGAAAGAAAAAAAATCAGAAATTATTGCTGCTTACAGCAGAAAGCCTGGTGACACTGGTTCCCCAGAGGTTCAGATTGCGATTCTTTCAGAGAGAATTAATGAGTTGACAGAGCATTTAAAGGTCAACAAAAAAGACCATCATTCAAGAAGAGGACTTTTAAAGATGGTTGGTAAAAGAAGAGCTTTACTTGAGTATCTTAAAAAGAACGATATTGAAGGTTACAGAAGTCTTATTGCTCGTTTAGGTATTAGAAAGTAATATTTATGGCGGAGTTTATACTCCGCCTTGTTTCACTTTATAGGAAATATATTTGCAATGTAATTGGAGGATTAGTATGTATAAGCAATACACAATGGAATTAGCTGGCAGGACTTTAAGGGTTGATGTTGGCAGGATATGTGCTCAAGCAAATGGCGCAGCACTGCTGCATTATGGGGACACAGTTGTTCTTTCCACAGCAACAGCTTCTAAAGAGCCAAGAGAAGGGATTGATTTTTTTCCTTTGAGCGTTGAGTATGAAGAAAAAATGTATGCCGTTGGAAAGATACCAGGCGGATTTAATAAAAGAGAAGGCAAGGCAAGTGAAAATGCGATTCTTACATCACGCGTTATTGACAGACCAATGCGACCTTTATTTCCAAAAGATTATCGCAATGATGTAACGCTAAACAATATGGTTATGTCGGTCGATACAGAATGTAGACCAGAACTTGTTGCAATGATTGGCGCTGCTTTGGCAACAAGTATTTCAGATATTCCTTTTGACGGACCATGTGCAACAACACAAATTGGTATGATAAAGGGAGCGTTTGTTGTCAATCCGTCACAGACACAGTGGCAGGAAGGTTCACTTCAACTAACCGTAGCTTCCACAAAGCAAAAGGTTATTATGATTGAAGCAGGTGCTGATGAGATTCCTGAGGACAAGATGTTAGAAGCCATCTATTTAGCACATGATATCAATCAGACCGTAATTGAGTTTATTGAGAAGATTGTGGCTGAGGTAGGCAAAGAAAAACATGCTTATGTAAGCTGTGCGGTGCCACAAGAGATGTTTGAGGCAATCAAGGAAATCGTGACGCCACAAGAGATGGAGACAGCTGTATTTACAGATGATAAACAGACTAGAGAAAAAAATATCGATGCTGTTCTTGAAAAGTTAAGAGAAGCGTTTGCTGAAAAGGAAGAATGGCTTGCCGTTCTTGATGAGGCTGTCTATCAGTATCAAAAGAAAACCGTAAGAAAGATGATTCTTAAAGACCACAAAAGACCAGATGGACGTGATATTACGCAAATCAGGTCACTTGCCGCTGAAGTGGATATTATACCTCGAGTTCATGGTTCAGCGATGTTTACTAGAGGTCAGACTCAGATATGTGATGTTGTTACATTAGCGCCATTGTCAGAAGCACAGAAAGTGGATGGATTGGATGATAATGTAACAGAAAAGCGTTATATTCATCATTATAATTTCCCTTCCTATTCGGTTGGTGAGACAAAGCCGTCAAGAGGACCGGGACGTAGAGAGATTGGACATGGTGCGCTTGCAGAGAAAGCGTTGATGCCAGTGCTTCCTTCAACGGAGGATTTTCCATATGCGATACGTGCTGTATCAGAGACATTTGAATCCAATGGTTCAACGTCGATGGCATCAACATGTGCATCTTGCATGGCACTGATGGCAGCAGGCGTTCCAATAAAGAGAATGGTAGCAGGTATCTCTTGCGGACTTGTCACAGGTGAAACGGACGATGATTATATCGTGCTTACCGATATTCAAGGCTTAGAGGATTTCTTTGGCGATATGGATTTTAAGGTGACTGGTACAACAGAAGGTATTACAGCGATTCAGATGGATATTAAAATTCATGGATTGACAAGACCAATTGTAGAGGAAGCCATTGCAAGAACAAGACAGGCAAGAATGTTTATTATGGACACCTGTATGAAGCCTGCGATAGACAAGCCTCGCAGCAGTGTCGGACAGTATGCTCCTAAAATTATTCAGACAACCATTGACCCAACAAAGATTGGTGATGTTGTTGGACAGCGCGGTAAGGTTATCAATGCCATTATCGAAGAATGTGATGTAAAGATTGATATAACCGATGATGGATTTGTGTCAATATGCGGATTGGAGCAGGCTGGAATGGATAAAGCCATGAAGTATATTAAGACGATAGTAAACGATTTTGAAGAAGGTCAAATTTATGAGGGCAAAGTCGTTAGTATTCGTGAGTTTGGTGCATTTATAGAATTTGCGCCAGGAAAAGAAGGAATGGTTCATATTTCTAAAGTTGCGAAGGAACGAATTGACCATGTTGAAGATATCCTTACATTGGGCGATAAAGTGCGCTGCAAGTGTATGGGAAAAGATAAGATGGGCAGAATTAGTTTTTCAATTAAAGATTGTTAAGTTTGTGTCTGCGCGTTGCTTGACACAGACGGTTGAGAATGTTTTGTTAATTGTTTAAAGAGCAGCGCAGAAAAGAGGGAAAAATGATAGATAATAATTGTGCTTATTGCGTAGAGGGCGATTTAGTCGCTAAATTTGGTATTAAGATATGTGAGTTGCCTACATCAAAAGTATATCTTTTTAAGGAACAGAGTCATCCTGGAAGATGTATTGTTGCACATAAGAAGCATGTGGGGGATATGAATGAACTTACAGCGCAGGAGAGAGCTGCCTATTTTGAAGATGTTGCAAAAGTGGCAAGAGCAATTATGACAGCATTTAATCCAGATAAAGTTAATTATGGCGCTTATGGCGATACAGGTCATCATCTGCATTTTCATCTTTGTCCTAAGTATAAAGATGAATATGAGTGGGGCGGTGTATTTCTTATGAACCCCGATAAAACGTATCTTTCAGACAAAGAATATAAAGAGATGATTGAAAAAATTAAAGCTAATCTGTAATTATCAATTGAATTTATTAATATAAGGGCGGCTCACAAAGTGTGGTAGTCTGTTTCATATAAGGCAATTGCAAGTGTAATAGCCGTTGTTTGGGGCTGTTGCAAGACAAAGCAACGCCCTTATTTTGACGGAACAAGTGATAACAAATAAATACCATGTGGAGGATTTATGTCAGGACATTCAAAATTTGCGAATATAGCGCATAAAAAGGCGGCAAATGATGCTGCAAAAGGAAAAATATTTACAAGACTTGGCAAGGAAATTATGGTTGCTGTCAAGGAAGGCGGTTCTGATGTCAACAATAACAGTAAGTTAAGGCAGGTAGTAGCTAAAGCAAAGGCTTCTAATATGCCAAATGACACCATTGAACGAGCTATTAAAAAGGCTGCCAGCAGTGATATGTCAAATTATGAGTCTGTTACATATGAAGGCTATGGACCAAATGGTACAGCAATTATTGTAGAAGCACTCACGGATAATAGAAACAGAGCAGCTTCAAATATTAGAAATGCTTTTACAAAGGGTGGTGGAAATGTCGGTACGCCTGGATGTGTCTCCTTTATGTTTGACAATAAAGGACAGATTATTATTTCTAAAGAAGAATGCGACAAAGATGCAGATGAATTGATGATGCTTTCTTTGGAGGCAGGTGCCGATGATTTTAACGAGGAAGACGATTGCTATGAAGTGTTGACTTCACCTGATGATTTTACAGCTGTTCATGATGTGCTGTCAAAGGAAAATGTGATAATGGCTTCAGCAGAGGTAACAATGATACCTCAGACATATGTTGAACTTACATCAGATGATGATATTAAAAAGATGAATCGAATTTTATCATTGCTTGATGATGAAGATGATGTACAAAATGTATATCATAATTGGGATGAACCCAATGAGTAGTAAACAATAAGTTTATTTTTTGCAGATGGGGGATATATAAGTGACGTTTACAGAGGCACGAGCAGGAGACAATCTTATTATACAGATTGTATTTGGAAAACAAAATATGGATTTGCCATCAAAAATTATTGATGTTAGGGGACAAAATTTGATTGTCGATATTATTTATCTTGATAAAAAGATGCTGAATCTTTCGAGTGAACATATCCGAGTTCATCTTATGCTTATCCGAGAAGGTAAAGCTCCTATTGTATGGAAAAATATTACTTGTAAGATTATCAAGGAAAATGAACAAGCATTTTATCAGATAACATCATATAGTGAAGGTTATGAAAACAATCGAAGAGAAGCCTTTCGGCTATATATTGGTAATGATGGTGTGGCACAGATAGGAATCAATAAAAAAGCGTTGGAAGTTATTGTAAGAGATGTCAGTGAAAATGGTTTTTCATTTGTCACATCAATAGATGTAAAAATGGCTGTCGGCGAGCCAGTTCGACTGGTGTTTATTGATTTGGATATTACATTTAGTCTAATGGGAATTGTTGTGCGCAAAGTAAATGTAAATGAAAAAGAAGTTCTATATGGCTGTAAACTTAGCGTCAAAAATGATAAGTTATTGAAATACATTAATAATAAGCAAAGACAAACAATATCAGCTAACAAGAATAAAGAATACAAAGGACCAGGAATGGGCACAAAAGTTTCAAAAGTAAAAAAGAAAAAAGAATCTAAGAAAAATCGATACGAGACTACTGCTGAAATAAAAAATTTGTTTGTGAAAGTATTACATGAAGATAATAATGAAAAATAAATAGCAGTAGTAAGAAAGATATTGAAATAACACAAAAAATAAGCAGCACAAAAAATAAGGTGCTTTCATAAAAAGAATAAAAGCACCTTACAAAAATTCACATGTTGGAAGGAGCGTGTAATTGTGGACGATTTAGGCAAGAATATTGAAAAATTAAGCAAAGCTAAAAAAGAAAAAATGTTTTCTGAAACGTATCAATTAGGTAAGCCTTGCAAATCTTGTGGCAGTACTATGAAGTATATTTTTGGCGAAATGTTTGAATGTCCTAATTGTGGAAGAAAAGAGGCTACTGATTTTGGAAAAGTTAAAGATTATCTTGATACATATGGGCCGACTTCAGCAGCAATTATTGCAGATAGAACAGGTGTTGAATTAGGTGTTATTGAAACGTTGCTGAAACAGGGAAGGGTTGAAATTCCAGATGGTTCAGGTATATATATAAAATGTGAAAAATGTGGTACGGATATAAGATATGGAAGGTATTGTTCCGATTGTATTAAAAAGCTGTCCAGTGATTTAAATAAAGCGATGTGGAATCCAGATGTGGGAGAAAAACCAACCATTAAGTCTGAAATGACTGGTAAAATGCACATTCAGAGTAAAATAGAGCGCGTAAAAGGAAAAAATAAAAAAAGTTGAGAATATACGCTTTTTTAGATTAGCAAGTGTAAAACTTATTGTTTAAAATAAAACACAACGAACAACCTATAAAAAATTGTTCGTTGTGTTTATTTTAACCTCATCAAAGAGGTAGCGCAGCGGATTGAAAATATCCGTTTTGACTTTATAGAATCTCCTATTTTAAAGTGAAATTTTATAATAAACTTATTTTACAAGTCATATTTTATAAGTTAAATCCAAAATAACGAACAGCATTATTGTAAGAAATTCCTTCAACAATCTTCTTTAAAGCGTTTTCATCTGCTGGATATTCGCCATTTTCTACCCAGCCGCCAATAAGGTCACACATAATTCTTCTGAAATATTCATGTCTGGTATAAGATAAAAAGCTTCTTGAATCGGTGAGCATTCCAATAAAGTTGCCAAGAAGACTTAAATTAGCCAAACTTGTCATTTGGTTTATCATGCCAACTTTATGGTCATTAAACCACCAAGCAGAACCTTGCTGAATCTTGCCAATAGCTTTTGAATCTTGGAAACAGCCAATAACAGTGCCAATAGCAGCATTGACAGATGGATTTAAAGAGTAAATAATCGTTTTTGGAAGTTCGTCGGTGCTGCTGAGAGCATTGAGGAATTGTGCCATCTCTGCTGAACAGTCAAAGGTATTGATACAGTCATATCCAGTATCAGGTCCTAATTGGTTGTATCTTAAAACGTTGTTGTCACGAATTGTTCCGTAGTGAAGCTGCATTACCCAGTTAAGACGATTGTATTCTTTGCCTACAAATACCATAAACGCTGTTTTAAATTTGTTCATCTCATCAACCGTGATGGCTTTTCCGTCAAATCTCTTAGCAAAAATTGTCTCGATTTCTTCATCTGTGTAAGGCTTATACATAACATACTCAAGAGCATGGTCTGAAACAGAACAGCCCATAGAGGCAAAGAAATCCATTCTATTTTTTAAGGCTTCTTTTAAGGTGGTAAATGAATTGACTGTAATACCGCTTACTTCTGATAATTTCTTTATGTAATCAAGGTATTCTGGTTTTTCAATATTCATCGCTTTGTCTGGTCTCCAAGCAGGGAGGACTTGTACATCAAAGGATGAATCTTCGGCAATTATTTTATGCCATTCAAGAGAATCAACAGGGTCATCTGTAGTGCATATTAATGTTACATTAGACTGTTTGATAAGATTTCTTACAGACATGCTATCTTGAGCAAGTTTTGCATTGCACAGATTCCAAACTTCTTCGGCAGTATCGCCGTTAAGAACACCATTATAGCCAAAGTATCTTTGTAATTCTAAGTGGCTCCAGTGATACAAAGGATTGCCAATAGCCATCTCAAGTGTTTCAGCCCATTTTTGGAATTTTTCTCGGTCACTTGCATCGCCTGTAATGAACTTTTCATCAATACCATTTGTTCTCATTTGACGCCATTTGTAGTGGTCGCCGCCAAGCCATACTTGTGTGATGTTATCAAACTTTCTATCCTCTGCAATCTCCTTTGGATTAATATGGCAATGATAGTCAAGAATTGGCATTTTTGCCGCATAATCATGGAATAAATGTTGAGCAGTTGGTGTCGAAAGTAAAAAATCGTTGTCCATAAATTGTTTCATGGTAATTCCTCCTAAAAAATGTTTGTGTGAGATTTTTTTCACACGTATCTTGATAATTCGATTATACAATGGTATTATAGTAAAAACAAGTGCGATTTCATTTATAACTGGTAATTTATAACAGTTTAACCGTGCGGAAATCACTGTGCAATTTGAACGTGGAAGCTCGTTAAAGGGCAGATTGTGCTACTTGCTACTTGTAATTAGAATATTAAGAAAGGAGATGCTACTTAGGTGAAAACCTGTATCTAATCAAGAAAATAAAGTTATAGGTATGCACCGATGATTAGTCAGGAATTGACGATGGTGGCGTATAAAAAGTTTAACAACTTTACAACTGTAAGTAGTGCGTATTTATTACCATGAAAACATATACGTTGAAATAGTAAATCATCTAGCATATACATAGTTGTATATGTTTTTAGTAGCAGAACAAAGATGCAAAGATTAAACAAGAGTATTACTCATGCAGTTGACAGACCTGTAAAGGTTATGCAGTTTGGTGAAGGCAATTTTCTTAGAGCATTTGTGGATTATATTTTTGATGTCACAAATGAAAAGACCGATTTTAATGGCGGTGTGGTTATTGTAAAGCCGATTGAGTTTGGTACATTAGAGCGATTCCATGACCAAGAGTGTCAATATACACTTCAGTTAAGAGGTTTTGAAAATGGACAGCCTAAGGAAATTACGCGCCAGATTACATCAGTAGTGGATGCCGTTGCTGCTATTGAGGATTACGATAAATTTATGGAGTATGGTACATCAGAGACACTTCGATTTATCGTTTCTAATACTACAGAAGCTGGTATTGTTTACGATGAGACAGACGATTTTAACGCATGTCCTCCAAAAACATATCCAGGCAAATTGACAAAGCTTTTATATGAACGATATAAAAAGTTTGATGGTGCTGCTGATAAGGGACTTATTATATTGCCATGTGAACTTATTGCAGACAATGGTATTGAATTAAAGAAATGTATTATGAAGTTTATTGAGCTTTGGAAGCTTGAAGAAGGCTTTAAGAATTGGGTAAATGATAACTGTTCATTTTGCCCAACGCTTGTTGATAGAATTGTTCCAGGTTATCCAAGAGATGAAGCGGATAAGCTATGTGAGGAGTGGGGGTATGAAGACCAGCTTATCGACCGAGCAGAGACATTTGGACTTTGGGTTGTTGAGAGCGATTCAAATCTTCCATTAGAACAGCTTGAAAAAGAACTTCCATTTAAGGAAGCAGGATTGAATGTTGTATTTACAAAAGACCATCATCCATATAAAGAAAGAAAAGTTCGTATTTTAAATGGTTCACATACATCATTTGTATTAGCATCATATCTTGCTGGCAATGATATTGTTGAGCAGTCCATGAAAGACGCAACGATTAGAAAGTATATGGAAGAGACTTTATTTGATGAGGTTATTCCAACACTTTCACTTTCTAAAGAGGATTGCGACGCATTTGCTAAATCAGTTATTGATAGATTTTTAAATCCATTTGTAAAGCATCAGCTTCTTGATATCTCCCTTAATTCTGTTTCTAAGTGGGAAGCAAGATGTATGCCTTCATTTCTTGGTTATGTAAAGAAGTTTAACAAACTGCCAAAGTATCTTACATTTTCAATGGCAGCTTTGATGAGCTTTTATACATCACAGACAGAGGTGGAATTTAACGGTGGTATCTGCCTGCAAGGCAGCCGCAATGGTGAAAACACATACAATATTCGCGATGATAAGGCTGTTCTTGACTTTTTCAAAGAACATTCAGGCAAGTCGCCAGCAGAGTTTGCACATGCTTATTTGAGCAATACAAGTTTCTTTGGCGGTGAGGATTTATCAACGATTGATGGTCTTGAAGAAGCCATTACTGGATACATAACAGATATCAGACAAAGAGGTATGAGAGCGGTTGTTGATGACCTTGTAAACGCATAATACCGGACAGTACAAACGATGTAAATTGATAAAGATTGTGGGGCTGTCGCATTAAGATTAAATATATAAGATGTAGTGTCCTGTCAAGGAAAATATCTTGTAGTTATTTTACTTAGTGTGACAGCCTTATGTTGCATAGATAATTGCAAAATTTTTATTTTAAGGTCAAAAAAGTCTTTTTTGCAATTGTCTAAAGTATGAAAGGAGCCAAAATGCAGGATTTTATTAAAATCAATAAAGACGATAATGTTGCTGTTGCATTAAAGCCAATAGCGAAAGGAACATCCATTGACGTAGCAGAAACAATGGTGACAACGATTGAAGATATCCCACAGGGACATAAATTTGCCATTAAACCAGTAAAAAAAGGCGATGCCGTTATTAAGTATGGTTTTAGAATAGGTTATGCACAAGAAGATGTTGAAGTTGGCGGCTGGATTCACACACATAATTTAAAAACAGCTTTAGGAGAATTATTGGAATATACCTATAATCCAGAGGGACATAAAGATGTAGAAGCTACAGAAGAAGCCTTTTTTGATGGATATATGCGTGAGAATGGCACAGTTGGCATACGTAATGAAGTGTGGATTATTCCAACGGTTGGCTGTGTCAATTCAATTGCAAGGGCAATTGAAGCTACTGCTAGAATGTCAAAGCCAGAAGGTGTGGATGAGGTTGTTGCATTTACGCATCCGTATGGTTGTTCTCAGACAACACAAGACCAAGAAAATACAAGAATCGTTCTTGCAGATTTAATCAATCATCCAAATGCAGGCGCTGTATTAGTTTTAGGGCTTGGCTGTGAAAACAGTCGTATTGAGGTGTTAAAAGAGTATATTGGCGAGGTTAATCCAGACAGAGTTAAGTTTTTGCAGGTTCAAGATGTGGAAGATGAACAGGAAAAAGCTGTCGAATTGATGGAAGAATTAATGAATTATGCTGCCACATTCAAGAGAGAAAAGGTTAGTGCAAAAGAGTTGATTATTGGTATGAAGTGCGGCGGTTCAGACGGTTTGTCTGGTATTACTGCAAATCCAACAGTCGGCTTATTTTCGGATATGTTGGTATCAAAAGGCGGTACAACCATCCTTACAGAAGTTCCAGAAATGTTTGGTGCAGAGACGATTCTTATGGACAGATGTGCAGACAAAGCATTGTTTGATAAAACCGTTCATTTAATTAATGATTTTAAAGAATACTTTATTAAAAATGGTCAGGAGATATATGAAAATCCATCACCTGGCAATAAAGACGGCGGTATCACAACACTCGAGGATAAATCTTTAGGCTGTACACAAAAGTCAGGCTCTTCGCTTGTAAGAGGAGTTATGGCTTATGGGGAGAAGGTTCAGACGAAGGGATTAAATCTTTTAAGTGCGCCTGGAAACGATTTGGTTGCCTCGACAGCCTGTGCAGCGGCAGGGGCACAGATGGTCTTGTTTACAACAGGGCGCGGCACCCCATTTGCATCGCCAGTGCCAACCGTAAAGATTGCAACCAACTCAAGATTGGCAGGCAATAAAGGTAACTGGATTGATTTTAATGCCGGAAGAATTGTAACCGATGATTTATCACTAGAGGACGCTGCAAAAGAGTTGTTTCAGCTTGTGCTAGATGTCGCTTCTGGCAAAAAGGTAAAAGCAGAAGTTGCAGGTTTCCATGATTTTGCTATTTTTAAGCAGGGTGTAACACTCTAAGAAAAATCCATAATAGTTGGCAGCAGTTCAGTGAAATAGTTACAAAGTTTGAAGAGGAGACTTTGTTGTTGTTGACAAAATTTGGGACGGAATCTATAATAAAACTATCAATCATAAGTTAAAGGAGAGGTTTTTAATGAACAAAGTAGTTGAAGAACTTGGTAAAATTGGTATTGTTCCAGTTATAGCACTTGACGATGCAAAGGATGCAGAACCATTGGCAAAAGCACTTATTGACGGAGGTCTTCCATGTGCAGAAGTGACTTTTAGAACGGCTGCAGCACAAGAGTCTATCAAGATTATGGCAGATAAATTCCCTGAATTGATTGTTGGTGCTGGTACAGTACTTACACCAGAACAGGCTGATAAGGCTATGGAGGCTGGTGCAAAGTTCATCGTTAGTCCAGGTCTGAATCCAAAAGTTGTAAAGCATTGTATGGACAAGGGCTATCCAATTGTTCCAGGTACAAGCAATCCTTCAGATGTTGAAGTAGCTATTGAGTTGGGACTTGATGTTGTTAAATTTTTCCCTGCGGAAGCAGCAGGCGGTCTGAATATGATTAAATCAATGGCAGCTCCTTACACATCTATGAAATTTATGCCAACAGGCGGCATTAATGCAAACAATTTGAAATCATACCTTGATTTTGGTAAGATTGTATGCTGCGGCGGTTCATGGATGGTTAAGAAAGATATGGTTGCCGCTGGTGATTTTGCAGGAATTGAAAAACTTACTCGTGAAGCCGTTGACACCATGCTTGGCTTTGAAGTAAGACATGTTGGCGTTAATATGGAGAGTGGTGAGGCAGCAGAAGAGTTGGCAGATACCCTTCAAAAGATGTTTAGTTTTGAGAAGAAGGTAGGCAATAGTTCAGTATTTGCAGGAACAGGTTTTGAGCTTATGAAAAAGCCAGGACGCGGTGCGAATGGACATATTGCTATTGCAACCAATTATATTGATAGAGCTGTTTATCATCTTGAGAAGAGAGGATTTGAATTTGAGCAAGAATCCGCAGTTATCAAAGAGGGCAAGTTAAAAGCTATTTACTTTAAGGGTGAATTTGGTGGATTTGCTATGCACTTGGTGCAAAAGTAAAACTATAACTGGTTATTTGTGGGACAGCCACAATAAGATAACGATTTAATATTTTTTAAGTCCCATAAGGACAAATATTAAAATAATTAGAATATTAAGAAAGGGGAAGCTGCTATTAAGTATATTTTATATATTTTTAGTAGCGAACAAGTAACAAATGGCAAAAGTAGTAACTATGGGTGAGATTATGTTAAGATTATCTACACCAAATAATGAAAAGTTTATCCAAGCAGATGAGTTTGATATTAATTATGGTGGTGGAGAGGCTAATGTTGCAGTGTCTCTTGCAAATTATGGTCATGATGCAGAGTTTGTCACAGCAGTTCCAAATAATGAAATTGGTGAATGTGCAGTTGCAGCATTGAGAAAGTACAATGTGAAGACAGACAATATTGCAAAGTGCGGTGAAAGACTTGGTATCTATTATCTTGAGACAGGTGCTTCTATGAGACCTTCAAAGGTGGTTTATGACAGAGCTCATTCATCAATTTCTACAGCAACAGCTGCTGATTTTGATTTTGACAAGATTTTTGAGGGTGCTGATTGGTTCCATTTTACAGGTATCACTCCAGCTGTTTCCGATGCAGCAGCAGAGTTGACAGAAGAAGCACTTAAGGCTGCTAAGGCACATGGTGTAAAGGTTTCTGTTGACTTAAACTTCCGTAAAAAGCTTTGGTCTTCAGAGAAGGCTCAAAAGGTTATGAAAAACCTTATGAAGTATGTAGATGTATGTATTGGCAATGAAGAGGATGCAGAGCTTGTACTTGGATATAAGCCTGGCAATACGGATGTAACAAGCGGTGAGCTTGAGCTTGCAGGATACAAGTCAATTTTCGAGCAGATGGTTGCTGATTACAATTTTGAGTATTGTATCTCATCACTTCGTGTCAGCCATTCAGCATCAGATAATGGTTGGTCTGCATGTATCTACTCAAGAGATACAAAAGAATTTTATCACTCAAAAGAATACTCAATTCATCCAATCGTAGACCGTGTTGGCGGCGGTGATTCATTTGCAGGCGGCACTATCTGTGGATTTGTAGATGGAAAGAATTTCAAGGAAGCACTTGAGTTTGGCGTGGCTGCTTCAGCACTGAAGCATACGATTCCTGGTGACTTCAATCTTGTTTCACGTAAAGAAGTAGAAGCACTTGCAGGTGGCGATGGTTCAGGAAGAGTACAAAGATAAGATATAACAATAACAATATGTAAGTTGATGGGGCTGTTGCAAAATAAAATTCAATACCAGATATGATAAGTTGGATATCCATTTTATTGATATATGGTGCGAATTATTTTGCGATGGTCTCTTTTTTTAGGAAAATTTTTTTGACAAAAAAGCTAATTTTATCTGTTGACCTTGCCGATATGGATATTAAGGTGTATAATAGATACAAGTGTTTATGCAAATTAACCTAAATTAGCATGAAAGTATACATATTTGAAAGGCAGGATTGCTATGGAAAAGATTAAACAGGTGAAAAAATTAAGAAAAGGGTGGAAGATATTTGGGGCAGCATTGTTATCCATTGTGCTGTTAGGCAGTGCAACATTGTTTGCAACAGCAAGTTCTACAGTTCGGATTGAGTTGTCTCAAAAAGATATTCAAGTTGATCCAGCACAGGATATGCCTCTTACAGCTACCTTGTCTGGTAATGATGAGAATACACAAGACCAGCTTCCCGTCAGTAACTGGGTGACGTGGACATCAAGTAACACCGATGTTGTGGAAGTTATTGGCGCTACTGGTTTAAATCCTACGCTGCGTGGTTTTAATGCTGGTAAGAGTACTATTAGAGGTGATTATACAACAAAAAAGTATGATGAGTTTGGCAATCTTGTTCCAGGTAGTGAATCGGTTATTGCTACTGCAAGTGTTGTGGCTTATGTGCCTCTTACAATTCAAGACAGTTCATCGGATAATATTGCAATTGATGCATATCATGCACATGCAATGGATACAACGATTGGATTTTATTCCAATGCTTCCAATGGCAATATTGGTATTAAGTCAAACAATGGTGTTGGTTCTAATGCACAGGGATTTCTTACCAACAATGGTATTGTTGAAGTCCAAAATGTTGCAGGTTCTAATATTATCAGTTTAAAAGTAGTCGGAGGGGGTAAGACCGACCTCACTGTACTTACATTAGACAATGTTGATGAAAAAATAGAACAGCTTATAAAAAGATATACGGTTATTGGTGAGATAAAGTATGATACGAGCGGAAGTACAGACAGCGGTTCGTTTATCACATTGCCAAAGCCTTATAATGGAACACAGAATGCCTTTTTATTTAATGATAAGGATTTTGAGACATTGGCTCCGTCCATTATTCCATCAAATATTAAGTATCCAGATAAAGCAGGGGTACGATATAGGTCAACGGATAATGGGATTTGTAGATATACCAATGGTACAGCTTCACCTGTAAAGGCGGGCGTTGTTACGTTGACAGCAGGGGTTGAGGCATCTTATGCGGGCGGTGTTGTTCAAAATATTACAGAAGACCGTGTCAATGTTATTATTCCATTTAAAAAACTTGGCAATCAAGTAACGGATATGAACGTTGGCGACCAGTTGCAGTTACAGACTTCTGGCGACCCTCGTCAGGTTCGTTGGTCTACAGAAGATAACACAATTCTTGATGTAGATAACAATGGTCTTGTCACAGCAAAGAAAGCAGGCAAAGCAAAAGTTGTGGCAACACATTATGAAGATAATCCATTGTTTACAGAGTTAGGATATTCAAATCAGTTAGTATATGAAATTACAGTAATTGACGATTTTGGTGTCAGCGCTCAAAAAGTTACAGTAAATATGAAAGAAACGGTTGATATCAGTGCGTTGGTAACAGAGGAAGACCTTGAGAAAAATCCAATTACATTTACGGTAGAAAATCAGCCAAATGAAGATGGAACAATTCCAACAGGTACGGTTATTAGCGTTGTACAAGAAGGCAAAGTATTTCATATAACGGGTGTTAAATCTGGTGTTGCAAGAATTACTATTAGTCAGAATGTCAATGGTGTTATTAAATCCGATTATTGTACGGTTTATGTAACAACGCCAGTAACGGATATGTATATTAATCCGGGACATCTTCAGATTGACAGAGGAAGCAGTGAGACGGTGCAGTTGATATTTGACCCAGCTGACCCTACAAATCGAAATGTCTTGTGGGGAACATCGAATCCAGATGTTGTTACTGTTGAAGGTGATAGCTATACAGCGACAGTAACAGGTGTAAAGGGTGGTTCTGCTATTATTAATGTTATATCTGAGGACGGACTAAAGACTGCTACATGTGAAGTATATGTAAGAGAGCCTGTTACAGGAATTGTATTAAATGAGACAAATGTACATTCTTCAATGGCAGTTGGAAAATTCCAGCTTGTTGCTACGATTAGTCCAGCAGGTGAAGGTGTCAATAGAAATGTAATATGGTCATCATCGGATGAATCTGTATTAAAGGTTGATGAGACTGGTCTTGTTACTTTTGTAAAGCCAGGATATGGAACAATTATATGTAAGACAGAAGATGGAGCATATATTGCAACATGTAACTTCTTTATCAGTATACCAGTTACAGAGATTAAACTGGACTATACCGATGAGATTATGTCCATTGGCGATAAGTTAAGAATTACGGCAGAGGTACTTCCAGTTGAAGCATCGAATAAAAATGTTTATTGGGAGTCATCAAATACCAATGTCTGTATGGTAGATTCAAACGGACTTGTTGAAGCTGTAGGAAATGGACACTGTACAATTCTTTGTAAATCGGCTGATGGCGGATATACGGCGATGTGTAACATCTATGTTAAACAGCCAGTGACGCAAGTTATTCTTAATACAAGTGAGATGACTGTTAGAAAAGGTCAAGTATTTTGGTTAAATGCAACATGTTTGCCAGAAAATGCAGATAATAAGATTATTGAGTGGAGTTCAAGAGATGAAGAAGTATGTACGGTTGACAAAGACGGAAAAGTAACAGCCGTTGGCACAGGAACAACCTCGATTATTGCTTTGAATCCGGATTCAGGATTGACTGCATTTTGTGTTGTAACCGTATTGCAGCCAGTATCAGGAATTACATTAAATTCGACCTATCAGGAGATGTGGGTTGGTTCAAAATATGCGATTATTGCAACTGTAGAGCCAATTGATGCAGTCAATAAAAATGTTACATATATGTCAAGTGACCCTGATGTAGCTTCTGTAGATGAATATGGTGTTGTTACAGCTTTAAAGGGCGGTACAACAATTATTGAAGTTATAACAGAAGAAGCACATTTGATTGCAACCTGTACTATTGTTGTAAAAGAATATGTGTCAAGTTTAGAGCTTAGTGAACATAATAAATTTATGAATGTTGGCACTTCTGGAACTCTTACAGTTGCTGTTGGAAGCAGTACAGCTACCAATAAAAATGTAATATGGTCATCATCCGATAACAGTATTTGTTCTGTTGACCAAGAAGGCAATTTGATTGCTAATTTTCCGGGTACAGCAATTATTACGGCTACAGCGGCAGACGGAAGTGGATTGTCTGATACTTGTATTGTAAGAGTTGTTAATCCAGTGACTGGTATTCGAGTAGAGCCAGATACTGTTCGATTGTTAGTAGGTGATTCTTATATTGTTAATGCCGTTATTACACCAGAAGATGCTTCTGTAAAAGAAGTGGATTGGACTTCATCAAATGAAGCTGTTGCTGTTGTTGATGAGGCTGGAGAAATTTTTGCAGTAGGTGTTGGTAAATGTAAGGTAACAGCCACATCAAAAGATGGAAATGAAATAAAAGGCAATTGTTGGGTATATGTTACACCAGTCATTGATATTACATCGGTAAAGATTAATTCAAGTGAAATCTGGATGCTGACAGGAAAATCAAGACAGTTGAGTGTTCGAGTAAGACCTGCAGTGAATACAGATTCATATGAATGGTATTCAACAGACACAGGTATTGTAACGGTTGACAATCGTGGTATGATTACAACAGTGGGACCTGGTACAGCAGAAGTTGTTGTAGAAAGCAATGCTGGTGGTGCTTTATCAACTTGTAAAGTGCATTCACTTGGCATTAGCCGTTCTAGTATACGATTAGAACAATATGATTCCTATTGGCTTGACTTGTTAGGTGCAGAAGATAATGATAAAATTGTGTGGAGAAGTAATAATCCTCGTGTTGCAACAGTCACACAGTCTGGTCAGGTTATTGGCAGAATGGCAGGAACAACTACAATTACTGCATTTACGCACAATAAGACATTGTCTTGTACCGTTACAGTTGTTACAGCTAAAAAATATAATTCTTTTTAAATAATCAAAATAAGCAAAGTTGATAAGTACTTATGCTTATAAGATAAAAAACTGATATTTGCTTTTGTAAGCGAATGTCAGTTTTTTGTTGGCTTGAAGGTAAAATGTGGAAGAGGAAAACATGTTTTGACAATAATATAACAATGTGTTATTATAAAATAGCGTATATAATGATAGTAAAGAGGTGGCTGTAGTGGAAGAAAAGGATAACTTAGATATAGATGAAGAAATGACGAAATCACTACAACGTCTTGTAGAAGAAGAAACAAATGTTGCAAAGGCTTCAGTTGGCAATAATATAGAAGGAAATAATACACCAGAGATTGATATTAATTTAGGTGCAACTCGTTTTATTGACACCGATTTAATTAATGCCAAAGTTGTATCAGCAACAACTCAGAATGATACTATAAATAATAATAGTATAAACAATAACAGTATAAATAATAGTAATGCTGCAACTGGCAATATAAATAATCATAATACAAATAACAATATCATAAATGCAAATAGAGAAAATAATAAAAACAGCAATAATATCAATAATAAAGATAATAAACAAAGCACGTATCAAAATACCCATGAACCTAAATCAGACCATACAAAAAAAGATGACAATCATACAGCAGGATTGAGTAAGCGCAATAAAATTATAATAGCATCGGTAGGCGGTATTGTTGCTGCGGCATTGATAATAGGCATTGTCGTTGCAGTTGCCGTACATAATAATAAAAAGAATAGTTATCATTATAATTATGAAATGGGCATGACTTTATATAAGGAAAATAATTATATGGATGCTATTAAACACCTTGAAATTGCTTTTGATTCTATAGAGGGCAAGAAAAATTTAAATATGATGTATGTTTTATCAGAAGCATATAAAAATACGGGAAATATAGATAAAGCTGTTGAAATATTAGAGGCGGCTTTAGCATACAATAAATTTAATGAGAGGACACTGTCATCACTTCTTAAATTATGTTATGATAATAAGAAAGGTGAAAAACTCAACCAAATTATAGAAGAATACAAAGATTCTAAAGTGAAAAATGTATTAAATGAGTATATTGTGGCAGTTCCTACAACATCAGAAAATCCAGGTGATTTTGATAAGGAAGTTGAATTGATACTTCTTGCACAGGATGGTTGTACAATTTATTATACGATTGATGGAAGTACACCAACAAATGATAGTATTCGATTTACAGATTCGATTAAAATTGAAAAAGATACGGTTACAGTAAAGGCAATTGCTGTCAATGAAATTGGTGTAAAATCGGAGGTAGGAGAGTTTCAGTTTACAATTGATTTAAAAGCTCCAGAAGCACCTGTTTTGGATATAGAAGATACCAATGTCGAATTGGGAACAAAGATTAAAATTAAAAATCTTTTGGAAGGCGATAAGGCATATTATACGATTGATGGAACAACGCCATCAACCTATTCTTTGCCGTATAATGATGGTATTGAGTTAGAAGAAGGAAGATATGTACTATCGGTTATCGTGATTAACAAACATAATTTATCAAGCACAGTGACAAGAAAGAATATAACAGTCAAAGATGAGACAGAGTATACATATAATGAGGCATTAAACTTTTTGAAGAAGCGAATGCAGGAACTGAATATTATTGGAAGTAATGGCAGGTTTTCTGTTGGCGGGGAGATGGCTGATTTTGTATATCAGACCAAAAAAGAAATTAGCGATATACAGATGTATTATATAAGACTTGATAAAAAGAGTATAAGTGGCTCAAAAGTAGAGGGATATTACGGTGTTGGAGTAAGTAATGGACAGTGTTATAAAGTGACCGATTCCGAAGGCTTGCTATCAGCCGTTGTATATTAATTATTTCATTAATATGAAAGGGGTATAGTAAATGTACAAGATTTTAAAATCTGAGAAATTAGCTGATAAGATTTATCTAATGGATGTGGAAGCGCCTAGGGTAGCAAGACACTGTCAGCCAGGACAGTTCATTATTGTAAAGATGGACGAAAAAGGAGAGAGGATTCCTCTTACAATTTGTGATTATGACAGGGAAAAGGGCATTGTAACAATTGTATTTCAGATTGTAGGTGTATCTACAGCAAGGATGGCCGAGTTAAAAACAGGAGATGGTTTTTCAGACTTTGTTGGTCCATTAGGCTGTGCTTCCGAGCTTATCTCAGAGAGTATTGAAGAACTGAAGAAAAAAAGCATTGTATTTGTTGCAGGCGGCGTTGGTACAGCACCTGTATATCCACAAGTTAAGTGGCTCCATGAGCAGGGAGTTGACGTTGATGTCATTGTTGGAGCAAAGACAAAAGATATGCTTATCCTTGAGGAAGAAATGCGTAAAGTAGCAGGCAATCTCTATATTACTACAGATGATGGAAGCTATGTACGCAAAGGCATGGGTACGGATGTGTTAAAAGACCTTGTTAATAATGAGGGCAAGAAATACGATTTATGTATTGCAATTGGTCCATTGATTATGATGAAATTTGTTTCATTGCTCACAAAGGAGTTAGGGATTCCTACAGTTGTCAGCATGAATCCTATTATGGTTGATGGCACTGGAATGTGTGGCGCTTGCAGACTTCAAGTTGGAGATGAAATTAAATTTGCATGCGTAGATGGTCCAGAATTTGATGGACATAAGGTTGATTTTGACCAAGCAATGAAGCGTCAGCAGATGTATAAGACAGAAGAAGGAAGGGCAATGTTGAAATTGACGGAAGGCGATACACATCATGGCGGCTGTGGCAATTGCGATTAAGATAGGAGGATAATACATAAAATGGATGTTTTGAAAAAAGTTCCAGTCAGAGAGCAGGCTCCTGACGTAAGAAATAAAAATTTTGAGGAAGTTTGTCTAGGATATAATATGGAAGAAGCACAGGAAGAGGCCGCAAGATGCATTAATTGCAAAAATGCACAATGTATTCTGGGCTGTCCTGTTGCTATTGATATTCCTGCATTTATTCATCAAGTAAAAGAAGGCGATATTGAAGAAGCTTATAAGATTATAAGCCAGTCTTCAGCATTACCTGCCGTCTGTGGACGTGTCTGTCCTCAGGAGAGCCAGTGTGAAGGTAAATGTATACGAGGATTTAAAGGTGAGCCTATCTCTATTGGCAAGCTTGAACGATTTGTAGCCGATTACGCAAGGGAACATGAGTTAAAGCCAGAAGTAACCGCAGAAAAGAAAGGCAAAAAGGTGGCTGTTATCGGTTCTGGTCCTTCTGGACTTACATGTGCAGGTGATTTGGCAAAGATGGGATATGATGTTACTATTTTTGAGGCACTGCATGAGGCAGGCGGCGTTTTAGTATATGGTATTCCAGAATTTCGTCTTCCTAAAAAGACCGTTGTATCCAGTGAAATTGAAAATGTTAAAAGTCTTGGCGTTAAGATTGAGACAAATGTTGTTATCGGCAAGTCTATGACAATTGACCATCTTCTTGAAGAAGAAGGTTTTGATGCCGTATTTATCGGTTCTGGCGCAGGATTGCCAAAATTTATGGGCATTCTGGGTGAAAATGCCAATGGTGTATTTTCTGCCAATGAATACCTTACAAGAAGCAATTTAATGAAGGCATTTGATGATGAATACGATACGCCAATTACAAGATGCAAGAAAGTTGCCATTGTCGGCGGTGGTAATGTGGCAATGGATGCCGCAAGAACAGCTTTAAGACTTGGCGCAGAAGTTCATGTTGTATATAGAAGAAGTGAGGCAGAGCTTCCAGCCAGAGTAGAGGAAGTACATCATGCAAAAGAAGAGGGAATTATTTTTGACCTTCTCACCAATCCTTTAGAAATTCTTACAGATGATAACGGCTGGGTTAAGGGTATGAAATGTATTCGTATGGAGCTTGGCGAGCCAGATGCTTCAGGAAGAAGACGTCCTGTTGAAATTGCAGGTTCAGAGTTTGTAATAGAGTTGGATGCTGTTATTATGTCGCTTGGAACATCACCAAATCCGCTTATCAGCTCAACAACAAAAGGGCTTGACATTAATAAATGGAAGTGTATTGTTGCAGAGGAATCAAACGGAAAGACAACAAAAGAGGCTGTGTATGCAGGCGGTGATGCCGTTACAGGAGCTGCTACAGTTATTCTTGCTATGGGAGCTGGTAAATCTGCTGCAAAGGGCATTGATGAATTTTTAAGTGCAAATTAAAACAGATAAAAAATCGTTTATGATAATAAAGTATTTACGATAAAAATGAATTTTAAATAGACTATATAAAAAAGAGTATGCTCTAAAATTGCTGTGAATGGCAGTTTTAGAGCATACTTTTTTAGTGGGGCGGCTGTGCTGTTAATTGTATAATTTCCTGTGGAGTTTCTTTCATTCCTTGACGCAGCCATTCATCAACCCAGCCATAAATACTGCCAGCAACAAGAGATTTGGAATAGCGTTCAATATTGTTTGTGGATTCGTCTATTTTACTTGCAAAACGGATAGTTTCATAAATTAAATTAGATAATCCTTGATTATATAATAGTAAATAAAAATCTTTGTATTTATAATAGTGATTTAACAGACTTTCAGAAAAGTACTCCATCTCCCCACGTTCTTCAAAATCTTTTCCCCATTCTTGGATAAGTACAACAAGATGTCGTTCCAGTATGTCTTGTTTACTTTTGAAATTTCTATAAAAAGAAACCCTGCTGACTCCTGCCACTTTTACTAACTCCGTAATTGTAATTTCATGGAACGGTTTTATTTTCATTTGTTTGATTAGTGCATCTGTAATACATTCTTTGATAAACATATTTAATTCTTGTTTTTTATTCATCGTTATTTACTGCAAAGTCGATTTTTAACAGTGCAGTATGCTCCTTTCTTTTTTATGTGATACAATTCGTTCCTTTTGTTTCTTAACACTCAAGTTCTATTGATTAATTTGAGATAATATGATACATTTGTTTCACTTAATATGATACACGTGTTTCTCATAAATAGCAAGTTTATAATTTTTTTTAATTGTGGGATTTGTGTTTGCGCGTTGCCTGCCACAAATCTGTAAGAACTTTTTATTCTTTATTTAAAAGCAGCGCAGAAATGAGGATAAATATGAATTATATCATTGAAACAAAAGAACTCTATAAACATTATGGAGATAAAATTGCAGTCAATAAAATGTCTCTACATATTAAAAAAGGAGATATTTATGGATTAATTGGCAAAAATGGCGCAGGTAAGACGAGTTTAATGAAGTTGTTACTTGGTCTTACATCGCCAAATTCAGGGCAGATTCGATTGTTTGACAACGATAATCTAAATGAGGGCAGACAAAAAATAGGTTCTTTGATAGAAGCGCCTGCTCTGTATAAAAATGAAACCGCTTTTGAGAATATGAAACGGTTTTCAATTTTAGCTGGTTCAAATCATAATCAAGAAATTAATCCTATTTTGCAGTTGGTGGGGTTGGGAGATACTGGAAAGAAAAAGTGCGGTTCTTTTTCACTTGGAATGAGACAGCGATTGGGAATTGCTATTGCGTTATTAGGCAATCCAGAAATATTGATTTTGGATGAACCAATTAATGGGTTAGACCCTGCTGGAATTAAAGAAATCAGGGATATTATTGTGCAGTTAAATAAACAAGGTGTAACGTTTCTAATATCAAGCCATTTGCTGGATGAGCTTGGAAAGATTGCCACCAATTATGGAATTGTAAATAATGGGCAGTTGGTTGAAGAAATTACGGCGCAAAAGCTTCAAACAAAATGTAGAAGCTCTTTGGTTATTGCAACTGATGTTGGATAGTGCGGAGGGGCGACAAACAAATACAAATAAAAAAGGGACT